>JASLMK010000042.1 GCA_030746555.1 Planctomycetota bacterium | reverse complement strand
CTCGCAACCCACCGCAACATCGGCATCATGGCCCACATCGATGCTGGCAAGACGACCGTCACCGAGCGGATCCTGTTCCTGACGGAGAAGATCCACCGTACGGGCGAGGTCCACGACGGCGAGGCGACGATGGACTTCCTCGAAGAGGAGCAGCGTCGCGGCATCACGATCCAGTCGGCCGCCACGAGCTGTGAGTGGCGCGACCACTCGATCAACATCATCGACACGCCCGGACACGTGGACTTCACCGCCGAGGTCGAGCGTTCCTTGCGCGTCCTCGACGGAGCGATCGCGGTCTTCGACGCCGTCAGCGGCGTGGAAGCGCAGTCCGAGACGGTCTGGCGCCAGGCCGACCGCTACGGCGTGCCGCGCATCTGCTTCATCAACAAGATGGACCGCGTCGGAGCGGATTTCTCCGCCGCCGTCGACTCCATTCGGGACCGCCTCGGGGCCAGGCCCGTGCCCATCCAGATGCCCGTCGGAGCGGAGCGGGAGTTCTTCGCGGTCATCGACCTCATCCGCATGAAGCTCTTCGAGTTCGACGAGGAGGCCGACGGCGGTCTGCGCGAAACCGATGAGATCCCCGCGGAGCTGCGCGAGGAAGCGGAGCTGCGCCGGCACGAGCTGCTCGAGGTCGCCGCGGAGTTCGACGAGGATCTCCTCGACCTGTTCGTCGAGGACGAGCCGGTCTCTCCCGAGTTGGCGCTCTCGGCCTTGCGCAAGGGGACCCTGGGCATGGAGATCACGCCGGTCCTGGTGGGCTCGGCGCTCAAGCACAAGGGAGTGCGCTTCGTGCTCGACGCAACCATCGAGTTCCTCCCCAGCCCCCGGGACATCCCCGCCGTCGTCGGCACCGACCCCGCGACGGGCGAGGAGGTTTCGCGCGAGGCCGATCCCGCGGCGCCGCTCTCGGCCATGGCCTTCAAGACCATCGCCGAGCAGACGGGCGACTTGACCTTCGTGCGCGTGTACTCGGGCGTCCTCGAGAAGGGTGTCAAGGTCCAGAACCCGCGCCTGGGGCGCATGGAGCGAGTCGGGCGCATCGTCCGCATCCACGCCAACAAGCGCGAGCACGTGGACTCGATCCCCGCCGGTGAGATCGCCGCGGTGGTGGGCCTGAAGCAGAGCGTCACCGGGGACACCCTGTGCGATCCCGAGGCGCCGATCGCCCTGAGCGAGATCGTCTTCCCCGACACGGTGATCTCGATGGCGATCGAGCCCGCGAAGAACCAGGACCGCGACAAGCTGAGCGACACCATCGGTCGGCTGATGCGCGAGGACCCGACCTTCCGCTCGAAGCGCAACGAGCAGACCGACCAGCTGATCATCTCGGGCATGGGGGAACTGCACCTCGAGGTGCTGCTCAACCGCATTCGGACCGAGTACAAGGTCGACGTGCGCACCGGCCGGCCCAAGGTCGCCTATCGCCAGCGCCTCGACCGCGGCGTGGACACCGAGGCACGCTACATCCGCCAGTCGGGCGGCCGCGGGCAGTATGCAGTCGTCCACGTGCGCTTCGAGACCGCCCAGACCGAAGACGGCGGGATGGAGTTCGTGGATGAGGTCAAGGGAGGCAACGTCCCCCGCGAGTACATCAAGAACGTGGAGCAGGGCCTGCGCGAGGTGTTCGACGCCGGCGGGAGCCTCGGGCACCAGTTCGTGAACGTGCGCGCGATCCTCTACGACGGGAAGGCGCACGAGGTCGACTCCTCCGAGCTCGCGTTCCACAACGCGGGGATGCTCGCCTTCAGGCAGGCGATGGAGAGCAACTTCGTCCTCCTCGAGCCGATCATGAAGGTCGAGGTGCGCGTGCCCGAGGAGTACCTCGGCTCGGTCGTGGGGGACTTGAACTCGCGGCGCGGTGAGGTGAGCGAGGTGGACTCCCAGGGCGATCTGCGGGTCGTGCGCGCCCAGGTCCCGATCGCCGAGATGTTCCAGTACTCCTCCGCCCTGCGGGGTGCCACCGGAGGCCGCGGGTCGTACTCGATGGAGTACCACGAGTACAAAGACCTGCCCAAGAGCCTGGCCGAGAAGGCGCTGGCCGACGACTGAGCGGCGCGTCGGGCGCCGGTTTCCTTCTTCAACCTCCGGTTCTCAGGCTGCTACCATCCGCCCATGACCAGCACGGCTCGCAGACGGTGGTCCCGGGAGCTCGAGATCGAGATCGACGGGATCGCCTTCGGGACCGAGGGACCGGTGCTCGTCCACGGCTACGACCCCCCCGCCGGAGGGATGTGGGTGGACAGCGTCATTCCCGGCAAGCTCGGAGCTCTCGATCGCCACACGGGTGAGACCCTGTGGCTCTCCCCCTGCGAGGTGGGCTACGGACGCGGCTTCGCCGCCGGATTCGGCAGCCCCGAGGAGGTGATCGTCCTCGGTCCTAGCGAGCAGGGCCAGCGCATCGTGCGCATGGAGCGCGAGACGGGCAAGTTGCTCGGCGTCGAGGCCATCGGCGACTTCGATGAGGCGATGGTCTTCGAGGACCTCTGCCTGTGCGCCAACGCCAAGCGCGTGTTTGCCATCTCGACGCCGCTCATGTCCGTGGCCTGGGCCTACGAGCCTCCCAAGGAGCGCATCCACCACATCGCACGCTGTGGCGACCGGGTCCTCGTCGGGTACAGCAGACCCGAGACGGGCGCCTACGGCGTTCTGGCCCTCGACGCCCTGACGGGAGAGCCGGAGGCCTCCCTGGTGCCCTGCTTGCTGCCTGGCATCCACGGCCTCGCCGGCGGCGGTGACGAGGCGGTGATCCTGACGGCGGACCTGCAGGCCGCCCTGCCTCCTGAGCTCGCCGGCCGCTTCCTCGTCACCCTCGGCGAGTGGGAGCAGGACGGCGAGGTCGTCGCCGACACGCTCTCGCTCCTGGGGCTTGCGGCCTCGGCCACCGACGGCCAGGCGGGTGCGTGGTTCGAGATCCTGTCCACGACGCCCGTGGAGTCCGTGCCCGAGATCAGCATCACCTCCGATAGCGGCAAGCTCTACGTCGTGCGCGGGGCGATGCTCGAGGTCCGGGACATCCTCACCGGCCGCGCTCTGGGGAGCTGGGCCATCCCGGGTCTCGATGAGCAGGTCGCGTGGCAGGTCTCCAGCGGCGCCGGTCTCCTGGCGGAGGAACAGCGCGTCTCGGTGTTCGAGCTGCCCGCTTGAGGCCGACGCTGCACTGACGAGGCTGCCGCGGGAATCGCCCCGGGTTCCACTGCCCCTTGAACTGCCGGGGCGAGTGCGCACAATCTCCCACCATCATGGCCGACGAGCAGGACAGCGCAGGAGTCGACGACGACGGGCTCGCGATCCAGGAGCGCCGGAGCACCGTGTTGATCGCCGTGCCGAGCGACGGCTTCGACGACCAGACCTTGCGCCACGTGCGCTCGAGCCTGAACAACGTCCACGTGGGAACGCGTGCCGTGTCCCTCTCGCCAGAGGCCTGCGTGACCGGCCGCCTGCAAGACGAGTTCCAGGTCGATGGCGACCTGAAGCAGGAGTCGATGGCGGACTACGTCGGAGTGGTCTTCGTCGGCTGCGAGCGGGACAGCGAGTTCCTCTCCGATCCGGACGTGCTGCGCCTCGCCGCCGAGGCCGACTCGACCGGCAAGCTGATCGGAGCCTGGGGACTCGCGTCCCTCGCCCTCGCCCGGGCCGGAATCCTGAGCAAGCGCAGGGTCACGGGTGCCGCGGAGGCGGCCGAGGAGATCCGACGCGCCGGCGGACGCTACGCCGGCCGGCAGGTCGTGGTCGACGGCAATCTGGTGACGGGCATCGACGAGTCTTCGGGCCTGCGTCTGGGGAAGACCATCGCGCAGGAAGTGCGGATCTGAGGCCCTGCGCGCGCCGCTCGCCCCCCTCGGGGTGCGCGATCGGGTCGTCGCGATCCCCGGGCGGGGGAGCGTGTACAATCTCGCCGGCCGACAAGGCCTGACGACGACGCTCCGCAAGGTGAACCGCCGCGCGCGAGCCCTGACAGACCGAGCCGCATCCGTGCGCGCGCTTCTCATGACCCCCGGCCCACCGCCGGGGGAGCGACCGTGACGACCACCCCGATCCTCGAGACCCTGGCCAGCGAACTGAAGGTCAAGGTCGAGCACATTTCCGGCGCGTTCGAGATGATCGACGCCGGCCTCAGCCCGTCCTTCATCGGCAGCTTCCGGCGCGCGCGCGTTGGAGGCATGCTCCCGAGCGTGCTCCGGCGCCTCGTCGCCCGCCGGGAGGAGCTGAACGAGCTCGACCGGCGCCGCGGCACGATCCTGCGCGCACTCGAACGGGAGGAAGGCGTCCCCGAGAAGGCCGCCAATGGCATCCGCTCGTGCATGGACCGCTTCGAGCTCGAGGACCGCTTCTTGCCCTTCCGCCGTCCCGAGCCCGAAGTGCAGCTCGCCCTCGACCGGGGACTCGGCGGCCTGGCCGACCTGCTCGCCAAGCCCCTCGCGCGTTCCGCCGCGAAGGCGGACGAGGGCGCAGAGGGTGCCGAGGCGGGCGGGGGCGCGGCGACGGCGGACGGCGAGGCGACCGATCCCCCCCCGCAGGCGGAGGCCGAGGCCGCGCCGGCCGCCGGCGCCGACGCCGACCCGAGCGATGGCGCCGCCGCCGACGCCGAGCCCACGGCCGCCTCGAGCGAAGGTGCCGAGGCCTCCGCTGTCGAGAGCGACGCCGCCGCGAGCGATGCAGATCCCTCCGCCGCGTCGAGCGCAGGGCCCGCGAGCGAGCCTGCTCCCCCCGTACGGGCAGAGCCCGACACCGGCCCCCGCAAGGGCGTAGCCGTCCAGCACGCGGAGCTGACAGCCGAGCTCGCGCGGGTCTGCACCCCCTACGTGTCCCCCGACCGCGACGTCCACAACGAGGGCGAGGCCCTCGCCGGCGCGACGCGGATCCTCTCGGACCGCCTCGGTCGCCTTCCGCGCCTGCGTCAGGCCCTACGACGGGTCATGCGCAAGAACGGCACGCTCAGCACGCGGGCGATGGCGGATGCGGGCAAGGCGGGCCGCTTCCGCTCGCTGTTGAAGCTCAGCCAGCCCCTGCACCAGCTCCAGGGCCACCGCTTGCTGGCCCTGCGGCAGGCCCAGAAGGAGCGCGTGTTGACCACGCGCATCTCCATCGACCGCAAGGCCGCCCTCGCCCTCGTCGGCAAGGAGCTCTGCCCGCGCCCCAACCCTGCCTTCGAGGCCGTCCTCCAGGAGGTGTGTGCGCGCGCCCTCGACTACCGCCTGCTGCCCGCGATCGAAGAGCAGATCCGCCTCGAGCTCAAGGAGCGCGCGGACGCCGAGGCGATGCGATTCCTCGAGCGGCACCTGCGGCAGCTGCTGCTCTCGCCCCAGCTCGCCCGGCGCCTTCCCGTGGCGGGAGTGGACGTCAATGCCAAGGGCGATTGGACCTTCGCCGTCGTCGATGCCGACGGGAAGCTCGCTCACCCCGAGCAACGGATCGAGACGGGCGAGAAGGACGCGGCGGCCCTGGGCGAGGAGCTGGCCGCCTACTTCGCCGGCAAGGGCGTGAACGACTTCGCCGTGGGCCACGGCGGGAGCTCCCGGGCCGCGGTGTCGCGGCTGCGCGCGGCAATCGCGGCGGGCGGCGGCGACGCGTTCGTCTACATCGTGACCTCCGCCGGCCTCTCCAGCTACGCGAACTCGGAGCTGGCACGGCGCGAGCTCGATGGCGCCGGCGTTCCCGGGCGCATGGCGGTCAGCCTCGCCCGCAGACTGCAGAACCCGATCGGCGAGCTCGTCAAGGTGGACGCGCGCCATCTCGGCCTGGGGCCCGAGCAGGGCCTGGTGAGCAAGGCCAACATCCGGCGCTTGTTCCGGGAGACGACCGAGAGCTGCGCCGCCCATGTGGGCTGTGACGTGAACCACGCGGAGCTGTCCTTCCTCTCGCAGCTGCCCGGCCTCGACCGCGCGGCGGCGGAGCGACTCCTGGAGCGCCGCGCCACCGGACCGATCGAGAGCCGGGAGGCCTTGCGCGAGGAGGGGATCCTCACCGAGGCCGAGTGGACTGGTACGGCCGCCTTCCTGCGCGTTGCCGGATCCCCAGAGCCCCTGGACCGAACCAACCTGCACCCCGAGCAGTATCCCCTGGCGCGCCGGATCCTCGAATCGGTAGCGGGCGGCGTCGAGGAGGGCCTGGGCCGGACCGGCATCACGCGCGGTCTGAGGCGGGAGGACTTCGAGGTCGACGAGGACACCTGGCGCGACTTGATGCGCGAGCTCGCCTACCCGGGGCGTGATCCGCGCCAGCGCCTGCACCGTCCGATCCTGCTGGATCCGGGCACGGACGTCGCCGCCCTGCCGGCGGGGAGCGTTGTCGAGGGCATCGTCTCCAACGTCGCCAGCTTCGGCGTGTTCGTGGACATCGGGCTCGAGGAGGACGCGATGATCCACATCAGCGAGGTCTCCGACCGGTACGTGAGGGATGCCCGTGAGATGCTCAGCGTGGGGCAGATCGTGCGCGCGCGCCTGCTCGACGGCACGGGACAGCGCCCGACCCTCTCCCTCAAGAAGGTCCCCCGCGAGCGTCCGACGCGCGGGCGCAGCGCTGGTCGGGGGCGCGAGGGAGCCCGGCAGGGGGGGCGTGCTCGCGGTGGACGCGAGGAGCGGCACGAGAAGCGTCCGAACCTGCGTGCTGCGCAGACGCGCCGCGACGGTCTTGGCGGAGCGGCCCCCGGCGGCCGAGGCGGAAACCGTGGCGGCGGGCGCGGCATGGGCCGCGGCGGCGGCCGCGGACCCGGTCGAGGCCGCGGTGAGCGTGATGAACGCGTGAACCTCTCGGAGGTCAACCGCGCTCACGGCGGGCTGCGCAACAACCCCTTCGCCAAGTTCTTCGGGAGCGAAGAGGCCGAGCCCGAGCCGCTCGGGCAGGCGGAGGTCGAGGCGTCGCCCGAACAGGCCTCGCCGCCGAGCCCGGCCCCGTCCGGCGCGGTCGAGGAGGCTGCCGCGCAGGAGTCGGGCCCCGAGGAGGGGGTGACCGAATCGCCGGCGAGCGCCGATCAGCAGGCTGAGAAGAAGCCGACGAAGAAGAAGGCGACCAAGAAGAAAGCGGCCAAGAAGAAGGCGACCAAGAAGAAGGCGACCAAGAAGAAGGCGACCAAGAAGAAGGCCACCAAGAAGAAGGCGGGCGCTAGGGGTTCCGAGGAGGTGCCCGTTGCCGAGCCGTCGGAGGTTGTCGAAGCCGGCCAGGCCGACCAGGTTCCCGCTGTCGAGGAGGCCGAGTCCCCCGGCTGCGTCGAGCAGGCGTCGGACCCCCAGTCCGCGGCGGAGTCCGCTTCCGCCCGGTCGGGGGACGGGGACGACTGACCGGTCCCCGGCCACTCGGCAGGGGCCGCCCTCCCGCCGCGACCTCGACTCCGCAGACGATCGATGCCCACGAGAGCCGAACGACGCCCAGCCCTGGGCCGCGCCCTTCCCGCGGCTGCTGCCGCCTGGGCTCTGCTCCAGTTCGGCGCCGCCGCTGCCGCCCAGGACCCGGGCGGCCTCGCCGACTCGCGTGCCGCGATGTGGCCCGCGCCCACCGAGGAGGATTGGGCGCTGGAGTGCCTGGTCTCCTGGCAGCGCACTTGGGAGGACGCCCTGGAGGTGTCACGGCGAACCGACCGGCCGATCCTGATCTGCGTGAACATGGACGGGGAGATAGCGAGCGAACACTACGCGGGGATCCGCTATCGCCGCCCCGAGACCGCGGCCCTCTACGAACCCTACGTGACGGTCATCGCCTCGGTGTACCGACACACGCCCCGAGACCACGACCGGTGGGGGAGGCGGATCCTCTGCCCGCGCTTCGGCAGCGTGACCTGCGGGGAGCACATCGCGATCGAGCCGCTGCTCTACGAGCGCTACTTCGAAGGCAAGCGCATCGCTCCGCGGCACATCGCCGTGGAGCTCGATCGCACGGAGATCTACGACGTCTACTACGCCTTCGACACGGAATCGGTCTTCGAGACCATCCGTGAGACGATTGCCAGCCGCCCCTCACCGCAGCCCACGACCGCCCTGGGCGACCTGTCGCTCGTCGAGCGCGTCGCAAGCCCGGACATCGCAGACAGGATCGCGATCGAGCGCGCCTTCGTCGAAGGCGACGCCACCGTCCGCCTGCAGCTGATCGAGGCCGCTGTCGTGACCGCGGACGTGGACGAGACCGACCTGTTGAGGATGGCGCTCTTCGGCGACGACCCGCAGCTGCGGCGGATCGCGATGCGCGGGCTGTTGGAGGGGAGCTCACCTCGGGCCATCGACCTCATCGCCGACGTCCTGCGCACCCCGATGTCCGCCGAGGACCGGGAGGCGCTGGTGGCCGCTCTCGAGCGTTTGGCCGACAGCTCGCCGAGGGCACGGGACCTCGTCACCGTCTACCGCGGGCTGGGCGGCCGGTCGGACCTCGTCTCCGCGGGAGCCGTCTACCCGGCCGTGCCCAGTCCCGAACAGTCGCTCGAGTACCGGCGCCACGCGGTAGCGGCGCGTCTCGAAGCGCGGGCGAGCGAACTGGAGGACGGCCCCAAGGAGCCCGACGCGGTGCTGGGGATGGCGGAGTCGTTCCTGGCCCTCGCCCTGCACCCCGACACCGACGCGGCCTTGGCCGCCCTGATGCTGCGGGACGCGGGGCGGATCGCCGCCGAGGCCGAGGACCGGGGAGCGAGCGCATGGCGCTGCGCCGCCGTCACCGCCCTGTGCGCCTGGTATGAGGGTGACCACGACGCAGCCCAGGCACGGGCGGAGGAGACCGTCGCGATCATGCCGCCGGGAGCCCAGAGCTGGAACTCGATGGCCGTGCTCTCGCTCCTGGCGGAGGTGCGCCGCATGGCGATCCGCGAGGCCGTGCGCGCGCGCGAGCCCTGGCCCCGCGAGTGGCTGACCGACGTGCACGCGGCCCACGACCGGCTGGCGCGGCATCCCCATGGCACCGCCGACCACGTCGTGGCGCACTACGACTTCCTCGCCTCCTTCGGCGCCTCTGGGCACGCGGCCGCCGTGCTCGAGCGCGGCCTCGATCGCTTCCCCGACTCCTCGCAGGTCCACCGGCGGATGCGGGAGCGCCTGCTCGCCGAGCGCCGCCTGGACGACGTGGACGGTTTGGAGGCCGTTTACGAGGGTCTCCTCAGGGAGGAGGACGCCCACCCCGCGCTCCCCTGGTACGCGGGCTACGCGGCGTTCATTGCCGCCGAGGTCCACCGTCGCGCGGGAGCCGCCGGCGAGTCCCTGGGAGCCTATGGGCGGGCCATCGCCCACTTCGAGGCGGGCATCGTGAGCGCTCCCTCCAGTCGGGAGTCCGCGGACCACTACATCGCCCTGGCTCTGGCGGCTCGTGCACGGGTGCTGTTCGAGCGCGGTGAGCTCGATGGCGCGGTGGCGGGCCTGCTCGCGTCCTTCGACCGCGCGCCCGGGGCGGCGGCCACCCTCGACGGGATGAACATCTCACCCGTCGCCACGGCGCGACTCGTCCTAGCCCGCCTCGTCGAGCTCGAGCGGCACGCTCTGGCGGCCTCCCTCGAGGCGTCCCTCGGTGGGCTCGATCCGGCCCTCCTGTTGCCCCCGGAGTTCGAGAGCGACGGCGGGCAGCGCCGGCGGCGCTAGCCCAGCCGATCCTCGGCCCCGCGGCGGAAGCCGTCGAGGACCTCGCGCAGCTCGGCTTCGGACAACAGGGAGCGCAGCTCCGCGAGCTGGTGGTCTACCGACGACTCCGCAGGCTGTGGCTCGCCCTCGGCGGCACTCTCGGCCTCTGCGGGTGCCTTGTCGGGGGCGTGGTACTCGCCGTACTCGTCGATGTCGTCCAAGAGGCCCAGGGAACCCTCGCACGCGGCGTGCGCGGGTGCTTCGGAATCCTCGGGCTGCTCCTCGAGGGTGACGACGATCTCCAGCTCCTCGGGCTCGAGGGGATCCTCGTCCTGATGAGCGGGGAGGACCCCGTTCGACGACCCGCGCGGGACGTCGCAGACCCGCTCACTTCCGACCTGCTCGTCCCAGCCCTCGCCCCACGCGACCTCCTCGCGGTCGGCGGGTTCCCGTCCGTCCGTCTCGAGCGCGCCCTGCTCGCGGCCGTGCCGCGGCTCGAGGTCGGTCGCCAGGCGTTCGCCGGCGGCGCGCACTTCCCCGAGCTCGGCGCGCAGCTCGACGAGCTGCTCGCAGATGCGCTCGAGGACGTGGTCGACCGCGTCGAAGCGCTGCTCCGCCTGCGTGCCGTGGCTGCTCATGTGCTCGCCCAGGCCGGCGCCGAGCTGGTCCACGCTCGCTGCGAGGCGGAAGGCGGCTTCGTCATGGTGACCGGGCGCCTGTTCCTGGGAACCCGCCAGGAGCTTCCGGGCGGACTCCCCGACCGCCTGGGTCTCCTGCAGGATGCGCGTGGCGTCCTGGCGGTGCGCGAGCACCTGGGTCACCAGCTCCTCGAGCACCGGCTCGGGCTCCCCGGTGCGGGCGATCCCCCGTCGCAGGCTGGAGAGGGACGCGAGCATCGTCCCCACACAGAAGACGATCCCGCCGGCCATGGCGAGAGCCGCCGGGCTCACGCCTGTTTCGGCGAGCTCGGCGGTGATCCTGGTTACGCGCGGATCGAGAGCGTCGCCGGTCGCCGCCAGGGCGCCCGTCACCAGCGCCCCGCAGCCTGCGAGCAGCACGAAGGCGCTCCAAGCTCTCCCTGCGCCGGTGGATCGTCCGCTCGTCTGGTGTACTGCGTTCGCCTCGGGGGTGCTGCCCATCGTGTCTCTCGCCGCCTGCTGGAGTTGCGTGGTAAGGGCGCGGTCCGCGGTCGCACGGGAGCGACCGCGGGCGAACGGCGCGAGCCCGCGTCGCACCCTGAGGGTCCTGGACTCGCTTCGGGTGCCGAGGGGCCGTGACTTGAGGGAAACGGACGCCGTGGGCCGGTGAAGCCCGCATCGGGCACCGTCCCTACCACCGCCGGTGCCGTGGAGTGTAGAGTGCCCCTCGACGGGACCCGCGACGGCGCTCCCGCGCCCCCCCCGGATCGATCTGCTTCCATGTCCTCGCCCGGAATGATCAGTGGTACCGCGGTCGCTCCCGGACTAGCGATGGGACCGGTGTACGTCGTGCGCGCCACGCCCGACGTCGTCCCGAGCTGGTCCTTGAGGGCCGAGGAGGTCGAGGGCGAGATCGCCCGCCTGCACGAGGCCATCGCTGCGGTCACCGGCGCGCTGGAGGCTCGGCGCAGGCGTGTCGCCGAGCAGACGAACGAGCAAGACGCGGAGATCTTCGCCGTCCATCGCACGATCCTCGAGGACCCCAACGCCCTCGACAGGGTCGTGCAGGCCATCCGTGACGACCGCCTCAACGCCGAGGTCTGCGTGCAGCGCCTCATCGAGCACCTCGAGCAGGTCATGGGCGGGCTCGACGGCGATTCCGCCCTGCGCTACGGCGCGGACGTCAGCGAGCCCTGGTGCGCCGTGCTCGAGGAGCTGTCGAGCAGCGAGCGCCGAGGCGTCATGGCCCGCGAGGAGCGTGTCGTCCTGGCGGCGGCGGACCTGACCCCGCACGTGGTGACCTACCTCGACCGCGAGCGCGTGCTCGCCATCCTGACCGAGACCGGCGGCCGCTTCTCTCACGGCGGCGTGCTGGCCCGCTCCCTGGGCTTCCCCTGCGTCGCCGCGGTCCCGAACCTGATGTCGCGCCTGGAGAAGGGCATGCGCGTGATCGTGGACGGCGATCGCGGGACGGTCCAGCTCGGGCCGGACGAGGGGGCCGTCGACCAGTTCCTGGAGCGGCGCCGGCGGCATGTCGCGCGCCGAGAGGCGCTAGCGGTCCACGCGGCCTTGCCCTCGCACACCAGTGACGGCCGGCCGTTTGCCCTGCAGACCAACGTCGAGGGTCTGCGGGACGTGGAGACCTTCGACGTGGGACACACCGACGGCGTCGGGCTCTTCCGCACCGAGTTCCTCTACATGGAGCGCTCCGAGTTCCCCTCAGAAGAGGAGCAGTACCGCGTGTACCGGCGCCTGCTCGAGTTGCTCGAAGGCCGGCCGGTGACCGTGCGCACCCTCGACATCGGGGGCGACAAGCGCCTGCCGTACTTCGACACGCCAGACGAACCCAATCCTCAGCTCGGCTGGCGAGGCTTGCGCATCGCCTTGCAGTGGGCGGACCTCCTGCGGGTCCAGCTGCGGGCCGCCCTGCGCGCCAGCGCCCACGGCGACCTGCGCTTGCTCCTGCCCATGGTCTCCTCCCTCGACGAAGTGCGTGAGACCAAGCGCATCTTCGAAGGCGTCCGCGACCAGCTGACCGACCAGGGCTACGAGATCGCCGAGGACGTGCCCGTGGGGATCATGGTCGAGGTGCCTTCCGTGCTGTTCGTCCTGCCGGAGATCCTCGAGGAGGTGGACTTCGTCAGCGTCGGGACCAACGACATGGTGCAGTACCTGCTGGCCGCAGACCGGGACAATCCGTGGGTGGCGCACCTCTACGATCCCTACCATCCCGCCGTCCTGCGAGCTCTGCAGGAGGTGGCGGAGGCCAGCCGGCGCGCCGGCAAGCCGTGCTCGGTCTGTGGTGAGATGGCGGGCGACTACGCTACCGCCCTGGTGCTGCTGGGGCTGGGCTACTCGGGCGTCAGCATGGCCCCCAACTTCGTGGGCGAGGTCAAGTACGCCCTGCGCCAGGTCACCCTGGCGGACGCCCGTGAACTGGCGCGCCAGGCCCTGCGCGAAGAGAGTGCGGTCGGGGTTCGCGCCCTGCTCGAGGAGGCGCGCCGGCGGCTGCACGACAGCCTGACGGGCGAGGAGACCTCCACCAGCTGAGCGGGTCCGGACCGCCTAGGCCTCCCGTGCGTGGGGGCCGGTCTCGGGCCGGTGAGCCAACTCCGCGCCAGGAACCGACTTGCGGTCGGGCGCCGGACTCGGCGGCGGTCGCGGGCGATCCGGACCACGCCCGGAGCCCCAGCATTTGCAGCTTTGATGGTAGATTGAGGTCCCGCCTGAAGGAGTCGGGAGGAAGGAGAGGGTCGTGCGAGGAGCTAGATGGGGAGGAGTCAAGACCGAGCTGCCGCGCCGGGGCCGTTGGTCCCAGGCTGAGGTAGCTCGCCTGCGCGAGCTGTACGGGCTCAAGGAGGACGCGGTCATCGCCCGCGAACTCAACCGCCCCGAGGCCAGCGTGCGCAAGATGGCGGCCGGGATCTTCCCCCTAGCCGTGCGCAAAGGTCCCTGGACCGCGCGAGAGGTGCTGGAGCTCAAGCGCTACCTCGGCGCGACGAGCTCCGAGGTGATCGCGCGCATCCTCGGTCGCACCCCCGAGGAGGTCCGCGAGCGCATCGAGGAGCTCGGGCGCATCCGCGAGGAAGGCCCCTGGACCCCCGAGGAGGTCGCCGAGTTCAAGCGCCTCTACGGGACGCGGAGGGACGAGGACATGGTGCTGATCTTCGGTCGCTCGCCCGAGTCCCTCGCCCGCCAGGCCGAGGTCCTGTGCCTGGCCAAGGACAAGGCCTTCGTCCGCCGCCAGAAGGGCTCCTCCGCCACGCGCATGCCGCGTTGGAACGCTGAGGAGGTCGCGAAGCTCGCCGAGCTCTACCCCGACCACTCCAACCTCGAGATCGCCCGCGGCCTGAACCGTTCGGTCAAGAGCGTCGTCTCCAAGGCCCACAACCTCGGGCTCAAGAAGGACGCCGACCGCCTGCGGGAGATGGGGCGCGAGAACGTGAGCCTGCGCTACCGCAAGCACCGGGAAGAGGGCACGGAGGGCGAGGTGAGCGCGAACAACGGCGTCGACGAGGAGCCGGCCGCGGACTGACCGTCCGTCGGGAGACGGCTCGCCGCGGCCGCGCCCCAGGCCGCCTCGCCACGCTCCCTCTCGCTCCGATCTCCCCGGCGACGCTTCACCAGACGCGCTCGGCCTCCAGGCAGCAGGCTCCCAGCTCGTTGCGGACGATCCCGCTCACGCACAGGGTCCCGAACTCCGCCAGGTGCCGTCCGTCGCGTCGGTAGACGTCGGGAAAGAGCACCGCTTCGGCCAGGCCGGTCTCGTCCTCGAGGGTCACGAAGCGCATCCACTCTCCGCGCGAGGTGCGCACGCGCCGCGTCGCGGCGGGCCAGCCGCGGAGGGTGACGCGCCCGCCCTCGAAGTCGCCCAGCTCGGCGCAGGCGATCACGCGTGCCGGCCGCCGGGGGGAACCGGGGGGCAGGGCCGCGATGCGCTCGTCTGCCGGGCAGGGAAAGACCGCCGTGGGGTGCTCGTGGACCGTCAGGCCCAAGAGGTCGTACTCGAGCCTCCCGCGCTCGGCGCGCGGCGTGTCCGGCAGGCCCGGCAGGGCCAGGGCGGGAGCCGCTGGCTCGGGGAAGAGCGTCGCGCTCGCACCGGGCTCCAGGGCGCTGTCCCCCAGGCCCGGCCCCGCCCGCCAGCCGCGGCTGCGGTCGCGGGCCGCACCGACGATCTCGTCGGTACGCCGCTTTGGGGTCGAGGAGCAGGCGGCCAGGCCGGCCGGGTCGAGGGCGGCCCGCCCGTCGAGTCCCGCCGTGCGCGGCGGCCGCCGGGGGGGCGTGCGCAAGAGGTGCAGGCGCCAGAGGAGTTGCGGCCGCGTGTGGTCGAAGGCGTCGAAGGCGCCGCACTGGATCAGGTGGCGGGTCTGGTCGGTGTGGGCGCGGGTGCGGTCGAGGAAGTCGGGCAGGGAGAGGAACGGTCCCTGCTCCTCGCGCGCGCGCGCGATCGCGTCGAGGGTGTCCTGCGAGAGCCCCTTCACCTGGCCCAGCCCGACGCGCAGGGCACCGACCGGCGCGGGCGCGCGCCCGCGCCACTCGACCGTGAACTCGGCGGCGCTGCGGTTGACGTCGGGCGGCAGGATCGCGACGCCCAGGCGGCGCGCCTCCTCCACGTACACGCGCCGCTCGTAGTAGCCCGTCTCGCTGGCCAGGAAGGCGGCCATGTAGACCGCCGGATGATGGGTCTTGAGCCACACGGTGCGGTAGGCGATGCGCCCGTAGGTCACCGCGTGGGCCTTGCAGAACCCGAAGGAGGCGAAGTTGCTCACCAGCTCCCAGACGCGCTCGGCGTCCTCGCGCGCGACGCCCCGGGCGACGCAGCCGGTCACGAAACGCTCGCAGAGGGGCTGGAGCTCCTCGGTGCGCCGCTTCTGCAGGGCCCGCCGCAAGAGGTCGGCCTCCGCCAGGTCCATGCCCGCCAGGGTCGCGGCGACCTGCATGACGTCCTCCTGGTAGAGCATCACGCCCTGGCTCCTGCCGAGCACCTCGGCCAGGTCGGGGTGCGGCGGGTCGGCGGCCTCGAGGCCGCGGAAGCGCCGCACGTAGGCGTCCTTCATGCCCGAGCCCGCCGGCCCGGGGCGGATCAGGGCCACGGCCTCGATCACCGCGTCCATGTCCCCCGCGCCGGTCTGCCGCAGCAGGTTGCGCATGCCCGGTGACTCGACCTGGAAGCAGGCGAGGGTGCGCCCCTCGCTCAGGGCGAGGCCGGTCGGGGGATCGGCCTCGTCGAGCGCCTCGAGGTCCACCTCGATCCCGCCCTCGCGCAAGAGGCGCACGCCGTCGTCCAGCACGGTCAGGGCGCGGTTGCCGAGCAGGTCCATCTTCACCAACCCGACGGCCTCGACCGCGTCCTTGTCGAGCTGGGTCGTGATCACGCCCTTGGCGGCGCGCTGGCAGGCGACGAAGTCGGTGATCGGACCGGGGGAGACGACCACGCCGCCGGGGTGCAGGCCGAAGTGGCGCGGCACGCCGAAGAGGGCGGGCGCCGCGTCGAGCACCCGCGCCCAGCGCTCGTCGGCGAAGGGGAAGTCGCGCGCCTCGGGGGTGGCGCGCAGGACACGGCGCAGGTCCGTGTCGGCCGCGTGGTAGGGCAGCACCCGCGTCCAGCGGTGGAGCTCGGCCGGCGGGATGCCCTCGGCCAGGGCCGTCTCGCGCACGGCGGCGCGCGGTCCGAAGGTGTTCAGGGTCGAGATCATCGCCGTGCGTTCGTGGCCGAAGAGCTCGTAGACGTGCTCGATGATCTCGTCCCGCCGCCGCCAGCAGAAGTCCAGGTCGATGTCGGGCCGGTCGCTGCGCGAGGGGTTGAGGAAGCGCTCGAAGAGCAGTCCGTAGCGCAGGGGATCGGCGTCGGTCAGGCGCAGGCAGTAGGCCACCAGGCTGTCGGCGGCCGAGCCGCGCCCAACGCACGGGACGCCCTCGGCGCGCGCGTGGTCGGCGATGCGCTTGACGAGCAGGAAGTAGGGCGCGAAGCCGAGGCGGTCGATGGTGGAGAGCTCGTACTCCAACCGCGCGAGGACCTCCGGCCGCAGGGGTCGGTAGCGCCGCCGCGCGCCGTCGAAGGCGAGCCGGCACAACAGCGAGTAGGCGCTCTCGCCCGCCTCGAGCTCGATCTCTGGGAAGAACACCTCCGTCGTGGGCGGGAGGTAGCGGCAGCCCTCGGCCACGGCGAGGGTGCGGGCCACCATGGGCGGGACGCCCGCCGGAGCGTCGCTCCCCCAGGGGCCGGGGACGTCGGGCAGCTCGGCGTAGAGGGCGCTCACCTCGGCCGGCGCGGGCAGGTGCGCCGGCGCCTCGGCCAACCACGCCTCGGGCAGGTCGCACAGCAGGGCGTTGTGCTTGATCGCCGCGCGCACGCGGCCCGCGCCCGCTCCGCCCGGCGCGACGTGGTACACGTCGGGGACCGCGAGGGTGGCGAAGCCGGTGGCGCGCGCCGCCTCGACCAGCTCGCGCGCCCGGACGCAGCGCGCCGGCGGCGGGGTCTTGGGGGAGTCGGGCCACTCGCCGTCTTCCGGCGCCCGCTCCGCCGTCGGTGCCGCGCGCCGCGGCGGTGCGAGGTGGGTGTTGCGCGTGCGCCGCGGGCGCGGGTCGCGAGCGCCGCCTAGAGCGGCCGGGGAGACGGCCGCCAGCACCTGCTCGGGCGGCACGCGCCCCATCAAGCCCACGAGCAGGCGCGGGTGGTCGGCCAGGAAGACCAGCCCCTCGCCGTACTCGACCGCCGCGTGGACCAGGTCGAAGTCCTCTTCGCTCGCGTCGGGGGACCGTCCCGCCCCGGGGTCGTAGCCGAGCCGTCGCGCGGAGACCAGGCGCAGCAAGTTTCGGTAGCCGCGCCGGTCACGGACCAGGGCCACCAGGCGCCCGGGCTCCCCGCACGGATCGGAGAGCTCGGCGGCGACGATGGGTCGCACGCCGTGGTCGCGGGCGGCTTCCAGGAAGTCCACCAGCCCGGCGGTCGAGTCGACGTCCGCCAGGGCCATGGCGTCGATCCCCAGGCGCCGGGCGCGTGCGCACAGCTCGGCGGGGGAGTCGACGCCGGTCAGCAGGGAATGGTGCCCGTGGACGCGCAGGGGGGTGTAGGTCGTCGGATCGGCCAAGGGATCGTGTTCGTCGCCGGCGTCCGCGCGTCACTGGTTCAGGGACGGCGTCCGCAGGCGGAAGCCGTCCGCTTCGAGCTCGCAGGTCTCGGTCAATGGAAAGCTCCCGCCGCGCAGGACGCGGCCGAAGCCGAGCCGCCCGCGCAGGTCGTCGAGGGCGCGGTCGAGGCGTCTGTGGCGATCGCGGCGGCTGCCGCGAGCGCCACCTCCGCCACCGACACCGCGATCGCGGCGGCTGCCGCGAGCGCCACCTCCGCCATCGCCACCGAGGTCGCTCCGGGGGGCGGAGAAGAGCGAACCCTGCCAGCCCGCGCCGGGGGACAGGCCGAACAGGGAGAGTCCGATGCGGCGGGTGAGGGCGCGGCGGCGGGGGAGGGAGCGCAGGAGCGCCCGGGCGTGGCTCCAGAGCGCGTCGGTGGCGTTCTCGGGATGCTCGAAGGCCCGGCGCCGGCGGTGGTGTCCGCCCTCGCCCGCCGCTCGTGCGCGGCGGCGGACCGCCGGCGGGCGGGTGTCGACATAGGTGACGCTGACCTCCGCCGAGCCCGCCCGCAGGCCGTGGGAGCGCAGCCGGTGGCCGGCGCGCTCGACGAGGTAGCAGAGCATGGCCTCGACCCGCTCCCGCCGGCCCTCCTCGGGCTCGAAGGTGCTGACGCGCTGGATCGAACGCGGCATGCGCACGCGCAGCAGGCCCTCGTCGCCGTCGCACAGCTCGTAGGTCGCCTCGACGGGATCGGGGTCGATCCCGCGCGCACGGTCGTGGAGCACGAGGCCCGCGGAGCCGAAGCTGGCGAAGAGCACCTCGCGCGAGGCCTGGGCCAGATCGCCGGCGGTGCGCACGGCGAACTGTTCGAACAGGCGCCGCGTGGTGCGGCCGACCCCCGGGAGGTAGTGGACCGGCAGGGCGCGCAGGAAGTGCCGCTCGTAGCCGGGCAGGACCTCGGCCACGCCGCCGGGCTTGGCCAGCATGCCGGCCAGGCGCGCCAGGGTGCGGTTGGTGCCGACGCCGACGGAGAGCGGCAGGCCGACCTCGGCGCGGACCTGGGCCCGGAGGCGCTCGGCCGTCGCGAAGGCCGGGCCGCACAGGCGCGTGCAGCCGGTGAGGTCGACGAAGAAGTCGTCGATCGAGGCCTCCTCGACCAGGGGCGAGGTGCGCAGGGCGACCCGCGCCACCGCGCGTCGCAGGCGGTTGGCGGCCTGGGCGTCCCCGCGCCGGAAGAGGGCCTCGGGGCAGCGGCGCGCGGCCTCGGCCAGGAGCATCCCCGGCCGCACCCCGCGGGCGCGCACGTCGTAGGTGCACGACATGACGAGGTTGCGCTCGTCGGGCAGCCCCCCGATCACCAGCGGCCGGCCGCGCAGCTCTGGGTGCACCGCCTGCTCGACCGAGGCCAGGAAGGCGTCGACGTCGAGGTGCAGGATGCGCCGGGGGCTGGGGGGGCTGGCGCCGGGCGCGCGGTCGAGGTCGATGGAAGACGGGCTGGCGGACACGGAAGGCCTCCATCGAGACCCTAACGGATCCCTAACGGACCGTCCAGGGTCCGCTCGGCGTCAGCGCGCGTCGGTGACCGGCGGGTGCAGGGGCGCCTGCCAGCGGCTGCGGTTGCGCCGCCACCACGCCTCCCAGGCGCGGGCCGTGCTCCCCGGCCGCTCGCCGGTCAGCCGCTCCAGGGAGGCGCGGATCACGCGGCTGTGGGTGGCGAAGGCGACCTCGCTGACGCCGATCACCCCCACGTCGAGGACGGCGCCCTCGATCAGGGTGCTGACCGTCGGGTCGGCGACGGCGGCGGCCATGGCCACCTCGACGTCGAAGTCGGAGACGTAGGCCGTCTGCGTGCCGACGAACAGGTGCGAGTGGGGGACGCGCCCCGCGCCCGACCCCGCCGCGGCCGCCGTGAGGGCGCCCATCAGGGGCTCGACGCCGGCGGGGAGGCCGACCTGGCCGACGGCTTCGGCGGCCCGCAGGCGCACCCGCGCCCGCTCGCTCCCCAGGGCTCGCACCAGGGGCGCGAGGACCGCGCCGTCGCCGCTCGCGCCCAAGGCGCGGCTCGCATGGCGGCGTGCTTCGTCCGAGCGGTCGAGGACGGCGTGGGTACACAGGGCCTCGAGGTGCTCGCCGGGGAAGAGCCGACCGAGGGCCTGGGCGGCGAAGGCGCGCCGCCCGGGCGATCCGTCGCCGAGCTCGCTGGCCAGCTCGGCGCGCAGGGCCTCGCGCTCGGGCGCGCGACCCAGTTCGGCGATCGCCACCTCGCGCGCCCCCAGGCCACGCACCGCGCCCCAGGCGCGCAGGCGCGCCCGCCGCTCGGCGCCCTGCTCCCCCTCCGCGCCCGCTCGCGGCAGGGCGACCAGGTCGCCGTCCTGCAGGAGGGCCAGGGCGTGCTCGTCGTGCGGGTGCTGCTCAAGCAGGTCGTCGAGGTGCTCGAAGGCCTCGCGCACCAGGCCGTTGGCGAACATCCACTCGGCCAGGCCGGCGCGCGCCGCGGGCACCCGTGAGTCCGCCAGGGCCTCGCGGTGCTCGGCGCAGCGGCGCAGGACCTCGCGCTCGGCGACCGCGCGCACGACCGCCCCCTGGGGGAGGGCGCGCCACGTTCCGCCGGCGCCGCGCACCTCCCAGGTTCCGTCGCGCTCGCGCGCCACCGCCCGCAGGGGACGCCCGCTCACCAGGTAGAGGATGCGCTTGGAGCCGCGGTCGACTTCGCTCGCGGCCGGGGGCGGGTCTTCCACGACCCTCGGCGCTTCGCAGGGCGGGGCGACGGCGGGGACGGACGCGACGAACCAGGCGTGGATGCACTCGAACATGGCGAAACCTCCACCCCAACGTAGGAAGGTCGCCCTGCGCCGGTACGCGGCGCGCGGGGTTTTTCCCCGGCTCACCGCTCTGGCGGCTCCTCCTTGCCCGCGGGCGCACCTTCCACCGTGGGCGCCAGGTAAAAGAGCGTCTCGCCGACTTCCAGGTCTTCCCCGTCACCGAGGAGGCGCGGCGCGCCCGAGGGATCGAGGGCCAGGAGCCCGATCGCGCCCTCGTGGGCTTGGTCGAGGCCGTCGATCGTGAGCTCCTGGTCCACGCGGGCCTTCTCGATCACCGCGCCCGCGCGCACCAGGTCGGTCCCCTCCTGCCACGAGAGGCGCTCCCCGAACAGGAACGGCGCGTCGTCGGGCGCAGCGGGCGAGTCCTCGAGCCGGATCGCCCGCACCCGGTCGGGGCCGAAGTCGCGTGAGAACACGCGCAGGGCGGCGCGGTTGACTCCCTCGTTGGGGGTCAGCGCCAGGAGGTGGCCGATGCCGTCGAGGTCGAGGGTCTCCAGCAGGAGCGGATCGAGGGCGTCGGCGCGGTGGGCGCGCAGGCCGCGCTCCCGGGCGCGCTCCACGCGCCAGGCGTTGGTGTCGAGCAGCACGACGAGCTCTCCGGCGCGGTGCAGGGCGCGGCCGACGGCGAGGGCGAGGGAGTTCGCGCCGACGATCACGAAGCCGTGGCGTTCCTCTTCGAGCACGCCGAGCAGGCGGCCCACCAGCCGCGCGGTGGGCGCCTGGAGCAGGACCGTGCCGGCGATCACGGCGAAGACGAGGTCCTTGACCAGGTGGCCCTCGGGGATGCCGTGCTCGGCGAGCGCCAGGGCGAACAGGGACGAGACCGCGGCGGCGACGATGCCGCGCGGGGCAATCCAGGATAGGAACAGGCGCTCGGAGACCGAGAGCCTGGTGCCGAGGGTGCAGAGGGCGACGCAGGCGGGCCGGGCGACGAAGACGATCGCCGCCACCAGGCCCAGGGCCGGGCGGCCCAAGGCGGCCAGGCCGGCGAGGTCGAGGTCGGCGGCGAGGAGCACGAAGACCACCGAGACCATCAGGGTCGTCAGGTGGCCCTTGAACTCCTCGATCTCCGCCAGCCCCGGCGGGTGCAGCCAGCCCAACAGGAACCCGGCCAGGGTGACCGTCAGGACGCCGGACTCGGGGAGCACGAGCTCGCTGACCGCGAAGAGTCCGATGGCGCAGGACAGGACGGCCAGGTTGCGCAGGTCGACGGGCAGGATCTCCCGGCGGCGGATCAGGACGTAGAGGGTCCAGGCGCCCACCGCCCCCAGGCCCAGGCCGAGGAGCACGCGCCCGCCGAAGGCCGCCAGGACGTGGACGGAGCCGTGGACTTCGGCCTCGATCAGGAACTCGAGCACCAGGACCGCGTACAGCGCGCCCACCGGGTCGATCAGGATCGCCTCGCCGCGCAGGACGTCGGAGACGCGGCGGCGCGGGTGGACGGCCTGCAACAAGGGCAGGATGACCGTCGGGCCGGTGACGATCACCAGGGCGCCGAAGAGCACCGCCGGCCCGAGGCCGAGCTCGGGGAAGAAGGCGCGGGCGAAGAGCGCCGCGATGGCCCACGTCACCAGGGCTCCGCCCAGCACGAGGTTGCGGATCACCGTTCCGGCGAGGCGGAAGGACTCGGTCTTCAGGGACAGGCCGCCCTCGAAGAGGATGATCGCGACGGCGAACCCGATCAGGGTGCGCAGGCCTTCGCCTCCCAGGGCCGCGGGGCGGACGATGCCCGCGAGGGACGGCCCGAGGGCGACCCCGATCAACAACAGGGGCAGGATCGCCGGCAGGCGCAGGCGGCGCGCCACCATCTGCCCGGCGACACCGGCGACGACGGTGGCGGCGGCGGTCTGCACCAGGGAAGCGTCGGCCATCGGCCCGCGACCATACCCGAAACCGTGGACCGGCCCCACGCTCGTCGTTGGTGGGCGACCGGGTCTTCCATGGCGAACACCGCATTCCGCTCCGCGCGATCCCGGACGAGCCGGGAGTCCCGACGCTTCCCACCCGAAGGGAGCGGCCGGGAGACGCCGTGCCGTCCAGGCGCGGCCGTCGTCGCGTTTGAGCGCCTGTGCGCGCGGGGTGGGGACGCAAGCGCGCTAGGATGGCGCGATGGAGATCGTGCTCGTCGCGCCCGAGATCCCCCACAACACCGGCTGCGCCGCGCGCCTGGCCGCGGCCACGGGTCTCTGCCTGCACCTGGTGGAGCCCCTGGGGTTCTCCCTGGAGGACCGCTACCTCAAGCGCGCCGGGTTGGACTACTGGCCCCTGGTCGACCTCGCCGTCCACGGCGACTGGGCGGCGGCCGCCGGCGCCCTCGCCGCCTCGTCGGAGCGTCCCCTCGCCGAGCGCCTGCGCCTGTTCACCGCCCGCGGCGGGGCGTCGCTCTTCGCCTGTCCCTTCGAGCCCGACGACGTCCTGGTGTTCGGCAGCGAGAGCGCGGGCCTGCCCGCCGAGCTCCTCGAGGCGCACGCGCACCGACGCGTGTACGTCCCGATCCGCCCCGGCGTGCGCAGCCTGAACCTGGCGAACACCGTCTGCCTGGGGGTCTACACGGCCCTCGACCGCTCGGGAGCCCGCATGCCCGCCAACGACGGCGCCTACCGGGCGCACCCGCGTGCCGCCGAGGACGTGCGTCCGTCCGAGCGCGTGGTCGATGCGGGGGGCCGTGAGCGGACCTGACCCCGCCGCACGGCCCGCCGAGCTCTCGACCGCCGCCGTCTTCAAGACCTGGTGGCCCCTGGCGTCGAGCTGGCTGTTGATGGGCGCGGAGCTGCCGGCCATCGGGGCCGCGGTGGCGCGCCTGCCCGAGCCGGTGGCGCACCTGGCGGCCTTCGGCATCGTCTTCGCCTTCGCCCTGCTCGTGGAGGCGCCGATCATCATGATGCTGGCGGCCTCGACCGCCCTGTGCCGCGACCGCGAGTCGACCGCCCGCCTGCGCGGCTTCAACCATCGCACGGCCCTCGGCCTGACGGCGATCCACGCCCTGTTGGCGTTCACGCCGCTCTACGACTGGGTCGTCGTGTGGGCGGTCAGCCCGCCCGCCGACGTCGTCGAGCCCGCACGCTTGGGCCTGATGATCATGACCCCCTGGACCTGGGCGATCGCCGACCGGCGCTTCCACCAGGGCATCCTGATCCGCTTCGGCCGGGCGCGCGCCGTGGGCCTGGGGACCTTGGTGCGGGTCATCGCCACCGTGGCCGTGCTCGTCCTCACGAGTCGCCTGGGCCTCTCCGGCATCGCCGTCGCCGCCACGGGCCTGACCGTGGGCGTGTGCGTCGAGATGGTCTTCGCGCGCTTCGCCGTGGCCTCGATCCTGCGCGAGCGCCTGCTCCCCGCGGCGCCGGACGCCGTGCCGCTCACCACGGGCCGGTTGCTGGCCTTCTACGTGCCCCTGGCGATCACGCCGTTTCTGAACCTCGTCTCCCAGCCTCTGGGCACGGCGTGTGTCGCGCGCATGCCCGACGCCGTGCGCTGCCTGGCGGCCTGGCCGGTCGTGATCGGCCTGGTTTTCATGAGCCGCTGCGTGGGGATCGCCTTCAACGAGGTCGTCGTCAGCCACGCCGGCGACCCCGGCGCCCGGCGCGCCCTCGACCGCTTCGCCGCCTGTCTGGCGGCGGTCACCGTGGGCATCCTGGCCCTGTTCCCGGCCACGCCCTTGGCGCGCTGGTGGTTCGAGGGGGTCCAGGGCCTCGAGCCCGACCTGGCGGCCCTGGCCCAGGGAGCCCTCTGGTTCGCCGTCCTCCTCCCGGGCCTGACCGTCGCCCACAGCCTCTACCAGGGCCTGTTGGTCCACGCCGGCCGCACCCGCGGGGTGACCGAGTCCGTGCTCCTGTTCCTCGCCGTCTTCGGCGCCATCCTCTATGCCGGCGTCGTCGCCGAGCGCTACAACGGCCTGGTCGTCTCGATGACGGCCTTCACCGCGGGCAGCGCCGTCCAGGCCGTTTGGCTGTGGTGGCGGGCGCGGGCCGTGCAGCCGCCGCTCGCCGCTGCACCCGCCTCCTCCTGAGTCGCTCGGCTCGCTGCCGGCGGGGTCTTCGTCGGCCCCGGAGGACGCTCCCCGCGACCGAACCCGGTCCCGCCGCGGGCGTGCCGACCCGGGGTCTCAGGGACAGAGCGAGAGCGCGAGGGCGTCGGAGAGGTTGTGGCCGATGCCGCCGCCGCCGCCGGGCCCGGAGGGGTCGCGGTACCAGAACTGGAAGTACCAGGTCTCGCCCGGAGAGAGCTGGCCGGAGGGCTGGGGCGGGTTCTCCAGATCGAGGGCGTAGGTCGCGGAGCCGCCCGGACCGATCGTCAAGACCGGCAGGCGCACCACCGGCGAGGCGATGCAGCGCAGGCCGTCTCCCAGGGGCACCTGGGTCGGCGTCTGCCCGTAGTAGAAGATCCCGAACTGGCCGGCGGGGGCGCCGTCGGCGCGCAGGGCCAGGGCGTTCGCGCCGTAGGAGAGGGAGCCCTCATGACCCATCAGGGCGCCGGGCCCGACGGAGTTGGGAGACGTGCTGCAGGTGCTGGCGACCGGATCGACGGCGCAGCCGAGGCGGTAGACCTCGCGCACCGTGTCCTCGACCACCGCCCGCTCCAGGTGTGCCGGCAGCTGGTCGGCCACCGAGAAGGTCGGGGGCATCGTCGGCGTCCCGTCCGTCGTCAGGCCGGGGCTGCCGAAGAAGGCGTCCGAGCCGAGCATGATGCGGTCGGGGAAGTCGGTGATGAGCTGCAGCCACTCCGGCCGCAGGTTGCCGCCGAGGTCCACGGGGCGGTTCGGCTCGACGATCGTCCCGCCTGCGCCGGGCGTGACCTTGATCGCGAGGTAGAGGTTGTCGTGGTTTTCGAGCATCGTGCGCAACAGGCCGACGGTCATGTCCCCGATGTGGTCCGTGCCGGCATGGGTCCACACCCAGCGGGCGGCCGGGTTGTGGTCCAAGAGCGTCGCAAACGCCGTCAGGTTCTCGTGCACCACGTCCGGCGGCTGGGGGTTGGGCGGCGGGAAGCCGGGGCCTAGGGTCTGGTCCTGGGCGACCGCCTCCATGTGGAAGTCGATCGGCATGTCATTGACCGCGGCGATGTCGGCGAGGAGCAGGAGCAGCTCGTGGTCGGGCTGGACCTCCTGGTAGCTGTGGCCGGGGAAGAGCGAGAGGTGCAGGGCCGTGATCTCCCCGAAGCCCGCGGCACCCGAGTCGGCGATCGCCTGGGCGTGGGCGGCGAACTCGGCGCGCTGCGCCCCCGTCGCCGTCCCGTCGGGGATGCCGTTGATCATCGGGTTCAGCAGGAGCCCGCCCCCGAGGAACCCCAGGCGGTCGGGGTGCCGCGCCACCAGCTCGGTCAGGACGGTGTAGTCGTAGGCGGTCGGGCCGACGGCGTGGTCGGGTGAGAAGGGCGTGGGCAGGAGGAGGGCCTGGGTGACGCCGAGCAGGTCCATCTCGTCGATCGTGTGGTCCGCCGCGCCGGGAAAGTCGCTGGCCCAGTTGCCGCCCTGCATGTAGAAGGCGCGCAGGTGGACGTGGGTGTCGATGCGCATGGGTACGCCGGCGTCCTGGGCAGTCGCGGACGCCGCGAGAGCGGTCGCCAGGGCGAGGAGCGAGGAGGTTTGGGTCATGGGAGCCTCGATGGGAGTCGGGATTGGCTGTCCTTGCCAGCCTACTCCCCTAGACCGCGCCGGGGGGAGGAGGCTGCGCCGCCCGCCTCCGGGGGCGCCTGGCGCTACACTGAGCGGTCATGGACGCCCCTTCCCCGACCCCCGTCCGCAAGCCGCGCCACGGCGACGATCTGGTCTGCGACGTAGACGGCTACGACCGCCGCGGGCGGGCCGTGGGGAGCGCCGTCGACCCTCAGGGGCGCGGGTTTCGAGTCCGCTTGCGCGGCGCGGTCCCGGGGGATCGGGTGCGCGTCTCGGTCGTGCGCCGCCGGGGAGAGCGCATCGACGGCGCCTTCCTCGAGCACCTCGAGCGCGGCCCCGACGCCGTCGCGCCGCGCTGCCGCCACGCCTCGACCTGCGGCGGGTGCAGCTTCCAGGACCTGGCCTACCAGGCGCAGCTTCGCGTCAAGCACGCCGGCGTGGTCGCGGCCCTCGCCCGGCACGGGATCGAGGCGCGGATCGACGCCGTGCTCGGCGATCCCGAGCCCTGGCACTACCGCAACAAGATGGAGTTCACCTTCTCCGACCGCCGCTGGATCGAGGCCGGCGAGCCGGACGGGGTCGCGTCGGACTTCGCCCTCGGCCTGCACGTCCCCGGGCGCCACGACAAGGTGATGGACGTGGACGAGTGCGCGATCGCCTTCCCCGAGGCCGCGGGAATCGTGCGCGACGCCCGCGAGCTCGCCCTGGCGGCGGGGCTCTCCCCCTGGAACCTGCGCGAGCACAGCGGCCTGTTGCGCCACCTCGTCCTGCGCAAGGCGCACCACTCCGGCGAGGTCCTGGCCTACCTCGTGACCTCGGCCGAGGCCCCCGAGCTCGTCGACCCCTTCGCCGAGCGCCTCTGCGCCCGTCAGCCGGCGATCACGACCTGCGTCCAGGGCATCAACACGCGACCCGCCTCCGTGGCGATCGGAGAGTGCGAGCGCGTGCTCGTCGGCTCCGGCTTCATCACCGAGCGCCTCGCGGGCCTCGACCTGCGCATCTCCCCCGCGTCCTTCTTCCAGACCAACACCCGCCAGGCCGAGCTCTTGGCACGGATCGTCCGCGAGGAGGCACTGGGTGGCGGCTCCCCGCCCGAGCGCGTGTTCGACCTCTGCTCCGGCGGCGGCCTGCTCTCCCTGCTCCTCGCTTCGGGAGCCGGGGAGGTGATCGGCATCGAGGTCGTGCCCGCCGCCGTGGCCGACGCGCGGGCGAACGCGCGCCGCAACGGGATCGACAACGTCACCTTCGTCGAGGGAGACGTGGCACGCGAGCTGCCCGCTGTCGGCGGCCCGCCGCCGCGGGTCTGCGTGGCGGACCCGCCGCGAGCGGGCCTCCACGCCGATGTCCTCGCGGCGCTGTTCGCCGTCGCGCCGCGGCGGATCGTGTACGTCGCCTGCGACCTCTCCGCTTCGGGCCGCGACGTCGGGGCGCTCGTGGCCGGGGGGTACGCCGTGCGGCGCGTCCGCCCCATCGACCTCTTCCCACACACGCCGCACGTCGAGTGCGTCCTGACGATGGAGCGCCACGACCCCTCCTAGGGTCGACGTGTGCGTTCCCGCCGGCGCCCGATCGGGCTACCCTGGGCCGGTCACCATGGACCTCACCGTTCAGCCGGGCACGCTGCTCGCCTCCGCCCCCCACATGCTCGACCCCAACTTCATGCACGCGGTCGTGCTCATCTGCCAGCACACGAGCGAAGGCGCCTACGGGTTGGTCGTCAATCGGCGCACGACCGCGACCGTGGCGGACCTGTTGCCCGAGCATCCTGTCCTGGGCTCGGCCGCCGCTCCAGTGCACTGGGGAGGCCCGGTCGGCTCCGACACCCTGCAGATCCTCCACACCCACTCCGAGCGCGTGGGCGGCGGCCTGCACCTGGGCGCGGGCGTGTGCCTGGGGGGCGATCTCGACGAGCTCGCGGGCGTCGTCTCCGAAGGAGGAGAGGAGCCGGGCGTGCGCTTCGTCGTCGGCTACGCGGGCTGGGGGGAGGGCCAGCTCGACGGTGAGCTGGCCGAGGGCGGCTGGCTGCCCACGGCCCTCGACCCGGGACTGGTCTTTCAGGACGACCAACAGCGCACCTGGCGCGAGGCCATCCGGGCCATCGGCGGCGAAGTGGCGGGCATGGAGGACCTCCCGCCGGACGTGTCCTGGAACTGAGCCGGGCGCGCAGGCCGCGGCGGCCTCTCGCCGCCCCACCCCCCTACAGCTCGGCTGGCTGGCGCTCGGTCGCGCCGGGCGCGGGCTGCCGCACGCGAGCCTGCGGCGGCCGGGGGATCTCGGTGATCGGCTCACGCCACGGAGTCAGGTGGCGCGCCGCCCCGCCCGCCGGCTCGAGCCCGGCGAGGTCGAGCACGCGCGTGAGCAGGCGCGTGCGCTCCTGCATCGAGAGCGACTCGACGGGGATGTAGGGCACGTCGAACATCTCCAAGAAGACCTTCACCATCCCGTCGATGCGCACCACCTCCTCCCACTCCACGCCGGCGCGCACGCCGTCGTCGGCGAGCAGCTCGCGGTGGGGGCGCAGGAAGAACACCAGGCCCCGGCGCACCGAGTTCATGTAGCGTTCCAGGCGCGGATCGCGGAACACCTCGGCCAGGATCGTCCCGTGGTGGGCGGCGTAGGCCAGGTTGCAGAAGGCGCGGTCGGAGACGAACGGCCCCTCCTGGGCGCTCTCGGCCGCGATCTGGCGCTCGTAGACCTGGGCCTGGTAGTGGTTCACCAGCTCGAGGTCGGTGCGCAGCGAGTCCAGGCGCGCCTCCATCTCCGCCAGGACGCCGCGGGCGACCTCGGCGATCATCGGGATGCCGTAGCGGTCCCGGACCCAGCGGGCCAGGGTGGTCTTGCCCGTGGAGTGGGCGCCGACGAGGTAGATGCGCGTGGGAGACTGCATGGCGGCCTGGAGTGGGGTCCTGGGGAGGCGGGCTCGGGCAGTATACAAGATGTTGGGGGTTTTCCTCGCTCGATCCCCAACGGAGAGCGGTCAGCCCCCGTCCGCGAGGCCCCAGGGCCGGGGCGGGTCGACGCTCCTGCCGAGGCGGGCGCCGACCACCTCGGCCAGGGTGGCGGCGAGCTCGCGGTCCTCGCGGGGCTCGCGCCAGACCCCCTCCGAGGGGTCCCAGTCGAAGTGCCAGGCGCGGGCTCCCGCGGCCAGCCACATCTGTCCGGCGGCCGTCTGGCGGTTGAGGACGAAGCGCGCTCCGTCGCCAAACTCCAGGGTGAGGACCCCGTCGGCCAAGGAGAAGTCCACCTGGTCGGGATCGAAGGGCTCGAGCCACGCCGCCACGCCCTCCAGGCAGGCGTCGGCGCGCAACAGGAAGTCGGCGCTGTCGGTGGGGGAGGTCATGCTCTCGTCTCGCTCGGCGCGCGGCGGCGGCCGGCCTTCTTCATCCACTTCGCGTGCTCCTCGTGCTTGCGCCGGCGTGTCGCCGCCCAGGAGCAGATCGGGCAGGCATCGAGGTCGTGGCGCAGGGCGGGGCAGTGGGAGCGACCGAAGAGGATGATCCTCAGGTGCAGGTCGTTCCAGGTCTCCTCGGGGAACACGGCCTTCAGGTCGCGCTCGGTGCGTTCGACCGACCTCCCGTCCGACAGACCCCAGCGCGCCGCGAGGCGGTGGATGTGGGTGTCGACGGGGAAGGCCGGGTGCCCGAAGGCTTGGGCCATCACGACGCCGGCGGTCTTGTGCCCCACGCCGGGCAGGGCCTCGAGCTCGTCGAAGGTCGCCGGGACCGTGCCGCCGTGGCGCTCGACGAGGAGCCCTGAGAGGGCGTGGAGGTTCTTCGACTTCGACGGCGCCAGGCCGCAGGTGCGGATGTGGCCGAGGATCTCCTCGGGCGTCAGGCGCGCCATTGCCGCGGGGGTCGAGGCCGCCTCGAAGAGCGCCGGCGTCACGAGGTTGACGCGCTCGTCGGTCGTCTGGGCCGAGAGCACCACCGCCACCAGGAGCGTGAACGGATCGGAGTGGTCTAGGGGGACCTCGATCTCGCCCTGCAGCTCCTTGAGGATCCCGGCGATCCGCTCGGCCTTCTCCACGCGCTTCATCGCGAGCACAGTCTACTCCCTGGGAGGCCCGGCTCGTCGGCCGCTCCCGACCCCGCTCAGTCCTCGGCGACCGCCATCGCCAGGGCGAGGTCGCGGTCGTGGGAGATCGAGATCCACACGCGGGCGATGCCCAGCTCCTCGGCGATGCGCGCCGTCTCTCCGTGCAGGACGAGGGTGGGGGCCTCGTTCCCGGGCCGCACGACCTCGATCTCCGCCCAACGCACGCCGCCGGTCCACCCGGTGCCCAGGGCCTTCATGACCGCCTCCTTCACGGCGAAGCGGCCCGCGTAGTGGGTCGCGGGGCGGGCCTTCGCCTCGCAGAAGGCCCGCTCGCCGTCGGTGAACACGCGCCGCAGGAAGCGCTCTCCCCGCCGCTCGATGGCCTCGCTCACGCGGTCGACCGCCACGAGGTCGGTGCCGATGGAGACGATCCCCACTGCCGCCTACTTGTGCAGAAGCTGGCGCAAGGCCGGCTCGAGCTCGCCGAACTCGAAGGCGAAGCCGCTGTCGAGGGCGCGCTGTGCGCTGCAACGCTGGCTGGCGGTCAGCACCCCGGCCACCGGCCCGAGGGCGGCGCGCAGGGCGAGCGCGGGCAGTGGCAGGATCGTGGGACGGGAGAGGACGCGGCCCAGACAGCGGGTGAACTCTCGATTGGTGAGCGCGCCGGGAGCGGTCGCGTTGAGGGGGCCGTTGAGCTCTTCGTCCTCGGCAGCGTGGATCAACAGGCGGCAGAGGTCCCTGATGTGGATCCAGCTCATCCAGTGGGCGCCCCGGCCGATCGGGCCGCCCAGGCCGAGGCGGAAGGGCGGGAGCATGCGCTGTAGCGCGCCGCCGTCGAGGCCCAGGACGACGCCGATGCGCGCCGAAACGGCTCGCACACCGTGCTCGGCGGCGGCCGCCGCCTCGCGCTCCCACTCGCTGCAGACGCTCGCCAGGAAGTCCGGGCCGGCCTCGGCGGTCTCGTCGAGGACCTCGTCGCCGCGGTCTCCGTAGTAGCCGATGGCCGAGGCGCAGACGAAGACCCGCGGGCGCGGATCGGCCTGCTCCATGGCCGCGACCAGCTTGCGCGTCGAGGAGATGCGGCTGGTGCGGATGCTCTCCATCTGGTCCGCGCTCCAGCGCCGGCCGAAGATCGGCTCGCCCGCCAGGTGGAAGACCGCGTCGTAGCCGGAGAGATCGGGGAGCCAGGGCGCCACGTCCACGTCGGCGCGAGCCGTGCGGACCGAGGCCGGTTGGCGTGAGACGATGGTCACGTGGTCAGCGCGGGCCGCCAGGCACCCGGTCAGGAAGTTGCCGACGAAACCGCGGCCACCGGTGATGAGGGCTTTCATCTCGCTCGCTTCGGGAGCCGCCCGCGCGGCACGAACCGTCCTGGGCCGGAGTCTACCGCAGGGCACGGTTCGCTGACTAGAATCGCCACGCCCCATGACGCTCCCGCGCCCCCTCCCCGCGGCGGTCCTCGCCGCGCTCTGCGCGGTCTTCCAGACCGCCTGCTCCGAAGTGAGCGAGGAGCCCATCGAGGTGCGCGAGGTCGTGACCACCCTCCTCGCCCGCACGGACCTGCGACGCGACCTGGCCCAAAACGAGGCCTTCCCCATCCGCCAGGACCTGATCAAGCCGCGGGGCTCGGGGTCGGGGGAGTACGGCGCGCGCTCCGCCCTGGAGCTGTCGCCCCCCGCACGGGTCAGCTACACGATCCCCCAGGCCTACGCCGGCCTCTGGTTCGACTTCTCCCTGGCGATCGTGAACGGCTCCTACGCGGGCGAGGGGAGCGTCACCTTCACCGCAGACCTCGACGGTGAGCGGGTCTACGAGCGCTCGATCCCCTCCTCGGCGGCGCTCGGGCGCGAAGAGCGCCGCTGGCACGACGAGCGCTTCCGCCTGACGCGGGGCGGGGAGCTCGTCTTGTCGACGGCCTACCGAGGCGACCAGGCCGTCGCGCCCCGAGCCGCAGTGGGCCTCTTGCGCGTGGTCGTACCCTACGAGGTGCCGCGCGCGCCGGCCGATCCCGATGCGCCCAACGCCGTCCTGATCGTGATCGACACCCTGCGCGCCGACCGCCTGCACGCCTACGGGAACCCCGCCCCGGTCAGTCCCGCGATGGACGAGCTCGCCGCGCGCGGCGTGCTCTTCGAGCGCGCCTTCGCCAACGCTCCGTGGACCGTCCCGTCCACCGTCTCGATCCTGACCGGGATGTCGCCTCCCGAACACGGCGTGGGCTTCGCCGACTCCTTCACCGTGGCCGATTCGATCCTGACCCTGGCGGAGGCCTTCCAGCGGGCCGGCTTCACCACCGGCGCGATCGCCTGCAATCCCCTCATCGCGCCCACGAGGAACTTCGACCAGGGCTTCGAGCACTTCTCCGTCCACAACTGGAGCTCGGCCCCCAAGGTGGCCGGCGAGGTCGGCGCCTGGCTGCGCGCGAACGCCCACCGGCGCTTCTTCCTCTACCTGCACTTCGTCGATCCCCACTTCCCCTACGAGCCCTCGCCCCAGGTGCGGGAGCGCCTGGTCTCCTCGCCGCCCGAGGGGTTCATCTCCGAGGAGCTCGACCGCTACCTGCGCGGCTGGTATCCCGGCGGCGGCGCCGCCGAGGAGGTCGTGCGCGCCAGCGCCGCGCACCAGCTCGAGCTCTACGACGCCGAGATCTTCGAGGTCGACAGCGTCGTGGGGGAGGTCGGCGCGGTGCTCGCGGAGCTCGGCCTCGCCGAGAACACCCTCGTCGCCGTGACCAGCGACCACGGCGAGGAGTTCCTCGAGCACGGCTGGGCCGGACACCACAACCAGCTCTTCGACGAGTCGACCCACGTGCCCCTGATCCTCGCGGGTCCGGGCGTGGCCGAGGGCGAGCGCGTCGCCGTCGGCGTGGAGAACCGCCGCATCGCCCCGACCCTCCTGCGCCTGTGCGGTGTGGAGCCAACCCGGAACCTGCGCGGTCCGAGCCTGGTCGAGCCCGACGACCTGGCGCGCCTAGGGACGTGGCCGGTGTTCCTGACCAACACCAAGGGGCGCTGGGCGGACCTCGAGACCCGCAGCTTGCGCGAGCTCGGACAGGTCCACAGCGTCATCCACGAGGGCTGGCGGCTGATCTGGAGTCCGGGCGGCGGCGAGGAGGGCGAGCTCGTCGCGCTCTTCGACCTCCAACGCGACCCCGGCTCCCTGCGCGACGTGGCCGCGGAGCACCCCGAGCGCGTGGCCGCCCTGCGGCGCCTGGGAGAGCGCGTGATCGTCGAGGGCCAGGCCCGCCGGCCGGCGCTGGTGCCCTCCACCGACGCGACCCTCGACCTCCTGCGCGACATCGGCTACCTCGGCGACGACTAGCAGCAGGCCGAGCGAGGTGCGTGGCGTACCTCGTCGACGGGGGACGAGCGGGGCGGCCGGACCGTCGCGACCGGCGCGACCAGCCCCTCGCCCACGGATGGACGCCTGGCGGGCGAACGAAGGGAGCGTACGGCTCCGCCGGGCGCTCAGGCGCTCTCGAGTACGAGGAGTGCGTCCCCCGCGGTGACCTCCGCTCCGTCCTCGGCGAGCCAGCGCACGAAGCGCGCTCGCTCGGGGAGGCCGTCGGCGGCGCGGTAGGCGATCTGGGTGAAGGTCTTCATGACCTCGATCAGGCCGACCGGTACCCCCGCGGCGAGCTCCGCTCCCGCGACGAGGTAAGGCGGCCGGTCGGGGCCCGGGCGGTGGTAGAAGCGACCGGTCTGCGGGGCGCGCAGGACGAGGCCGCCCTCGACGGCGGCGTCGGGCGTCCCGACCCGGGAAGCAGCGGCCTCGACGTCGACCAGCGCCTCGAGCTCGTACAGCAGATCGCGGTAGGCGACCGGCGCGCGCACCCGGGTGGGGGGATCGTTGGCGACGCGACCAAGGACGCCGGACGGGACGAGCAAGGTCACCTCGCGGCCGAGGACGCGCAGGACGCCCGCGCCCTCGCCTTCCCCGATGACGGCGCCCCGCGGGCGCGGGCAGGTGAAGGTCCCGACGCCGGGGGAGCGCAGGGCGCACCCCGTGTCGGTGCGCTCGACCAGGAGCTCGAGGGACGCGCCGCTCATCCGCGCGCCTCCGAGAGCGCCGCGAGGTCGTGCAGGCTCCAGATACGCGGGTTGCGCACCCGGCGGTAGCCGCTCGACTGGTAGCTGGCCGAGACAAACAGCTCCAGCCACTCCCGCAGCTCGTCGGTGCGCACGATCTCGTCCGTGTCCATCCGCGCGGCGGCTCGGTAGGGGTCCATGTCCGCTTCGATGCGCTCCTCGGTCTCGCGCATGCCGCGCTCGATCTCGGCGCGCTCCTGCGGGTCGTCGGTGGTGATCTCGAAATCGTCGTCGAGGCGCGTGTTGTAGGCCGCGATGGCCAGGGTGCGCCCCTCCATCACCGACTGGCGCGTGAGGCAGGTCGAGAGCTGCACGATCGGCTCGTAGGGCATTCCGGCCATCGCGTAGTAGCCCGCCCCCGAGGCGCGCCGCAGGAGCACCGTGAACATCGGCACGCTGTTGGTGCTGTTGGTGTGGATCAGGCTCGAGCCGTACCCCAACAGACCCGTGCGCTCGGCCTCGACGCCGATGTCGAAGCCCGAGACATCCTGCAGCCACACGAGCGGGATCCCGTCGGCGTCGCAGGCGCGGCTGAAGGCGGAGGCCTTGGCGATGCCCTCCCTGTAGAGGATGCCGCCGACCTTCTGCGCTCCACGCTCCTCGGGGTCGTCGATCACCCCCTGGCGGTTGATCAGGAAACCCGTGTAGAGGCCGCCCACCCGGCCCACGCCGCAGATCATCTCGCGCCCGCGGTCGGGCAGCATCTCCCAGAAGAGGCCGCGGTCGACCAGGCGAGCGAGGACCTCGTCGGCGTCGTAGGCCATGCGGTGGTCGTCGGGAAACAGCCCGGCGAGCTCGCGGGGGGCGTGGTGCGGCGCGGCGGGCTCGGTGCCGCCGCGATAGAAGCCCTGGGCGCCGTCGGCCAGGCGGCGGATCTCCGCGCGGATCATGCGCAGGCACGTCTCGTCGTCGGGGACGCGCTCGTCGGCGCAGCCGGATTGGTGCACGTGCACCTCCGGCCCGCCGATGTCGAGGCTGGAGAGGTGCTGGCTCTTGGCGCCCTTGATGAGCGCCGCGCCGGCGATGACCATGTAGGCCTGCTCGGTCATGTACACCCGGTCGGAGATGATCGGCATGTAGCCGCCGCCGGCGATGCAGTCGCCGAACACCCCGGCGATCTGCGGCACCCCGGCGTCCGACAGCTCGCTGTTCTTCTTGAAGATGTGACCCGCACCGGTGCGACCGGGGAAGGAGAGCGACTGTTCGTGGAGGTACAGGCCCGAGCAGTCGACCAGGTAGACCACCGGGAGACGCAGGCGCAGGGCCATCTGTTGTGCGCGCTCGATCTTCTCCGGCGTCAGCGGCCACCAGGATCCCGAGGCGACCGTGTTGTCGTTGGCGATCACCATCGCCCAGCGGCCCTCGATGCGGCAGAAGGCGGTGACGACCCCGGCGCCCGGCGAGGAGAGCTTCCCGAAGGTGCGGCCGTGGTTGACGAAGGTGCCGACCTCGAAGGTGCGCGTGCCTGCATCGACGAGCAGGTCGATGCGCTCCCGGGTGGTGAGCTTGCCCTTCTCGTGGACGCGGGCGACGTACTTCTCGCCCCAGCCGTCGGCGACGGCCGCGCGCCGCTCATCGAGCAGGGCCTCCCTCTCGCCCAGGGCCGCTCGGTTGGCGGCGAAGGTCGCGTCGTCGCAGAACGCGTCGCGTGTCCTGCCGATCGGTTCGAGGGGGACCTTGGCCATGGTTCAGCTCGCGCGAGGCGCCGAGAGGGCGTCGAGGCCGGGGATGAAGGAGGTGTCGACCTCGCCGCTCCCGAAGGCCTCGCTCTCGAGCACGGCGATGTGCAGGGGGATCGTCGTCGACACCCCCTCGACCCGCGAGGCGCGCAGGGCGGCGAGCATGAGCTCGATCGCCTCGGCCCGGGTCTCACCGTGGGCGATCAGCTTGGCGAGCAGGGAGTCGTAGTGGGGCGAGACCTCCTCGCCCTCGGCGAGGTGCGTGTCCACGCGCACGCTCGGAGCGTCGGGGGCGAGCTCGAAGGCCGTCAGCGTGCCCGGCGTCGGCAGGAAGCCGCGCGCGGGGTCCTCGGCGTTGATGCGGCATTCGATGGCGTGGCCGCAAAAGCGCACGTCCTCCTGGGAGAGGCGCAGGGGCTGGTTCGCCGCCACGGCGAGCTGCTCGTGCACGAGATCGACGCCTGTGGTGAGCTCGGTCAAGGGGTGCTCGACCTGCAGGCGGGCGTTCATCTCCATGAAGTAGAGCTCACCGTCGGGGGTGCGCAGGAACTCGACCGTGCCCGCCCCCTCGTAGCCGATGGCCGCGGTGGCGCGCGCCGCCCGCTCGCCCAGGCGCGCGCGCTCGTCCTCGGCGAGCGCGGGGCAGGGCGACTCCTCGACGAGCTTCTGGTGATTGCGCTGGATGGAGCAGTCGCGCTCGCCGAGGTGGATCGCGGCGCCGTAGGCGTCGCCGAGGACCTGGACCTCGACGTGGCGCCCGGAGGCCACGTAGCGCTCCAGGTACAGGCCGCCGTCGCCGAAGGCGGAAGCGGCCTCGGTCGTCGCCTCGGCGAAGCCCGTGCGCAGGCTCGCTTCATCGGTCGCCAGGCGCATGCCGCGCCCACCACCGCCGGCGTCGGCCTTGACCATCACCGGGTAGCCGATCGAGTGCGCCAGGGCGACGGCCTCGTCGACGTCGGCCAGGAGCCCGTCCGATCCGGGCACGACCGGCAGGCCGGCCTCCAGCATCGTGCTCTTGGCCGTGAGCTTGCGGCCCAAGCGCTCCATCACCCCCGGGGAGGGCCCGACGAACCTCAGGCCGAACTGGGCGCAGAGGGCGGCGAAGTCGGGGCGCTCGGAGAGGAACCCCCAGCCGGGGTGGACCGCGCTGCAGCCGGTCTGCAGGGCGGCCTGCACGACGCGCTCGGCCGCGAGGTAGCTGGCCGCGGGCGCGGCCTCGCCCAGGGCGACGGTCTCGTCGAAGCACGCGAGCCAACTCGCGCCCCGGTCGGCCTCGGAGAAGACGCCTACGGTGGCGACGCCGAGCTCACGCGCCGTGCGCGCGACGCGCACGGCGACCTCTCCGCGGTTGGCGATCAACAGCTTCCTGAACATGCGTGCCGCGGGAGCGCACCCGCGGCGCAGAGCCTATCAGTCGGACCGAGGCGGCGGGTAGGATCGCCCGCGTCGATCATGCGGCTCCTCGCGACCTGTCTGTGCGCCGGCGCCCTCGCCTGGGAGGGGACGGCCCCGTCTCCCAGCGCCGCCGCGCCCGCGACGGACGGTGCGCGGGCGTGGCTGGGGCGCCTGTCCGCCCCCGCCGCCGCCGAGCGCGATCGGGCCCAGCGCTGGCTGGCCGTGCACCTGCGCCGAGAGGACTACGCCGAACTGGCGCGGGCCGCGGTGGAGGGGGATGTCGAGCTCGTGCGAAGGCTGGGCGACGCCCTCGCCGCCGACGGGCGCCACCTCGCCCTGGCGGTCCTGCTCGCCGTGGAGGAGGACGCCTCCCTCGCGGTGCTGGGGTCGGGGGTGATCGCCGAGCTGGTCTCCGCCTGGTGCCCGCGGGCGTCGGAGCGGCGCGCGGCCCGCGGGAAGGTGCTCGGCGTGCTGGCGGGCACGGGCGAGCACCGCTTCGAGATCGCCCCGGGCCCCGACGCCGTGCCGCGCCTGGCCGGTCGGCTCGCGTGCCTGGGAGAGCTGGGCGCGCCCCTGGTCGTAGACCCGCGCCTGGCGGGCCGCGCCGAGCGGGCCCTCGCGGGCTGGACGGACACGGCCGCCGGCCTCCTGGCCGAGTTGGCCCACGCCGATCGCCTCTCCCTCTTTGGTGTAGGGGACTGGGACGGCGACGCCCCCGGGCCGGGGGCCTTCGTCCTGCTGGCCCCGCGCGGCGCCGCGCGGGAGGCGGGCTCGGACCTCCTGCTCGCCTGGTGCGCCGCGGTGCAGCGCGGCGGCCCCGACGCCCCGTCCGCGGCGCGGGCCCTGGCCGAGAGCGGCTGGCCCGCGGCCCTCGCCTGGCTCGAGCGTTCGTGGTTCGAGCGCGACGATCCGGCGGCCCTCGACGGCCTGCTGTCGGCCGCCGCCCGCGGACGGATCGCGCCGGTGTTGTGCTCGACCGAGGGCCGCGAGCGCCTGATCGCCGCGGCGGACGCCGGCCTGCGGCGCGGCGACGACGCCGGGCGCCTCCGTGCCGAGCGCATCGCCCGCGCCCTCGCTCGCGCCGGCTCCCTCTCGCCCCTCGGGGAGGACCTGGCGCCCCTGCTCCTGGTCGGCTGGGATCGGGCGGACGAGGCGCGGACCTGGGTGCGCCTGGCGGCCCTCGAAGGTCGCAGCATCCTGGCGGACGCCCTCGCCCAGCAGGTCGCCGAGGTCGCCGAAGCCCCCGAGTCTCCCGCGCCGGTGCGTCTGGCAGCCCTGCGCGTCCTGGGCGGCCTGACGCGCCCGCCGCGGACCCTGAGGATCGCCGGGCTCGCTCGCCTGTGGGCCTGGGCCGGGGAGCAAGGAGCCCGCGACGAGGTCGCCGGCCTCGCGGCGGCCGTCGGCGGCGTCGATCCCGACGACTCGGCCGCGCCCGCACCCCTGCGCTTCGACGCCCTGGCGAGGGCGGGGCGCGCGGCGGAGGCCGTCGCCCTGCTGCTCGCCGGCCTGGCCGACCCCGACGCAGCCTCGGGACGAGACGACTGGGTGCGCGTCCTCTCCCGGCGGGTCGAGCGCGAGGGGGCGACGAGCGTGGCGCGCCTGCTCCGGCCGGCCCAGGGCGCGGCGGGCGAGGAAGGCGATCGAGCGTCCGAGACGCTCCTGATGGGACTGGCCCTTCAAGCGGGCTGCCTCGCCCCGTCCCGGGAGGTGCGGCTGTTCGAGCAGCTGGCGGCGCGGGCCGCTGCGGGCGCAGCCTTCCCCCCCGGCGACCTGCTCCTGTTGGGAGAGCTCGGCGCCGGGCCGCGCGGCTCGAGCGCCAGGAAGCTCCTGCTGGCGCGCTTGGAGGCCCTCGACCCCGCCGCCGGCGCCGAGCCCGCCGACCCGGCCGCCGCCGAGGCTCTGGCGCGGGCCCTCGACGCCGCCGCCCGCCGCCTGGCGGAGGTTCGCCGGGACGACCTCCTCCTGCGCTTCGTCGGCACCGTCCGGCGGGCGACCGTCGATCCCACCCACCCGCTGCACGGTCGCCTGGCGGCCCCGTCCTGGCCGCCGCCGCGCCTGCCGCGCGCCACGCTCCTGTCCACCTTGGAGCGCCGCTTGCCCTGAGCTCCGGTGCCGTCGGGCGACGGGGTTCGGCCTTGCCCCTTCCACCGCGGCCCGCGATCAGCAAGATGGGGCCTCCCGCTTCCGAGCCCTTCCTCTCCGAGCGCTTCCATGGCCGAGACCCCCGAGACCACCGAGACCCCTTCCGCCGACGAGCGAGGCCGCGCCCCCGAGCCCGAGCCCCAGGCGCCGGAGCCGAGCGCGGCGGGCTTGCTGGGGAGGGCGGACCCCGACGAGGCGCGCTCGACGCCGGTGCGGCGCGAGGAGATCCAGATGATCGGCGAGCCGCGCGGGCCGATCGCCGAGCAGTTCCGCAGCCTGCGCAACTCGATCATCGCCCTCAACCCCGACGGCGCCCCACGCACGGTGGTGTTGACCAGCGCCGTAGAGGGGGAGGGCAAGACCGTCTCGACCCTCAACCTCGCGATCGCCCTCGCCGAGCTGCCCGGGATCCAGGTGCTCGTCATCGACGGCGACCTGCACGCGCCGGCGGTCGAGGACTACCTCGGCGTCACCCGCTGCCAGGGCCTCGCCGACGTCCTGCGCGGCGCCTGCGCCATCGACGCGGCGATCCGCCCGACCTCGATCGACCAGGTCGCCTTGATGGGCTCGGGCACGCTGCCCGGGAATCCGTCGAAGCTGTTGGGCTCCGACCGCATGCGCACGGTGCTGAACTCCCTCAAGCAGCGCTACTCCTACGTCCTGATCGACACTCCCGCTGCCATGTCGATCAGCGATGCCAGCCTGCTCGGCGCCATCGCCGACGGGATCGTGCTCGTCGTGCGCCTCGAGTCCACGCCCCGCCCCTTCGTCGAGCAGACCCTCAACGACCTCGAAGCCATGGGCGGCAACGTGCTGGGGACCTGCCTGACGGGGGCGCGTCCGCGCTAGCCCCGCTGGCGGCGCGTGAGCGCCAGGATGCGGCGCCCGAGGGGCTTGCCGGAGCGCGCCGAGCGCACGAGGGCGCCGACGTGGGCCGCCTCCCAGGCTCGGGAGCGTTCGAAGTCGACGTAGGCCCGCTCGCGGCGTCGGAACTCGGGCCCGTGGTGACGGCGCCGTCCCCCGGTTCGCTCGCCGGGCAGGACCGCGTGCAGGAGCTCGTGGTGCAGCACCGTCCGGACGAACCAGCGCGGGACCGCCTCCTGGTCGAGGACCGGATGGACGCGGACCAGGCGCGTGCGCGGCTGGAAGCTGCCCAGGATCAACCGGCCGCGCGAGGTGCTGCGCGCGCGCCGACCCCAGGTCACCCGGGGACTGGGAAGTTGGGGACCGAAGCTCTCGGGGAAGCACTCGGCTACGAGCTCGGCGAGGAGCGGGGAGAGGTCGTGGTGCTCACCGACCGGCCGCAGGCGCACCGCGCGCGAGGGAGCCTCGCCCTCGGCGGCCAGGGCGGCGTCCAGCCAGGCGTCCAGCTCACGGCAGGCCCGCCGGGCACGGCGCCCGGCGCGCAGCCACAGACCCAGGGCCGCGCGTACCTCCGGCGGGGTGTGGGCGAACAGACCGTGCAGGCGCACGACCCGGCCGCCGGAAAGGGCGCGGTCGGTGCGTAGCTCGCGGGCGGTGGGCTCGCGGGCCACGACCGGCGCCGAGCGCGAGCGCCCGTAGCGCACGCGCACCGGCCGGCCGAGGGCCGAGGACAGCTCGGCCTCCCAGACCTCGACGGACACGGGGGCGGGGGACGCCGTCGGGAGCTCGGTCTCCGATGGGGAGGGGGTCGGCGGGAAGCGCGTAGCGTCCATGGCGGTCCCAGCATAGGCCCGCTCCGGCGGCCGTCCCAGGCCGCCCGACGAAGGCCTCGCCGTGTCCCGCGCGCTCAGTTCCCGCCGATCTTGAGCTCGATCGTGAGCGGCTTGCCGTCGACGACGGTGACGGTCTTCTGGTTCTGCTGGAGGTCGCCCATGTCCAGCAGGAAGTCGCCGCCGCCGCCGCGCCCGGCGCGCGGGGGCATCGCGTTCAGGCGATAGCTGCCGGGGAAGACGTTGGCGAGGACGTACTTCCCCGAGGCGTTGGTGCTCGTCTGGTAGAAGCGCGGGATGCCGTTGGTGCGGCCGTTCACCCGCAGGTCGACCCGCGAGCCGGCGACCGCCCGTCCGGTTGCGTCGAGCACGACACCCGAGATCGTCCCGCCGTCGATCAGGTCGAGGTTCCCGACCGAGGTGTCGCCGCCCTCGCTCACGAGGATGTCCTGCTTGATGAGCTCGCAGTGGGCTCCCGACTTGATGCGGATCTGGTAGGTCTCCGGCTTGAGGTTCTCCAGGGTGAACGAGCCGTCCGCCTTCGTGGTCGCCTGCGCCTTGGAGGCGTTGGTGGGCATCATGTCGCCCATCATCCGGTCGAACTCGCTGTCGGTCCAAGTGTTGTCGTGGGTCGTGATCCGGGCGCGGGCGACCGGGTTCCCCGACCCGTCGACGACGACGCCGCTGATCGAGCCGCCGGAAGTCATGCGCACGGTCACCCCCGTGACCACGCCGCCCTGATCCACCCGGAAGGGGTCGGAGAAGGAGTTGGCGAAGCCCCGCGCGCGCGCCTCGACGACGTAGTTGCCCGGCGGAACGTCGTTGAGGCGGTAGGAGCCGTCGCGGCTACGGAAGTCACGCCGCACCTTGGTCTGGCTCGTGGCCGGGTGGTTTTCGTAGGTCTGGCGCAGGACGCAGGTGAAGTTGGTGACCGGCTCGCCCGAGGCGAGGGCGAGGACCGTCCCCGACACGCTGGCCTGGGGCGACATCTCGATCACCACATTGATCGAACCGGTGTCGGCGCGCACGTTGTTGATCGCCTTGAAGCCGGGCTTCTTCACCGCGAGCGTGTACTTGCCGGCGTTGAGGGACCGCAGGCAGAACTCCCCGTTCGCGTCGGTGACCGCCGCGTCGCGGCACTGCTGGGTACTGTTGGAGTAGGCGATCGCCGCGACGCTTGCCCCCTCGATCGGGGTCTGGGTCAGGTCGAAGACGCGGCCGCAGATCATCTCGGCCACCTCGAGGGTCACGTCGCGCTCGAAGGCGGGCTTGCCCGAGTCGAAGGAGAGCCCGTTGATGAAGGCGTTGCCGAAGCCCTCGGCGGAGACGCTCAGCGCCTTCTTGCCCCCGTCGAGGTTGGAGAACTCGTAGTAGCCCGACGCGTCGGTCGTCGCCGTGTGGTCGTGCTCGACGGCTTCGTTGAGCGCGTAGAACATGCTGTCGAGGTGCAGCGTCGCGTCGGGGATCGCTCCGCCGGTCACGTCGCGGACGTAGCCGCGCAGGCTGACTCCGCCCTTCATGATGATCGGCGCTTGCTCGAAGCGTCCCTCGGCGCCGACCCGCACGCCGCCGACCTCGGCCTTGGAGTAGTCGGCGTGCTTGACAGTGAGGGCGTAGCTGTCGAAGGGCTCCACGCCGGTGAAGCTGAAGCCCCCCTGTGCGCCGGTCTTCGCGTGCCGCTCGCCGGAGCGGTCCACCGGGTCGTTCACGAACACCATCGTCGAGAGGGAGGCCTTGCCGAGGGTCACCGTGGCCCCGACGACCGCACTGCCGTTCTCGTCCTGCACCCTGCCGACGAGCTCGTTCTCGAAGCCCTCGGTCAGGACCGCCCGCGCGTCGGGCGCATCGCCGACGGCGGCGGGAGCCGCGATGTCCCGTCCGCTGCCGGCGTCGGGGCCGCGCAGCTCGGCGTCGCCCGGGCGCGAGGCCTCCACCGCGGGCTCGACCGCCTTGGGACCCAGCCCGAGCGCCGTGCCGCCACCGTCGTCTCCCGTGATGTTGAGGGCGAAGAAGAGGGCGCCGGCGGCGAGGCCCACGAGCACGAGGACGAGGAGGGGTTTCATCGGCAGTCAGGGGGTGGAGGAGGGCGCGCCCGTGGGCGGGCGAGGCTCAGGATGCTCAGGAGGCGTTCAGGGGGCGTGAGGCGCGTGCGCGAGGCACCACGGGGCAGATTGTACGGATCGGGACCGGTCCCCGGCCCCGACGGAGTCGTGGACGCTCCCGGGGGCCGAGTCTTCCCTCAAAACGGCGCCAGGAGGGCAGGCGATCGGGGCTCGCCACGGATCAGGAACGCCCGGTTGCGGCGAGAGCCGAAGGCGATCCCTCCGGCTGGGGGCCGGGCCAGACCGACTCCCTCATGATCTGGGCGGCGAGGAAGTAGGCGAAGAGCAAGAGCTCGAAGTCCAGCCGGCGCCCGACCTCGATGGTGATGCGGCGACGGAACAGGGGGGCGTGGATGCGGGCCACCTCGCCGGTCTTGGGGGCGACCAGGCGCCAGCCGCGGCGCAGGCCGGGCATGGGCACGACGCGGAAGGGCCGCCCGCCGGTCGAGATCGAGATCTCCCGGGCGGCGAAGCTCCAGCGCAGGGAGGCGCCCAACCACTCGCGGCCCTCGGTCCACAGGGAGAACTGGCTGCGCAGGATCCCGGGGTCGCGGCGGAAGAGGAGCACTTCGCCCTCGGTGGGCCGGTAGCTCCCGCCGGCGACCATGCCCCAGCGGTTGCGCCGCAGGCGCACGACCCCCAACTCGCCGTCGGGGCCACAGACGACGTGGCGCCGACGGAACAGGCCGCGGATGCGGACCTCGTAGGTGGCGGTGTGGTCTTGCTGGCTCATGGGGTCGAGGGTCGCCCGATCCGCCTTCCATCGGCAGGATCGCCGCGCTCCTTGGGGCCTGTGGGCGAGAGAGGACCGGTGGGCAAGCCCGGGTGCCGAAAATCAGAACAGGGCGCTCAAGAGGTCGGGGAGCGCCGTCCCGGTCCTCGTGCAGGGCTCGCAGTAGTTGTTCTCCGGGCCGGGAGAGTGCTCGCAGCCGTCGCAGGCGTCGAGCTTGTCCAAGGCCGAACGGACGCTCCCACTCTGCTCGTCGAGCACGCGCCGACGCTTCTCCAGCAGTTCGAGGTGCTCCCCGAGGGCCCGGCGGGTGCGCTCGAGGAGCTCCCGGCGGCCCTCCAGGGCTTCCCGCGAGCCCATCAGGTCTCGGATGCGGTCGAGGTGCAGTCCCAGCTCCTGCAGGCTGCGGATCAGGAGCACGCGGTGGACGTCGGTGGGGCGGTAGTAGCGGAAACCGCCCGCGCTGCGCGAGGCCGGGGTCAACAGCCCCAGCTCCTCGTAGTAGCGCAGGGTGCGCAGGTTGGTGTTCGCCGCCTCGGCGAAGTCCCCGATCTTCAGCAGCCCGTTGTTCTCGCTCATGACCGGTCCCGGGCGTGGGCGCCCGAGCTCGTGGATTACCCGGCATGATAGTAGAGGTTGCGGCCCGGAGGGAACCCCCAGGACCCCCGCAGGGCGCCCTCGCGGCCCAAGTCCGGGGAGAAGGGCTCTCATCCGGCCGGTCCAGACCGTATAGGAGGGGCTCGCCGATTCGACCGAGAAGGAAGCCCGCCCATGTACTTCGAATACCTGATCATCACCACCGTCTTCGCCCTCCCCGCCATCTGGGCCTCCCTGCGCGTGAAGACCGTCTTCCGCCGCTACGAGAAGGTGGGCGTGCGCTCGGGAATGACCGGCGCCCAAGCCGCCGCCGCCGTCGCCCGCGCCGGCGGGGCGGAGGTCACCATCGAGCGCCACCGGGGGTTCCTCTCCGACCACTACGATCCGCGCACGAAGACCCTGCGCCTCTCGCCCGAGGTCCACGACGGGCGCTCGATCTCCTCGATCGCCGTCGGGGCCCACGAGGCCGGCCACGCGATCCAGGACGTGGCGGGCTACGTTCCCCTCGGCCTGCGCAGCAAGCTCGTGCCGGTGACGATGCTCGGCTCCCAGCTTTGGATGCCGCTCTTGATGGTGGCCTACTTCGCCGCCATCCCCAGCCTGATCTGGATCGCCATCGCCGCCTTCGCCTGCACGGTCGTGTTCCAGCTGGTGACCCTGCCGGTCGAATTCAACGCGAGCAACCGCGCCAAGGCCGTGCTGGCTTCCAGCGGCATCGTCCAGACCCAGGAGGAGGCCCTGGGGGTCGAGAAGGTCCTCGGTGCCGCGGCCATGACCTACGTCGCCGCCGCCCTGCAGGCCGTGCTGACCCTCGTGTACCTCGTCCTGCGCGCCCGGGACTGAGCGCGCCGCTCCCGACCCCCCCGACTCCGAGCCCCGCCTGCCCATGGAATCCGTGCAGCTGGACTACACCTGCGCCCTGGCCGACGCCGTCGGCCCCGAACACGGCATCACCGAGGCCGACCTCGACGCCTTGGCCGCCCCCTCGGCCGCGGCCCTGCGGGGGGTGCTCGCCCGCCGCGAGCGCGACCTGTGCTGGCTCGGCCTGCCCGACGCGCACGAGGTCCGCGGGCGCATCGGCGAGTACGCCGCCTCGGTGGCCGGGCGCTTCCAGAACGTGGTCGTGCTCGGCATCGGCGGCTCGGCCCTGGGGAACACGGCCCTGTTCACCGCCCTCCAGGGCCCGTTCCACAACCTCTGTCCGCCCGACGGGCTGCCGCGCCTGTTCGTGCTCGACAACGTCGATCCGGACCTGATCGGCGAGTGGATGGAGCGCTTCGACCCGTCCCGGACCCTGTTCAACGTGATCAGCAAGTCCGGCGGCACGGCGGAGACGATGAGCCAGTTCCTGATCTTCCGCGACCTGTTGGTGGAGCGGTTGGGGGAGGAGGGCCACCGCGAGCACGTCGTCATCACGACCGACGCCGAGAAGGGCGTCCTGCGGGAGGTCGTCGAGCGCGAGGGCTACGCTTCGTTCGTCGTTCCCGAGGGCGTCGGCGGCCGCTTCAGCGTGCTCTCGCCGGTGGGTCTGCTCTCCTCCGCCCTGGTCGGAGTGGACATCGAGTCCCTCGCGGCCGGCGCGGCGGCCATGGCGCGTCGCTGCGAGAGCGAGCGCCTCGGAGAGAACCCTGCCCTGGTCTACGCCGCCCTGCAGTGGTGGATGCAGGCGCGGGCGAACAAGCCGATCTCGGTCACCTTCGCCTACAGCCATCGCCTGCGGAACCTGGGCGACTGGTACGCCCAGCTCCTGGCCGAGTCGATCGGCAAGCGTGTGAGCCGCGGCGGGCAGGAGTGCTTCGCCGGCCCGACCCCCGTGCGGGCGGTGGGGGTGACCGACCAGCACAGTCAGGTGCAGCTGTACGTCGAGGGACCGCACGACAAGTGGTTCACGCTCCTGTGCGTGGAGCGCCCTCACAGGGAGGTCACGATCCCCGCCGTCCCTGCGGGGCTGGAGGCCCTCGACTACCTCGGCGGCCGCGGGCTGGGGGAGCTGTTCGCGGCCGAGCGGGACGGCACGCGCGTCGCCCTGCGCGAGGCCTCGCGCCCCAGCGTGAGCGTGCTCTTCCCAACCGTCGACGCCCACAGCGTCGGCCAGTACCTGTTCCTGATGGAGCTGGCGGTGGCGGTCATGGGGGAGCACTACGACGTGGACGCCTTCGACCAGCCGGGCGTCGAGGCGGGCAAGGTCGCGGCCTACGCCCTGATGGGGCGGGAGGGCTACGAGGAACGGCGCGCCGCCATCGAGGCCGCCGGGTCGGGTGCGCCGCGCCGCGTCTGAGCGCACATGGACCGCTGCCAGCGCATCCTCGTCGGCCTCGAGCTGGCTGGCGACGCGGTCTCGCCGGGGAGCTGGAACGCGGTCGAGCAAGCGCTCTGGCTGGCGGGCTCGGTGGGCGGCTCGGTCACCTTTCTGCACTCGGTGTTCCGGCCGCGCTACCGCGACTCGAAGGGGGTCCAGCGGCCGGTCGGTCTCGAGCGGCCCGACCGGCGCGGGGCGGCGGCCCTGGGCCGGGCCCTCGCCGAGGCCCGCCGTCTGGGCGTGCCCGCCGAGCTGGAGGTCACGACCGAGCGCGCCTGGCTGGACGCCACGCGCAGGGCCCTGGGCGGGGAGGTCGATCTCGTCGTCGTCGGCAAGCGCAACGAGCCCGCCGCCGACGGGCGCGCCCTGGGGACGGTGGCGGTCAAGCTCCTGCGCAAGTGCCCCTGTCCGGTCTGGGCGGTCAAGCCCGGCCACGACCTCGTCCACCGCTGCGTGCTCGCCGCCAGCGACCTCAGCCCCGTGGCCGACGAGGTCGTGGACGCGGCGGCCTGGGTCGCCGGCCGCGGGGAGTGCCAGCTGACCGTCGTCCACGCCTGGAGCACACCCCTCGACCTGCGCGAACGGCGGGAGGAACTGGGCGCGGAGGCCTTCGAGGCCCACCGTGACGGCCTGCGCGCCGGGGCGGGCGAGCACATCCGCGCCGGGGTCGCCGCGGGTCCGGCGCCGGGGGTGGAGCACGACGTGCTCTTCGGGACGGGTCGTCCCGCCGGGGTGATCCGCGAGGCGGTCGACCACCTCGATCCGGACCTGCTGGTGATGGGCACGGTCTCGACCCCCGACCTCCCCGGGCGCTCTCTGGGCTCGACCGCCGAGCGCGTGCTCGATCGGGTCGACTGCTCCCTCTTGGCCCTCAAGCCGGCGGGGTTCCGCTCCTCGGTGAGCCCGCATTGAGTGCGCCCGGCGGGCGGACGCCCTGAAGTGGGAGGGCCGAGCGCCGCTCGTTTGAGAAGCGGCGCTTCAGCCCCGAGGGGGCGGCTGTCGATGACGGCCGAGGGATCGCGGCGATCCACGCGGGCGGGGGTCCGCTGCCGCCGGCCGGATCCCGTAGCCCGGATGCGCTCTGGGGCATCCCCGCCCCATGAACATTCGCGTCGACCCCGCCTACCCGCCCGATCCCTCCTCTCCGGAACCGTGCTACCCCTCCGCGCCGGGAGTCCGACGGCCGGCGCGGCCGGATCCGTGGGGAGCGCGGGGCGAGGCGGCTCCCGGCGAGGCCGGGCCGGGGGAACTCGTCATCAGGACTTCCCGGGCGGGCGACGACCGGGAGCGTGACGAGTTCGTTCGCTCCCACCCCTCCTCGGCCCTGTTCCACCTCTCGGGCTGGTCGCGCGCGGTCGAGGGCGCGTTAGGGGCCCAAGCGCGGGATCTCGTCGCCCTCGAGGACGGTCGCGTCGTCGGCGTCCTGCCCCTCACGAGCTGCCGGCGCGTCCTGGGCGGGCGCAGCTGGATCTCCGCTCCGTGGGGGGTCTACGGCGGCCCCCTGGCGGAGAGCCCGCGGATCTCCGAGCGGCTCGTGGCGGAGGCCCTCGAGCAAGCGGCAAGAGCCGGGGTAGGCCGCGTCGAGCTGCGCTGTCGCGAAGACCTCGGCCTGGCGAACCTGATCCCCTCGGACCTGTACGTCACCTACCGCAAGCCTCTGCCCGAGCGCGCCGACGAGGTCTTGAACACCTTCCCACGGACTGAGCGCAAGGCCTTGCGCCGGGCCGTGGGGCGCGACGGCCTGTGGGTGGAGGAGGGCCACCACCTGCGGGGGGATCTCGCCCGCCTGTTCCTCTCGAGCAAGCGGAGCCTGGGCTCACCGGGCCTGCCCGAGCGCTGGTGGGAAGCCCTGGAGACGGAGCTGGGCGATGCCTTCGTCCTGCACGCGGCCAGGCGCGGTGACGAGCTGCTCGCGGTGAGCCTGTCGTTCCTGCACCGCGACGAGCTGGCGATGTACTACATCGGCACCACGCCGGAGGCGAACCGGCGCTTCCACGCCACGACCTTCCTGATCGCCGCCTGCATGGAGTGGGGCGTCCGCCACGGCTACCGGACCTTCGATCTCGGCCGCAGCCGCAAGGACTCGGGGGCCTGCGTGTTCAAGGCCAACCAGGGTTTCGATGCGACGCCGCTCCACTACTGCTACGCACTCCTCGACGCCGCTGCCGCCCTGCCCTCCTTCCATCCCTCCAACCCCAGGACCGCCCTGTTGCGGCGGACCTGGGCGCGCCTGCCGCTGTGGGCCTGCCACGCCCTCTCGGAGAGGCTCGCGATCTTCCTGCCCTGAGAGGGAGGCTCCCTCGTCGAGCCGTACACGACGGGGTCCTACCGTGACTCCGTGAAGGACCGCGGTGCGAGGTCGTCCCCGAGTGTCGAAAGCTGCGCCGAGCGCCCACCGTGGGAGGAGGTCTGCCAGCCCGGGTCATTCACGAACACCCACACCAGACCTCGCCATCGGCCGTCTTCGACGGCCTCTCGGCACCTGGCGGCGCTCTTCGAAAACCTGGCCTCCTCGACGACCCGTGCAGGGTCGCCTGCGTCGCCAGAACCCGCAAGGCACCGCCCCGAACCGAGTTGCTGTGTCTCGTGCACGTCTTCATGAATCATCCGGGCTAGGCTGTGCCGGTTCCATGGCACCTCCCCCGTCCCCCTCGTGCTGTCCCCGCGCTCCCCTGCGCACCGCCGTGCTCGGAGCCACCGGGCTCGTGGGCCAGCGCCTGGTGGCGCTGCTCGAGGACCATCCCTGGTTCGAGCTCGCCGCCCTGGCCGCGTCGCCGGCTTCCACCGGCCGCCCCTACGGGGAAGCCGTACGCTGGAGCCTGCCCCACACCCTCCCGGCCCGCGTCGCCACCATGGAGCTGCGGCCGGCGAGCCCCGAGCTCGAGGCGCGGGTGGTCTTCTCAGCCCTCGACGCGGACGTCGCCGGCCCGATCGAGCGCGCCCTCGCGGCGACGGGCGCGTGGGTGTTCTCCAACGCCGCGACCCACCGCATGCACCCGGCCGTGCCGCTGTTGGTGGCGGAGGTCAACCCCGATCACCTGGCGCTGGTCGGGCGTCAGGACTTCGGCCCCGGCGCCATCGTCGCCAACCCCAACTGCACCACCGCCGGCCTCGTCTTGGCGCTGGCGCCCTTGGCCGAGGCCTTCGGCCTGCGTCGTGTGCAGTTGGTCACCATGCAGGCGCGCTCGGGCGCGGGCCTGGTGGGGGGCACGGGGCTCTCGCTCGAGGACAACCTGCTGCCCCACATCGCCGGGGAGGAGGAGAAGGTCGAGAGCGAGGTCGCGCGCATCCTCGGTGCCTGCGGCGAGGATGGCGTGCAACCCCACGACCTGGCCCTCTCGGCCACCTGTACCCGCGTCGCCGTGACCGACGGGCACACCCTGTGCGCGTCCGTCCAGCTCGGGCGCGAGGCCGGGGCCGAGGAGCTGATCGCGGCCTGGGAGGGGTTCGGAGCCGGGTCCGGGTCCTCGGGCCTGCCGACGGCGCCGCGTCACCCGACGCGCTACGAGCCCGCCCCCGACGCGCCCCAACCCGCGTCGCACGTCGAGCTCGACGGCGGGATGCGTACGACCGTCGGCCGCCTGCGCCCCTGCTCGGTGCTCGACTGGAAGTTCACCGCCCTGACCCACAACCTCGTCCGCGGCGCCGCAGGCGGGGCGCTGCTGGGTGCCGAGCTGGCCGTCGCCCGCGGCCTCGTGCCCTCGGGCTGAGGCGCGCGAGCCGCGGCCGACGCGCTCAGACCGGCGGGTCCCCCAGGGCGCAGCGGTTCTCGAGGGTGTTGGTCGTGGTCACCCCCAGGGCCTTGCGCGTGTCGAGGAGCTTCCTGACCGCCTCGGGCGGCAGGGGGTCGAGGTCGCCCTTGACCGTGTGGGCCAGCCACAGGATGCGGGCGGTGTGCTCGAGCATGTCGAGCTTCTTGAAGGCGTCGAGCAGGTTCGCGCCCAAGGTGACCGAACCGTGGTTCTGCATCACCAAGGTGTCGGAGCAGCGCACGATCTCGCGGATCGTCTCGGGCAGCTCGTGGGTGCCCGGCGTGCCGAAGGGGGCCGTGGGGATGCCGCCGATGGTGACGATGATTTCGGGGATCACCGGCTGCTGGAGGTCGACGCCGGCGATCGTCATGGCCACGGCGTGGGGTGGGTGGCAGTGCAGCACGGCCTTCATCTCGGGGCGCTCCTCGTAGCTGACGAGGTGGATGCCCGTCTCGGTCGAGCCCCGGGGGCCGCCGTCCACGCTCTCGCCGTTCATGTCGACGTGGGCCATCTGCTCGGGCTGCAGGAAGCCCTTCATGGCGCCCGCCGGCGTGATCAACAGCGTCCCGTCGGACAGGCGGGCGGAGATGTTCCCGTCGCTGCCGACGATGAACGATTTCTGGTAGCACAGGGCGCCGATCTCGCAGATCGCCTTGCGCAGGCGCGCCTCCTCGGGAGACCAGCCGTGGCGTTCCGCTGCCTGCTCGATGCTCATGCGCCCCGGTCCTCTCCCGCGCCGCTCCCGGTCGCTCCCTGCGGCTCCCGGTGATCGTAGGTCACGCTGCCCTCGCTCTCGACGTAGTCGACCACGCCGACGACGACGGTCTTGACCGGAGCATCGGGGGCCTCGAGGATCTGCCGTGCCCCGTTGCCCTCGTCGAGCACCAGGACGCGGTCGCCCACTCCGGCCCGGGCGCGGTCGATCCCCACCCGGGTGCGCGCCGTCGGGCGGCCGTCGGGGGTGACCGGACGCAGGACGAGCAGCTTCTCGCCCTCGAGGACGCCGACCTTGACCGGGCTGACGACCGTGCCCACCACGTCCGCCAGGAACATCAGCGTCCCTCCCAGCCGATGTCGGCTCCGCCGACCGAGGCGCTCTCGACGAAGCCCACGATGGCGGCGTCGACGGGCACGAAGGTCTCCGGGCAGGCCAGGGCGCCCTCGCGTCCGTCCACGAAGCACACCAGATCGCCCGGGCCGCTGGGGATGACCGCGCTCGCTACGAGGGCGTCCCCCATGTCCTCGCCCCGCTCGTCGACGGGCTGGATCCACTGCAGGGCCACACCCTCTGTTCCCGCGTAGCGGCGCGTGGCCACGACGCGCCCGGTCACTCGAGCCAAGTACATCCCATCTCCTCCCTCTCGGTCATGCGAACGGGCTCAGGCCCACTTCTCGTAGACGTTGTCGCCGCCGAGGTCCCACGAATCGACGATCGCCATCACGACCGCGTCGCAGGGCCGGCCGTCGGTCAGCTCCGTCTGGCGCGCGCTGGAGCCGGTGGCGATCATCACCATGTCGTCGGGTCCGGCGCCCACCGAGTCGACGGCCACCACGTACTGCTCCCTGGGCAGGTTCTCGTGGTCGTGCATGTGCACCACCAGGAACTTGCGGTCCGTGAGCTTCTCGTCCTTCTGCGTGGCGACCACGCTTCCGACCACCTTGCCGATCAACATCGCGCGCTCAATCTCCGTCCAACCAGGTCTCCACCGTGCCGCGCTGCAGCGACTCCTCGATGAAGCGTCGTCGCAGCTCGGTGTGTACGTGCACGACCATCGTCTCCCAGGCGGGGGCGGGGCGGCGACGGCCGAGCCAGAGTAGCATGCAGCCGCTCGCCGTGCGCACCGGACCCACCAGGCGCCTGCGGTCGTCGGTCGGGCCGCCGGGGTCGAAGCGGGCGCCGTCGAGGTGTCCGAAGACGGCGGCCCGCGCCTCGGCGGGGACCCGGGGCCCCTCGCGCGTCACCCAGCCGAGCAGGCCCTTGCGGTCGCGGGAGGGCCCGTCCTCGGAGAGACCTGCGGCGAGGGTCTCGAACTCCGCGTGGGTGTCGAGCCCCGCGGAGGCCTCCACGAGCTGGGCGCGGGCCTCTTCGAAGTTGCGCCGCTGGAGGTCGTTGGCGAACTTCACGGCCTTGAGGAACACGATCCAGGTCTCGACGGCCTCGCCGAACAGGCCGTCGAAGTGCTCGCGCTCGTCGGCGTAGACGCGCTTGAGGTCGTCGGCGGTGTAGCTGCGTTCGACCCACGATCGCGCCAGCGCCGCGACCTGCACTGCCGGATCCGACGGCCAGGCCGCGACCCGGATCCCCTGGGCGGCGAGCAGGCGCTCGTACTCCACTCCCTGGTAGCGCGGGTCGGCGCGCACCTTGTTGCGGCGCCGGGAGAGCTCCTCCTCGACGGCCTTCTCGAGGGCCGCTGCGGACAGGTCTGGCATGCGCGCGAGCAGCCGCTTGCGCAGCAGGAGCTGGTAGCAGCCCTCGCGCACGTCGTCGGGGTCGGTGCGCGAGCGCAGGTGGACGAGGAACTCGTCGCGGGTGATCGTGATCTCGCCCAGGCGGCAGACGACGCCGTCGTCCCAGGGGTCGGGCCGCTCCTCCAGGCCGCGCTCGGCGATCACCCCCTCCAGCCACATCTCCTGCTGCTCGCCGGTGATCGGTCCGTCCTCGGGGATGCCCAGAGCCCGGCGCGCCAGGGTTTCCTGCACCACCGCCAGGCGCAGGAAGTCGCGGAACGTCCGCATGGACATGCGCTCGGCGGCCAGCATGTCCGCCAGGCCGCCGGGAAAGCGCGGGTCGCCGCGCACCTGGCGCTCGAACTCCGCGACGCGCGCGTCGATGGCGCTCGAGGGGACCTCGAGCCCGGTCTCCACGGCGAGCACGTCGAGCAGGCGCGATTTGATCAGGTGCAAGAGCGCCTCGCGCCCGTTCTCCGAGAGGGCGTGGCGGTCGAGCAGGAGCCGGTCGACTTCGGCCCAGGAGAGGGTCGTCTCGCCGGCGCGAGCGGGGACGTCGGAGCGCGCGCCCTCGGCGGGAGTACGGAGGCCGCAGAGGGCCGCGAGGAGACCGGCGAACAGGAGCGGGGAGGGGCGCGGCATGGGGGGGAGCCAGGGGAGGAGCATATCGGCGGTCGGGGGGCGCGGGCAAACCCGCGGGCCGCCGCCACGGCGCGGGCGGTAGGATGCGCCCATGGAGCGGGTCGTATTGATCACCGGAGGCGTGCGCGGGATCGGTCGTGCCGTCGGCCTGCGGTTGGCCGCGGACGGCTGGTCGGTGGCCGCCTGCCACCGCGGCGCCGATGCGGACGCCGAGCGTACCGCGGCCGACCTCGCGGCCCTCGGCGCCCGCTCGCTGACGGTCCGCGCCGACGTCTCCGACCCCGCCGCCTGCGCCGACCTCGTCGGGCGCGTGACCGCGGAGCTGGGAGGGATCGACGCCCTGGTGAACGGCGCCGGTCCCTACCACCGCGTGCCCCTGCTCGAGGAGACCGTCGAGGGCTGGAACGAGATGTTCGACAACAACCTCCATCCGGTCTTCTACCTCGCTCGTCTCGTCGCCCCGGGCATGATCGAGCGCGGCTTCGGGCGCATCGTGAGCTTCGCCATGGCCAACGCCGACCGCATGTCGGCCCAGCCCTTCGTCGCCGGCCACTACATCGCCAAGGCCGGCGTGCTGATGCTGACCCGCAGCCTCGCACGGGTCCTCGGCCCCCACGGCATCACGGTCAACGCCGTCTCGCCGGGGTTCATCGACTCGGGATCGGCCCCGGCGGAGGAGCTGGAGGCGATGGCTCCGAAGATCCCCGCCGGCTACATCGGCGCTGTCGACGACGCCGTCGCGGCGACGCTCTTCTTCCTCTCCGACGAGGCGCGCTACGTGAACGGCTCCAACCTCCACGTGAGCGGCGGCTGGGGGATCTGATCCCGCGAGGCGTCCGTCAGTCCCCGGCCGCCAGCGCCCCGACCGTCGCCGGCCCGCGGCGCCAGATCCAGGCCACCAGGGTCAGGGCCACGATCCCCAGGCCGGCGCACAGGCCCCACCAGATCCCGGCCAGGCCGCCGTCGAGGCGGAAGGCGAGGACCCAGGCCACGGGCAGCCCGACCGCGTAGAAGGCGACGAGGTGCATCACCGCGATCGGCAGCGTGCGCCCCATCCCGCGCAGGATCCCGGCACCGATGACCTGGGTGCCGTCGAAGAGCTGGAAGGCGGCGGCGATCGGCAGGACGGCGGCCGCGGCGATGACGGCGTCGGCGTCGTCGGTGTAGATGCGCCCGAGCACCTCGCGCCCGAAGTAGAAGACCGCCGCCGTGGCCGAGGTCACCGCGACCCCCGCCGCCAGGGCGACCCAGGCGGAAGTCTGGGCCAGGGCGGAGCGTGCGCCGCCTATGAGGTTTCCGATCCGCGCCCCCGCGGCGATCGAGATCCCCAGGGGGATCATGAAGGAGACCGAAGCCAGGTTGAGGGTGATCACGTGGCCGGCGAGCTCGGTCTCCCCGAGGAGGCCCGCCCACAGGGTCGCGATCTGGAAGGCCCACACCTCCAGACCGAAGTGCGTGGCGACGGGCAGGCCCTGGCCGAGGATCTCGCGCAGGCCGCTCCAGCGCAGACGGTGCACCGACCAATCCAGGAGAGTCCCCCGGCCGAGGCGCCGGCGCCGGACGATCACGACGAGCGTCGCGACCATGGCCACCTGGGTCACGGTCGTGGCGATCCCGGCCCCGACGATCCCCAGGCGCGGGAAGCCCGCCAGGCCGTGGATGAGAAGCCCGTTGGCGGCGGCGTTGAACAGGTTGGCGACGAGCATCACCCACATCGTCGGCCGCATGATCCCGCGCCCCTGGAGCCAGGAGCGCAGGACCCAGAAGCACAGGAAGAACGGCAGCCCGGGGATCTGCACCACCGCGTAGCTCTGGGCCAGAGCGCACAGCTCCCGTTCCTGTCCGAAGAGCGCCAGGGCCCGGCCCGTGCCCAGCCAGGAGAGGCCGATCGGCACGCTGAGGACCAAGGCCAGGGCCAGACCGTGCTGGAGCGCGAGGCCCAGGCGGCGCCGGTTCCGGGCGCCGTGGCTCTGGCTGACGATCGGGTCGAGGCCGAGCAGGATGCCCATGGCGAGCATCTGCGTGCCGAAGAGCCAGATCCTGCCCAGGGCCGACGCGTTGAGGGCGTCGACGCTGAAGTGGCCGAGCATCATCGTGTCGACCACGCCCAGCAGCATGCCGCCGAGCTGGGTCACGACGACCGGCCCCGCGAGGCGGCGGATCGTGGTCAGTTCCCGCGCGGCGGGACCGGGGGGGTGATGGGTCGGCACGAGTGGGGCGGGGATCGCTGCGGCGTCGGTCGCGGGCGCGGCGGTCGAGCCGGCCCTCCGGCCCGAGCCTGCCTCACCGGCGACCCGCGGAGTCGACCATCCTATCGGCCGCCTCGCGCGCCTCGCACCTTGTCGCCCCGCTGTTCGCCGCCCGGTCCAGCGCCGGCGAGCGCGGCGGGCGTCCCGCCGCGTTTCCGACCGGGCCGCAAGCCCGGCTCAGAGGATGCCGAGGGAATCGATCGCCCCCGCGGCGAGTACGGCGCAGAGACCGATCAGGACCTCTAGGGAACGGCAGACGGTGTGGGCCAGAACACGGCTCATGGGAACCTCCTGGGGTCTGTGGGCCGCCGGCGGGCGGCCCCCCTTGCGATCCCTGCTTCCGCACGCCCGACGCCGGCGGGGCGGATTTCTCCCGATCTACGAACAGCACCCGACCTCGTCGACGCGCGCCCGGTGAAGGCGGGACCCCGTCTCGATGCCCCGTGCGGGTGCCTGGGGACCATCGCTCTGGACAGCCGCGGGCACGCCCTGTCAGCCTCGGGGGCAGGGGCCGTCGCGGGCGCCTGGTTGGCGCTCACCGCGGGCCCGGCGCGGGCCGGTCCGGCCTGATCCGGGTGCGCCACGGTTCGTCTCGGAGCGAGGGAAGATGCGTGGGACTTCCCAGGAAACCCCGGGTCTGCCGCTCCCACGCCGGCCCCCCCCACGGTGTACCGCGACGAGACCGGGTCACGGCAGGAACCGGATCCGCTGGTTTCTGCTCGCCCCGCAGGAGGGGGCGAAGGGTGGGATTCTGCGCCGGCGAACACGAGGAGGGCGAGCCGCTTCCGTGCCCGTCCGGCGGCCCGGCGCGGCCTCGACTCCTCCCGAGACGGGACTAGCGCTCGACCGCGAAGGCGACCCGGTCGCCGCGGACGCGGGCGCGGACTAGGTCATCGTCGCCGAGGGTGCCGGCGAGCAACAAGCGCGCCAGCGGCGGCTCCAGCTCGCGCTGGATGACGTGGCGCACCTCGCGGGCGCCGTGCTCGGGGCGGAAGGCGCGGGCGGCCACCCAGTCGGCGACGGCGCGGGTGACGGCCACCTTCCCGCCTGCACGGCGTACGCGCACGGCCAGGTCGA
>JASLMK010000041.1 GCA_030746555.1 Planctomycetota bacterium | reverse complement strand
GCTTTGCGGGTTCTGGCGACGCAGGCGACCCTGAACGGGTCGTCGAGGAAGCCAGGTTCCGAAAAGCGCCGCCAGGGGCCGAGAGGCCGTCGAAGACGGCCGGTTGCGAAGTCTGGTGTGCGTGTTCATGAATAACCCGGGCTAGCCGGTGCCGCAATCGGAGCCGATAGGAAAGGAGCCCGCCGGCGCGGGCCGGCGGGCTCGTAGCACCATTTGCTGCGATGGCGGGCCCAAGTTCCCGCCGGCCTTCCGAGGAAGGGGCCCGCCCATCGCCATCCCAACGACGGCGGGCCTGGTCGCGGCCATGATGACTCGGACGCCGCGCAGACGGGTCCGAAGTAGCTCTCTGTGGTTTCTCCCGGGAGGTCCGCTTCGGTGCCGTGTCCTCCCGGACACCCCTCAGCCGGCCATGAACCCACTCCGAACGCGATTCCCCCGAATCGGACGCGCGAGCCCGCCTAGCCCGCCCCCGCTACGGGCCCTACTCGGCGGGTTGCCGGGGTGGCGACCAGCTCAGGCGCTCGCGCCCCCGGCGGCGCTTGATCTCCCCCTCGATGCGCAGGGCCTGGGAGCGAGTTGAAAACGGCCCGAAGGTGGCGCCGATCCGCCACGGCCGCCCCCCTCGAGTGGAGCGCGCTCCCCCCGGTGCGAGCCCGTTGTGCTGGTCGAGGCGCCGCTCGTGGTCCGTGCTGATCCCCACGTAGGTGCGATCCGCGCGGCTGGAGACCAAGACGTAGACCGTCCACGGCGTGGACTCCGGTTCGCCGCGAGCGTTCAGCGCGGCGCCCTCCCGCCCTTGGCCGCCCGGGCCAGCAGGCGCCAGCTCTCTCCTGGGGCAGCGGGAGCCGAGAAACGGATCTGCGCCGACTCCCCCGCACCGAGACTCAGCCGGCGCCAACGCGCCGATGGGGAATAGAGGGGTTCGCCGGCGCGGTCGAACCAGGCGACGCTCCACTCGAAGGCGAGGCCGAGGCCGGGGTGGGTCAGGCGTGCCTCGACCTCCCGCACGCCGTCGACGAGTCGCACCTCGACGACCGAGAGCTGCAGATGGACCGAGACGTCATGCTCGGCCTCCACGAGCGTGGCATGGCCGCCGGAGGCGCGCTCGCCCCCTCCGGCGGCGTCCACCGACCGGCAGGCGCAAAGCGCCAGGGCCAGGCCCGCCGCGCCCGGCCCGGCCCATCGTCGCGAGAGAGTGCTATCCCTGCCGCCTTTCATCTCCAAGTCGCCCCGCACGGCGCCTCTCCAGAGAGTACGGACGCTGCGCCGTCGGTTCTCCATCCTTCCGCGACGTCTCGTTCAACGCCCGCTGTAGCCCGCGAGGCGTGCGCCCGCGAAGGGCAGGACCAGGGCGCACAGATCACCGGCCACGGCCCCTTCGCCGCCGAGGCCGGTGAGCACCAGGGCGGCGATCCCTCCGCAAGCCAGGGCGCTCCCCGCCACCTGGCGGACCGCCCCCGCCGCGGGCGAGGCCGCCGGAGCCGGGCGCTCGAAGCGGGCCAACAGCGCAACGAAGACCGCCAGCCCGAGGCCGAAGACCCCCAGCCAGGGGATGCGTGCCAGCCACCAGGCACCGCTCGCCGGCTCGCTCTGCAGCCCCAGGCCTCCCAGGAGCAGAGCGGCGCCGAACGCCAGCATCATGACCGTCGAGTGCCACAGGAAGACGGTCATGATCATCCCGTTGGTCAGCACGGTCGCCGTCCACGGAGTGCGCCGCTCCAAGAGGCGAGCGAGGGCCGGCTCGGCCAGGCGCACCACGCCGAACTGGATGGCCGCCAGAGCGAGCAGTGGCAGGTGCGGCGGCGTCGTGTTGCTGACGTCCTCGCCTGGAACGCCGACCAGGCTGACGGGCCAGGGGCCCGCCCTCGTCATCACGAGCAGGCAGATCGCGCCGCAGAGCACGAGGGCCCATTGCTGTCGGGGCGAGCGCCAGTGACGGTCCAACCAGACGAATCCGAGCTGGTGGACGCCGAGCCAGACGAACAGATAGTTCAGCCAGCCCGCTCCTCGGGCGTCCCACGCGAAGAAGGCCACGTCCCCTAGGGCGGCGAGGAGAAGCGGCACGACGATCGTGGCGGTGCCGAACCGTCGCCAGGCTTCCCGCATCACCGGCGCGAGCATCACCACGGCGAAGTACACGGCCAGGAACCAGGTCGGCAGCATGGCGATGCGCGAGGCGATCGTGATCTTGGCGGGCGAGACGCCCGCAACGGAAGCGATCACCCAGGCGACGGCCCAGAAGCCGATCAGCCCGGTCACGGGCAGCATCAGGCGCCGCATGCGCGCGTCGAGCCACTCCGCGTAGCCGCGGCCGTCGCGGCGGGCAGCGTCCCAGGTGACGCCGTTGGAAAAGCCGCCAACGAAGAAGAAGACGGGCATCACCTGGGCGAGCCAGGTCAGCCAGCGGAACCAGGGAGCGGCCACCAGCAGATGGCCATCGCGGGCGACGCCGTCCTGCATCCACGGGGCGGCCATCAGCCAGTGGCCGAGCACAACGACGAGGATCGACAGCGCGCGCAGCAGGTCGATCGTGCGGTTGCGGGTGGGCGGAGTCTGTTCCGCCAGCCGGGCGGCCGAGGCCCACAGCTTCACGATCATGCGGCCAGGATAGCAGGCCAAAACGGGGGGCCGAGGGCGCCGGGAGGCACGAAATCCGCCCCTGTGCCGTATCCTCTCCCCGCGCCATGCCGAAGAACACCGTGATCGTCGCCGGGCAACCCTCCCGGCCCTCTGGCGGCAAGGGCTCGACTCCGATGATGGAGCAGTTCTGGCGCGCCAAGAAGGAGCAGCCCGACGCCCTGCTGTTCTTCCGCATGGGGGACTTCTACGAGCTCTTCCACGAGGACGCCGAGGTCGCGGCACGCGAGCTCTCCATCACCCTGACCTCCCGCTCGAAGGGCGAGGGCGCCTACGCCATGGCGGGCGTGCCGGTGAAGTCGGTGGAGGGGTACCTCCTGCGCCTGGTCCGCAAGGGCTTCAAGGTGGCGATCTGCGAGCAGCTCGGCGATCCGCGGACCACGCGCGGCATCGTCGAACGCGGCATCGTGCGCGTCGTCACGCCCGGAACGCTCACCGAGGAGGACGTCCTCGACGCTCGCGAGAACAACTACCTGGCTGCCATCGCCCTCGCCGGTGAAGCTGCGGGCATCGCCTGGGTCGACCTGTCCACCGGTCGCCTCCAGGTGGCCGAGATCGCCGCGGCCGAGTTGGCCGACGAGCTCGGGCGCATCGCTCCCGCGGAGCTCCTGTGGTCACCCGCCTCCGACGAGCGCCACCCCGAGCTCTCTGCAGGGGTACGCAGGCTGCTCGGCGGCGGCCTCACCGAGCGTGATCCCTGGCGATTCGAGCCCGAGACGGCGTTGAGAGCCCTCAAGAAGCACTTCGGCCTCGCAACGCTCGAGGGCTTCGGCGTCGCCGACGACTCGCTCATCGTCCCCGCCGCCGGAGCGCTGATCGAGTACCTCCAGGAGACCCAACGCGGCGCCTGCGAGCACGTCGGAGCCATGGAGCGCGTCGAGAGCTCCGGCCTCTTGGTCCTCGACCGCGCCACCCGCTCCTGCTTGGAGCTGGTGCGAACCCAGCGCGAGGGGCGCGTGGAGGGGACGCTGTTGGCCACGATCGACGCAACCCTCACGCCCATGGGCAGCCGGATGCTGCGCGGTTGGGTGCTCTCGCCGTTGAGCGAAGTCGCTCCCATCCTGCGCCGCCAACAGGGGGTCAGCGAGCTCGTCGACCAGCCCTTCTTGCGCGAGGACGCCCGCGCGCGACTCGGCGGCATCCGCGACATCGAGCGCCTCGTCGCCAAGACCTCCACGGGCCGCGCCAACGGGCGCGATCTGGTCGGCCTCGCCGGCTCCCTCGAGCCGGTCGGCCCGCTGAAGGCGGCCCTAGCGGGCGTCTACTCCGCCGCCCTCTCAAAGCTCACCGACGAGCTCGACTCTCTCGAGGACGTGATCGGGGAGATCCGTTCCACCCTGAGCGACGAGCCGCCGATCGGCCTGCGCGAGGGCGGCATGATCCGCGACGGCCACTCCAAGCGCCTCGACGACCTGCGGCGCATCGCGGGCGACGGCAAGAGCTGGATGGCCCGCTTCCAGGCCGAGGAGGCCGAGCGCACGGGCATCAGTGGCCTGAAGATCGGGTTCAACTCGGTCTTCGGCTACTTCATCGAGGTCCCGCGCGGACAGGTTTCGAGCGCCCCCGAGCACTACATCCGCAAGCAGACGATCAAGTCCGCCGAGCGCTACATCACCCCGGAGCTCAAGGAATTCGAGACCGAGGTGCTCAAGGCCGAGGAGACCGCCAAGGACCTCGAGTACGACCTGTTCTGCGAGCTGCGCGAGGCCGTTGCGGCGGAGGTTCGGCGCATCCTCGAGACCGCCCGGGCCGTGGCGGAGATCGACGCGCTCGCGGCCCTCGCCCAGCACTCCGCCGACCACCGCTACGCGCCGCCGCAGATCGACGAGTCAGAGGTGATCGAGATCACCGACGGCCGCCACCCGGTCATCGAGCTGGCGTGTGACGGCGAGCCGTTCGTGCCCAACGACAGCCTCCTCGACCGCGAAGGATCCCTGGTGACCATCCTCACCGGGCCGAACATGGCGGGCAAGTCGACCTACATCCGACAGACGGCCCTGATCGTGCTCCTGGCGCAGATCGGTTCCCACGTCCCCGCCGCAAAGGCGCGCATCGGCATCGTAGACCGCATCTTCACGCGCATCGGGTCTGCCGACGACATCGGCCGCGGCGCGTCCACGTTCATGGTGGAGATGATCGAGATTGCCAACATCCTCAACAACGCCGGGGAGCGCTCGCTGGTGGTGTTGGACGAGGTCGGGCGCGGGACGAGCACGTTCGACGGCCTGGCCCTCGCCTGGGCGATCGTCGAGCACGTCCACGAGAAGGTCGGCGCGCGGACCATGTTCGCGACCCACTACCACCAGCTGACCGACCTCTCCGAGCGACTGCGCGGAGTGTGCAACAAGACCGTCGCCGTGCGGGAGTGGGAGGAGGAGATCCTGTTCCTGCACAAGATCATCGACGGCGGCACCGATCGCTCCTACGGAATCCACGTGGCACGCCTCGCCGGCGTGCCCGCCGGGGTGCTCGAGCGGGCGCGGGCGATCCTGGCCGACATCGAAGACGACGCCGAGCACCTCGCGCCGCGCATCGCCTCGGGCGCGGAGGCGTCGGCCCAGTCCGCTCCCGGCTCGGGACAGCTCAGCCTGTTCGCGTCCGGCCCCAGCCCCGCGGAGCGCCGCCTGGCCGAGCTCGACGTGCAGAACATGACGCCGCTGCAGGCCCTCAACGAGCTCGAGGCCCTGCGCGACCTCTTGGACTGATGCGCTCGCGGGAGGCGCTCAGCCGCCGCGCCCAGACGCAGCCTCCAGAGCGAGGCGGACGAGGGGCCTGCCGGCGCTGTGTGCGTGGGGGAAGGTCGCAAGGGCGCCCACCCAGCGGCGGGCGACCTCGCCCCAAGGGCACACCTCATCGACGCCTTCCCGCCCGCTGCCGCCGGGCACGACGGCCAGGGCGGTGCGCGCGTTGCGGTCGGTGCGCACGGCCAGGCCGATCTCCTCGGAGTGGACCAGGAACGCATCGGCGTGGCGAACGATCGAGCGGTTGAGGGTCAAGGTGGCGGGCGGCTCGCCGGACCGGCGCGCTCTACGCCACGCGGTGGCCTGGGCCGGCCCGCCCTCCCGCAAGGCGACCGCCCACCCGCGCCAGCCCCCCGCCGCCAGTGCCGGGAACGCCGCTGCCGCCAGGTCGGGCAGGGCCCAGTCGTAAAGGGCCACCGTGCCGCCTACGGCCCGGACGAGCTTGGTCATGAACGCGCAGCGCGGCTCGTCGGCGACCTGGTAGACGATCTGGTCGAACTCGCGCGGTCGCAACGCGGAGACGGGGAGCGGCGATTCCCCGTCTTGGGGGGCGGCGCGCTCTAGCTGATCGTCGGCGACGAAGCGGTCCACGTGCGCCACTTCGCGCAGGCGGGGCAGCAGCGCGAGCGTGTGGGAGGCCACTGCGCAGAGCGGCTCGTCCGCTCCGGTGACCAGGGCGATCCTCACGCCGTGAGGACCTCTACGCCGTCCGGCCCGAGGAAGAGCGTGTGCTCGGTCTGCGCCACCATCACACCGTCTCTCTCGGTCAGGGGCGGGAAGCGCATCAGGGCCCCCTGGCGGGCGAGCTTGGACAGCGTGTCCTCGAGGACGGCCGGATCGAACTCGGAGAAGTAGCGCCGGGCGATGGGCAGCCCACGCCAGGAGGCGATGGCCTTGAGCAGGTCGCGATCGAGGCCCTTGGCCCGTTTGGGGGGTTGCACCATCATGAAGACCTCGGCGCGGCCGCGCTCGGTGATGATCCCGCGACCGGTGCAGCTGAACGGCTCGATGGCGATCACCGAACCGGCCTGCAGCCGCCCGCCTCCTCGCTCGCCGTAGTTGGGGATCTGCGGCGGCGTGTGGACCTTCCAGCGCGCGAGGCCGTGGCCGGTCAGGTTGCGCACGGGTTGGAAGCCCGCGTCGGTGATCGTGCGCTCCACGGCAGCCCCGATCCGCTCCACGGGCAGGTCGGGCTCGACGAGGGTGATGGCAGCGGCGAGGGCGTCGGAGGAGGCGCTGATCAGCATCTCCCAGCGCCCGTCGGGGGAGAGGTCCACGGTGGTCGCCGTGTCCGCCACGTACCCGTCCACGTGCACGCCGATGTCGACCTTCACGCAGTCGCCGGACTCGTAGCACAATTCGTCGGTCGGGCTCGAGCAGTAGTGGGCCGCGACCTGATTGCGAGAGGACTGGGCGGGGAAACCGGGCTGCCCTCCGTCCTCGCGCATCAGCGCCTCGACACCCTCCAGCACGCTGCGCACCGTCACGCCGGGCTGGATCGCCCCGCGGGCCCACTCCCGGCAGCGCGCCGCGATCCTCCCGGCCTTGCGCCAGCACTCGATGGTGTGGCTGTCCAGTGTCTGGGTCATGATGGGGTTCGCCGTGCCACGAGGAGGGCTGCGGGCCAGACGAACGCCCATTCTATGCCCATCCCCGCCCCCGCGCAGCCGATAGGGGAGGAGTCGTGCGCCTCCTCGCCCTCCTCGTCGGTCTCGCCCTGGCTGCCTGCGTTCAGGTGAGCGAGCGCTCGCCCGTGGGCGTGGTGCGCGGTGAGCCGGCCCTGTGCCGGCCGGCGGCCGCCTGGGAGGTGGTCTGCGAGGGCGCGGTGGTCGGCGTCGTGATCGAGTTTCGCGAGCAGGGCGACGCCTCGCGCCGCTTCTTCAGCGTCCGCAACGCCCACCAGCAGGAGCTCGGCCTGGTGGACGGCCACGGCCGCGCGTGGCGTTTCTCGCCGCACACCGCCGAAACCGAGTGCGTGGGCAGCGGGCCGCTCCTGGAGGGGGCCGCCCGGATCCTGACCCTCGAGGGCGCTTGCCGGCTCTTCGATGTGGACCTGGAGGCCCTGCAGACGGAGACGGCGGGGTCGGCGACGCCACCTCCCGGTGGGTCCCGCGGCGGGGTCTGAAGCGGCCCGGCCCTCCCCGCCGACACGGCGGAGGATTGCGCACTCCTAGCCCTGCGCCCGCGTCGCCGTGGGCCGGCACCGGCGCAGGCAGGGGAATCCCGCCGCATTGGATGCCCCGCTCCAGTCCCCCAACTCGGAAGTGGGGAGCGATGGCGGTCGAAACCCTCAATGCGAAGGGGGACCCGTCTCGATGGGTGGGCATGCGGACGCCGCCCCAGGCGATCGCGCTCACCACCTCACGACATCGAGAAGCAGCCCACCGCTCCCCCACATGATCAAGCTCGAGATTGGCGAACGCATCGGCTCCTACCGAGTGGTCGAGTTCTTGGCCCGCGGCGGCTTCGCGCTCGTCTACGTGGCCGAGGACGCAGAGGGCAAGAAGGTCGCCCTGAAAGTCGGCGACGTCGCCGGCGGCGGGCGCTACGTGACGCGCTTCCTCGAGGTCACCGACCAACGTCGGCCGGACGGCATCAGCCCCGACGAGACCCCCGCCGAGGCGATCTTCTTCCGTCAGGACGGCGTGCGCATCGACTTCCTCGACGTCCACGAGATAGACGACTTGATTCGCTCGGAGAGCGACCTGCTCGAGCAGGCCTCGAGCCCCAACCTAGTGAAGGTGCGCGAAGTCTTCACCCACGAGGGTCGCCCGATCGTCGCCTTGGAGTACGCCCGCGGGAAGACCCTGCGCGAGAAGATCCGCGCCCTCGAGGGCATCCGCTTGAACTGGTTCCTGACCATCGTGCGCTCCCTGCAGCGCCTCAAGCAGAGCACCCAGCTCGACTACCACGGTGACCTCAAGCCCGAGAACGTCGTCATCAAGCCGTCGGGCAGCGTATTGATGATCGATCCTGCGATGCGCGTCGACGAGCGCGGCATCGTCACGACGACGCCGCACTACAACCCGCTGTTGCTGCGCGACAGCAAGGCGGACGTGATGGCGATCGGCGTCATGCTGTATGAGATCCTCACGGGCGTGCTCCCCTTCGACGACGTCCCCTGGGACTTCGCCGGGCGCGAGCAGGGCGGGGACGTCGAGCGGCTGAGCCTCTCGTACTTCCTCAGCTACCCGCCGCCCAAGAGCCTCAACCCCAACACTCCCGACGCCCTTGCCGAGATCGTCTACCGCTGTCTGGTCGTCAACGAGTACGGCCTCGACGAGCTCGAGAGCGATCTCGTGGACTTCCTCCGCAAGGAGTAGCCCGGTTAGCGGCCGGCGGCGAGGCGCTCCTCGGCCAGGCGAAAGGCCGCCTCGTTGGTCGGGATCTGCTCGCTTCGGGAGATCTCGAAGACTCGCTTGAGGTTGGGGTAGATCCGATCGATGCGCCCCAGGGCACGCGCCTCGTCGTAGCCGCCTTCGAGCAGCTCGACGGAGACGTTGATGATGCCGCCGGCGTTGAGGACGAAGTCGGGAGCGTAGAGGATACCGCGCTGGCGCAGGCTCTCGGCGTGGCGCGGCTCGAGGCACTGGTTGTTCGCGGCGCCCGCGACGGCCTTGCAGCGTAGGCGGTCGACAGTCTCGTCGTTGATTCCCGCCCCGCGCGCGCACGGGGCGTACACGTCGCACTCCACATCGAGGTGGTCCTCGTCGTCGACGTGCTCGAATCCGTGGTCGTTGTGAAGCTGTTCGGTGCGCTCGGTATCGATGTCACAGATCACGACCTCGGCGCCCTTCTCCTTGAGCATGACCGCCAGACGCCCGCCCACGGCGCCGGCGCCCTGAATCACGACCTTCCTGCCCTCGAAGCTCTCGCTGCCACACGCCGCCTCGAGGACCGCCTTCAGGCCGATCACACAGCCCAGGGCCGTGTAGGGGCTGGGGTTGCCCGAGCTGCCAGATTCTCGCGAGAGCCCCGTCACCCAGCGCGTGCCCCGGCGGACACACTCCAAGTCGGAGATGCCGATGTTCATGTCCTCCGCGGTGATGTACTCCCCGCCGAAGTCCTCGACGAAGCGGCCCATCGCCTCGAACAGGGCCTCGCTCTTGTCCCGCTTGGGGTCACCGATGATGACGGACTTCCCGCCGCCCAAGCCGGTCTCCGCGATGGCCGACTTGTAGGTCATGCCCTTGGAGAGCCGCAGCACGTCGAACAACGCCTCGTCCTCGGAGGCGTACGGCCACATCCGCAATCCGCCCAAGGCCGGCCCCAGGGTGGTGTCGTGGACGGCGATCAACGCGTGCAGGTCGGTGGCCTCGTCCCGGCAGCGTGCGACGCGCTCGTATCCTTCGACTGCGATCTCGGTGATCTCCATCAACTTGGTCCCCTGGTTTCGATTCGTGTGCGCCCCTGCGTCCACACCACCATTTTGGGCGGAACATGATAGGGGCTCCCGCGTGCGCGGTCGAGCCGGACGCTCCCTCAATCCTCGGGCTCGTTGGTCACCTGCTTCTTCTCGGTCTTCTTCGCGGTCTTCTTCTTGGCCTTCTTCTTGCGCTTCTTGCCCTTGCCCGAAGCCTCGCGTGCCCGGATCAACTCGATCGCCTGGTCCAGGCTCACCGCCTCGGGGTCGTCTCCCTTGGGAATCGATGCGTTGGTCGAACCGTCGCTCACGTAGGGCCCGTAGGGACCGGCGAGCACGCGCACCTGCGCCTCGCTCGCGGGATCGACTCCGAGCTCCTTGATCACCTTGGAGGCCCGCCGGCGCCCCCCGCGCGCGGGAGGCTCGGCCAACTTGGCGAGGGCCAGCTCGAGGGTGATGTCGAAGATGTCCTCCACCTTGTCGAGGCTGCGCGTGTCGGTCCCGCGCTTGAGGTAGGCCCCGTAGCGGCCGTAGTCGGTCAAGACCGGCTCCTGATCCTCGGGGTCGAGCCCGACCTCGCGCGGAAGGCGTAGCAGGCGCATGGCGTCTTCGAGGGACACCGTGTCCATCTCCATGCCCGGCAGGAGCGACTTCATCTTGGGCTCCTCGTCGGTCTCGCCGAGCTGGACGTAGGGGCCGTACCGACCGGTCTTGGAATACACCTTCCGCTGCGTCTGAGGATCGATCCCGAGCTCGATCGGGCCGGATCCCTTCTCGAGGATGTCCTCCGCCTTGGCGATGTCGAGCTCGTCGGGCGCGATCGCCACGGGGATGGTCGCCCGCTCTTCGTCCCGCTCGAGATACGGCCCGTACTTCCCGACGCGGATGTTGATCATCCGGCCCTTGGAGTCCTCACCCAGCGGCAGCGTGCAGACGTCGCGGGCGTCGATGTCCGATTCCAGCAGGTCCTTCAGGCCCTGGTGGCCGTCCTCGCCGAAGTAGAAGCGGCGTAGGTAGGGCAGGGCCTCCTTCTCGCCCAGGGAGATCGCGTCGAGGTCGTCCTCCATGCGCGCGGTGAACTGCACGTCCACGAGCTCCTCGAAGTGCTGCTCCATCAGCTTGACAACCGCGAAGGCCACGAAGGTCGGTACCAGGGCCGAGCCCTGCTTCACGACGTACTTGCGCTGCAGGATCGTGTCGATGATCGTTGCGTAGGTGCTCGGCCGCCCGATGCCCTTCGCCTCGAGCTCCTTGACCAAGGAGGCCTCGGTGTACCGGGCCGGGGGCTGGGTCGTGTGGCTCTTGGGCTCGAGACCGTCGAGTTCGACGGCCTGGCCCTCGGCAACATCCGGTAGCACGGTCTCCTTGTCCGCGAGCTCCGCGTCGGGGTCGTCGGCGCCCTCCACGTAGGCGCGCAGGTAGCCGGGGAAGTCGATGGTCTTCCCCGATGCCTGGAACACGGCCTCGCCGTCGCCGATCTTCAGTTTCATCTTGTGCCCGCGGGCATCGGCCATCTGGCAGGCCATGGTCCGCTTCCAGATCAGCTCGTAGAGCTTCAGCTCGCGCTCTCCCACCTGGCCGCGCAGGTCCTCGGGAAGGTGGAAGTCGGCCGAGGGCCGGATCGCCTCGTGGGCCTCCTGCGCGTTCTTGACCTTGGCCTTGTAGGTGCGGGGCTTGTCGGGCAGGAAGTCCTTGCCGTAGAGCTCCTCGATCGTCTCGCGCGAGCGGGACACGGCCTGATCGGAGAGCAGGGTCGAGTCCGTCCGCATGTAGGTGATGAACCCGTTCTCGTAGAGACGCTGCGCCACCTGCATGGCCGCGCGCGCCGAGAGGTGCAGCTTGCGGTTCGCCTCCTGTTGCAGGGTGCTGGTGGTGAAGGGGGGCGCCGGTCGGTCGGAGTAGGGCTTGCGCTCAACCTGCTCGACGCGCCAGTCCGAGCCCTTCAGACGATCGACCAGCCCCGCGGCGCGCGCCTCGTCGAGGTGGCAGACCCCGGGGCCGGAACCGGCCTGCTCCCGCAACAAACCGGTTCCCGAGTCGAAGTCCTTGCCCCGAGCGATGCGCTCACCACCGAGGGAGGCGAGGACGGTCTCGAAGGCAGGGCCAGAGTCGCCTCGGAACGAAGCCACGATGTCCCAGAACGTGCTCTTGTTGAAGCGCTGGCGCTCGCGCTCGCGCTCGACGATGACCCGAATCGTCACCGACTGCACTCGCCCGGCCGACAGGCGCGGAGCGACCTTTCGCCACAGGACCGGTGAGATCTCGTACCCGTATAGGCGGTCGAGGATGCGGCGCGTCTCCTGCGCCTTGATTAGGCGACCGTCGAGCTCGCGCGGGTTCTCCAGCGCCGCCTCGATCGCCTCGCGCGTGATCTCGTGGAACACGAGGCGCTTCTGAGGGACCTTTGGCGCGAGCACCTCGACGAGGTGCCAGCTGATCGACTCGCCCTCGCGGTCTTCATCGGTCGCGAGGTAGAGCACGTCCGCATCCTTGAGCAGCTTGCGCAGCTTCGCGACCTGCTTCTTCTTGGAGCTCGGCACGACGTAGGTCGGCTCGAACTCCGAGTCGACGTTGATGCACATCCGCCCCCAGGGCTCCTTCTTGATCGCGGCCGGCACCTCGGCGGCGGAGGTCGGAAGGTCGCGCACGTGACCGACGCTCGCCTCGACCGAGAAGCCCTCGGGGAGGAATGCGGAAATCGTCCGTGCCTTGGTGGGCGACTCGACGATGACCAGGGCCTTGGGCATGGGGGGTACTGGAGGGGGCTGGGGGTGGACGGAGCGGGGAACGGGCGAGAATAGAGGCCGCAGCGGGCTCCCCGTCAAGAGACCCGGGTGGGTAGGCGGCGGGGAACCGGGGCGTGTACGGCCCGCATCGCACCGCGGTAATCACTTCCTCACAAGGTACTTACAACGGATTCTCCCCGACCTTCCGGGGGGGGAAGGGACGGCCCGAGTGCGCTCGCGGTTACCGGGGAGAGCGGCCTGCCGACGCGCCCTGATCCGGGCGCGGCTCGGGGGTGCCCGCCCACGGGGACGGCTATGATGGCGAGATGAGCTCGCGGCGGGAGGAGCCTGTCCGAACGCCTTGGGACGCGGCAGGAGAGGGAGATGCGCAGGCGCTCTGCGTCCTGTGGTCCACGGGCCCCGATACGGCCATCGACGGTGTGTTCCGCATCCAGGCCGTGCGCCGCGGAGCGGGGGGGCGAGGCTGGGACCGCTTCGACCGCACCTGCGATCCCTCCACGGCGCCGGCGAGGGCCACGGGCGCGGAGACGGGGGCGGCCACTGCGCGCATGGTGCGCGAGTTCGGCGTCGACTCGCGCAAGCTCGAGGCGAGCCCGCGGGCCGAAGAGGCCTTCGCCGAGCTCGTCGGTTTCCTGGGCGACCGCCCGCTGATCGTCGACGACGGCGAGTCCTTCGACGCCTGGTGGCGGCGCCTCGCCGCCCCGAGTGCATCGCAGCCACAACGCGTCGGCCTGACCGAGCTGGCGGCGCTGCTCCTCCCCGGCCGGCTCGCAGGTCGGCGCGAGGGTCTGATCGCCGACCTGTGTCCGCCGGGCGTGACGGCCACCCTGCCCTCCACCCGCGCGGTCGGGCCCGAACACCTACAGGCGGCCCTGCGCGAACTCGTCGGGCGCTTCCTGGGCCAGGACTCGGGCACCCTCGCACTTGCCGCCGCCGGCTACCGAGCCGCTTGGTGGCACCTGCAGGCCGTCGATCCCGATGCGGCGGCCCGCCTCGCCCTCGCCCTGGCCTTGGTCGAGCGCCCCGGCATGTGGAGCGGCAACATGGACGGCGAGCTCCCCTTGGGAACCGCCCTCGCCGAAGGCTCTCTCTCCGGCGCCTGGACGGAGGCTCCCTCCCTGGTCGACCTCGTCGAGGAGCTCTCGCCGCGCTGGGCCCTCGAGGCGCGACGCTGGGGCGAACTCGCCTCCCTCCCACCCCAGGTAGAGGGCGAGCTGGAGTTCCCAAAGCCCGACCGAGCCCTGCTCGACGACCTCTTTCGTGTGCACCTCCCCGCCCTGTTCGCCGAGCGCACGGGCACCGAGGCGGCCGAGAACTTCCGCGCCAGCCAACACGAGATCGCCGAGCGCATCGCCGAGACCCTCGGCGGCGACGGCGCCCGCCTGTTGTTGGTCAACGCGCCCACGGGCACGGGCAAGACCCTCGCCTACCTGTTGCCCCTCGCCCTTTGGGCCCGGCGCCACGACCTGCGCGCGGGGATCTCGACCTACACGCGCGCCCTGCAGGAACAGGCGATGGACCGGGAGGTGCCCCTAGCGCTGCAGGCGTTGCGGCGTGCCGGCGTCGAGTCGGCCGCGCGCTTTTGTGTGCTGAAGGGCCGTGAGAACTACCTGTGCTGGCGCGCCCTGCGGCTGGCGGTTCCCGACGAGGACGCGACCGCCGAGTCCTGGCTGGCGTGGACGCGGCTGGCCCTGTTCTCGGTGACCGACGGCGAGGGAGACCTCGACCGCCTGCCCCTGACCGAGCCATTGGCCCTCGCCGACGGGCGCGCCTTCGGGCGGGCCGCAGCAGACCTCCTCCGACAGTCGCGCGCCCGCGGCGGCTGCTGCACCCATGCCGACGACCGGGGCACCTGCGCCGCGGAGGTCGCCCGTCGCCGCGCCGAGCGCAGCCACGTGGTGATCACGAACCACTCCCTGATGCTGGCCCGGCCCGAGTTTCTGCGCCACGTGGTCTTCGACGAGTGCGAGCACCTCCACGGCCAGGCCCAGGCCACCTGGAGCCACGTGTTCAGCCTGGAGACGGCCCAGGAGCTCGTCCGCCGCCTGGGCGGCCGTGGCGAGCGACCGGGCCTGCTCGGCCGCCTGGAGACAGACGCCCCCCCCGGCAGCCGGGCCGCCCAAACGGCGCGCTCGGGCACGGACGCCTGCTCCGCCTTCGCTGCCGCCGTCGCCGCCCTGGCGGTGGAGGTCGAGGGCTTCGTCCGCTGGCGCGCGGGCGAGCAGAGGGGGCGGCGACCCGCCGACCGTCACTCCCTCCTGCGCGAGTACGCCGAGCAGGAGGCGGGTGAGACCCTGATCGCCGCGCGCTGCGCCCTCAGCGGAACGGGGAGCAGCCTGGAGTCCGAGCTGTCCCTCCTCTCCGAACGCCTCGACGAGGTGCCCACCCGCGGCCGGGCGCGCCTGCGGCGGCGGCTGGATCTCATCCGCGAGGACCTCCACGCCCTGTTGGCCGACGCGGAGGCCTGGCTGCCGCTGGAGGGCGGCCGGGCGCACTTCTCCTCCCAGACCTTCCACGACGTCGAGGAGGAGCCGGGGGGCGCCGTGCGCCTCGCCGCCCGCGTCCTGCTCCCCGACGAGTACCTCGGGCGCTTCTACTACCCCCAGCTCGCCACGGGCCTGTTCGTCTCGGCCACGACTTGGCTCAAGGGCGGGTTCGAAGCCGCGTCGTCCTACCTCGGCCTGGATCGCACCGAGCATCCCGGCGAGGACGAGGAGCGCGCCCCCAGGCCCGTGAGCAAGGTGCGCTCGCCCGAGGTCTTCGACTACTCTCGCGCCCTGGTGTGCGTGCCGCGCGACGCTCCTCCCCCCAACGAGAAGGACGCCGCCCTCGACTACATCCGGCGCTTCGTCGCCCACCTCGCCGAGCGCACGCGCGGTCGCGTGCTGGTGCTGTTCACCAATGCCGACGACGTCAGGCGGGTGGGGGCGCGCCTGGAGGGCTTCTTCCGCGCGCGCCACATCCCGTTCTGGTACCAGAACATGCCGGGCTCGGCGAAGGAGGAGCTGGGGGAGCTGTTCCGCCGCCGGGTCGACTCCGTCCTGCTCGGCGTCGACACGTTCTGGTACGGAGCGGACTTCCCCGGCGAGACCCTCGAGTACCTCGTGATCGCCCGCCTGCCCTACGGCGTCCCCGACCGCTACCACCACGCCCAGTGCGCCGCCATCGGCTCGAGCGAACAGCGCCGCCGCATCTACATGCCCCGTGCCCTGGCGAAGTTTCGCCAGGGATTCGGTCGCCTGATGCGCCGCGTCAGCGACCGCGGGTGCGTCTTCCTGCTCGACCCCCGCGCGACACAGCCGCGCCACCGCGCATTCCTGCGCGAGCTGCCGCTGGCCGCCGACGCGCACGCCGATCCCGACTGCGAGTGGGTCCCCGGCGGCGCGCGGCTGGTGCACGCCGACACCGACGATTGCGTCCACGAGGCCCTGGCTCACATGGGCATGCTCTCCGACGTCTCCCGGCGAGGCCTCCTGGATCCCTTTGCCCCGCGGCCAGCTCCGACCGCCCCGCACGAACCGCAGAGGATCGACATCCCCCACGAGGACGTGCCCTTCTAGCGGGCTCTTTGGCCGATCTGGGGTGAAGGGCCGCCGAGCTACCGGCTATTCATGAAGACGTGCACGAGACACAGCAACTCGGTTCGGGGTGGTGCTTTGCGGGTTCTGGCGACGCAGGCGACCCTGAACGGGTCGTCGAGGAAGCCAGGTTCCGTAAAGCGCCGCCAGGGACCGAGAGGCCGTCGAAGACGGCCGGTTGCGAAGTCTGGTGTGCGTGTTCATGAATCATCCGGGCTAGGCTGCGCGGCGTGAGAGTCCTCTTCCTATCCCAGCGCGTGCCCTTCCCGCCCGACCGCGGGGACAAGATCACGACCTGGCACATGATCGAGCGCATGAGCCGCGCCCACGAGGTGCACTGCGTGGCCTTCGCCCATGACGACACCGACTTCGCGGCGGCCGCCCACCTCACCGAGTGCGGGATCCCGACGACGCCCATCCGGCACGACGAACGACGCAAGAAACTGCTCTCGCTCCCCCTGCTCGCGACCCGCAAGCCCCTGACCCTGGGTGTCTACGGCTCGCGCTCCCTGCAGGCCGAGGTCGACCGGCTCGCCGCCACGAGCGACCTGGTCTATGCCTTCTCCTCCTCGATGGGCGCCTTCTTCCTCCCCCACCCCCGGCTTCCTCGCGTCATGCACATCGCGGAGCTCGACTCCGACAAGTGGACGCAGTACGCGAAGCGGCAGCGCTTTCCCATGAGCTGGGTCTATCGCCGCGAGGGCCGCACCCTGCTCGAGTTCGAGCGTCGCTTGGCGCCCCTGGCCAATCGCAACGTGCTCTGCACGCCTCTCGAGGAGCGCCTCTTCCAGGAGCGCATCCCCAACGCTCGCTCCCTCGTGCTGCGCAACGGGGTCGACCTCGACCGCTTCCATCCCGCCGCCGACGGCGGCGAACCTGGGCACCTCGTATTCACCGGCGTGATGAACTACTACCCCAATGTCGAGGGGTGCGAGTTCTTCGTGCGCGAGGTCCTGCCGCTCGTGCGCCGCGAGCATCCCGACGTGCGCCTGTCGATCGTCGGCTCCCACCCCACGCCCGCGGTCTCACGCCTGGGTCGCGAGCCCGGAGTCAGAGTGACGGGATTCGTCGAGGACACGGGCGTGTGGCTGCGACGGGCCAGCATCGCCGTGGCCCCGCTGCGCATCGCCCGCGGCATCCAGAACAAGGTGCTCGAGGCCATGGCGACGGCCCTGCCCGTCGTGGGCACGAGCGCGGCTACCCAGGGGGTCGCCGCCGAGGACGGGCGCGACTACCTCGTGCGCGACGACGCGCGGAGCATCGCGGAGGCGGTGGCGGGCCTCGTCGACGACCCGGAGCGTGCGAGAGCTCTGGGGCTTCGAGCCCGCGCATTCGTCGAGGAGCACTACGACTGGGAAGTCGCCCTCGCCCCGCTCGATGAGCTGCTGGAGACCTGCTACAAGGAGGGGCCCGCATCACCATGAACACCAACCAAACGACCGACACCTTCGACGAGTGGGCCCGCTCGGGCCGGGCGGACCGCATGGAGACCTCCCACGGGGACGTCGCCGCCCAGGTCATCGAGGGCCTCCTCATCCGCCCGGGATTCCAGATCCTCGATCTGGGCTGCGGAACCGGCTGGGCCACGCGCCTTCTGGCGGAGTCCGCTCCGGGTGTGGGCGCCGTCGGCGTGGACGCCAGCCCGGAGATGGTGGCGCGTGCCGAGGAGCTCTCGAGCCTGCGCATCCGCGCGCGCTATGAGACCGGGAGTTTCGAGGCGCTCGACTTCCCCGACGCCCGCTTCGACATCGCATTCTCCATGGAAGCGCTGTACTACGCCTCCGACCTCCCCCGTGCAATCTCGGAGCTGCTGCGGGTCCTCAAGCCCGGCGGCGCGGCCGAGGTCATCGTGGACCTGGTCGAGGGTCGTCCCGGGACCGCGAGCTGGGCGGATGCCCTCGGCCTCGAGCTAGCGGTCCACTCGCCCCAAGCCTGGGGGACGCTGTTCGAGGAGGCAGGCTTTGAAGGCACCCGCCTGGCCCGCGTCGTCGACCGGCGCGGAGCTGGCGACGAAGCGGACTTCGAGCCCGGGGACTGCTTCCCGGACTGGGAGTCCTACGTCGCCTTCCACTCCGAGGGCAGCCTCCACCTGCACGCCGTCAAGCCCTCCTGAGCGTCGAGGCTCGGCGGCCACGCCCGCCCCTCAGCCGCTCGCGGCCGAGAGGAGGTCCATGCTGCGCCGAGCCCAGTCCACCAGGGGCGCGGTGAAGAGGGCGAAGAACACGGTCGCCACCCCCAGGGCCGCAAGTAGGCCGACGAAGGCCGGCTGCTGAGCGGCTTCGCGCTCGGCGGGCTTGGACAAGAACAGCGCCCGCACGACACGGAAGTAGTAGAAGAGGCTGATCACGCTGTTCAACCCGGCAATGACCACGAGCCAGATCAGGTCCGCGGCGATGCCCTCCTGGAACAGGAGGTACTTGCCGTAGAATCCGACCGTCGGCGGCAGTCCCGTCAAGCTGACCAGGAAGACGACCATGGCGATCGACACGACCGGCGCGCGCCAGCCCAGCCCCTCGAGGCTCTCGATCGCATCGCTGCCGGTGACCCCCTCGAAGTACAGCAGGAACCCGAAGGCGCCGAGGTTCATGAAGTAGTACGCCGCCAGGTAGTACATCGCGGCCTCGAAGCCGCCGGCGGTCATCGCTGCGACGCCGATCATCACGTAGCCCGCGTGGGCAATCGACGAGTAGGCCAGCATGCGCTTGAGGCTCTTCTGGCGCAGGGCGGAGAGGTTGCCCACGGTCATCGTGACGGCCGCGAGCAGGGCGATGAGCAACCCCACGCGCTCGCCGTAGGCGCGCACGGCTTCCTGCACGTCCTCGTGCACGAAGAGCACGCCCACAAAGCGCAGGAGAGCGCCAAAACCGGCGGCCTTGGAGCCCACGGCCAAGAAGGTCGTGACCGGGGTCGGCGCTCCCTCGTAGACGTCGGGGGTCCAGAAGTGGAACGGGACGAGGGAGACCTTGTAGGCGAAGCCCGCCAGGATCAGCACGACCGCCACGGCCACGGGGATCGGATTCTCGGACACCTGGCCGACGAGGCCCGCGGGGACGCCTCCGGTCCCCCCCGTGGCCATCACCGCCAGGTCGATCGTGCCCGTCAGGCCGTACAGCAGGCTGATCCCGTACAGCATGATCCCCGCCGACAGGCCGCCGAAGACCACGTACTTCATCGCCGCCTCGGCCGACTTGCGCTCGCCCTTGTGGAACCCGGCCAGGGAGTAGCTCGCGAGGCTCAGAAGCTCCAGGCCCAACATCAACAACAGCAGGTTGTTGGTGCTGACCATGAAGAACACGCCGACCGCTGCGCCCAGCAGCAGGAAGTAGTACTCCCCGATCCCGTGGCGGCGTTCGCGCCGGTCGTTCAGGACGAAGACGACCACCACCGCGAGGGAGGCGCAGGTGAACAGCTTGAAGAAGTTGCCGAACTGGTCGACGGTGACCATCCCGAGGACGGTCCGCGACGGCTCTCCCCACTGTGCGACCAACAGGAGCGAGGTCAGCGCCAGACCGACCAAGGTCAGGTAGCCGACCCTGCGCGAGTCCCGCCCCTTGGTGGCGAGGTCGAACACCAGGGCGGCGAGAGCGAATCCGGTGAGGACGAGCTCCGGAGCGATGGCCGCGAGGCCGTTGAGGTAGGCGTTAGCCACGACCACGGGCCTCCATCACCCCGCGCCGCCGAGCAGCCCCACCAGATGGCGCACGCTGGGCTCCATCCAGTCGAGGAGGAAGTGGGGGAAGATCCCCAACGCCACGCACAGGAACAACAGTGGCGCCTGGCAGAGGATCTCACGCAGGTTGATGTCGGGCAGGTCCTTGTACTTCTCGTTGAGGCTCCCCAGGAACACGCGCTGCATGGCCCACAAGAGGAAGCCGGCCGTGATCACGATGCCGATCACGCTCAGGAGCACGAGGATCCGGAAACGCGGGTCCGCCGAGTCGTAGGCCCCCACCAGGGTCAGCGCCTCCGAGACGAACCCGGCCATGCCGGGCAGGCCCAGGGCGGCGAAGAAGGCGACCGTCGTGAGCCCCCAATACACGGGCATCGGCTGGGACAGCCCGCCGAAGCCGTTCAGGTCGCGGTGATGGGCGCGGTCGTAGATCACGCCCACGACCAGGAAGAGCGCCGCGGAGGAGGTTCCGTGGTTGAACATCTGCAGGGCCGCGCCGCTCATCCCCCACTCGGTCAGGGCGGCGAAGCCGAGCAGCACGTAGCCCATGTGGCTGACCGAGCTGTAGGCGACCATGCGCTTGAAGTCGGTCTGGCCCAGGGCCACGAAGGCGCCGTAGATGATGCTGATCACGCCCAGGACACCGAGCGCGTAGGCGAAGGTCCTGAAGGCGTCGGGGACGATCGGGAAGCAGGCCCGCAGCATCCCGTAGCCGCCGAGCTTGAGGAGGATCCCCGCCAGGATGACCGAGATCGGCGTCGGCGCCTGCACGTGCGCGTCGGGGAGCCAAGTGTGGAAGGGGAAGACCGGCACCTTGATCGCGAAGGCCACGAAGAGGAACCAGAACACCCAGGTGGTGAACTTCATCCCCAACAGCACGCCGCCGAAGGGCAGGTTCGCGCCGGTCAGCGCTCCCGCCTGGGCCATGTCGACCATCTCCAGAATCGAGAAGGTCCCGCTCGACAGCCGCAGCGCCACGAGGGCGACCAGCATCAAGACCGAGCCGGCTAGGGTGTAGAGGAAGAACTTGATCGCCGCGTACTCCCGCCTGGGCCCGCCCCAGATCCCGATCAGGAAGTACATCGGGAGCAGCATGATCTCCCAGTAGACGTAGAACAGGAAGTAGTCGAGGGAGACGAAGACGCCGACGATTCCGACCTCCAGCAGGAGCAGCAGCGCGTAGTACGCGCGGCCGGCCTTCTCGATCCCGAAGCTCGCCGGTACGCCGATGAACAAGAGCAAGGTCGTCAGCCAGACCAGCGGCAGGCTCAGGCCGTCGACGCCGACGTGGTAGTTCACGCCCAGGCCACTGATCCACGGGACGTTCGCCACCAACTGCATCTGCTCGGTGGTCTTGTCGAACCCGACGTACGCGACGGTCGCCAGCACGAGCGGGATGAAGGTCGCAACGAGGCTGACGACCTTCACTGCGCCGAGCGCCCGCTGCGGCAGGCACATGATCACGGCCGTGCCGATCAGCGGGATGAAGGTGATCCAGGTGAGGAGGGTGGAGTCCATCGGGCTCTACAGGGATTGGGTGACCGAGTGGTTCAGGCCAGGATCAGCCAGGCCGCGGCGATGAGCCCGCCGCCGACCGCGAAGGTGACGTACTGCTGGATGCGCCCGGTCTGAAACAGGCGCGCGAGGGAGCCGAAGAGCTGGGTGACCGCGGCGGTGCCGTTGACCAGACCGTCGACGACGGTTCGGTCGAACCAGGCCTGGAGGAAACCCAGAGAGCGGTTGGCTCGACCGACGCCGACCACGATCCCGTCGACGACGTTTTCGTCGAACCACCGCTGGACGTGCGCGAGGAGGTGGGTCAGGCGGATGACCGTGGCGTTGACGAACTCGTCGACGTAGTACTTGCGCGCGACGGTCCGGTAGACCTCCCCGAGGGCGGCTGCGACGCGCTCGGGGCTCGCCTTGCGCGCCCCGTAGAACCACCAGGCGCCGAAGATCCCCAGGCCCGCCACCAAGAGGGAGACAACCAGCGCCAGGGTGTGCGCCGTGTGCTCGGCGTGCTCGACCATCTCGTGGGTGATCGCGTGGCCGTAGCCGTTCATCAACTCGACGCCCGGGTACAGGGTCTCGGGCGAGACCAGGCGCACGAACCACGGCGCGTGGTGGGCAAGGACGTCGAAGTCGGCGAGCCAGAACTTCCCGCCCAGGAAACCCAGGGCCGCCAGGCACAACAGCGAGACCGTCATCGGCCAGGACGATTCCACCGGCAGCGGGCCGGGATGACCCGGCGCGATACCGCCGTCCTCGGAGTGCACGAGCTCGTGGTCGTGATGATCGTCGTGTTCGTCGTGTCCGTGCCCGTGCCCGTGCGCTTCGGCGACCTCCCCGCGGTAGGTCCCGCCGAAGGTCATGAACATCATCCGGAACATGTAGAACGCGGTCAGCGCGGCCGCGATGGGCAGGGCGACCGCGGCGAAGACCGCGGCCCCGGAGAACTCCAGGCTCGTCTTGGTGAAGGCCGCCTGGATGATCTTGTCCTTGGAGTAGAAGCCGCTGAAGAGCGGGATCCCGGCGATCGCCAGGGTCGAGATGCCCATCGCCGCGAAGGTGAGCGGCATGCGCGTGCGCAGCCCGCCCATCTTGCGCATGTCCTGCTCGTGGTGGCAGCCGTGGATGACCGATCCGGCCGAGAGGAACAGGCACGACTTGAAGAAGGCGTGCGTGACCATGTGGAACAGGCCGGCGACCAGACCGATGCCTCCCGTCCCGATGGCGGCCACCATGAAGCCGAGCTGGCTGATCGTCGACCAGGCCAGGACCGCCTTCAGGTCGAAGGCGGTGACGCCGATCGTCGCGGCGAAGAGCGCCGTGAAGGCGCCCGTCGCCGTCACCACCGCCAGGACCTCGGGGGAGAGAATCGGGAAGGTCCGTCCGAGGAGGAAGACGCCTGCCGCGACCATGGTCGCCGCGTGGATCATGGCCGAGACGGGAGTGGGGCCCGCCATGGCGTCGGGCAGCCAGATGTGGAGCGGGAACTGAGCGCTCTTGCCGACGGTCCCGCCGAAGATGAACAGGCCCGCGATCGTCATCCACATCGGCCACTCGCCCCCGTTGCGGGCGACGTCCTCGTTGGCCAGCCTCCACAGATCGACGAACTCGAAGGTGTGGTAGTGCTGCCAGAACATCATCATCCCGATGAGCAGGCAGCAGTCCCCGACGCGGGTGGTCAGGAAGGCCTTCTTCGAGGCCCAGGTCGCCCAGCGCTGGAAGAACGGGGTGCTTTGGTCGTGAGAGAAGTGGCCGATGAGCAGGTAGCTCATCAGGCCCATGATCTCCCAGAAGATGAACAGGACGAGCAGGCTGTCGGCCAGCACCAGCCCGATCATCGCCACCGAGAAGAGGCTGATGTTGGCGAAGAACAGGTGATAGCGGCGGTCGCCCTTCATGTACCCGATCGAGAACAGGTGCACGAAGAAGCTCACCACACCGACGACGGCCAGCATGGCGGCGCCCAGCCCGTCGTAGAGGATCCCCACCTCCAGGTTCAGGGGCGACACGGCGGCCTTGCCCGACTGATAGAGCCAGGCCCAGCTGAGCCCGGCGTCGGAGGAGAGCTGGAAGAAACCTCCACCTCCGTGCTCTCCACCACCCTCGTGCAGGACCTTGGCCAGCATCAACACGGCGATCGCCATCGAGACGCCCATGCCGCCCGTCAAGAGCCAGTCACCCTTGCGTGGCAGGAAGCGGCCGAAGAAGACCTGGACGACGTACCCGATGAGCGGGATCAGCGGCACCGCAAGCAGGAGCTTGAAGTCCGTCTCGGGGCTGAAGTGAAGGAAGTCCATCTCGAGTTCTGTGCCTACTCGCGCATCAGGTCGACTTCGCTCGGCTTGATCGAGTCGAACAGGTGGAACACGTTCAGCACGATGGCGAGGGCGACGGCCGCCTCCGCCGCCGCGAGGATGATCGTGAAGATCGCGAACATGCGGCCGTCGAGGCCGTCACCGCCGAAGCGGTTGAAGGCGACGAAGTTGATGTTGGCGGCGTTGAGGATCATCTCGATGCCCATCAACACGTAGAGGATGTTGCGGCGGGCGATGATGCAGACCACGCCCAGCGCGAACAGGGCCGCGGAGACGGCGACGTAGGCTTCGACTCCCATCAGGCGCTCCCCCCCGTCTCTGCGGGCTCCTCGAAGTCGGTGATCTTGCGCCGAGCGATGTAGACCGCCGCGACCAACGCCACGGTCAGGACGACGGCGGCGAGCTCGAAGGCAACGACGTACTGGTCGGCCGCGAGGAACCCGACGCCGATCTCGCGCGCATGGGACTGTTCGGGGGGGGCGAGGGGCCCGGGGGCCTGCGCCCACGAGACCGTGGCTGCGACCTTCGCGCCCACCCAGGCGAACGCGCCGCCCACCGCCGCGAGTCCCAGGCCCACGCGCGAGAGCTTGCGCTCACCCATGTCCGGCGGGCTCAGCATCACGCCGAACAGGATCAGGGCCAAGATGCCGCCGACGTAGATCAGGATCTGGGCCATGGCGAGGAAGTCCGCGCCCAGGAGGAGGAACAGGCCGGCGACCCCTCCGAAGGTGGCCAACAGGGCGAAGGCGCTGCGCACGACCGAGCGCTCCCACAGGCAGACCAGCCCACCCCCCAGGGTCAGGGTGGCGAAGACGGCGAACAACAGGCCCTCGACGCCGCCCGTGCTCGTCCCCCAGCCCGCGGCGGCGAGAGTCCCCAGGCCGAGGCAAGCGTAGAAGGCGCGTTCAGTTCCCATCGCCGCCTCCTTGCTCGTCACCGCCGGACTCCGGCGCGCCGGCGGCCCCTTCGGTCTTCTCCGCCGCCTGCTTGGCGGCCTGCTTGGCGGCCTGCTTCGCCTTGGCATCCCTCATGCGCACCTTGGCGTCGGGCGCCATGCCCTTGAACGAGAGCAGGTCGTGGACGAACTCGCTGCGATCGAAGCTGACGTAGGCGAACTCCGTCCCCATGTGAATGCAGTCCTTGGGGCAGGGGTACACGCACAGCTCGCAGAACATGCACTTTTGGTAGTCGAGCGTGAACGAGACCCACTCCAGCTCCTTGCCGTGGCGGATGGCGTCCATCTCGATGCAGTCGATCGGACACGCCCGCGCGCAGGCGAGGCAGTTGATGCACTTCTCCTGCTCGAGGTAGTGGATCCCGCGATAGCGGTCGGGGATCGGCAGGCGCTCGTCGGGGTACTGGACCGTGATCGGCTTCTGCAATAGGTAGCGGCCGGTGATGCGCATGCCGGCGACCGTCGTGCGCAGCCCGTCCCAGATGTTGGTCAGGTAGTCCCCGAATGTGGTCGATGCGCGCATGATTCCGAGTCCTCCGCTCAGCTGAGCAGCCACTCCCAGGTGCCCGCGAAGAGCACGACCACCAGCGCCAGGGGCGTCAGGTACTTGTATCCCATGGTCATGACCTGATCGATGCGGACGCGCGGCACGGTCCAGCGCACCCACATCATCAGGAACACGCCGAACAGCGCCTTGGCGGCCAGGACGGTGCCCGCCGTCACGTGGTAGAGCAACGGCAACTCGAAGAGCCCGGCCGTTCTGAGCGCGGAGCCGTCGGCGCCGGCCTCGGTGACGAAGGCCCACTCGGCGAGGCTCGTGAAGGGGCTCTCGAAGCCGCCGAAGAAGAACACCGCCCCCACCAACGACATCAGGAACATCGCCGCGTACTCCTCCATGAAGAAGAAGGACCAGCGGATGCCGGAGTACTCGGTCATGAACCCGGCCACCAGCTCGGATTCGGCTTCGGGCAGATCAAACGGGGCGCGCTTGGTCTCGGCGAGGGCGGCGACGAAGAACAGGATCGCGGCGGGGATCAGAAACGGGTTCTGGAAGACGAACCACTTCATCCCAAACCAACCGCTCTGGGCCTCGCTGGCCTCCAAGAGGTTGAAGGTCCCCGCCACCATGAGCGGGGCGAGCAGGGAGATGCCGAGCGGGATCTCATAGGCGACGACCTGCGCCGCCTCGCGCATGGCGCCGTACAGCGACCACTTCGAGTTCGACGCCCAGCCCGACATGATCACGCCGATGGTCGTCAGGGCGGACATCCCCAGGATGAAGAACACGCCCAGGTTGATGTCGGCGAAGTAGAAGCCCGGCGCGAGCGGCATGGCGGCCATGGCGCCGAAGATGCTGCCTAGCACGAGGGCCGGGGCGAGCACGAACAGCACGCGGTCCGCGCCCAGGGGGATCATGTCCTCCTTCATCAAGAGCTTCACGCCGTCGGCGATCGACTGTGCCCAGCCGTGCCAGCCGCCGACGTACATCGGGCCGTAGCGGCACTGGATGTGGCCGGAGACCTTGCGCTCGAGCCAGACCGAGAACATCGCGATCACAGAGACGACGCCGATCAGCAGCGAGACGCCGATGACGGCCGTCACCAGGACGATCGCCCAGGCCGGAACCCCTTCGGGGGCCACGCCGCCCAGCAGCTCATGGATGAGGTTGCCGTGCTCCATGGCCTCAGCGGTCCGTCTCTCCGATGACGACGTCGGTGGAGCCGACGATCGCGACGGCGTCGGCGAGCAGGGTGCCCGGCATGATCGCCTCCAACACGGCCAGGTTGCAGAACGAGGGGCCGCGCACGCGCACGCGGCGGGCGACCTTCCCGCCGTCGGAGACGACGAAGTGCCCCAACTCGCCGCGCGGGTTCTCGATGCCCACGTAGGCCTCGCCCGCGGGGACCTTCAAGACCTTCGGCAACGCGGCGATCACAGGCCCCGGCTCGATGCTGCCCAGACACCAGCGGATGATCTTGATCGACTCGATCATCTCCATCACGCGCACGTAGAACCGATCCCAGCAGTCCCCCAGGGTTCCCTTGGCGCCCGAGCCCAGGACCACGTCGAAGGCTCCGGCGTCAATGAGCTCTCCATAGAGCATGTAGGGCGTGTCGCGCCGCAGGTCGAAGTCGATCCCCGAGCCGCGGATCATCGGCCCGGTCAGGCCGAAGTCGAGCGCCATCTCCACCGGGATGACCCCGATGTCCGCCGTGCGCTTGACGAAGATGTGGTTCATCATCAACAGGTCGACGTACTCCTTGTGCTTCTCCTCGAAGACGTCGCAGAAGTGCTCGACCTCCTGCAGCCAGCCGGGCGGCGTGTCGTTGAAGACGCCGCCGATGCGCAAGTAGCTGTAGGTCAGCCGCGCGCCGCAGATCTTCTCGAACAGCGCCATCATCCACTCGCGCTCGCGGAATGCGTAGAGGAAGGGCGTGAAGGCTCCCAGATCCAGGCCGTAGGTCCCGAACGCGATCAGGTGCGACCCGATGCGATTCAGCTCGGCGCAGATGGTCCTGAGCATCTGCGCCCGGCGCGGGATCTCCTCGCCCAGCAACGCCTCGACGGCCATGCTGTAGCCGAGGTTGTTGTTCATCGCCGCCAGGTAGTCGTAGCGGTCGGTGTACGGCAGGTACTGCAGCCACTCGACGTTCTCGCCGATCTTCTCGGCGCAGCGGTGCAGGTAGCCCAGGTGCGGTTGGGCGCCGGTGATGAGCTCCCCGTCGGTGCGGATCAGGATCCGCATCACGCCGTGGGTCGCGGGGTGCTGCGGCCCCATGTTGATCTCGAGGTCCGCCGTGCGCACGTCCATCATGAACTCGCGCTCGCCCGTCGGCAGGGTGCGCGACGCACCGGGGAAGGTGATGCGCTCCGACATGGCGGCGGCGGGGTCTTGGTTGGACTCGATCATCTTCCGGGCGGGCTACTCACAGGAGATGCCGTGGTACTCCGTGGGAAACTCGTAGTCCTTGCGCAGAGGGTGCCCGACCCAGTCATCGGGCAGCAGGATGTTGCGCGGATCGGGGTGGCCGACGAAGGTGATCCCGAACATCTCCGCGCACTCGCGCTCGTGCCAGCCGGCGGCCCGGTAGACCGCCGTCGCCGTGGGAATCTCCGCTCCCTCCTTGGCGACGAGGGCCTTGATCGCCAAGCGGTGGCGGCGGGTCGTCGAGAGCAGCTGGTAGTCGATCCAGAACTGCTCGTCGGCCGCGTCGGGATCGGTCGCCGAGAGGTCCACGAGCAAGTCGAAGGCGAGCTCCGCGTCGTCGCGGCAGGCAGCCAGGAATCCGACGATCGCCGAGGGCTCGACGAGCACGAAGGCGTCGCCCGCGCGCCCCTTGTCCTTCTTGTCTTCGGGATCGGCCGCGCGCGGCTCGTCCGTCGAGACCAATCCTGGCGCGCCGATCTCCCGCAGGCGCTGGATGATGCCTTCGAACTCCATGGTCTTGGGCCGCGCGCCTAGGCGGTGAGCACGGGCTTGCGGATGACGGAGGTGTTGCGGATCTTCGACTGGAGCTTCATCAGTCCTTCCAGCAACGCCTCCGGGCGCGGGGGGCAGCCGGCGATGTAGACGTCGACGGGGATGATGCGGTCCACGCCCTTCACGACCGTGTAGCCGTACTTGTAGTAGGGGCCGCCGCCGGTCGCGCAGGCGCCCATCGCGATCACGTACTTCGGCGAGGGCATCTGGTCGTAGAGGCGCTTGACGCGCTCGCCCATTTTGAAGTTCACCGTCCCGGCCACGATCATCAGGTCTGCCTGGCGCGGAGAGGCGCGGAACGCGCCCGCGCCGAAGCGGTCGATGTCGTGATGGGCCGCGCCGACGGCCATCATCTCGATGGCGCAGCAGGCCAGGCCGAAGGTCATCGGCCAGATGCTCGACAGCCGCGCCCAGTTGAGCAGCCAGTCGACCTTGGTCGTGAGGAGGTTCTCCTCGAACTGGTGTTCGATCAGTCCCATGTTTCGCTTTCGGCTCGGGGCCCTCAGGCCACGGCTTCCTCTCCCCCCTCGTCCGTCTCTTCCGCTTCCGTACTGGCGGCCTCCGCGGCCGCCCGGATCTCCTCGACGCTGGGGAGCTTGCGGCTGCGGTCGCTGCGGCCGGCGTAGTCACCGCCTTGGTAGGACAGCACCCAGTCGAGGTCGCCCTTGGCCCACACGTAGGCCAGGCCGAGGAAGAGCACGACGATGAACAGCACGCCCTCCACGAGGGCGAAGGCGCCGATTCCCGTGCCCTGGGCCGCGCCCGTGCCCGCGAACGACTCCTTGAGGACGATGGCCCAAGGAAACAGGAAGGCGATCTCGACCGCGAAGATCACGTACACCAGGGCGACGGTGTAGTAGCGGATGTCGAACTTGACCCAGGTCTCGCCCAGGGTCTCCTCGCCGCACTCGTAGACCTCTCGCCCTTGCTCCGTCTTGCGCTTGGGCCGGATGACCGAGCCGATGATCATGTTCGCGAAGACGAACACGAACCCCACGGCCGCGAACACCAGGACGTTGAAGTAGTCGAAGTACATGGAGGAGACGGCCCCCGGGCCACGTGGCGGGGCGTGTGGGTGCCGCGGCCGGGGCTCGATCCGAGCCCGGAATCCGGTGCGTTTTCGGCGGTGTGTGCGGGGCTGGGGTCGGGCCGGAGGTGAGGGGACCTCGGCGGGCGGTAGCGGTCGCTCCGGCGGTGTCGGCGGTCCGCCCCGGGGATGCTCGTCAGGGTCGGGAGGGAGCGCGCCGAGCGCTCATCCTGACCTCTGCGGGCGCCTCACGGGCCGGATTTTGGCAGAGAGTCTAGAGGCGGTTCGGAATCACTGCAAGCCACCCCGAGTTCGACCGCAACCGCTCCGAGTCCGGCCGGTCCACCCTCGGCGAGGCGCCCCCCGCCCATGGACCTCACCCTGCGCGACAGCGTCGCAAGCGAGCCCCTCGCGGGGCGGCCTGCAAGCCCCGCCGACCCGGGCGTCGGTCCGCCGGGCCGGAGCCGCCGGCGCGCCCTGGCGGTGGCCGCGGCCCTGGCCCTCTCGATCTGCCTCCTGCGGCTGGTCATGGCGCACCTGCCGGCACCGGCGGGCGAGCTTGCGCTGGTCGGCTGGCTGCGGGTGGCCGCCGACCACCCCGTGCGTTCCTGGCTTGCCCTCACCCTGTTCTGGGCAGGGATGGCCGGAGCCGAGCCGGATCCGACCGCCGGCCGGGCACATCGAAGTGGACGGGGACTCCGCCCAGAGGCTTCCAATCGACCCTAGGGCTATGGTATTCTGGGAGTTACGGCTGATCGCACCGAGCCCGAACGGGCCGGGAGCATGTCCGCAGACAACCAGAAACCGCACTCCGCCGCCCCATGACCGTGCCCGCCCTGAGCCCTTCCGCCCTCCTGACCGGCCCCCAGACCCTCGATCCTTGGGGTGCCTGCGTGCGCATCGACCTCGGACAGCCCGACTCCACCCTCGCCATCAGCCGCGAGAACCGCCTCCCGCGGGCCTCCGTCGTGGTCACCATGGCCGCCCGGGAGCTGATGCGGCTCTCCAAGGGAGGGGAGAAGCTCAAGAGCATCCTGGTCGTGGGCACCGAGGTGGACCCGACGTTACACCCTGCCTTCAAAGAGATTACGGAGAACGTCCGCGAGCTCCGCAACAAGTGGTTCCCGCGCGCCAAGCTGTGTCTGATCTCCGACGATCCCGACCTCGAGCGGGTGGAGGTGCGCCTGGCGCTGGGCTCCTACGACCGACCGATGATCCGCTTTGAGGCCGGTACGGCCCGCACCTTCGCCCGCCTGACCGGGCACAAGAGCACCCGCTTCCGCCAGCTGGCGGCGCACCTGGAGAGCCTCGATCGGGTCTCGGTCCAGGCCTGCTTCGTCCGCGGGACGGTCGACAACTCGACCGACTCGGAGGTCGAGGGCTGGCTGCGGCGCCTCCAGGAGGTCTCGCCGAGCGAGGTCTTGATCTCCAGCCCCAACCCCCGCTATCAGGGCAAGGGCAAGGCCCAGGGGATTCCCGCCGGGCAGCTGCGGGCGATCGTGGAGCAAGTGGGCGACAGGACCGGGGCGGAGGTCACGGTCGTGGAAGCCGAGAGCGCCTGAAGCGCCGCACCCGCCGGGCGTGGACCGACCCCTGGCCCAGTTCCGCGGCGTCGGCAAGCGCTTCGGTGACCGGACGGCCCTGGCGGCCCTCGACCTCACGGTCCGGCGGGGTGAGGTCCTCGGCTTGCTCGGCCCCAACGGCGCGGGCAAGACGACGACCCTGCGCTTGGCGTGCGGCCTGATCACCCCCACCGAAGGGGCGGTCGAGGTCGCCGGCCACGACACGCAGAGAGAGCCCCTGGAGGTCCGGCGGCACCTCGGCTTCGTCCCCGACGGCGCGCCCCTGTACGCCAACCTCTCCGCCCGCGAGCACCTCGCGCTCGTCGGCCGCCTGCACGAGCTCGGCGACGAGCGCACCCGCGACGGCAGCGATGAGCTCCTCGCCTCTCTCGGCCTCGCCGAGCGCGCCGACGAGCCGGTCGGGCGCTTCTCCCGCGGCATGCGCCAGAGGGTCGCCTTGGCCTGCGCGCTCCTGCCGCGCCCGGCCCTCCTGGTGCTCGACGAGCCGCTCACGGGCCTCGATCCGCCCGCGGCCGCCATGCTCAAGGCCCTCCTGCGAGGATGGGCGGAGCGGGGCGGTGCGGTGCTGTACACCTCGCACCTGCTGGACGTGGTCGAGCGCGTGTGCGACCGCATGGCGATCCTCGACCAAGGACGACTGGTGGGCGTGGGGTCCCTCGCTGAGTTGCGCGAGCGAGCCGATGGCGACGAGAGCCTGGAGGAGGTCTTCACCCGCGTGGCGCGCAGCGCCGACCCGCGGGCGGAGGCCGGGAGCCTCTTGACCCACACCGCGCCCCGAGCCCCCGGCGGCTGACCTCGGGGCGCTGGCCCCCACCGGCGCGGCGGCGCGCGCGAGACCGCGCCGAAGGCCCCCCGCCCGCCCGCAGCCCCCTGCTGGTGTCGCCCCGCCGCAGCCCCTGGCCGCCCGAGCGCGCGCCCGAGTTCACCCTGGCCTCCCCGGCCTCCCGGCCGTCCAATGGTCGCGTGGTCCTTCCCGCCGCACCGGCCGATGCGCTCCGCCCGCGGCCACGCGCCCGCCTCTGGCTCGTGGTGGGCCTGACCGCCGCGACCGTCGGCGGAGCCGCCCTGCGCCTGACGGGGCTGGGGGTTGGGCTCCCGTTCCAGAGCGATCCCGACGCGGTGATCGTCCAGCAGGCGCTGGCCCTGGAGCGCGGCGCGCCCCGGACTGGCGAGAACGCCATCAGCCCGCTCTACCCACACCTGCTCGCCCTGAGCCTGGTCGCCCTGCCCGGGGCGATGATCGACTGGGCGCCCGCCGAGGGGTCCTTTGCACAGCACGCCCGCGCGGCGGCTCGCCCCCACCTGCTCGCACGGCGCTGGCTCGCCCTGCTCGCGACCCTCGTGCTGCCGGGGGTCTACTGCCTGGCCCGGCGCTTCCTGCCCCCCGCCTGGGCCCTGTTCGCCGTCTGCCTCCTGGCGACTTCGCTCCTGCACCTGATGCTCTCGCGCCAGGCGCGGCCTCACGGCCCCCTGACCGCCTTCAGCGTGTGGACGCTCGTTTCCGCCGTGCACCTCGCCAAGAGGCCCTCGTCCGCCACCATCGGGGCCTGCTGCCTGGGCGCGGCCCTGACCGTCGGCGCGCTCCACAGCGGGGCCGCCGTCATGCCCGCCGTCGCCCTGGCCTGCCTCGTCGCCGCACGCCGGGCCCGCGCCCGCCTCCGCGTGGCGTGTGCCCTTCCCCTGGCCGCCGCCCTGGCGTCCTACCTCTGGTTCTACCCCTTCGCCTCCGCCCAGGGCGTGCTGGCCTCGCGCCGGGCGATGACGGTGGCGGCCTTCGACGGCAGCGGCTTCCTCTCCATCGCCCGCAGCGCCTGGGCCTTCGACCCCACCATGAGCGTGCTGGCGGTCGCGGGAGCGGTCTACGCCTGCGCGGCAGCCCGGCGGCGCCACGCCCGCGGGGAGCGTTGGTGGACCGTCGACGCCGCCCTGGTGGCGGCCTTCGCCCTGCCCTACCTCGCCGTGCTGGGCTCGTACTACCGCACCCTGCACCGCTTCACCCTCCCCCTGATCCCCCTGGGGGCGGTCCTGGGCGCCGCCGGCGCCATGGCGCTCGCGCGCGGGGTCGCGGGGAGCTCCCGCGCGCCCCTCCTGGCGCGCCACGCCCGCCTGCTCGTCGTCGGCGCGGCGCTCGCCCTGCCCACGGCCGCGGCGACGCGCTGGGTGTGGCTCTCGCTCACCCCCAACACGGCAGATCTCGCGGCGCGTTGGATCGAGGAGCACGCGAGCCCCGACGCGGAGGTCATCGCGGTCAGCGGCGGGGTGCACCTGCCCCTTCCCCAGGATCGGGAGGGGATGGCGACCGCCCCCAAGTTCGTCCGCTCGCCGATGCAGCGCTACCTCGAGGCCCACCCGGCGTCGCCCTGCCCCGGCCCCACGTTCCGCCTGCGGCCCCTGATCCCTCCGGCCGTGGACGGGCGGCTGGAGATGGGCGAGGAGTCGGTCGCCGTCCTGCTCGCCGAGCTGGCCCCCCGCTACGCCGTCGTGAGCCCGCCTCGCCACTTCGCCGCCGTGGAGGACGGCTCGCGCGCCGCGGTCCTCACCGCCGGCGGCGAGCGCCTCGCGCGGTTCGAGCCGTACCCGGTCCGCGCGGACATGGGCGTGCCCCGCTACCGACGGGGAGGTCCCCTCGGCTACCAGGCCTTCGCCTTCGCCCTGCGCAGCCCCCTACGCGGAGGGCCGATCGAGATCTACCGCTTGCCTTGACCGCGTGCGTCGGGAATGGGGCGACCGGGGCGACTCCCCCTCCCCGGGTTCGAACCGACGCAGGCGACCCTGAACGGGTCGTCGAGGAAGCCAGGTTCTCAAGAAGCGCCGCCAGGGGCCGAGAGGTCGGCGAAGACGGCCGATGGCGAAGTCTGGTGTGCGTGTTCATGAAGAACCCGGGCTAGCCCGGGGGATCTCGACGGGGTTCATGTCCTCGTCGACGGCGACCATGGTCACCAATGCCTCGGTGACCCCGATCGCCTCGCCGCCGCCGAAGTGGCGCTGGGACCAGACGCTGACCTTGACCTGGATCGACGTGCGGCCGAGGCGCTCGGTGCGGGTGAACAGGGAGACGAGGTCGCCGACCCACACCGGCTGCTTGAAGTCGACCTTGTCCATCGCCACGGTGACGACCTTGTGCGGCCAGTAGCGGTGGGCCTCGGTGGCCGCGGCGAGGTCGATCTGGGAGAGGATCACCCCGCCGAAGATGGTCCCCAGGGCGTTGGTGTCGCGCGGCATCATCACCACGCGGATGGCGGGAGTCTCGTTCTTGGGGAACCCCACTTCCCTCGTCTGTGCTTCGCTCATCCGCTCTCCGTCAGCCAGCGCCGGGCGGTCCCGCGCACGAGGGCGGTGAGCTCCTCGATGCGTCCCTCGAAGAAGTGGTCGGCGCCCTCCACCTCCGCGAGCTCGAGACCACCGTAGAGGTTGGGGTGGTGCGCTTCCAACTCGGCGAGGTTGCCGAATTCGTCGGCCTCGCCCTGGCACACCAGGCCCGCGGTGCGGAGCTCCTCCACGGCCGAGCAGTCGAAGGCGGTCACCGGCAGCGCCACGAGGACGATCCGCTCGGGGCGGCGAGTGCGGGCGGTGTAGGCCGCGGCGCAGCGGGCGCCGAAGGAGGTGCCGCCGGCCCACAGCGCCAGGCCGGGGTAGCGTTCGGCCATCCAGTCCAGGGCTACCTCGAGGTCGTCCTCCTCCCCGCCCGCGCCGTCGTGCTCGCCTTCGCTGAGGCCCGCTCCGCGGAAGTTGAAGCGCAGCACGGCCAATCCCGCTTCCTGCAAGGCGCGCGCGGCGCGGAAGCACACCGTCGAGTGCATCGTGCCGCCGAACAGGGGGTGGGGATGGCAGAACACGGCCGCGGCGCGGGCCTCCCCGCCGTCGCGTGACTCCCACAGCCGGGCTTCGAGCCGTCCGGCGCGTCCGGAGAGGAACAGCTGCATGGCGGTGGGCTGTACCATGCCCGCGCCGCGGGAGGAAATCCGATCCGCGGCCTCCATGCTCCCGCGAATCCTCGCCCTGTTCCAGTCGCGCTTGCGCGCGCACCTGGGCGGAGGCGGCCCGCCCCTCGGCGCGCTCGTCGCCCATGGCGCCCTGACCGCGGGGGCGTGCCTGATCCTGCGCGACCAACTCTCACCCTACGCCTACGCCCTGCTCACCCTGACCCTGGCCGCCGGCCTGCTCTGCACGAGCCTGTTGGGCGAGTTCGGAAGCCTCCTGCGCGACGACCCCGCCGGGGAGTGGGCGCGCTCCCTGCCCGCGACCGAGCTCGAGCAGCGCCTGGCGCGCTCGCTCGCCGTGCTCGTCATGGTCGCCCTGTTGACCGCGGGCTGCGTCCTGCCCGCACTCCTGTTCTCGCCTCCCTCCCTGGACCTCGCAGCGCGAGCGTCCTTGGCGGCGGCGATGCTCGCCCAGGCCCTCCTGCTCTCCGCCGGTCTCCTGGCCCTGCAATCGGCTCTGGGCGAGCGCGCCGAGGGGGCGCTGGTCGCCGTGCAGTCGGCCCTGGTCGCCCTCGCCGCCGCCGGCACGATGGCCGCCCTGCGTTTGGGCGCGTGGCTGCGCACGCTCGAGCTGGAAGGCACCCCCTGGCCGCGCTGGCTCGACGCCGCCCCCCCGGCCTGGTTCGCGGGCTGGGTGGGCGTTGCGCCCGACGCAGCCGACCTGCCGCCGACCCATCTGGTGGGCGCCCTCGCCGCCCTCGCCGTCGCCTTGCTGTGCGCCCTACCCGCGGCCCCCGCGCCCCGCGGCCGGCCCACGGCGACCCTCGCCGCCAGGCTGCTCGAGCCCCTGCGGCGAGCGGCCGCCCGCTTCTGGGTGCGCTCCAGCGAGCGCGGTGCCTTCGACCTCGTCTTCGCCGGCCTCCCCCTGGAGCGCGACTTCGTCCTGCGCACCTACCCGATGATCGGCATCCCCCTGGCCTTCCTCCTCATCGGTGCACGCGCCGAGAGCGGAGCGGAGCGCGAGGGCTTGTTGACCTTGTTGTTGTTCACTCCCGCCGCCTACCTGCCGGTGCTCCTCGCCCAGCTCCCCGCCACCGCCACTCCCCGCGCGCGCTGGCTCCTCGACTGCGCCCCGATCGGACGGGCCGCCCTCCGAGGCGGCGCCCTCAAGGCCGTCGCCGTCCGCTTCCTCGTTCCCCTGCACGCACTCCTCGCGGCCCTGGCCGTCGCCCTCGGAGAGGGAACCCTGGCCGCCCGCCTCGCCCCCGCCGGAGCGCTCGTCTCCCTGCTCGCCCTGCGCCTGCTCTACCCGCGCATCGTCAGCGCGCCCCCCCTGTCGACCGCGGCCGAGGACCTCGCCGTGAACCACGACTGGATGGGATTGGTCCTGACCCTCGTCGTCGTCCTTGTCCTCGTCTCCGTCGCCGCCACAGCCCTCGTCACCACCTTCCCGCGCGCCCTCGCCTTCACCGCGGCCCTGATCGCCCTCGAGATGGCCCTCGACCGCCGCCGGCCGTCCCCGCGCGCGGCCCACGAGAAGTCAGAATGAGGCCGTTTTCGACGAAAACCGGCCCGTTTCGGCCTGAATTCGCCCGCTTTGGCGCGAATCGCGTCTAGAGACCCGCCCTTTGCGTACACCGGGCTCTGCAATCGAGGCCATCGTCGCACTCGGAGTTCGAGCATGATCCGTCACCTCTCACACGCAGCGCTCCTGTTGACCTTCGGCATCGCTTCCGCTCAGCAAGGGGTCACGGTCGCCGTCGACGACGGCGCCGGCCAGCTGAACCTGTGGCGGGTGGCCGACGGGGGTCCCGATGCCACGCTGGAGCGATCGGGCGTGACGCTGCTCGACCTGCGGCTGCGCGGCTACCCGCTCATGGCGCGCTTGCGCAAGGACTTGCCGCGGCCGGTCGGGACCGTTCGGATCGACCTGCCCGGCGGCGGTAGCCTCTACCGCGTCCGACACACCTCGGCGACCGCCATCCTGCATGCGCGCGACGACGGGCACACGACGCTCCTGATCAGCGTCGCCGACGTGGGAGGCACGCCGGGGCTGACGGAAGACCTGCACGTCGGCGCGACCGGCGCCCGAGCGCTGGTCGCCACTTCCGTCGAGGCCGGCGGCGACGTCTACGTGATCGACCTGATGCACGGCGCTCCCCCCATGTGCCTGACGGAGGGGCTCGATCCGCTACATCGACGACCAGATCGGCCAGCTCCTCGAGGGCTTGGAGTTGCGGGGACTGCGGGAGGACACGGTTGTGTGTGTGCTCTCCGACCACGGCGAGGAGTTCATGGAGCACGGCCGCATCGGCCATGGCCACGGCCTCTACGAGGCCCTGCTCCACGTGCCTTGGATCCTCTCGATCCCCGGCAGCCCGGCCCGGAGAGTCGAGAAGCCCGTGAGCCTGGTCGACCTGTTCCCCACGCTTCTGAGCGCCGCCGGTATCGACCACGCGAGCCCTCCGGGGGCCGTCGATCGCCTGCGGGATCCCGCACGAGAGGGGGAGCAGTTCGCCGAGCACAAGGACAAGCGCTCCTACAGGCAGTCCATCCGGCGGGGGGACTTGAAGCTCATCAGGAGCTTCAAGCGGTCCGAGGTGGCCGGCCCCGCTCGCTCAGCACCGCCGTCGGAACTGCTGCGAGTCGGCGACCGCTACGCCGTGGAGTTGCAGGCCGGACTCACCGATGGCTTCGTGGCGTCAAGGATCAAGGCACGACCTGGAGGCGAGGCCGACCTGATCGAGGTCAAGGGTCGCCTCGAGGCGGCAACGGAGGTCGGGATCGGTCTCTTGGGCCTGGGGATTGCGCTCACGCCCGAGACCGAGGTCTACGGCGAGACGGTCGATCCGGAGGGACGAGCGGTGAAGCCGCACGCCGGCCTGCCGGTCAAGGCCGTCTTGCGCGCCGTGGGCGACGATCTGCTCTGTCACAAGCTGAAGCTGTACGCCCCCGACGCGGCCTTCGAGCCGGAACTGCGCGGGATCGCGGCAGCCATCCACGGCGACCGCCTGCACATCGGCCTGCTGTCGGTTTCCCTGGACGAGCAGACGGTCCTGGACCTGGGCGCCGATCCCGATCGCCTCGATCGCACGTTGGTCCTCGAGCGCCTGCGCGACCCCTCCCTGGAGGCCTTCGTGGCCAACGCGCGGCTGTTCGAGCTGGCTGGGGACCGGGACGAGAGGGCACCGCTCGCCTCCCATCCTGCTATCGTCCCGCTCGAGCGGCGGCTCGACGAGTTCGGCGCGCGGATCTCCACAGACCCGCTGTGGACGGCCTCCGATCGGGCAGCCCTCTCCGCGGAGGACTTGGAGGCGCTGCGAGCGATCGGGTACGCGAGGTGAGCGCCGCGGCGTGGTCCGCGCGGGGCCTCTCCGAGGGCTCGCGGGGAGAACGCCTCAGCCGGTGGGGGAGGAGAGGAAGGAGACGAGGTCGGGAGGCAAGGGACAGGTGATCTCGACGGGGTCGTCGCCGGCGGGGGATCGAAAGACGAGCCGCGTGTGATGGAGCGCGTGGCGGTCGAGGACCAGCAGGCGGCGGTCCTCTCCGGTCAGGCGGCCGTCGATCGAGCGTTGGAAGATCGCCTCGTCATGGGCGTAGAGCTTGTCACCGACGATCGGGTGGCCGATGGCGGCGAGGTGGACGCGTAGCTGGTGTTGGCGCCCGGTGTGCAAGCGGCAGCGCAGCAGAGTGTGGTCTCCAATCCGACGCTCGATGCTCCAGGAGGTCTTGCTCGGCAGGCCGTCGGCGGCGACGGCGATCTTCAGACCCACCCTGCTGGCGCGGGCAGGGCCGAGGGGGAGGTCGATCGAGCCGTGCTCCTCGCCGACCTCGCCATGGACGATCGCGAGGTACTCCTTCTCCACCTGCCGCCGCTCGAACTGGCGCATGATGCGCCGGTGTGCCCGCTGGTCGGTGGCGATGAGGACGATTCCGCTCGTCTCCCGGTCCAGGCGGTGGCACAGCCGGGGGGCGACGCCGGCACGCTCGATCTCGGCGCGACGATGCGCGTGGACCCGTTGGATCAGGGTGTCGCTCACGTGCCGCCCGCTGGGGTGGACGGGCAGGCCCGCGGGCTTGGCCACCGCCAGGGCCACGCCGTCCTCCCAGAGCACCTCGAGAGGAGCGTCGGTGCGGACCGCGGGGGGCAGGCGCTCCCCCGGAGGGATCTTGATCTCGACGCGCGAAGCGTGGCGCAGGCGACGCCCCGGCCGCGTCTCGGTCGCGAAGGCCCCTGAACCCTCCGGTGACTCCGGCGTGTTCGGGTCGATGCTGATCCAGCCGTCCTTGATCAAGCGCTGCACCGAGGCGCGCGAGCGCCACGGGAGGCGGCGGGCGAGGAACAGATCCAAACGTTCCTCGAAGCCCTCGATGCGCGCCCCCACGGCGGTGGCGTCGACGCGCAGCTCGACCCGCTCGGGAGGGCGCGTCAGGTCGCGATCAGAGGGGAACAGGCCCACGGCGCAGCCCCCTGCCCCAGAGCCCTCAGCGGGCCCGGCGGCGGCGCAGTCCGCCGCGGAAGTTGGGGTCGTTGCGGCGCGCGGCCTTGAGGATCGTACGCAGCCGCTCGCGGCGCTCGCGCCGCCGCTTGTCCGAGCGCTTCTCGTGCCAGGTATTGGACTTCGCGAGGCGGAAGATCCCGCTGTAGTTGCACTGACGCTTGAAGCGCCTCAACGCGGACTCGAGGGACTCGTTCGAACGTACCTGTACCCGGATCATGCTCTCCTGAAGACTGCGGGGGCCCGGCCGTGGCGGAACACCGCCGGCCACTGGGGGATTCGCGGGCCTCAGGCTCGCGAAAGGGCCGAAGAGGATATCGCCGGGCCGGCGCGAGGGGAAGGACCGGCCTGAAAACGGCGGCCGGCGCGGGCTAGGATGCGGCCATGGGACGGGAAGAGGGAGGCACGAGGCATGCCGACGGCGGTCCGGCCGGGACGCACAGCACCCTGGTGGGCAGCGTCGAGCGCGTGACCTTCCATTCGCCCGAGACGCTCTACACGGTACTAAGGATCGCCCCGGAAAGAGGTTACGACGATCCCTCGGGGCCGAGCATGTTCCGCGCCGAGCGCGTGACGGCGGTCGGCAAGGCACCCGCCGCACACGAGGGCCAGCGGGTGCGGCTGGTGGGCGGGTGGCAGACCCACGCCGCCCACGGCCGCCAGTTCGCCTTCGAGAGCCTCGAGCCCATGCCCCCCGCCGATGCCGGGGGGCTCGTGCGCTACCTTGCCTCCAGCGCGTTCAAGGGGATCGGGGAGACCCTGGCCCGGCGCATCGTCGACCACCTCGGCGCCGACGCCCTCGAGCGCATCCGTGCCGACCCCTCGGCCCTCGAGGGCGTGGGGGGGCTGAGGGCGGGGGTTGCGGCCGACCTCGTCGAGAGGGTGCGCGCCGAGCTCGGCGCGCACCAAGCCCACGCCTTCCTGCGCGGGATCGGCCTTGGTCCCTGGCAGGCGGCGACGGTGGTCACGACCCTGGGCGCCGACTGCGAGGGGCGCGTCCGCGCCGACCCCTACATCCTGGCGGACGAGGTCTCCGGCTTCGGCTTCGTGACCGCCGATCGCGCCGCCGCCGAGCTCGGTTTCGAGCCCGACGACCCCCGGCGGGCGCGGGCGGGCCTGCTGCACGCCCTGCGCGCGGGCCGCGACGACGGGCACACCTTGCTGATCCGCGAGCGCCTGCTCGAGCGCACGATCGAGACCTTGGATCTCGCCGAGGGCGGAGGCGGCCAGGTCGTCGCTGAGGCCCTCGACACCATGGAGAGCGCGGGGGAGGTCGTGACACGTCCGGGCCCCGACGAGGCGCAGCTCGTCTACCTGCCCTACCTCGCCCACTGCGAGGAGGCTCTGGCCCGAAACCTCGCGGCGCTCCTGGCAGCCGGCCCGGTGCGCGCACTGGCCGAGAAGGCCGACCTCGCGCGCGTGGAGAGCGCCACGGGCCTGCGCCTGCACGCCGACCAACGCAGCGCCGTCCTGGGCCTGCTGGCCGCGCCCCTCGCCCTGCTGACCGGCGGCCCCGGGGTCGGCAAGACGACCATCATCCGGCTCGTCGTGCAGCTCGCCGAGCGGGCCGGGGCTCGGGTGCTGTTGGCCTCGCCCACGGGCCGGGCGGCCAAACGCCTGGCGGAAGCCTGCGGCACCGAAGCGCGCACGATCCACCGCACCCTGGGGTTCGAGCCCGGGGGCGGCTTCGAGCACGATGCGAAGAACCCCGTCGAGGCTGACCTGGTGATCGTGGACGAGATCTCGATGCTCGACGTCGTCCTCGCCCACCACCTCGCCAAGGCCGTCCAGCCCCCGACGCGCCTGGTGCTCGTCGGCGATCCCGACCAGCTGCCCTCGGTCGGGCCGGGCAACGTCCTGAGCGATCTGCTCACCTCCGAGCGCATCCCCGTCCATCGCCTGACGCGGATCTTCCGCCAGGCACAGGGCAGCCTGATCGTGGGGAACGCCCACCGCGTCCTGCGAGGAGAGTCGCCGGAGTTGCCCGAGCGTGGGAACACGGGCTCGGACTTCTACTTCTTCCCGGCCGAGGAGCCGGCCGAGTGCGCCGAGCGGGTCGTCGAGGTCGTCACGCGCCGCATCCCCCAGACCTTCGGGCTGGCCTGGGAGACCGACGTCCAGGTGATCGCACCCATGTACCGCGGCCCCTGCGGGGTCGACGCCCTCAACGAGCGGCTGCGCGAGGCGCAGGGATCGGGCGGACGCGAGGTCCAGCGCGGCTCGCGCCTGTGGCGCACCGGCGACCGCGTCATCCACACTCGCAACGACTACGACAAGCGAGTCTTCAACGGCGACATGGGACGCATCGTACGCATCGGCTCCGCCGACGGTATCGAGGTCGTCGTGGCCTACCCCGACCGCGAAGTCTCCTACACCTCCGGCGAGCTGTCCGACCTGCGCCCCGCCTTTGCGATCACGGTCCACCGCTCCCAGGGAGGGGAGTTCGACGGGGTGGTGCTGCCCTTGGTGACCCAGCACTTCATGATGCTGCAGCGCAACCTGCTCTACACGGCGATCACGCGCGCGCGTGAGTTGGTCGTGATCGTCGGCTCCCGCCGCGCCCTCGAGCTCGCCATCCGCAACGCCGACCAGAGCCACCGCGAGAGCGCGCTGGCCGAGCGGCTGGGCGAGGCTTGCGGGGTCTGAGGGCGGGGTCGGTCAGTCGCCGCCGGGCGCGTCCGATTCGAAGTAGCGACGCCCCTCCAGCGAGGGCGGCAGGCAGGTCATCTCCCCTACTGCGTCGGGGTCGTCGTGCGCGTAGCGATAGCCCTCCCCGTAGCCGGCCGCGCGCATGAGGGCGGTGACCGCGTTCCTCAACTGCTTGGGCACGGGCTCGGCGGCCGTCTCGTGGACGTCCTGCTCTGCGCGCCCCAGAGCGGTGTAGACCGCGTTGGATTTCTTCGCTCGCGCGAGGTACACGGCCGCCTGGGCCAGGGCGAGCTTGCCCTCTGGGTAGCCCAGGCGGGCGAACGCCTCCGCCGCGTCGAGGGTGATGCGCAGGGCGAAGGGGTCTGCGAGGCCGACGTCCTCGCTCGCCATGCGGATCATGCGTCGGGAGAGGTAGTTGCCGTCCTCGCCCGCCTCCATCAGACGCGCGATCCAGTACAGGGAGGCGTCCTCGTCGGAGTTGCGCACGCTCTTGTGCAGGGCGGAGATGAGGTTGTAGTGCTCCTCCCCGCTCTTGTCGTGGTGCAGCATCTTGCGCTGCAGGGCCTCCTCGACGAGTGCGCGGTCGAGCTCGCCGCCCCCCGGACGCAGGGCCGCCGCCGTCTCCAAGGCCGTCAGCGCGCGGCGGGCGTCGCCGTCGGTCGCGTGGGCGATGGCGTTGAGCACGTCGTCGGTAGCGGTCCACTGCGCCCTCAAGCCGCGCTCGGGATCGACGAGGGCGCGGCGCATCAAGTCGACGACGTCGGCGGCCGACAGCGGCTCGAGCACCATGACCTTCAGCCTGGAGAGCAGCGCGCCGTTGACCTCGAACGAGGGGTTCTCGGTCGTGGCGCCGATCAGGAGGATGTCCCCACGCTCGACAAAGGGCAGGAAGGCATCCTGCTGGGCCTTGTTGAAGCGGTGGATCTCGTCCACGAAGAGCAAGGTGCGCCCCTGGTTCGACCGTCGATCGGCTTCCGCCTCCGCCATCACCTTGCGGATCTCCTTGACGCCCGACAGCACCGCCGAGAAGGGCACGAAACGCATGCCGCTCGCCTTGGCGATCAGGCGAGCAAGGGTCGTCTTGCCGCTGCCGGGCGGGCCCCACAGGATCAAGCTGCCGACGAGCTCGCCCGCGAGGGCGCGGGAGAGGATCTTCCCTTCGCCGACCAGCGTCCGCTGGCCATGGAACTCCTCGGCGCTTCGCGGCCGCATGCGGTCGGCCAGGGGCGCGTCCGCCGCCGCCTCGCCGAACGGATCGTCGGGAAGGGCCCCTGGGGTCCCGAAGAGGTCGCGCTCAGTCATCGCCGCTGACCGCCTCGGAGGTGACGCGCCCGGCTGCGAACAACAGGAGGGAGGCCGCCACGGTCACGTTCAGGGACTCCACACCCAGCGCGCACGGGATCGTCACCGCCTCCAGACTCCGTGCGGGCGCCGGCAGCGCCCCGGTCTCCGAGCCGATCCACAGGGCCAACGGCCCGCTCCAGTCCATCCGCTCCGGCGGGGCGCCGCCGCGGGTCGCGGCGCGCACCCCGCGGAACCCGCGCGCGGCGAACGAGGCCGCCGCCTCGTTCGGGTCCACACCGTGGCAGCAGGGCAGGCGCAAGAGGCTGCCCATCGAGCCGCGCAGGGCCTTGGTGCTCCAGGGGCTCGCGCTGTTCCTGGTCACGACCAGGGCGTCGGCTCCGGCGGCCTCGGCCGAGCGGGCCAGAGCCCCGAGGTTCCCCGGATCGCCGATACCCGCGGCGACGAGCACGAGCGAGCGCGGGCCGGCGGGGAGCTCGACGAGGTTCGCCGGGCTCGGGCGCGGGCACACGGCGATCACCCCCGGAGGTGTCTCCAGGGTGCTCGTCCGCGCGAGCAAGCGCTCGTCGACGAGCCGGACGGTGGCCTGCCCGCTCCAGCGCTCCACCAGCACCGCGAGCGGCTCGGCCACGAGCACAGCCTCCAAGGCCAGGCCGGCACGCAGGGCGTCCTCGACCAGTCGCTCCCCCTCGAGCACGAGGCTGTCGGCGTCCTTGCCCGCGATGACGGCGCCGACCCGGCGCAGGAGCGCATTCGAACGGGATCGGATCGTGGCGCTCATCCGGGGCTGTTATAGCATCGCGGCCACATGAGCCGTTTCGTCAAGGGTCGCGTCGTGCGCTTGGACGCCAAGGTCTGCCACGTCGACACCGGCGACGGCGTCCACCTGGCCGCGCCGCGCGGGGCCTTGTTCGAGCAGCTCGACGCCCAGATGAAGAACCCCGTCGCCGTCGGCGACTGGGTGTACCTGGACATGGAGGGCGACCCGGTGAGCCTCGTCGAGGTGCTCGAACGCGAGAACTACCTCGGGCGCACCGCGTCCTCCCACGACCCCCGCGAGCAGGTGCTCGTAGCCAACGTCGACCAGCTCCTGGTGATCGCCTCGGTGGCGAAGCCGAAGTTCTCGAGCGTCCGCACCGACCGCATCCTCGCCGCCTGTGAGTGGCACCAGATCCCCACGGCGCTCGTGTTGAACAAGACCGACCTCGCGCGTGGCGAGGACGTGGAGGCGATCCGCTCGACCTACGAGCAGATCCCGCTCGACGTCCTCGAGGCCTGTGCCACTCGGGGCGAAGGGATCGAGCAGATCCGCGAGCGCCTGAGGGGGAAGGTCACGGTGATGTACGGGGCCTCGGGGGTCGGGAAGTCCACGCTGCTCAACGCCCTGCAGCCCGGCCTCGACCTGAAGGTCCGCAAGGTCAGCAAGTACTGGGACGCGGGCAAGCACACGACCACCTTCTCCCACATGATCGACCTCGAGTTCGGCGCGCAGGTGATCGACACGCCGGGGATTCGGGTCTTCCGCCTCCACCGCGTCCATCACAGCGAGCTGAAGGGGTTGTTCGCGGAGTTCGCCCGCTTCGAGGCTGACTGCCGCTTCCCCAACTGCGTCCACGACCACGAGCCCGACTGCGCCGTGCTCGCGGCCCTGGAGGCCGGCGCCCTCCCGCCCTCGCGCTACGCGAGCTACCTCGAGTTGTTGTTGGAGGCGATCCCCGACGATCCCCTCGGCGACGAGCCCGTGGAGGCAGGGCCGAGCTAGCCCGGGTTATTCATGAAGACGTGCACGAGACACAGCAACTCGGTTCGGGGTGGTGCTTTGCGGGTTCTGGCGACGCAGGCGACCCTGAACGGGTCGTCGAGGAAGCCAGGTTTTCGAAAAGCGCCGCCAGGGGCCGAGAGG
>JASLMK010000040.1 GCA_030746555.1 Planctomycetota bacterium | reverse complement strand
ACGCAGGCGACCCTGAACGGGTCGTCGAGGAAGCCAGGTTCCGCAAAGCGCCGCCAGGGGCCGAGAGGCCGTCGAAGACGGCCGGTTGCGAAGTCTGGTGTGCGTGTTCATGGATCATCCGGGCTAGCGGCCCTCGGCCAGCCAGGCCTCGACGAGGCCTGGGACCCGCGGATCGAGCAGGAAGCCCGGCTCGCGGGAGACGACGCGCCGCCAGCCCTCGCCCGAGGCGACGCCGTCTTCCGCGGCGAGGGCGTCGAGGAACAGCAGCGGTACGGGAAGCTCCGCGCCCCCCGACGGTGCGGCGCCCAAAGCCGCGCACAGGACGAGGCCCTCCACGGGCTCGGGGCACGAGCGCTGCAACTCCCGCAGGAAGGCCGTACCCCGGTCACCCCGGGCGAGGACGACCAGTCCGGCCCAGTCGCGCTCAGCGGCGAGGGCAACGGCCTCCTCGAGCAGGCGCGCCGCGCCTCCGGGGGCACTCGAACAGGCGCCGACGAACACGCGTACCGAGCGCCGCGTCGACAAGCGCCGCCAGCCCTCGCCGGCCGCCCCGGCCAGGACCGAGGCGGGGTGCTCGGCGCTGTCGCACGCGATCAGGAGGCCGCGCTCGAAGCGCTGCTCGTGGGGCAGTGTCCAGAATGCCCCGCCCGCACCTTCGGCCGCAGCCTCCCGGCCGGTCCAGGGCACGATCGGCGCGGCCAGGTCAGCCAGGGGGAGCCGCTCGCAGAAGTCGAACCAGTGCCCGAGGTCCAGGCTCCCCAGGCGCCTCAGCCCGTGCTCGCTGAGCGGCCCCAGCGCTGCCCACAGCTCGGCGCGCAGGGCGCTGGGAGCGCGCGCAGTCTCCTGCTGCAGGCGCGCCCGACGCTCGGCGAGGTCCCGTACGCAGTCGACGGCGATCGGGCTCCCCCGCCTGCGCTCGCCGGCGCGTCCGACGTCGGCGACCAACCGCCAGCGCCCCGGCTCCGAAGCGGGGGGCCGCACGAACATCTCGAACCCCTCTCGGTCGAAGCAGGCGGTCGGCACGGGCTCGGTGCGGGCCTCGACCTCCTCCCCCGCCGGTCCCAGCCAGGTCAGGGTGAGCGGGAGCTCGCGCGCATTCTCCGGCGCTTCGACGGGGTAGAGCGCCTCGATGTGCACGACCATGGACTCCCCGCGTCCCTCCTCGCGGGCGGCGAAGACGCCTGGGACCACGCGCAGGTCCAGGGATGGGGCGAGCCGCTCCGTCCAGGGGCGGTCGGCACGCCCGGGATCTTGTCCGGCGAGGAGCGCCGCGACGTCTGCGAGGGTCTCGAAGGCCGGGCGCGCGCGCGCCGGCGCGCCCGGACGCCGCCGGGCGTGGAACCACGCGACGGCCCGCTCCCGGCGCGCGGCGCCGGCGCGCAACCACGCCTCGCCCAGGAGCGCCTCGCGCTCGGCGTGCAGCAGGCGGACGTGCTCGGGCCGGTGGACGGCGAAGGTCCCCTGGCGGGGCGCGGCGAAGCCGGAGCTCGCGAGGATCGCCGCGGCGGCGGCGAGGGACAGGGCGGATCGCGGGAGGGTCATGGTCGGCGGGCGGGGCGGAGAGGATACGCTCGCCGGCCGTCGTCGCGCACCCCGGCTAGCGGTCCCCCATCGAGCACTCTCAGGCGCGCTCGTAGGCCGGCACGCCGGCCTTCACGACGGCGCGTACGGGGTTGCGCCCGAACTCGTAGGTCAGAAACCGGTGGTTGGGCACGTCGAGGACGGCCAGATCGGCCTCCTTGCCCACCTCGACCGAGCCGATGCGCCCGCCGCGGCCGAGGGAGACGGCGGCGTTGAGGGTGGCGGCTGTGAGGGCCTCACCGGCACTCATCCCGTAGCGCAGGGCGGCCCAGGTCAGCACCTCGGTCATGCTCTGGGTGTAGCAGCTCCCGGGATTGAAGTCGGTCGCCAGGGCGGGAGCGAGACCCGCGGTGATCATGCGCCGCGCGGGGGCCTCCGCCTCCACCCCCAGGTAGAGGGGGACGAGCGGGCAGAGCACGGGAACCACGCCCGAGCCCGCGAGGGCCTCGATGCCCCGCGGGCTCACGAACTCCAGGTGATCGGCGCTCGCGGCGCCCAGCTCGGCGGCCAGCTCCGCGCCGCCCAGGGGCGTGAGCTGGTCCACGTGCATCCGGATTCCCAGACCGAGCTCCACCGCCCGCTCGAGGATGCGCCGCGAGGCGCCCTTGTCGAAGACGTGGTCCTCGGTGAACACGTCGCAGTACTCCGCCAGGCCGCTCTCGGCGACCCGCGGGAGCATCTCCGAGCAAACCAGGTCGACGTACGCCTCTCGGTCGTCGCGGTACTCCGGCGGGAAGTCGTGGGCGCCCAGGAAGGTCGGGACGAGGTCGACGGAGTGCAGGCGGTTCGCCCGTGCGATCACCTCCAGGCACTTCATCTCGTCGGGGCCCGAGAGGCCATAGCCCGTCTTGGCTTCGACGGTGGTCGTGCCCGCGGCGAGGAAGCGGTCGAGCCGTGTGAGCAGCCCTTCGAGCAGGGATTCCGCGGACGCCTCACGCACGCCGCGGACGCTGGAGAGGATTCCGCCGCCCGAGCGCGCGATGTCGACGTAGCTCGCTCCGCCCACGCGCAGCTCGAACTCCTCCTCGCGCGTGCCGGCGAAGACCGGGTGGGTGTGGGCGTCGACGAAACCGGGGACGACGAGCCCCCCCTCGGCGTCGAGCTCCCGCGGCGCGCTCCAGACGGCGCGCACGTCGGCCTCGAGGCCGACGGCGACGATCCGTCCCTCGGCCACGGCGACGGCTCCGCCCTCGATGATCTGTAGGGAATCCAGGTCCGCCCCGGACCGCGCTTCGCTCCCCAGGGGCGTGGCGACCTGTGCCGCCCCGACCACCAACAGGTCCGCCGCTCGCTCGCCGCCGCTCACGGGGCAGATCCTAGTCATGAAGACGTGCACCAGACACAGCAACTCGGTTCGGGGTGGTGCTTTGCGGGTTCTGGCGACGCAGGCGACCCTGAACGGGTCGTCGAGGAAGCCAGGTTCTCGAGAAGCGCCGCCAGGGGCCGAGAGGCCGTCGAAGA
>JASLMK010000039.1 GCA_030746555.1 Planctomycetota bacterium | reverse complement strand
CTTCGACGGCCTCTCGGCCCCTGGCGGCGCTTTTCGGAACCTGGCTTCCTCGACGACCCGTTCAGGGTCGCCTGCGTCGCCAGAACCCGCAAAGCACCACCAGGAACCGAGTTGCTGTGTCTGGTGCACGTCTTCATGAATCATCCGGGCTCGCTCCCGAGTCGGTGCCGACGCAGCGGCTTTGGCCTACTGGGGCACCGGGTGGGCGGAGTCGGCCTGGATCAGACCGTCCTCCATGACCAGGGTGCGCTCGCAGCGCGCGGAGATCCGCTCGTCGTGGGTCACCAGCAAGAGGGCCAGGTTGCGCCGCCTCTGCTCGTCCAGCAACAGGTCGAGCACCCGCTCGCCGGTCTGGGTGTCGAGGTTGCCGGTCGGCTCGTCGGCGATCAGGACCTTGGGGTCGAGGAACAGGGCGCGCGCGATGGCGACGCGTTGCCGCTCGCCGCCGGAGAGCTGGGCGGGCCGGTGCTGCAGACGTTCCGCGAGGCCGAAGCGGCTCAGCAGGTCGATGGCGCGCTCGCGTCCGGAGCGCCGATCGAAGCGTGGTCCGTCGCGCGCGATCATGCCGGGCAGGACGACGTTCTCCACCGCGTCGAGCTCCGGCAGCAGGTGGTAGAACTGGAACACGAAGCCGATGTGGCGATTGCGCAGGGCCGCGCGCCGACTCGCCGGCAGGCTCCAGGCGTCTTCGCCAGCCAGGAGCACGTGCCCCTCGGTGGGTTCCTCGAGCAGGCCGAGGATGTGCAGGAAGGTGGACTTGCCCGCACCCGAGGCGCCCATCAGGCACAGGCGTTCGGAGGCCCTGAGCTCGAAGTCCGCGCCGTGCAGAACCTCCAGAGAGCGCTCGCCGATGGCGAAGGACTTGCGTACCTCGCGTGCGGCGAGGACCACCTCGCCTGCGGAGCCGACGGAGTCGGGGTGGGTGGCGCTCATTCGTAGCGCAGGGCGTCGATGGGGTGCAGGCGCGCGGCGCGCCAGGCGGGGAAGGCCGCGAAGAGGAGGGTGCAGACGAACGCGCCGCCGACGATGAGGGCCACGCCCGTCGGGTCCACCACCGAGGGGATGTGGTCGAACAGGTAGACGTCGCGATTGAAGATCTGGTAGCCGAAGGCGCGGCTGAGGGACTGCTCGATGGCGTCGATCTTCAGGGCGGAGAGGACGCCGATCACCGAGCCCGCGAGGCAGCCGAGCAGGGCGTCCCAGAAACCGATCATCAGGTACAGGCCCATGATCCCGCCCGGCGTGGCCCCCAGGGCGGTCAGGATTCCGATGTCGCGGCGCTTCTCGGTCACCAGCATGGACAGGATCGCGAAGACCGTGAAGCCGGCCACGACCAGCACCAGGCTGAGCATGATGCCCAACAGGGTCTTCTCGTTCTCGATGGCGCCCAGAAGGTTCTGCCGGTGGTCCTCCCAAGTCTTGACCTCGCCGGCGTCGAGATCGCGGACCAGTCCGGAGTCGAACAGGCCTCGCCGCAGGTCCGCCTTGAGCGCCTGGCCGTCGCTCGCGTAGTCGTGCAGGCGCACGAGGACCTGGCTGAAGCGGTCGGCGCGCTCGCCGATGCGCTCGGGGAGGTGGCCGAGGAAGTCAGCCAGCTCCGAGCGGTCGAGGTAGATGCGGGCCCGGTCCACTTCGTTCTCGCCCGAGCGGAAGGTGCCGGCGACCCGGAACTTGCGGTTGGCGTCCCGCACGCGCCCGCCGTCGTCGGGCATCACGGTCACGACGTTGATCTCGGAGCCGCGGCGCAGGCCGTGGGTGTAGGCCAGCTGCTCTCCGACGACGATCCAGGCGTAGGGACCCGACGCGGCGCCCGGCGGGGGGGCGAAGGGCTGCGAGGGGTCCTCCACGATGGCGGTCCCAAGGCGCGAGGCTCGGCGCAAGGCCTCTCCCAGGTCGGTCGTCTCCAACTCGTCGGCGGCGTCGATCCCCACGAGTTGGACGAAGCCGTCCTCGTGGGTGCGCGGGTTCTGGCGGACGAGGTCGTCGAGGGCGTTGCCGTGGACGATCATCCCGCCCCAGGTGAGGTGGGCGCTGGCGGCGGCCACGCGCGGATCGGCGCGGACGTGCTCCAGCAGGGGCGTCGGGCTCGTGGGGAGGGCCGGCGCGCCGCGGCGGGCCACCATGAACGGCTCGATGATCAAGTCGGAGAGGCTGCCGCGCAGGGTCTTGCGGCTCTCGGCCAGGAAGCCCGCCATGATCGACAGGATCAGGATCAGGGCGCCGACCCCGACGGTGATGCCCACCACCCCGATCCAGTTGGTGCGCCTGGCGACGATGTAACGCCAGGAGAGGAAGCTCTTGTACACCGACCGCGCCTCAGTCGGAGTCCGCCGCCACGAGCGGCTTCATGGTCGGGAAGAGCAGCACGTCGCGGATCGACTCCTGGTCGCAGAGCACCATCAGCAGGCGGTCCACGCCGATCCCCATGCCCCCGCACGGCGGCATGCCGTACTCCAGGGCCTGGATGTAGTCGAGGTCGACTTCGCCGGGGGTCTCGGGGTCCAGGCTCGCCACCTGCTCCTCGAAGCGTCGCTGTTGCTCCTGGGGGTCGTTGAGCTCGGTGAAGGCGTTGCCGAGCTCCATCCCGGCCACGAAGATCTCGAAGCGCTCGGTGATGCGCGGGTCCTCCGTGGAGGCCTTGGAGAGCGGGGAGATCCCCACGGGGTAGCCGGTGACGAACAGCGGGCCGTCGAGCTCGCCCTCGACCGTGGCGTCGAAGACGTCGCTCATGAGCTTCCAGTAGTCGGAGTGCTCGTCCTCGATCGAGAGCTCCTTGGCGCGCGCCCGCACGGCGGGCTCGTCGTCGAACGCACACCCGTTGGCCTCTTCGAACAGCTCCGTGTAGGCGCGGCGCTCGAACGGGGCCGCGAAGGAGTACTCCCGGCCGCGGTAGGAGACCGCCGTACCCCCGCACAGCTCGCGGGCCAGGCGCTCGAAGAGCTGCTCGGTGATCTCCATCATGCGCCGGTAGTCGGCCTGGGCCTCGTACAGCTCGAGCATGGTGAACTCGGGGTTGTGGCGCGCCGAGAGCCCCTCGTTGCGGAAGTTCCGCGAGACCTCGAAGACGCGCTCCATTCCGCCCACGATCAGCCGCTTGAGGTACAGCTCGGGGGCGATGCGCAGGTACAGGTCGATCGACAGGGCGTTGTGGCGCGTGACGAACGGTCGCGCGGCGGCGCCGCCGAGCAGGGGGTGGAGCGTGGGGGTCTCGACCTCGAGGTAGCCCTCGCCTTCCAGGTAGGCGCGGATGACCGAGAGGGCGCGGCTGCGCTTGCGGAACACCTCCGCCACGCCCTCGCCCGCCCACAGGTCGACGTAGCGGCGGCGGTAGCGTTGTTCCTTGTCGGTCAGGCCGTGCCACTTCTCCGGGGGCGGCGCGAGGGCCTTGGAGAGCAGGTGCACCTCCTGCGCCCAGACCGTGACCTCGCCCTTTTGGGTGTGGCCGAGCTCCCCGGTGACGCCCACGAGGTCTCCGCCGTCGAGCAGCTTGCGCCGCGGCCACCACTGGGCGAGGCGGTCGCGCTCGAGGCCGACCTGGATGCGTCCGCTGCGCTCGGCGAGGGGAGCGAAGATGAGCTTGCCGAAGTCGCGCAGGCCGAGCAGGCGGCCGGCGACGGTGACCGTCTCACCCAGGCGCGGACCCGGCTCCTCGCGACTGCCGGCGGCCGCGACGAGTTCGGCCACGGGCTCGGCCTCCACGCCGCGCGGCGGATAGGGGTCGATCCCCTCCGCGCGCATGCGCCGGACCTTCTCGAGGCGATCGGGATGGGCGAGTTCGGTCATGCGGTGCTGCCTGTGGTGCAGGGTAGCGCGCGCGCCGCCCGCCTGTCGATCCACCGTCCAAAGCGATCGCCGCGAGCGACGATCGTTGGGCTGGTGGAGCATAGGGGAGTTGAACCCCTGACCTCTTGAATGCCATTCAAGCGCTCTACCAACTGAGCTAATGCCCCAGTCCTGGGATGGACAATCGGTTTGCTCTAGACCCGACCCATCCCAGGTAGCACGGGGGCCTGTGGAGTCGCCCCTCGCGCTGCACTTCGGTTTCTGTGAGACCTGTGTTTCAGAGAGACCCGCCTGCTCGGGGACTGCCTCACCCGAGTCCGGCTTCTCGAATTCGGGCTTCTCGCGCAGCCCGCTTCGAGGATCGAGGTGAGGAGGATGCCCGCGACCCCTCTCCGAGTCAACCACCCCCGAGGGGGCTTTTTCCGGCCTTTCTGGACACCCACCCCCGTGGGGGGCGCCCTGCGGGCGCTATCATCCCCCCCCGGCGCCCCACGAACCCTGCAAACCGACCCGATGCCCGCCGAGAACCGCTACGAGCCGCACACCATCGAGTCCCGCTGGCAGACGGTGTGGACCGAGCGCGGCACGTTCCGCGCCTCCAATCCAGGAGACGACGACTTCGATCCCGCCCGGGAGAAGTTCTACGTCCTCGACATGTTCCCCTACCCCTCGGGGTCGGGGCTGCACGTCGGCCACGCCCTCGGCTACGTGGCCACCGACGCCATCGCGCGCCGAAAGCGCATGCAGGGCTGCAACGTCCTGCACCCGATGGGCTGGGACGCCTTCGGGCTGCCCGCCGAGCAGTACGCCATCCAGACCGGCAAGCACCCCGCCGAGACGACCGCGGAGAACACGGCCAACTACCGCGCCCAGCTCGAGCGCATCGGCATGGCCTACGACTGGTCGCGGGAGATCGACACCAGCTCGCCGGACTACTACCGCTGGACCCAGCGCCTGTTCGGCGTGCTGTTCGAGGCCGGCCTGGCCTACCAGGCCGAGGTGCCCGTGTGGTGGTGCGAACAGCTCAAGACCGTGCTGGCCAACGAGGAGGTCATCAACGGCCGCTCCGAGCGCGGCAACCATCCCTGCGAGCGCAGGCCGCTCAAGCAGTGGATGCTGCGCATCACGGAGTTCGCCGACCGGCTGCTGGCGGACCTGGAGGGGATCGACTGGCCCGAGTCGATCAAGATCCAGCAGCGCGAGTGGATCGGTCGCTCCGAAGGCGCCGAGGTGGACTTCGCCGTCGAGGGCCTCGAGGGCGAGGCGCTGCGCGTCTTCACGACGCGCCCCGACACGCTCTTCGGCGCGACCTTCATGGTCGTCGCGCCCGAGCACCCGCTCCTGGAGCGCCTGGTCTCCGACGAACAGCGCGAGGCCGTGGACGAGTACGTGCGGAGCGCGGCGGCCAAGAGCGACCTCGAGCGCACCGACCTGGCCCTCGAGAAGAGCGGCGTGTCCACCGGCGCGAGCGCGCTGAACCCCCTGCTCGACGCCGACGACCCGCGCGCCCGCCTGCCGATCTGGGTCGCCGACTACGTGCTCATGGGCTACGGAACCGGCGCGATCATGGCCGTGCCCGGCCACGACGAGCGCGACTTCGAGTTCGCCCAGCGCTTCGGCCTGGAGGTGGCCGAGGTCGTGCGCCCGCCGCAGGGCACGGCGGGGGTCGGCGAGGGCGCCTGCTTCAGCGGCGAGGGGACGGCGGTCAACAGCGGCCCCCTCGACGGGCTCGAGACCCCCGAGGCAGTGGCGCGCGCCGTCGAGCTCCTCGTCGAGGGCGGGACCGGCAGAGCGCGGGTGACCTACCGCCTGCGCGACTGGCTCTTCTCGCGCCAGCGCTACTGGGGCGAGCCCTTCCCGCTCCTGCACCATGCCGACGGGAGCGTCACGCTCCTGCCTGCCGAGGACCTGCCCCTGGAGCTCCCCGTGATGGAGGACTTCGCCCCCTCGGCCGACGGCTCCGCTCCCCTGGCGCGCGACCCGGCCTGGGTGGAGGCGATCGACCCGCGCACGGGGGAACCGGCGCGGCGCGACACCGACACCATGCCCGGCTGGGCGGGGAGCTGCTGGTACTGGCTGCGGTTCATGGACCCGCGCAACGACCGGGAGCCCTTCTCCTCCGAGGCCGAGGCCTACTGGGGGCCGGTCGACTTGTACGTCGGCGGTGCCGCCCACGCGGTCATGCACCTGTTGTACGCGCGCTTCTGGCACAAGGTCTTCCACGACGCGGGGCTGGTCTCGACGAGCGAGCCCTTCGCTGCGCTCTTCAACCAAGGGATGATCCAGGCCTTCGCCTACCAGGATGCGACCGAGCGGCTGGTCGCGACGGCGGAGGTCGAGGCGCGCGGCGGTCGCTTCTTCCGTGCCGGGACCGACGAGGAGCTGACCCAGATCGTCACGAAGATGGCCAAGTCCCTGGGCAACGTCGTCAACCCCGACGACATCATCGCCGAGTACGGGGCCGACACCTTCCGCCTGTACGAGATGTTCATGGGGCCGCTGGCCGACTCCAAGCCCTGGAACCCGCGCGACATCCCCGGCTGCCGGCGCTTCCTCGACCGCGCCTGGCGCATGCTTGTCGACCCCGAGGATCCCGCGCCGGTGCGGCGCGAGCTGCTCACCGACGTCGAGGCACCCCTCGAGGGCGACGCCCTGTTCCTGGAGCGGGAGCTCAACCGCGCCCTGGCGCGCATCGACGACTCCTACGAGCGCTTCAACCTCAACACCGGCATCGCGGCCCTGATGAGCTTCGTGAACGAGGCCGGCAAGCGCGCGGGAGCCTTGACCCGCTCTCAGGCCGAGCGCTTCCTCGCCGCCTTGGCGCCGCTGGCGCCTCATTTCTGCGAGGAGCTGTGGAGCCGGTTGGGACACGACGAGCTGATCGCCCACGCCGCCTGGCCCGCGGTCGACGCGGCCGAGCTGGAGGCCGAGACCTACGAGCTGGTCGTGCAGGTCAACGGCAAGCTGCGCGGCCGCACCCAGGTGTCCCAGCTCGCCGAGGCGGGCGCCCTCGAGGAGCAGGCGGCGGCGATCGTCGCGGCACAGCTCGAGGGCAAGCGCCTCCTGAAGGCCGTGGTCGTGCCCGGGCGGCTGGTGAACTTCGTGGTGCGCTGATGGAGCTCCTCGATCGGGACGAGACCCTCGACCTCGCCCGGCGCGTGCTGGCTGCCAGCGAGGCCGACGAGACGGAGGTCACCCTCACCTCGACCACGGATCGCTTCGTGCGCTTCGCAGAGAGCGGCCCGACCCAGAGCGCGGACCGCGGCCGCTACCGGCTCGCCGTGCGCGCGATCTTCGCCGACGACGAGGGACGCCGCCAGGCGCGCGCGACCTGCGACGGTGTCGACGAGTCCCTGTGGCGACCGACCCTCGAGCGCGCCGCGGAGCTGGCGCGCTGCGCGCCTTTCGACCCGGAGCTTCCGGCTCTGGGCGGCCCGGTGGAGGCGGAGCGGCGGCGTCCCGACGAGGCGACCCTCGCCCACTCCTTCGAGGAGAAGGCCGGCTGGGTGCGCGCCGCCCTCGACGCCTGCGCACGCGCTCGCCTGGTCCCGGCCGGGCTGGCCCAGACCTCGGGCGCCGCCTGCGGCCTGGTCAACTCGGCCGGCCGCGAGGTGTACGGCGCCCGCTCGCGGGCGGCCCTCTCCCTGACCGCCAGCGCTCCCGGCTTCGACGGCGGCTCGGGCTTCGGCGAGCAGATCCGCGAGCGGGTGGACGAGCTCGACCCTGCCGCGGTCGTCTCCCGGGCGATGGAGAAGGCGGTCGCCAACCGCGAGCCGGTCCCGATCGACCCGGGGGCCTACACGGTCGTGCTCGAGCCCTCCGCGGTCAGTTCCCTGTTGCTGTTCGCGAGCTACCGCGGCTGGGGCGCCCAGGAGGTGGAGGAGCGTTCCTCGTTCCTGTGCGGGCGGCGCGGGGAGCGCGTCTTCCCCGAGGGCCTCAACATCGCCGACGACGCGGGCCACCCGCTCTACTCGGGCCATGCCTTCGACGGCGAGGGCTCCCCGCGCCGGCGGGTGGAGCTCGTCGCGAGAGGCGTCGTCGGCGAGCCCGTGACCGACCGCCGCTGGGCGGCGAAGCTGGGCGTGGAGAACACCGGTCACGCCCTCGAGCAGCCCAACAGCCACGGGCCGATGGCCTGGCACACGGTCGTGGCGCCGGGCGAGGAGAGCCAGGCGGAGCTCGTCGCGGGGGTCGAGCGCGGCCTCCTGGTGACCCAGTTCCACTACACGAACATGATCGACCCCAAGGACCTCACCTTGACCGGCATGACGCGCAACGGGACCTTCTTGATCGAGGGCGGCCGCGTGCGCTCGGCGGTGCGCAACCTGCGCTTCACCGAGAGCCTGGTGGGAGCCCTGGGTCGGGTCAGCGGGATCGGCCGGGACCTCGACGTGGCCGGAGCGCTCTTCGACGGCGAGGTGATCTGCCCGGCCCTGCGCATCGAGGGCTTCCAATTCACCTCCGGCACCGACTTCTGATCCTCCCACCCAAAACCGACGCCATGATCGAGAGGATGCAGATCGCGCGCGCCGCCGTGGAGGCGGCCACCCGTTCGCGAGCCGACTACGCCGACGCGCGCGTGAACCGCCTGCAGACCGAGGAGCTCTCGGTGCGCAACGGCAAGGTGGGGGAGGCGGGGGCGAGCGAGGGGTTCGGCCTCGGCGTGCGGGTGCGCCACGACGGCTGCTTCGGCTTCGCGGCGGCGCCCTTGGAGCGCGGAGCGGAGCTGGAGACCGCGGCGCGGCTCGCGGAGAGGGCTGTCGAGGCGGCGCGCCGCCTGGCGCCGGCCGTCACCGAGCCCGCCCGACTCGCCGGCAGCGAGGGGCACGTCGGCGAGTTCGCCACGCCGGTGGAGATCGACCCCTTCTCCGTGCCCCTCTCCGAGCGCGTCGCGGTCCTGCGGGCGGCCGAGGCCACCATGGAGGGGCGGGAGGAGACCGTCGTGCGCCAGGCGGCATGCAGCCTACGCCGCGAGGAGCAGTGGCAGGCCTCCAGCGAGGGGGCGGCGATCCACCAGGTGCTCGTGCGCTGCGGCGCCGGCCTCTCCTCGACGGCCGCCACGCAGGGCCAGGTCGAGACGCGCAGCTTTCCGGCCTCCTTCGGCGGAAACTACAAGAGCGCCGGCTGGGAGCACGTGCTCTCCATGGACCTCGCCGCCCACGGCGCGCGGGTACGCGACGAGGCGATCGAGCTGTGCTCCGCCGAGCCCTGCCCCGGCGGCGAGCGGACCCTGATCCTGGGGGGCAGCCAACTGATGCTGCAGATCCACGAGTCGGTCGGCCACCCCAACGAGCTCGACCGGGTGTTCGGCCACGAGGTGGACCTGGCGGGCTCCTCGTTCGCCACGACCGACAAGCTGGGGAGCTTCCGCTACGGCTCGGAGCTGGTGAACCTGGTGGCGGACTCGACCGTTTCGGGCGGCCTGGACACGCGCGGCTTCGACGACGAGTGCGTGCCCTCGGGGCGTTGGGGCGTCGTGACCGACGGCGTGTTCACCGGCTACCACACCAGCAGGGAGTGGGCCGCGCGCATCGGCGAGGATCGCAGCCGCGGGACGGCGCGCGCCGAGGGCTGGTACGACCCGCCGATCATCCGCATCACCAACCTCTCCCTGATGCCGGGGAGTTGGACCTTCGACGACCTGCTGGCGGACACCGAGGACGGCGCGATCTTCGCGGACACGGTCAAGATGTGGTCGATCGACCAGCGCCGGCTGAACTTCCAGTTCACCTGCGAGGTCGGTCGCGAGGTGCGCGACGGGAAGCTCGGCCGCCTGCTGCGCAGCCCGACCTACCAGGGCACGACGCCCTCGTTCTGGGCCTCGTGCGACGCGATCTGCGACGAGGACCACTGGGAGCTGTGGGGCGTGCCCAACTGCGGCAAGGGCAACCCCATACAGGTGGCCGAGATGAGCCACGGCGCGGCTCCGGCGCGCTTCCGCGACGTGACCTTCGTGGACGCGGGACTCTGAACCCGGGTTATTCATGAACACGCACACCAGACTTCGCAACCGGCCGTCTTCGACGGCCTCTCGGCCCCTGGCGGCGCTTTTCGGAACCTGGCTTCCTCGACGACCCGTTCAGGGTCGCCTGCGTCGCCAGAACCCGCAAAGC
>JASLMK010000038.1 GCA_030746555.1 Planctomycetota bacterium | reverse complement strand
GGTCCCGCCAGCGGGCGGTCGTGTTCTGAGGTTCCGTGTCCGGTGCTCGTCCTGTGCGCCGATGCCCGCTCGCATCCGGGGCGACGGCCTCTCGAGGGCCGTCACGGCGCCGCATGCGACCGTCACGTACACGGAGCATCCTGCCTGGGTTCCCTACCTTCCTCTGCTTGCCGGGCCCTGCCGAGCGATTCGGTCACCGCCGAACGGACGATTCGGGATCCGAGCGGATCCGTGTTCCGCGGCCGGGGGCGAGCATTCCCCTCCCGGGTCCTCCCTTCACCCTGACCAACCGAGGATCCCGCAGCGGCCGTTCGTCGATCACCGCGAAGACGCGCCCGGTCCGGGCCCGCCGCCCCTGAGTCCGCCTCCGCTGTCTCGACCGCCGCTGAGTTCTTGCGTTCCGATCAGGCCGGCCTTCCGACCGTCCCGTCCCGGCGCGTTCGGCCCCACCGGACCTGGACCACGCGCTTCGATCGGGTCGGTGCTCCTCCTCGTCGCCTCTCACTGTCTCTAGCTAGCCTGCCGTCTCGTGTCGCTCACTCCTGTCTCGGGTGTACCCCTCTCGTCGTCTCACGAGCGCGTCCTCATCCTCGGGCCGTTTCTCGGGAACCGGCGGAGTGATCCACTCGGGCAATCGACTCACCGGTCCCCTTTGCCCTGCTAACCGGAATCGGGCGGAGAAAAGGACAGCCTGATTGCGTCTTTTCTCGTTCCGGGCGGAGGAATCAGGGGGTCGGCTCCTCCCGTGGCCCCCGCAGGCCCTCGAAGGCCCCGTAGCAGCGCCCTCCGAGCGTGAAGACCTGGACCCGATCCCCGTCGGAGTCGATCACGACCAGGCGCGTGCCCTCGTGGGCGTCGGACGACTCGAGGGCCAGGTCGTTGGGCTCGACGACCCGGCCCTCCCCCGGCCCGCCGCCGCAGAGGGTCGCGGTCGGGCGGCCGGAGGCGTCCGTGAGGAGCAGGCCGCTGGCCGCCCCGCCGACCGCCACGACCAGGCGGCCGTCGTCGAGGGGGGCGACGGCCCGCGGCTCGCAGGGTGCTCCGCCCGCCGCCGGGAGGGTGAAGGCGAAGTGGAAGGCCCCGTCCCGGAAGACCTGGATCCGGCCCGCGCCGGTCTCGGTCACCCAGATCCAACGCCCCAGCCGCGCCAGGCGGCGCACCCGCCGAAAGCGCTCGTCGGGCCGGCCGAGGGAGCGCAGGGAGCTCGTGCGGCCGCTCCCCAGGTGCAGGCGCTGCACCGCGTTTCGGCGCACGCCCGCCGAGGCGACCAACAGCTCCTGGCCGTCGTCGCTCCCGGTGCTCACCACGTCGACGGGAGCGCCCAGCTCACCGCGGCGGTCGCCGCCCGGCGCGCCCTCCACACCCGCCACCTCGGCGCCGAAGAGGGTGAAGGCGCGCAGGGCGCTGGCGGCGTCGTCGGCCACCCACAGGCGATGGTCCTCGTCGAGGTCGAGACCTCGGGCGGCGGCCCGGCCGCCGTCGGGGGCGCGGAAGTCGAAGCCCGCCGCCAACTCGCGGCCGTCGAGGTCGAAGCTGCGCACGTGGGCCGTGCGCTCCTCGCAACCGACGAACACGACGCCGTCCCTCACGCACAGGCTGCCCTGCATCGTGAGAGCAGACCACAGGCGGGGGCGCGGAGGAAGGCGGGAGAACGCGGCAGGGCGGCACCCGCGGGCCGCGGTCACGCCAGCTCGAGCACCACCAGCTCGGCGGGCGCACCGATACGGACCGGCAGGCCCACGGCCCCCAGACCGCGGCTGACGATCAGGGTCGTCTCGCCCAACTCCACCCGCAGGCCCGGATGGGGCGGGCCGAGGTCGCGCAGGAACGGCAGGTCGACTTGCGTGCCGTGGGTGTGTCCCGAGAGCACGGCGGCGCAGCCGGGGCGCGCGAGGCGCTGGGCTCCGGCGGGGTTGTGGCACAAGACCACCTCGACGTCGCCCGCCCGCAGGCCGGCGCGGGCTCGGGCGAGGTCGACCTTTCGACCCTCCTCGAGATCCTCGAGGCCCACGACCGCCAGGGCGCCGCCGTCCACCTCCAGGCGCTCGCAGGCGTTGCGCAGGAACCGCACGCCCGCGGGCGCGAGGGCCGCGCTGATGCGAGCCTCCGCCCGGTCCTTGTAGTCATGGTTGCCGAAGACGGCGAGGGTGCCGTGGGTGGAGCGCAGGGCGGCCAGCTCGTCCACGAGGGGCAGGACCTCGCCGTGGTGGTGGGTGATGAAGTCACCGGTCACCACGCACAGGTCCGGCTCGAGCTCGTTGGCGGCGCGGACCACCGCTCGCAGATCACCGGCCCCCAGGAAGCGACCGCCGTGGAGGTCCGAGAGGTGGGCGATGCGGAACCCCGCCAGACCGGCGGGCAGCCCAAAGACGCGCACGCGCTCGCGGCGCACGAGGAAGCGACCCGGGGAGAGATGGCGCGCGCGGTACAGGCGCCGCCCCCCCGCCAGGGCGCAGGCGCCCTCGACGGCGCGGAAGAAGGCCAGGCGCAGCTTGCTGTAGCGGCGCGGCTCGACCCCCAGATCCACGGGCAGATCGCCGGCGCGGCTCAGCGCTCTCCCTCGCGCACGACGGCCAGGCGCTCGACGCCGCTCGCCAGGCGTCGCAGGCAAGCCTCCGCCCCCAACCACTCCATGACGTCGAACAGGTCCGGGCCGCCGGCCTTGCCGCTGAGGGCGCACCGCAGGGGCTGGAACAGGGCGGCGAAGCCGACGTCGCGCTCCTCGATCCAGGCGCGGGTGTCGTCGCGCAGGATCGCGGCGTCGACGCCCTTGGAGAGACGAGGGCGCAACCAGTCGAGGTACTCGGCCAGCACCGCACCGCCCTGCTTGCGGGCGTTCTTCTCGGCCTTGGGCTCCCAGACCACGGCGTCGTCGGCCGCGAAGAGGTAGGCGATGCGCTCGGGGAGCTCGGAGTAGAGCGAGATGCGCTCCTGCTCCCCGGCCGCCACGGCGGCGAGCCACTCCGCGCGCTCCCTCTGGCTCGTCGGGTCGAGCTGGCCGGCGCCGGCCACGAAGGGGGCGCAGTGGCGGACGAGGTCGCCCACGGGCTCGGCCCTCAGGTACTCCCCCGCCAGCCACCGGAACTTGTCGGGATCGAACACCGCGCCGCCCTTGGAGACGTCCTCGAGGCGGAAGGCCTCGACGAAGCGCTCGAGGGAGAACACTTCGGTCTCGCCGTCGAGGGCCCAGCCCTGCAGGGCCAGGAAGTTCAGGATCGCCCCGCGCGGGTAGCCCTTGGCGCGGTAGTCCCCCAGGGACACGTCGCCACTGCGCTTGGAGAGCTTCTTCTTGTCGCGACCGAGCATCAGGGGCAGGTGGGCGAAGCGCGGCGGTTCGCTGCCCAGGGCCTCGTAGAGCTGCACCTGCTTGGGGGTGTTCACCAGGTGCTCCTCGCCGCGCACCACGTGGCTGATCTCCATCGCCACGTCGTCGCAGACGACGACGAAGTTGTAGGTGGGGTTGCCGTCGCGCCGGACCATGATCCAGTCGTCGACCTCGGCGTTTTGGAAGACGACCTCGCCGCGCACCAGGTCGTCTACCCGCGTCTCGCCGGGGGGCACGGCGAAGCGCAGGGCGAAGGGCTCGCCGTCCTCGGCGCGAACGGCGGCCTCGGCGGGATCGAGGTCGCGGCAGCGCCGGTCGTAGGCGGGGGTCTGCTTGCGAGCATCCTGGCCGGCCCGCAGCTTTGCGAGGCGCTCGGTGGTGCAGAAGCAGCGGTAGGCGCTCCCCGCCTCCAGGAGCCGCCCGGCGGCCTCCCGGTGGCTGTCGATGCGCTCGGACTGTCGGTAGGGCCCGTGGGGACCGCCGAGGTCGGGACCCTCGTCCCAGTCGAGCCCCAGCCACGAGAGTCCCTCGAGGATCGCCGCCTCCGACTCCGCCGTCGAGCGTTCCCGGTCGGTGTCCTCGATGCGCAGGACGAAGCGCCCCCCGCAGCGTCGAGCCACGGCCCAGTTGAACAGGGCGGTGCGCGCCAGGCCGAGGTGGATGGCGCCCGTCGGGCTGGGGGCGATGCGGAGGCGGACGGGTCGGGTCACGGGTGGCTCTCGGGGGGCGGCGCGGCGCGGGGCCGGCGGAGCGGACGAGGATACTCCCCGCGCTCGCCCAGGGGTATGGCGGCCGGAAGCTCTCGAATCGGACCCGGCGCAGCCCGTAGACTCCCTCGATGACCGACTCCGGCCCGAGCACCGCCTCCCTCCTCGACCCCGACCTCCTCCGGCGCGCGCCCAAGGTGGTGCTGCACGAGCACCTCGACGGCGGACTGCGTCCGCTCACGGTCCTGGAGCTGGCGGCCGACGAGGGCTACGCCGACCTGCCCGCGGCGGACGAGGCGAGCCTGGCCGAGGCCTTCCACGCCGGCGCTCGGCGCGGGAGCCTGGCGGAGTACCTGGAGGGATTCCGCCACACGATCGCCGTCATGCAGAGCCAACCGGCGCTGGAGCGGGTGGCGCGCGAGTTCGTGGAGGACATGGCGGCCGACGGCGTCGTCTACGCCGAGGCGCGCTTCGCGCCCCACTTCCACACCCACGGCGGCCTGGGCCTGGACGGCGTGATGACGAGCGTCCTGCGCTCCCTGCGCAGGGCGGGTGCCGAGCACGGGGTCGGCGTGGGCCTGATCGTGTGCGCCATGCGCAACGAGGGTCCCGAGCTCTCCACGCGCCTGGCGGAGCTGGCCGTCTCCTACCGCAACGCGGGCTGCGTCGGCTTCGACCTGGCGGGCGAGGAGGCGGGGCACCCGGCGAACCACCACCTGGCCGCCTTCCAGCTCGCCAAGCGCAAGAACTTCTCGATCACGATCCATGCCGGCGAGAGCTTCGGGCCCGAGAGCATCTGGCAGGCCCTGCAGTACTGCGGCGCCCACCGCATCGGCCACGGCGTGCGCCTGGCCGAGGACATCACGATCTACGACCAGCAGGTCGTGCGCGTGGGCGAGCTGGCTCAGTACGTGCTCGACCACCGCATCCCCCTGGAGATCTGCCTGTCGAGCAACGTCCACACCGGCGCGGCGCCCTCCCTGGACGAGCATCCCTTCCCCTACTTCCTCGAGTCCGGCTACCGGGTCACCCTGAACACCGACAACCGCCTGATGAGCGCCACCGACATGACGAACGAGTTCGCCCTGGCGGTGGAGCACTACGGCCTGGACCTCGCGGACGTGGAGAAGCTCTCGATCAACGGCATGAAGTCGGCCTTCGTGTCCTACGAAGAGCGCTGCCGGATCATCTACGAGCGCATCAAGCCGGGGTTCGCCATGCTGCGCGAGGAGCTCGGCCTGGCCTGATGGACCCGCGCGAGTTCGCCCGCGACCGCCTCGCCCTGCACGGCTTGGTCACGACGCCGCCGGTGGAGAGCGCGTGCCTGGCGGGGAACGCGGCGGGCGATCCCCATGTCCGCGAGCTGCCGGTCTACCTGCCTCCGGGCTGGGACGCCCCGGGGGCCGAGCTCCCGGTGGTGTTCTGCCTGGCCGGCTTCACCGGCCGGGGCCAGAACTACCTGGAGACCCATCCTTGGAGGCGCGGCGTCGTCGCCCGCTTCGACGCCGCGGTGGCCGCGGGTGAGTGCCCGCCCGCGATCCTGGTCCTGCCCGACGGCTTCACGCGCCTGGGCGGGAGCCAGTACGTGAACAGCGCCTACCTCGGACCCTACGAGGACCACGTCGCCTGCGAGCTGACGGCCTTCGTCGATGAGCACTTCCCCGTCCTGCCCGGCCGGCGCGGCGTCGCGGGCAAGTCCTCGGGGGGGTTCGGCGCCATGCACCTCTCCCTGCGCCACCCCGAGATCTTCCCCGCCGCGGCGTCGCTCTCGGGCGACTGCCACTTCGAGGTCAGCTACGCTGCCAACTTCCACGCGGCCGCCCGCGGCCTCTTGGCCCACGGCTCCGACCCCGCGCGTTTCCTCGAGGCCTTCGCCCTGGACCCTGACCTCTCCGGCGACGGCCACGCGGTGATCGACCTGTGCGCCATGTCGGCCTGCTACTCCCCCAACCTCGACTCGCCCGTGGGCTTCGACCTGCCCATCGACCCCGAGACGGGCGAGCGCGTCCCCGAAGTCTGGGAGCGCTGGCTGGCCTTCGACCCCCTGCACGCCTGCGTCCCCCGCGCCGACGCCTGGCGCGGCCTCGAGCTTCTGCACCTCGAGTGTGGCCGCCGCGACGAGTTCCACCTCCAGTTCGCCCTGCGCGTCCTCTCCCGCAAGCTGCGCGACCTCGACGTGGACCACCACCACGAGGAGCACGACGGCGGCCACTTCGGCATCGACGACCGCTACCTCGCCGCCCTCCCGCGGGTGATCGAGGCGCTCGTGCGCCCCTAGCCCGGGTCGGCCGTACCGTTCCTGTACCAGCACAGATCGCAGGGCGCTCCGACGATCAGATCGGCGGCGCCGTCTCCATCGACATCCCCGGCGATGGCCACCGAGCTGCCGAAGTGGGAGTCGTCGACAGTTCCGTGGAAGGTGTGGAGCTCGGTCTGTGCCCTCGAGGGCGTGGCGAGCCCGCTGACGGAAAGCGCCGCAAAGAGGATCTGGGGTCCGGACTGGTAGGCTTGCATGGGATAGGTTGGGGTCTTGGTCCGAGTGAGTACGCAGGTACTCCCGACGGCGCGAGGGCGATAGGAGGCTCATCCAGGCGCGTCCGAGCCTCGTGCAGCGCATCCGTTCCGTGCCCGACCGCGGGAGTCTCGACCCCGGACCGAGCGCGGGGCTCGCCCTGGGCGGGAGGTAGACTAGACTCCGCGACCATGACGGAAGCAGCCGCCGTCTCAGGAGCTCGAGCGGGCGTGAGCAGGCGCGTCTGGCGCCTGGTGATGCTCGCTGCCCTGGTGCACGGGCTGGCCTACCTGGTGCTCCTGCCGCCTTGGATGGGCGAGGACGAGCCATGGCACGTGGAGTACGCCGGGCACGTGGGGCAAGGGCACCTGCCCTGGGGCGGGGAGGAGATGCGCTTCGGCGACCGGGAGCTGATGAGCCTCTCCCAGCTCCAGATGCGGCGGAAGGTCGAAGGCCTGGAGGCGGAGGAGATCCTGCGCACCCAGTGGGCGCTGTTGGACTCGATGCGGGAGCACGACTTCTGGGCGCGGGTCGACTGGGCCGCCTGGCCCGGCGGAGCCCAATCCCTCGACCAGGTGGTCGAAGCCCACACGGCGGCGCACCAGCCGCCGCTCTACTACCTGCTGGGCGGGGCGCTCCTGTACGTCGCGGGCGCGACCGACGTGGAGGCGCGCATGTGGCTCTTGCGAATCCTCAGCCTGGTCGCCTACGTCGCCGTGGTGGCGGCGACCTTCGCCCTGGCCGAGCGCACCTGCCGCGATCCATGGGTGGCCGTCGCCTGCGCGCTCCTCGTCGCCTGGTGGCCCATGCACGCCCGCCAGGCCGGCGTCGCGAACAACGACGTGCTGGTCAAGGTGCTCACCTCCTGGACGCTCCTGGTCGCGGTCGACCTGGCGAGGGAGGGGATCACCGCACGTCGCATGGTCAAAGCCCTCGCCCTGTGCGCCGCCGCCCTGGCCACCAAGACCACCGGCGCCGCGGCCCTGGCGCCGGTGGCCCTGGCCTGTGCGTGGCGCGGCGGCCGCCGCGCGACCGGCTGGAGCGCCAGGCACAGGACGCTCCTGGTCGGCGCGACCCTGGCGGTCGCGGCCGCCGGGGTCGCCCTGTGGGCGGGGACCGACAACCCGGCGGTCCCGCGCACCATGGAGAACGTCCGGATGCGCCTGGAGACGGCCGCCTCGCCGGAGTTCCGGTGGGAGTTCGCGCGCACCTTCGTGGGTGCCTTCAACTGGTACGCCCGGGACCTGCCCTCCTCGGTGGCCGGGGCGCTCGGAGCCGTCGGTGCCCTCGCCGGCCTGGGACTGTGCGCCGTCCTCGTCCGCGGCCGGGAGGGCGTGGACCGCCGCACCCTGGCCTTCTGCATCGTGACGGTGGTCGCCCAGGCGGCCCTGGTCGTCTTGCGCGGGGTCGCCGCCGGCCGCTACCTGATGCCCGCCCTGCCGGCGCTGGCCGTCCTGGCATGCGCCGGCCTGCTCGGCCCCCTGCCCGAGCGCCGCCGGCCCCTGGCGGTCGCACTCCTGGGTGGCGGGCTCCTCGTCTTCGACGGGCTCGTCCTCTGGGCGGGCCTGGTCTGGAACCAGTACGCCCTGTGGGGGGCCTGACGATGGACCCGCGCCGCATCAAGGACGCCCTCGCCGCCCTGCTCCTCGCCGGCGCCTGCGCCGGGTTGCCCCTGTGGCTCGCGACCGAACCCGTGCCCGACGTCGAGGTGCGCTCGGTCCCCTGGCGCACGCATGGCGGGCGCCTGCCGGCGGACCGCCCGACCGGCCAGGGCTTCCGCTGTCGGTGGGACGGCCTGCGGGTGATCGACGTCGCCCTGGTCGCCCTGGCGCCGCCGGGAGAGGCCGAGGTCGAGCTGACCCTGCGGGGCGACGACCCCGGCGGCACGATCCTGCGCCGTGCCCGCGCGCGCCCCGGACCGCTCGAGGCCCCCGGCGAGTTCGTGGCCTTCTCCTTCGAGCCCATCGAACGCTCGGCGGGGCGGCGCTTTTGGTTCGAGCTCAGGCCGGTCGAGGGCAGCGCGCCGAGCCCCTTCTCGGCCTGGGTGCGCTTCCACGGCCAGCCCGGACACGACGCCACCTGGGGCCACCGCATCGTGACCGGGCCGGTGATCGAGGGCGCCCTGGCCGACCACGCGCGGGTCGAGAGCCAGCAGGATCCGGGGAACGTCCCCCACGCCCACCTGCGGGCCGTCGCCGTGGCGGCCGATCACCTGGCGGCGCACGAAGGGACGACGCGCCTGGAGCTGTGGCCCGAAGGCGGGACCGGAGAGCCCCTCAGGACCGTCGAGCTGGGCGCCGAGCAGGGGATCCACGGAGGCTGGGCGTTCTTCTCGTTCCCGCCCATCCCCGACAGCCGCTGGGAGCGATACCGCTTCCGCCTGACCCTCCCCCAGACGGCGCGGCTGGTGGGCCTCGAGCAAGGCTTGTCGCTGAAGACCTTCCACGGGCTGGATCACGGGCTGGATGGAGCCGCCTCGCGCCTCGCCGGAACGAGCCTGGCGGGCGTGGTCCACGCCGACCGCGACCTGCTGTTCCGCGCCTGGTCCTCCCCCGACCGCGCCGAGGTGGCGGCCCTGGTCGGAGAACGCGCGGGGTGGAGGCTGGCCGCCGCCGCCCTGGCCTGGATCCTCGCCACGTTCCTGGTGCTGCGCCTGGCTCGAACGGTAGCGGACACCGAACGTAACCGCCGTCAAGCCCGTCCCTAGGTCGGCCATGAGACCCCACGCCCTGCTGCTCCTGTCCGCGCTCGCCTCTTGTGCCGCCCCACGCGAGGCCGCTCCGCCCTCGATCACGCCGATCGATACCTTCGGGGTCGAATACACGGCGCACATCACGCGCACCGGGCTCGCCCCGCCCCGTCAGGCCGACGCCTGCGCTGCACCCGCCGAGGGGGCGACCTCGCCCACCGAACAGATCGAGTTCGCCTGCGAGGTGTTCGAGCTCGACTCCGAGCGCCTCGCCCGCCTCCTGGGGCAAGAGCTCGGCGGGGAGCGGGGTCGATTCCTCGCCGAGACCGAAGCGGAGATCCTCGCCGAGCACCTGCGGAGCGAACCGCGCCTGGGATCGGTCCTGATGTTCCCGCGAGTGCTCACCAACTCCGGCCAGACGGGCGAGGTGATGACGAGCGAGCAGACGGCCTTCGTCAGCGGCTACGAGCTGACCGAGGACACCTCGGACGCGGCCACCCTGATCGCCGACCCGGTCGTCTCGGTGGCCGGCGAGGGCATCCACCTCGCCTACACCGCGACCGTGGAACCCGACGGAGACCTCGCCCTGGATCTCGCCCTGCGGCTGGTGGACGCCGTAGATCCCTTCACGACCGCGCGGGTGCGCCTGCCGGGAACCCGCAACCCGGTCACTGTCCAGTTGCCGTGCTTCACGACCCAGTCGATCACGACGAAGACCGCCGTCGCCCCTGGCCGAACCCTGCTGTTGGGTCCCTTCCCCAGCCTGCGGCCGGACCACTCCCTGCTGCTCCTGGTCGACGCGCGCAGGACGCAGGTAGCGGGCTGATTCCGAGCCGGAGGGTCAGAGCCCGGCCCGGATCTGCGGCAGGTAGAACTCGGCGTCGAGCAGGCAGTTCTCGACCGCGGGCAGGGCCCAGTTGTCCTGGTTCACGAAGAAGCTGCGGTCGGCAATCGGGCGGCGCAGGCGCTCGGAGGCGCCCACGCCGGCCGAAACGCTCGCGCCGGTCGTCTCGTCCCGATCACGGGCAGAAGTGGACGTTGAGGCCGTCGGAGAAGTTGAAGCCCGTGCCGCCGGGACCGCCGGGGTCGCGGTACCAGAACTGGAAGTTCCACTCGTCCCCCGCCTGGATCATCCCCGGCCCGGCGTTCGCCGGAGGCTGGGTGAGGTCCAGGGTGCGGGAGAGGTCTCCGAAGGGGTCGATCATGCCCGGCGGGTTGAGACGGAAGAGCCCCACGCCTCCCGAGCCGACGCAGCGGAACCCGTCGCCGAAGGGCACCTGGATCTGGTTCGGGCCGTAGTAGAACAGGCCGAACTGGCCTCCCACCGCGCCGACGGTTTCCAGCACGAGATCGTTGGCGACCACGCTGGTCGTCCCCGAGCTCGAGATCAGGGCGCCCCCGCCCACCGAGTTGGGCGCGGTCTGGCAGTAGGTCGAGGCGCTGCAATCGTCGCACTCGACATCCTCGATGGCGAGGTCGTCGACCGCCGCCTCGACGATCGAGCCCGTGCCCTCGTCGGAAGCACGGAAGCGCAGGCGCACGGTCGCCGTGGGGACGACGAGGTCCGCCACCGCGAAGCTGTGCTCGAACCAGCCGCCGTCGGCCTGGGGGCCGCCGGGACCGACGACCTCCACGCTCGTCCAGCTCGCGCCGTCGTCGTTGGAGATGTCGACCTCGAAGACGTCCTGGTTCGGAGCCGGACCCGTGGAGTTGGAGTACCAGCGCCAGTAGCGGATCGTCGGCCCGACCAGACCCGAGAGGTCGTAGGCCGGCGTCAACAGGGAGGTCACCCCGCCGTCCACGTCGTTCTGGCCGTTGGAGCCGCCCGCCGTCCCCTGGCCCGTGACCCAGCAGCGCGTCCCCGTTCCGGGGGTGTGATCGTCCTCGGGCTGGGCCGCGGTGCCGTTGGGGTCGACCTGGGTCCAGATTCCCGTCGTCGCGTCGTCGCCGGGCAGGCCCGCGGTCCACCCCGCCGTGCTCTCCATGTCGTCGCTCGCCACGGTCGTGACGCCCTGGGCCGACAGGGCGTTGTAGACCGAGAGCGGCGCGTCGGCGGGGCTGGCGTAGGTCGTCCCCGAGGCGCCGTCGGCGCTGACGTAGAAGTCGACCTGGGAGCCGCAGGCCGTCGCCGGGAAGGGCGCCAGGAAGTTCCCGCCGCCCTGGTCGGTCATCGGGAAGCTCGCGTACCCCGACCCCGAGTCGACGTGCAGGAATGCCGTGCCGGGCTGGTAGTCCCCGGGGGCAGTCTCGCCGATGACGACCGCCATCGTGTCGCCGGCCGGGTCGAGGGTGGTCGGCACGCCGGCGGGGAAGGAGAAGGTCAGCTCGGCGGCGTCGAGACGCCAGACGAACAGGCCGCTCTCCCGGTCGCTGCCGATGATCGTCCCGCTGGGGAAGTAGGGCCAGCAGCTCCACAGGCCGTTGTAGTCCACGCCGTCGTTGGCGGGGTAGGTGTCGAACCAGGCCACCTCGGTGGGCGAGGTCACGCTCGAGCTGGTGTCGAACACCCGCAGGCCGCTGCGGTAGTTGGCCTCGAAGACCAGGCTCCCGTCGGTGTAGAGGTTGTGGGTGACCGCCGGGTTGCCGTTGGAGAACGACCCCGCCAGGAACACGTTGTTCAGGTTGCTGACATCGAGCACGAAGGTCGTCGACGGGACGCCGTTGGTCCCCTCGTCGAGCTCGTCGCCGTGGAAGTAGTACTGCCGGTCGGGCGAGAGCCAACCCTGGTGCGAGTACACCGCTCCGGGGTAGAGGAAGTTGTCCATCACGAAGATGTTGCTCTTGTTCGTGACGTCGAGCACGTCGAGGCCGGGCGACGACCAGCCGCTGTTGAAGCCCGTGCTACAGAAGGCGATCTGCCGGCCGGCGTAGGGACCAGAGGTGTAGGTCACGATCTGCGCGTCGTGCACGTAGCGCGTGTTCCAGGTGGCGACCTCGGGGGGGTTGGTCGGGCTGGCGTTGAGGTCGTGGATCCGCAGACCCAAGCCGTTGCCGCCACAGCGGTAGAGGTAGCCCGAGTCGGTGTCGATGGCCACGTTGTGGGTCGAGTCGTCGCCCGAGCCGAAGGTGCCCACGACGGAGACGACGCCCCCGTCGATGTTCCCCATGTCGATCACCTGGACGCCGTTGGGGCTCTCCTCGGTGACGACGTAGCAGTACTGACCGAAGACCTTGGCGTCACGCCACAGGCTGTTCGGCCCGTCGATGTCGGCGACGATCACCGGATTCCCCGGATCCGTGACCTCGACGAAGGCGGTCGCGTCCCAGTGGCAGAAGATCGCGTACTCGCGACCCGAGGGCGCGATGTACCCCCAGCAGTCGGCGCCGTTTTGGGAGTTGACGCCGAACTCGGAGAGGGGCAACCACGACAACAAGGTGATCCCGTCGGCGTCGAAGCCGCCGCCGCCGAGGTTGATGTTCCCCGAGTTCGCGCCCGGATCGCTCACCATGGCGTTGCGGTAGCCCTTCCCCGGCTTGGGGGGGCGCGTCGAGAGCACCTTGGGGTCGTCGTCGTGGGCGCCGGCCAGGCCCGAGAGCAGGACGAGGAGCGGGAGGAAGGAGAGCCGAAGAGCTCGTTGCATGGCGTTGTTCCGTTCGCGGTTTCCCGGGCTCGCGTCCGGGCCGGGGGGGGGAAGATCTCGCCCGCCGCGCCCCGGGCCTCGGGCGCGGACGGTGCGGACCGTGCGGGTCCATCCTACACCCCATCCCCGAGAGCGCCGGGGAGTTTCCCTCCCGCGGCCGCCTACTCTCCCGTGTCCGGGAGTGTCGGCGGGCCGAGCAGCCCCTCCGGCGGGGGCGCGCCGGTCAGGGTCGAGAGGAACGCCTCGAGGTCCGCCTTCTCCTCCTCGGTCAACTCGAGGGGGACGAGGACGGTCTCCCGGTGCCCGTGGAGCCGCGACTGCCCCTCGAGGGTCGAGTAGAACTCGATCACCGCGGCCAGGTCGGCGAACTGCCCGCGGTGGGTCAGGGGCCCCCGCCGGGCGACGTTGCGCAGGGACGGCGTCTTGAACTCGCCCCAGGTCTCCGACCCGACGACCAGGGACTCGAGGCGCTCGGCGGCGGCGCCGTCGGGCGCGTCGCTGAACTCCCCGGCGGCGTTGAACGGGTCGGCCCGCAAGAGGCGGCTGCCCGCGTAGCGCCCCGAGTCCGTCGGCAGGCCGCCGTCGGCGGTCGGCAGGGAGAGGTTGTGGAACTCGTTGTCGGTGAAGTTCGGGCCGACGTGGCACACGCGACAGCGCGCCTCGCCGACGAAGAGCCCCAAGCCGCGCCGCTCGCTGTCGGAGAACAGGGCCAGCTTCTCCGCGTCGCCCTCGCGCAGCCCCTCGACGAAGCGGTCGAAGCGCGAGCCGGTGCTGACGAGCTTGCGCTCGTAGGCGGCCAGGCTCTTGGTGAGATGGACGAGCACCTCGTCGACCGCACGGCGGTCCGCCGCGGCCATGCCGCGCCAGGCCACGTCGTGGGGGTGGCCGAGATCCCCGGCCACGGGCCGCGCGTGGGCGGGGAAGCGGGCGCCGTCGGCGAGGTCGGGCAGGGGGCCGAACAGCTCCCCATAGGCCGCCCGCAGGCGCGGATCGGAGGCGACCAGGTGCGCGAGGGCGAGGCGATCACCGCCCATCTCCAGCGGGTTCTCCAGGGGCTGCACCGCCTGGGCCCACAGGGAGTCCGCCCGCCCGTCCCAGAACAGCCAGCGGCTCCAGGCCAGGTTCCACAACGACGGCGTGCGCCGCTCCCCCACTCCGAGCCCCTCGAACACCGCCTTGCCGTCGGAGAGGTCGAGTTCGGGGTTGTGGCAGGTGGCGCACGAGATCGCCCCGTCGGCCGAAAGCCGCGGATCGAAGAACAGCGCCTGGCCCAGGCGCGCCGCGCGCGGATCGTCGGCCCAGCGGTTGGTCGGGTCGGGAGGGAGCGGGGGCAGGGGGGAGTGGCGCAGGATGCGCGCCAGCTCCAGTTCGGTGAACTCGAGACGAGCGCCGGCATCCCCGCCGGACGCGAGGGGAGCCTCGACCGAGTCCTCGCGGCGGGGTTCGCCGGCGATCGGGGCCGGCTGCGCGACCTCCACGCCGCCGCCGAGCTCCGCCCCGGCTACGCCCGCGCTCCTCGCGCCGCAGGCCGCGAGGACGGAGAACGCCGCGGCGGACCAGGAAGCGGTCCCCATCACGCGACTCAATCGACCACCAAGGAGTCCTGTGCGCGCTCGGTGATCGGGCCGCGCGTCACGTCGAAGTACAGCTCCCAGTAGCCGGGCATGTGGAGCAGGATCCCCTCGACCCGGTAGCGCCCCTCGCCGAGTTCGCTCACCCGCGGCTCGCGGCGCATCCCGTGGCCGTGCTGGGGCATGCGCGCGTCGAAGGCGAGCTCGATGCCCGCGGCGGGCAGTTTGCGGGCCTCGTCGGCGAAGACGCCCACCTCCAGGGCGAAGGGCTCGCTCTCGGGAATCGTCGTCGCCTCGAGGGTGTAGGCCAGGAAGTAGGTCCCGTCGTTGCTCGCAAGCTCGACCGGGTCGCCACGGGAGGGGTCCACGGTCGGGCCGTGGCGGCCGCCCGCCGCTGCGCTGAACGAGCCGACGGCCACGCCGGCCGCGAGCACGGCCAGAGCCAGGCGGCGGTCGGTCCATCGGGCCATCACTCCTCCTCCTCTTGTGCGGGTCGCTCGCTCCTGGCGGGCTTGATGTAGAGGCGCGGTCCGAACACGCCCACGAAGCGCCCGTCGGCCGTGACCGTCTGGCCGCGGTGGTTGCCGTGGTCCATCACCAGCAGGTCTCCGTTGCGGTTCACGGTGATCCCCCGCGGCTTGTGGAACCCGAGGCGCCCGAGCCCCTCGCCGCCGATGCTCCCCCGGGGGGCTCCGCTGGCCGCATCGAAGCGCAGGATCCGCGCCCCGGCGACGTCGGTGACGAACAGCTCGCCCTCGCCGGCGAAGGCCACGCCGTGGGGCACCGCCCCCGCGGGCAGGTCGATCACGCGCGAGAGCTCCCCCGCGGGCAGGGCGAAGGCCTGCACGCGCCGGTTGCCCGCGTCCGCGACGAACAGGGTCTCGGCCTCCCCGTCGAGGGCGACGCCGGTCGGTCCGCGCAGGCGCCCCGGCTCGAAGCCGCGACCGCCGACCGAGCCCGCCAGGGACAGGTCGGCCCCCAGGACCAGCACGCGGTCGTTGCGCCGGTCGCAGACGAACAAGCGTCCATCCTCGGCGCGCGTCAGGGCGCCGGGCTCGGGGGGCGCGCCGAGGGTGCCCTCGGGCAGGCCCTCGAAGAGGCGCACGAAGTCGAGGCTCTTCACGAAGCGCCCGATGAGCGGGTCCCAGCCCACCTCGGCCTCCGGGTCGATCGCGAGCTCGAAGACCGACAGGCGCCGCAGGGTCGGATCGCTGACGAACAGGCGGCCCTGCTCGCCGTCGAGGACGACGCCGGCGGGGCGCCGGAACAAGCCGGTCTTCACCCCGCGCCCGCCCACGCGCGAGATCAAACGCGGCTCGCGCCAGTCGATGTCGTAGAGCAGGACGCAGTGCTCTTCGGGTGAGTCTACGGCCAGCAGGCTCGCCGCCTGGGTCGCGTTCCTCCCCAGGTGGGCCGTCGGCGTGGGCGAGATCGGCGGCGGGGCCAGCTCCTCGCCCGCGGCTTCGTTGGCCTCGACGCCGAAGAGCTGACAGCGATCGTCGAGGGCCTCGACGACCACCGCGCGCAGACCGGCCGCGTCGACCGCTAGGCCGACGGGATAGTGCAGCCGGCCCTCCCCCTCCCGGGGGAGCAGGGCGTGCACGCCGAACTCGAACAGGGCCTCGCCCCCGCCGTCGAGGACCTGGACGCGATGGTTGGCATGGTCGGCGACGAACAGGCGTCCGTCGCGCCACTCCACCGCCGCGGGCCCGGCGAACAGGCCCGGGAAGGGGCCGAAGTCCCCCACGGCGAGCAGCGGGCGGCCGTCGGCGTCGAAGAGCTGAACCCGGTCGTTGTCGAAGTCGGCCACCCACGCGCGGCCGTCGCCGGTCGCCGCCACGTCCACCGGACGCAGGAGCCGGCCGGGGGCGGTCCCCGCGCCGCCGAATCCGCCGAGGGCGCGGCCGTCGGTCGCGAAGACCTCGACGCGGTGGGAGCCCGCGTCGGCCACCCACAGGCGCTCGCCTTCGACGTCGAGGCCGCGCGGCTCGCCGAGCAGCCCGGCGCCGATCCAGCGCTCGAAGAGGCCGTCGCCGTCGAACACCCCCACCCTGCCTCCGACCGCGTCGGAGACGAACAGCGAGCCGTCGGGACCGAGGGCCACGCCGCCGGGGGTGAGGACCTCGCCCTCGCCGACCAGGGGCGTGCGCCGCACGAGGCTGCGCTTTGCGTCGAAGACCGCGAGGGTGCGGGTCGCCTCCTCGACGACCCAGACCGTGCCGCCCTCGCCCATCGCCGCCGCAACGGGCTGACGCAGGGCCGACAACTCGCCGTTGTAGAAGCGGACGACGGGAGGGCCCTCGTCCTGCCCCGCGAACCCGGCGGCCGGCTCGGCCCCGGCGCGGGCGGCGAGGGCCCCGACCACCGCCCCGGCGGCCAGGATCGCACGGACTCGGTCAGCGGCCGTCACGGTCCCCTGTGCTGTCGCTCGTCGGCATGGTGAGCCACATCGTACTCCCCGCCGTCGCCACGTCGTGCGCGGTCTCGCCGCCGTCGGGCCAGCGCACGGACAACCGCGCGGGACCCTCGCCGGGGGCACCGAAGAACAGGGTCGGGCTCGACTGGGAGAGGCACCCGCCTCCTGCGCCGACCTCGGCGGACTGGCGGCTTCCGTCGGCGCGCTCGAGGACCACCCGCGCCCCCACGCAGGTCGGGTTCCCCGGCGGTCCCGCCAGGCGCACCGCCAGGAACACGCCCTCGTCGGCGCCGTGCTCGAAGGCCAGGAGCGGGCCGCCGTTCTGGCCGACGCAGACGTCGGGCCGCCCGTCGCCGTTCCAGTCCGCGACGGTCGCGGCGGTCCCGTCGCCGGCGACGACCAGCCCGAGCGGGTCCGTCGCGGCCGCCAGCCCCCCCGAGCCATCGCCGAGGAGCAGGGCGCCCTGGCCCCCGTCCCAGCGCCCGGTCTCGGGCTCGCGGTGGAAGAAGTTCTGGGCGCAGAACAGGTCCGTGGTCCCGTCGCCGTCCAGCTCGCAGGCCACGACGCCGTAGACGGGCGAGACCTGGGCCCGCCGCGGCAGGGGACGCCACTCGAAGGCCGGCTCGCCGGGGGTGGAGCGGTTGAGCCACACGCCGCTGCGGAGCTCGTCCGCCGAGAGCTCGAGCGCGCCGTCGAGACCGGAGGCGGTGTAGATCTCCTCCAGGGAGGAGCCGGCGAAGGCGCGGTAGGTGGGGAAGCGCTCCCCCAAGAACGGCATCGCGCCGCTGCTGCAGGAGAGGCCGCGCACCGGAAGGCGCCCCTTCCCCGTCGTCTTCGCCTCCACGAGGTGCTCGCCGTCCTCCTCGCCGAAGTCGCCGCGGTAGAGCAGGACGGGTTCCTCGGGCGAGGCGTGGTAGCGGGTGTTCAGCCCGGCGTTCCCCACCACGAGGTCCAGGCGACCGTCTGCGTCGAGGTCGGCGCCGCTGACCGAGCGCCACCAGCCCCGGCGCGCCCCCAAGCCCGCGCGAGCAGTCTCGTCGACCAGGCCGCCGGAGGTGCTGCGCCACAGGGTCACCGGTCCCCAGTCCACGGCCACCAGCAGGTCCGTGCGCCCGTCGCCGTCGACGTCGGAGAAGAGCGCGGCGGTGACCATGCCGACGCCGGCCAGGCCGGGCGCGAGCTCGTCGGTCGCGTCCACCAGCCGTCCGCCGTCGTTGCGCAGCAGGCGCGAGCGGGGCGCCAGGGGATAGCGCCCGGGGACCGAGCGTGCGCCGACGAACAAGTCGAGGTCCCCGTCGCCGTCCACGTCGCCGCAGACCGCGGTGTGGCTGCTCTCGCGGGCGTCGGGCACGACGTCTCCCGAGGCCCTCTCGAAGAGCCCGTCGCCCCCGTTGCGGTACACGCGGTCGCGCAACAGCGCGTCGCCGGGCTCGCACTCCACCCCGCCGGAGGCGACGAACAGGTCGAGGTCGCCGTCGGCGTCGAGGTCGAACCAGACGCAGGCGAGGTCCTCGCACTCTCCGTCAGCGTCCCACGGTCCCTCGGCGCGCTCGAAGCCCTGATCGCGGGCGAGGAACAGGCCCCCCCCCCGGCCGGCCGCCCCGCCGACGAACAGGTCGTCGCGCCCGTCTCCGTCGGCGTCGCCCCAGGCCAGACCGGGTCCCAGGCGCGAGAGGCGCGCGGGCAAGAGGGGCTGGCGCGCGTAGTCGTCGAAGGGCCGCTCGACCGAGCTCGCGCTCCCCAAGCCCAGGGCGGCCGCCCGTTCGCGGAACCGTCCGGCCCGCGGTGCGCCGGTCACGGCGGGTCGAGCCGGGCCCTCGCTGGCCGCGACGGGCAGGCGCACCGTGTAGCGGCGGTCCACCGCGAGGTCGGAGAACACGAAGCGCTGCCCCAGGCCGGTCTCGACGGTGAGCTCCGCCACGCGCTCAGCCTCGCCGAGGCCGAAGTGCACCACCGGCTCGTCGGCGGACTGGTATCCGCGGGTCGTGAACAGCTGGGCGCTCTGGGTGCCGGCCGCGGTCGTCACGCTCACCCGGCTGCCGATCCCGAAGCGGTTCCGGTCGGGCGAGCGCACCTCGACCAGAAGGCGCCGCCCGTCGGTCCCGCGATTGGCGTGCACCGACGCCGGGCCGCCGGTGTTGTTGAGGACCAGGTCCAGGTCGCCGTCGCGGTCGAGGTCGGCGCACACTGCGCCGAAGCTCAGGCCCTCCAGGTCGAGCCCCCAGGCCGCGGAGACGTCCTCGAACTCCAGGTCGGCGCCGTTGCGGAAGGCGAGGTTGCGCTCGGCGCGCACCCCCCGGGTGCGGTAGAGCGCCCACTGCTCGGCGCGTCGCTCGACGGGATCGAAGAGCAGGCGGTGGTCCTGGCGCAGCTCGAGGTCGCCTAGCTCACGGGTCAGGTCGGGGTCGAAGGAGTGGTTCGCGGTCCCGTTGGTGAAGAACGCGTCGGTGCGCCCGTCGTCGTCGAGGTCCGCCAGCTTGACCGACCAGGTCCAGTCGCTGCTCGCCAGCCCGGCGAGGAAGGCCGCCTCCACAAAGCGCCCGGTGGGGCTCCCCAGGAAGAGGGCGTTGCGCATGTACTGGGGCGGCTCGGCGCTCTCGAGGAACCAGCGCGAGTCCCCCATGTCCCCCATCATCAGCTTGGACATGAAGTGGGTCGTCGGCGCCATGTCGGCCACCAGCAGATCCTGACGGCCGTCGCCGTCGAGGTCGGCGAAGTCGGCGCCCATGGAGAACCACGGGGTGTGGGGCACGCGCTCGCCCAAGACGTCGCGGAAGGTCCCGTCGCCCTGGTTGTGGTAGAGGCGGTCGGCGTCCCAGAAGTCGTTGGCGACGTACAGGTCGGCGAAGCCGTCGGCGTCGAAGTCCCACCAGGTGGCCGACAGGCCGGGCTCGAAGCCGGCGATGCCCGCCGCGGCGCCGACCTCGGTGAAGCGCCCGCCGTCGTTGCGGTACAGCCGGTCGCGCTGGCCCGCCTTGACGATGTGCCGCTGCACCTCACCGTCGATCCGCCGCTGCTGGATCGCGAAGCTCTCCTCTTGGCCCGCCGCCAGGCGCACCTCGCCCTCCACGGTGAGGGTGCGCGGCGCATCTGCGGCCGGTCCGGGGTAGAGGCGGTTGGTGACGACGAACAGGTCGAGGTCCCCGTCGAGGTCGTAGTCGGCGAAGCCCCCCATCACGCTGGCGCCCAAGAAGTCCAGGCCCAGGGCCGCGCCGCACTCCTCGAAGGTGCCGTCGCCGAGGTTCCGGTAGAGCTGGTTGGGAGCGTCGTGGTTGCAGACGAACAGGTCGAGGTCGCCGTCGCCCTCGACGTCGGCGAAGACCGCGCCGGCGCCCCAGCGGACCTGGGGCGAGAGTCCCGCCTCGTCGCTCGCGTCGGCGAAGCGCAAGCCGCCGAGGTTCTTGTAGAGGCGGTCGCGGCCGACCTGGCTGGTGAAGAACAGCTCGGGCAGGCCGTCGCCGTCGACGTCACCGGCCGCGACCCCGCCGCCGGCGGTGCCGTGGGGGTAGAGGTGGCGGCGCGGGTGGTCCCAATCGAAGCGGTTGGCGAACTCCACGCCGCAGGCGGCCGGGTCGAGGAGCTCGAAGCGCGGTCCCCCGCCCTCGCGCGGGGCCGGCGCGACGAGGGGTCGCCAGACCAGCTCAGCGGCGGCCGCGGGGGCCGCCGGATCCTCCTCCGCCGCCCCCGCGGGCGCGCCCTCGCCACCGCCTTCCGAGCAGGCGGCCGACGCGGCCAGCACCAGGAGCGCGAGTCGGGGTCGAGAGCGTCGGGGTCGGGGGGTGCTCACCGCTGTGGAGGAAGGCCCGATCTCGGCCGGCGGGCGCCGAGGCTCAGGGGTGACGGGCCTCCACCACCGTGCGGATCCCGCCGCGCACCTGGAAGTCTCCCTCCACGACGGCGCTGCGCGGTGCGAGGAGGGCGACGAGGTCGTCGAGGATGCGGTTGGTGACCGCCTCGTGGAAGTGGCCCTCGTCGCGGAAGGACCACAGGTACAGCTTGAGGCTCTTCAGCTCGACGCAGCGCTCATCGGGGACGTAGCGCACGCGCACGGTCGCGAAGTCGGGCTGGCCCGTGCGCGGACACAGGCAGGTGAACTCGGGGCACTCGAAGCGGATCTGGTAGTCGCGCTGCGGCGAGGGGTTGGTGAACCACTCCAGGTCCTTGGAAGGGACGGTAGTCATCGCGCAAGAAGGTACCTCACCGTCCGCGCTCCCCGCGACTGCGGGCCACGACCACACCGCCCACGCGCTGCTCGAGGAACCACACGACACCCTCCCGCGGGCCGAACGACCCTTCCGGCTCCTTGGCGACCAAGAGCTCGCCGTTGCGCCGGCAGACGAGCTCTCGGTGCCGCAGCGCGTGCGGTTCGAAGAGCACCAGGGCGAAGGCCGCCGTCCCCTCCAGGCCGCGCTCGACCGCGGTCCAATCGGGCTGGAAGGTCCAGGTCCCGCCGCTCTCCAGGGGCTCGTCCGCTCCGGGGATGCGCGGCGGGTCCTGCGCGAGGCGCGCCTGCACGAGGGCCGACAGCTCGCCCTCGAACCACACCCGGCGCACGGTCCCCGCCAGGAGCCACGGGAGGTGACGGTCGAGGTCGAAGGCGGCCACCGGGCCGTCGGCTCCGCGCAGCCAGACGCCCGCCAGAGTCCCGCTGCGCACGGGCTCGCTCCCCGCGTCCCAGCGCACGACCGGCACCTGTTCGGCGCGCGCGCCGGGGCGCGCGGTGGCGCGCAGGCTGCCCGCCGAGGGGCCGGTCAGCTCGAGGTCGGGGGAGCGGCCCTCCTCGCGCCACAGGCGCACGGCTCCCTGCTCGTCGGGGGCTGCGATCGGGGAGAGCGACCAGTCGCCGCCGACCGTCTCCACGGCGGCACCCACGGGAGCCGACTCCGCCGCCAGCAGCAGCGCCAGCCCCTCCCTCCGCAGGCCGTCGAAGAGCGGGTCGGCGGCCAGGACCGGCAAGGTCGCCGCGGCGATGGCGCGCACGGCGCCCGGATCGGCCGGCCCGCCGAAGGAGGGATCGACGACCCAGGCCAGGTCGGCCGGGAGGGGCGCGCGCCCGCCGACCGAGGCCGGGGCGTCCAGCACCAAGACGTTGGGCGTGAGCGCCGCGTCGCGCAGGGGGCCGGCGAGGTCGTCGGCCGCCGCCCCCGCCTCGCGCAGGCTGCGGGCGTCGGCGTGGGTCAACACGCACAGACCGAGGCCGACGACCGCCGGGAGGATCCGGCGGCGCCTGCCCGAGAGGGCGGTGGCGGCGATGGCCAGCCCCACGGCCATCACCGTCGTGGCCGGCAGGAGAGACGATGCCGCGGAGAGCTCCCCGGGGACGACGCGCACGTCGGCGCGGGTGACCACGACGACGAGGATGGCCACGACCCACACGATGAGCGCCGCGACCCACAGACGCGGGGCGGAGCGCGCGGCGCGCAGGGCGGGCTGCAGGGCGGTCAGCAACAAGGCGCCTGCGAGGACGAAGCCGAAGGCGCCCAGGCCGGCGGCGTTGGTCGGCAGGATCGAGAGGCCGAGCTTCTCGAAGCTCGCACCCAGGGCGCGCAGGGCGCCGCCGGGGGTGGCGAACATGGCCAGGGAGCGCTCGATCGCCAGGGGACGCCACTCGCCGCCGAAGCCGTCGAGGACGACGCCGACGGCGGCGACGCCGGCCGTGTAGGCCGCCAGGGTCGTGAGGGCCGTGCGCAGCCGCTGGCCGCCCGGTCGCTGGCGGTGGGCGCTGACGAGCTCGGCCAGGCCCATCGAGGCGGGGATCAGCCAGGCGGACTCGGCGCACGCCACGGCGGCCGCGGTCAGGACGGCGGCGGCGAAGATCGGGCCGGCGCGCTTCTCCTGGCGGCCGCGCAGGAAGGCCCAGGCGGCCGCGGTGCCGAAGGCGGCGCCCAGGAGCTCCCCGCGGGCGGCGACGGCGGCCACGGCGGGCAGGGTGAGGGGGTGGACCGCGAACAGGAGGGCGACGGCCCGGGCAGCGGCGCGCGCCTGCTCCTCCCCCGACCAGGGGAGCAGGAGGCGCGCGAGGAAGCGGCCCAGGCAGAGGGCGGTCACGACGGCGATCAGGAGGTTCTCGGCGCGCACGAAGCCCACCCCGAGCTCCGTCCAGACGCCGTCGGGGCACCACAGCCAGCGGCTGGCCGCCAGGGAGAGGGCGGTCAGGGGTCGGCCGCCGGCGCTCTCCATGGCGAACAGGGCGCGCGGGCCGACGCCGCCCTCGACGAGGTGGGCGGCCTCCGCCAGGGCTCGAAAGTCCTCGCCCACCGGCCCGGCGCCGGCCAGGGGCCAGACGGCGAAGGCGAGCAGGGCGCAGGCCACCGCCCACCAGACGATCCTCGTCGGAAGGCCGGACATGGGCGGGATTCTAGTCATGAAGACGTGCACCAGACACAGCAACTCGGTTCCTGGTGGTGCTTTGCGGGTTCTGGCGACGCAGGCGACCCTGAACGGGTCGTCGAGGAAGCCAGGTTTTCGAAAAGCGCCGCCAGGGGCCGAGAGGCCGTCGAAGACGG
>JASLMK010000037.1 GCA_030746555.1 Planctomycetota bacterium | reverse complement strand
CTGTTCCACGAGTTCGGTCACGGCCTGCACCACATGCTCACGCGCGTGGACAACTCGATGACCGCGGGCACGGAGAACGTCGAGTGGGACGCCGTCGAGCTGCCGAGCCAGTTCATGGAGAACTGGTGCTACCACCGCGAGACCCTGATGGGCATGACCGCCCACGTCGAGACCGGCGAGCGGCTGCCCGACGAGCTCTTCGACAAGGTCGTGGCGGCGAAGAACTACCAGATCGGATCCTGGCGTCTGCGGCAGCTCAATCTCGGCCTGACCGACCTCGAGCTCCACCGCGGGGCGCCGGCCGCCGAAGGCGAGACGCCCCACGACGTCCACCGGCGCATTAGCGAGGACACGGCCGTCCTCCAGCCCCTTCCCGAGGACCGCTTCCTGTGCGGCTTCGGCCACATCTTCGCCGGCGGTTACGCGGCGGGCTACTACTCCTACCACTGGGCCGAGGTGCTCTCGGCCGACGCCTTCGCGGCCTTCGAGGAGGTCGGGCTCGACGACGAGCGCGCGGTGGAGGAGACGGGCAGGCGCTACCGGGAGACCGTGCTCGCCCTCGGCGGCAGCCGGCCTGCGATGGACGTGTTCCGGGCGTTCCGCGGCCGCGAACCGCAGACCGCGGCGCTGCTGCGCCACTCCGGATTCGCCGAGTAGAGGCCCCGCCGACTACGACAGGAGCGTACCGCGCTTCTGGCCCAGAAGGCCCTTGAGGCGGCTCATCACGTTGGAGTGGATCTGGCACACGCGGCTCTCGGTGAGCGAGAGCATCTCGCCGATCTCGCGCATCGTGTGCCCGACCGAGTAGTACTGCTCGATGATGAAGCGCTCCTTGTGCGTCAAGGAGCGCGTCATGAACTTCAGGAGGTCGTGCCGATTGAGCTCGTGCAGCGGGTCGACGGCGGACTGGTCCTCGAGGATCTCCAGCTTCTCGCCGGCGCGGTCCTCGTCGTTGTCCTCCCACTTCTCCGAAAGGGAGAACATCGTCCTGGCGGTGGCCTCGTTGATCTCCTTGGAGAGCTCACCGTGCTCGAGCTCGAGGGACTCCGCCAGCTCCGCGTGGGTCGGCTCGCGCCCGTACTCGCTCGTCAAGCGCTGCAGGGCCTTCTCGATGCGGCCCGCCTTCAGCCGGACCAGGCGCGGGACCCAGTCCTCCGAGCGCAGCTGGTCGAGGATCGAGCCCCGGATGCGCGTCGTGCAGTAGGTCTTGAACTTGATGCCGCGCGTCGGGTCGAAGCCGCGGATCGCGTCCATCAGCCCGAACAGGCCGGCGCTCTTGAGATCGTCGAGCTGGATCGAGCGCGGCAGCGTTTGCAGCAGTCGCTCGGCGATGTACTTCACCAGGGGCAGGTGCCGCTCGATCAGCTCGTTGCGGATCTCCTGCAGGGCCTCGCTCTGCTTGCCGGCCTTCGCCGTGCGCTTGTAGAGGACCCACAGCTCCTCGGTTTCATGCTCACCGATCGCCCGCTCCGCGCTCGCGCCCTTGTCCTTGGCGCGTTGCCCGGGTCTGGGGGCGCGTTGCCCGGGTTTGGGGGCGGATTTCAGCTTCTGGGGTTTCCGGCGGTCGGGGCTCGGCTTGCTGCTCATGGTCGGCTCAGTACTGCAGCAGGGAGTGGACCGGAGTCTCGCCGAGCTTCTCGCGCCCGGGAAGGAACGAGAGCTCGATCACGAAGGCGGAGGCGACGGGCTCGGCGCCTATGCGGCGCACCAGGCTCAGGGCGGCGGCCATCGTGCCGCCGGTGGCCAGGAGGTCGTCGACCATCAGGATGCGCTGGCCCGCGGCGGCCGCGTCCTCGTGGATCTCGATCGAGTCCGAGCCGTACTCGAGCTCGTAGGACTCCGCGACCGTCGCCGAGGGGAGCTTCCCGGGCTTGCGGATCGGGATGAACCCCTTGCCGAGCTGGTTCGCCAGGGCCGTCCCGAAGATGAACCCGCGCGACTCGATCCCGCACACCAGGTCGTAGGAGGCGGGGTCGACGGCGCGGGCGAGGGCGTCGATCGACGCTCGCAGGCCCTCGGGGCTCTGGAGCAGGGGCGTGATGTCCTTGAAGACGATTCCCGGCTTGGGGAAGTCGGGGACGTCACGGATGTAGTGTTCCAGCAAGAGGCTCCTCCTCGGGCGGTGGGCTGCGCTCGTCCGCCCCCGACAGGAAAGGGATTCGGGCCGTCGAGGGGAAGTGCGGCGCCCAGGAAACATCGACCCGACCGCGCCTGAAGGTGAGGTTCCCCTCGCGCCCAGCGCTCACATTTCCCGTGGAGCGGTCAGGCCCAGGATCGCGAGGCCGCGGGCGATGGCCGTGGCCGACGCCCGCACCAGGGCGAGGCGCGCCTCCGTCAGGGCGGGCTCCTGCCCCAGGACGCGGTGCCGCGTGTACCAGGCGTTGACCTCGCGGCACAGACCGAGGACCCAGGTCGTGACCTCCGAGGGCTCGGCGTGGGCGCCGGCGGAGCGCAGGACGGCGGGGAAGCGGCCGATGCGCAGGAGCACTCCGGCCGCCTCCTCGAGGGCGCCCCAGTCGGGATCAGCGCCTCCCTCGCCCGCCGCCTCCGCCCGGCGCAGGATCGACGCCAGCCGCGCGTGGGTGTACTGGACGTACGGGCCGGTCTCGCCCTCGAAGGAGAGCACCTCGTCCCACTCGAACTCGATGTCCTTGATGCGTTCGCGCTTGAGGTCGTTGAACACGACGGCGCCGACGCCGACCTGCTCGGCGATCTCGCTCGCGCCCGCGAGGTCGGGATTCTTCTCCTCGATGATGGCGAGCGCCTCGTCGCGGGCACGGTCGAGGACCTCCTCGAGGAAGACCACACGGCCCTTGCGCGTGCTCATCTTCCCCTCGGGCAGCCGCAGCATCCCGAACCAGACGTGCTCGACCCGCGGCTCCCACTCGAGTCCCATGCGCTGCAGGACGGCCTTGAGCTGGCGGAAGTGGAGTTTCTGGTCCGCGCCGACGACGTACAGGCAGCGGTGGAAGGCGTACTCCTCCCAGCGATGGAAGAGCGCCGCCATGTCGCGCGTGGCGTACAGGGTCGTGCCGTCGGACTTGCGCAGCAGGCAGGGCGGCATTCCCTCGGCGATCTCGGAGAGGTCGACGATCAGGGCACCTTCGGAGACCTCGGTGATGCCCACCGAAGCGATGCGGTCGACGGTCTCCTCGAGCATCGGCTCGAAGTAGGCCTCCCCGCGTACGAGCTGGAAGGTCACGCCCAGGCGCTTGTAGATCTTGTCGAACTCGCCCAGGGAGAGCTCGGTGAGTCGCCGCCAGGTGGCTCGGACCGGGCCCTCGACCCCGCTCTCGAGCTCCCGAAAGCTGGTCCGCGCCGCCTCGGCGAGGGACGGGTCCTCCTCCTCCTCCTCGTGGAAGCGCACGTACAGGGCGAGCAGGGAGCGGATCGGATCGGCCTCCAGGTCCACGCTCTCGCCCCAGCGGTCGATGGCCGCCACGAGCTTGCCGAACTGGCTGCCCCAGTCTCCGATGTGGTTGATGGCGACGGTGCGGTAGCCCAGGGCGTCCAGGATGCGCTGGATCGCGGCGCCGATCACCGTCGAGCGCAGGTGGCCGACCGACATCGGCTTGGCGATGTTGGGGGAGGAGAGGTCGATCACGACCGTCTCGCCGCCGCCCAGGGTGCCATCGCCGTAGCGTTCGCCCTCCTCGAGGACCTGCTCGATCACTGAGCGCGCCAGCAGGGCGCGCTCGATGGTGAAGTTGACGTAGGGGCCGGTCGCCGCGGCGTCGATTCCCTCCAACTCGCCCTCCACGGCCGCCGCCAGCTCGGCGGCGATTGCAGGCGGCGCCTTGCGAAGGGTCTTCGCCAGGGCGAAGCAGGGGAACGCCAGATCACCCAGCGCCGCGTCGCGCGGGACCTCGATGCGGACCTCAGCCTCGGGGAGGCCGGTGTGCGCCGCCAGCGAACGGCGGATGGGTGCCTCGAACTGCTCCATCGGGAGGCGGAGGATAGCCGTGGGTGCGCTCGGAATCACCCACTCTCCCGGGTGAGACCCCTACGCCCAGCTCTCCCACTCCTCGTTCGCCTCGGCCAACTCCCGCTCGACCTCGGCGATGGCGATCTGCTGCTCCTTCATGAGCGCCGCGTCGCGATACACGCGCTCGAGTCCCAGCTCCTCGTTGAGGGAGGCGAGCCTCTCCTCGAGCTCGATGATGCGCTCCTCGAGCTTGGCGATCTTGTAGGGGTTGCGCGGCTTGCGCTTGGATCGGCCGGATGGCGAGGCGGCCTGCTTGCGCCTGGCGCGCTGCGCACCGGTCGCGCGCTCGGCCTCGGCCGCCTCGCGCTCGGTCTCGCACAACGACCTCCAGCGCGTGTAGTTCCCCTCGATCACCCGCACACCCTCGGGCGTCACCTCGAGGATGTGGTCGCACAGCTCGTCGAGGAAGGTGCGGTCGTGGCTGATGCACAACAGGGCGCCGGAGAACTCGCCCAGCATCTCCTCCAGCGCCGTGCGGCTGGCCAGGTCGAGGTGGTTGGTCGGCTCGTCCATCGCCAGCCAGCTCGGCTGCGTCAGGACCAGGCGCGCGAGCGCCAGGCGGGCGCGCTCACCGCCCGAGAGGGCGGAGACCGGCTTCTCCACCTCCGTCTCGCCGCGGAACAGGAACAGGGCCAAGTGCGAGCGGGCCTCCAGATCGGTCATCGTCGGCCCGCCGCGGCGGAGCTCCGACAGGACGGTCCCGTCCTCGCGCAGGCCGGCGGTCTCCTGGTCGTAGAACCCGCATGACGAGCCGTGGCCGCGCAGGACCTTCCCGGTCGTCGGAGCGTGGAGGCCGGCGAGGATCCTCAAGAGGGTGGTCTTCCCGATGCCGTTGCGTCCCACGACGCCGATCCGCTGTCCGCGGCCGATCCGGAGGTCTACGCCCGCGAAGAGCGTCCGCTCTCCGAAGGCGGCCCCCAGCCCCTCGGTCTCCAGCACCAGCTCCCCGCCGCGCGCCGCCTGGGGGGGGCGGATCACCGGCTGCCGCACGTCCAGGAAGGGCTCGGGCAGCAGCTCGACGTTCTGTAGGCGCTTGAGGCGCCCCTTCGCCTCGGCGGTGCGCTGGCTGCCCATGTGCTTCTTGACGAACGAGCGCTCACGGCGCAAGCGGTTCTGCTGCTGCTCGAAGGCGCGCTGCTCGCTCTCGTAGCGCTCCTCCTTGAGGCGCAGGTAGGTCGGGTAGTTCCCCGCGTAGCGCGTGAGCTCACCGCGCTCGAGCTCGAAGATCACCTCCACGGCGTTCGACAGCAACCGCCGGTCGTGGCTCACGATCAGCACGGCGCCGTCCATGCTCCTGATGTACTCCTCGATCCACTCGATCCCCTCGAGGTCGAGGTGGTTGGTGGGCTCGTCGAGCAAGAGGAGGTCGTGCCCGGCTGCCAGGGCGCGGGCCAGGGCCGTGCGGCTCTTCTCGCCCCCCGACAGGGTGGCCGCCTCGCGCTCCCAGAGGTCGGGCGCCAGGCCGATGCCCGAGAGGACCGTCTCGACCCGCCGCTCGATCTCCCAGCCGCCCAACAGCTCGACGCGCTCGGTGAGGCGCTGGTGCTCGGCCATCCAGCGCTCCAGGTCGGCTCCCTCGGCGCTGCTCATCTCCTCCGCCGCCCTCTCGAGCTGCTCGAGGGTGCGGCGCGCGCGGTCCAGGCCACCCTCGACGTGCCCGCGCACGGTGGCGCCTGCGTCGAACTGCACGCGCTGGGGGACGTACCCCAGATCGGCGCCCTTGCGCAGGCTCACCCGTCCCCAGTCGGGCGCCTCGACGCCCTCGATCAGGCGCAACAGCGTCGTCTTCCCGCCGCCGTTGCGCCCCACCAGGCCGACCTTCTGGCCGGGATCGACGCGCAGACGGGCGCCGCTCAGGATCTCCTGGGCGCCGTAGTGCTTCTTGACGTCTTCGAGGATGAGCAGCGACACGAGGCGCCTGGCGAGCGAGAGAGCATAGCGGCGCCCGACCGCCGCGCTAGTCGCGGAGCTTGCGCGCCAGCTCCGCGAGCTCCTCCTGGGTCATCTCGACGTGCGGCGGCATCGGCACGTCGCTGATCGAGTCGGTCGGGATCAGGTGCACGTGGACGTGGGGCACCTCCCAGCCGATGGTGACCACGACCGTGCGGGCGAAACCGAGGCGCTCGCGCAGGCGTGCTTCGACGGTGCGCACCGCCTGCCAGAACTCCGTGTACTCCTGCGGCTCGAGATCGAAGAGGTAGTCGACCTCGCGCTTGGGGATGACGAGCGTGTGGCCGGGACGGACCGGGCGGATGTCGAGGAAGGCGAGGTGGTGCTCGTCCTCCCAGACCTTGTGGCTGGGGAGCTCGCCGCGGACGATCTTCGTGAAGAGAGTGCTCATGGCCCGGGCAGGTTAGCGCACGGCAGGGCGCGGCGCTAAGATCCCCCCGTGCCCGCCCCGCCGCCCGACGCCCGCTCGTTCACGGCCACCGTCAGCGCGGTCGTCGCGTGCGGGACCGACGGCGTGCTGCTCTCGGTGCGACCGCCGCAGCCCCTGCCGCCGCTGCGCGCCGCGCGCTTCTTCATGCTGCGCCGGGAAGACGGTGCCTCGCCGGCGATCCCGCGTCCCTTCTCCCTGTACCGCCAGGCCGACGACGAGCTCGTCTTCCTGGTCAAGGTCACAGGCCGTGGCACCCGGGCGCTGGCCGCCTGCGAGGCGGGCTCGAAGCTGCGCGTGATCGGCCCCCTGGGCAACGGCTGGCCCGACCTCGACGGTGACGGGGGACCCTGGGTCATGCTGGCGGGCGGGATCGGCTCCGCGCCCTTCTTCATGGCGATCGAGCAGGCCCTGAGCGGCCTGGGCGCCGCTCCGGCGCTGGCGGCGGAGAACCTGTGCCTGCTCTACGGCGCCTCCACCGCCGGCTTCCTGTACGACCTCGAACGCTTCGAGGAGCTGGGGGTGCGCGTCCTCGTCGCCACCGACGACGGCTCGCGCGGGTTTCGCGGCAACGTCTGCGAGCTGCTCGAACGCGAGTGGGAGGCGGGCGGTCTGCCCCGGGACGTGCGCCTGCTGGCCTGCGGTCCCGACCCGATGCTGCACGCCGTCGAGCGCCTCGCGCGGGCGCGTGAGCTCTCCTGCTGGCTCAGCCTCGAGGAGCTCATGGGCTGCGGCGTCGGCATCTGCAACGGTTGCCCGGTCCCCACGCGCCCCGAGGGCCCCCTCGGCGCCTGGCCCAACGCCAAGTGCTGCGTCGAGGGCCCGGTCTTCTCGACCGAGGAGATCTCGCTCTAGCCGCCGTTCGCGCCCTCGCTCACGAGCTCGCGCAGCTGCTCCAGCGCCTCGCGCAGGCCGGCGGCCTGGTGGGCGCGCTCCTCGGCGGAGAGCGGCTCGTCGGCCAACAGCTCCAATGCGCGTTCCAGGACACCGACAGCCTCGCCGGGCTGGCCGAGCTGGCCGAGGAGCTTGCCGTACTCGAAGTGCGCGACGTAGCTGTCGCCCATGGCCGCGACCGAGCGTCGCAGGTGGTCGAGGGCGATGAGCGCGTCCTCGCCCTGGAGGTCCTCTTGGTCCTTGACGATCATCCCGACCAGGAAGAGGGTCGGTCCGTGCTCGACCTCGACCGCCAGAGCGCGCTCCGCCCAGGCGAGCGCCTCGACCCGCCGGCCCGCGTCGGCGTCGGCCTCCGCGAGGGCGAAGAGGTAGTCGGCGCTGTCGATCGGCATCGCCGAGAGGGCCTTGTGGAGCTCGCGGCCGCGCACGTCATCGGGACGCGTGCGGTAGGCCACCAACAGGAACGGCAGGGCGGCCTCCCGGGCGTTCGTGCTGCGCTCCAAGAGCAGCGCTCCCAGCTTGTAGTGGGCCTCGAAGTGGTCCGGCATGATCCGGCACGCCTCTCCGAGCGCCTCCGTCGCGTCGGCGAAGCGGCCGATCAGCATCAGCACCTTCCCGCGGTCGAGGTGACCCGCACCGTTGTGGGGTTCGGCGGCGACGGCGCGGTCCAGCCAGCTCAAGGCCTCCCCGAAGCGCCCGTCGGCAGCGGCCAGCTTGCCCAACAGCACCATCGGGTCCCCGGCTCGTGGATGGCGCTCGTGAGCTCGGCGGGCTACGCCGAGGGCCTCGGCCGGCCGCCCGTCGAGGTCCAGCGCCTGGGCCAGACCCACCATGTCGCCCAGGTTCGCCTCTCGCAGACCCAGGGCCGCGCGGAAGTGCTCCGCGGCCGGCCCGTAGTCCTTCAGGCGCATGAGCACGCGGCCCATGTTGTGGTGCGCTTCCGGCGAGCGCTCGTTGAGGTCGAGCGCCTTGCGCAGGTGCTTGCCGGCCGCCTCCAGCTCACCTTCGAACATGCTGGTGACACCGAGCCCGACGAAGGCGCGCTCGCTGGTGGGGTAGTGCTGCGTGATGCGCGTGAAGACCACGCGCGCGGTCTCGAAGTCGTGGTAGGGATCGAACTGCGCTTCGAAGACGTAGGTCCAGGCCAGGCCGAGATTGGTCTGCAGGTGGTCGTCGCGCGTGGCGAAGATCGCCAGGTCGTCGCTGACCGCCGCCTCCAAGAGGTCCATCGAGTCGTTGAAGCACGCGCGGGACTCCGAGAGGGCGTCCCACTCGCCCGTGGCGCGGTAGCGCTCCAGGAGGACGCGGCCCAGACCCCAGTGGACGTTGGGATTGCGCGGGTTCTGGTCCACCGCGGCCCGGAACATGTCTTCCTCGCTCAGCCAGGAGTCGATCTGGTGGTGCGTGCGCAGGCCGTAGGCGCCGGCGAGAACCGTGAGGACCAGCGGCCCGGCAGGACGCGCCAGGCGGCGCAGGGCGAAGGCGGCGGCGAGCAGGGCGACGGAGACGGTCGAGAGGTAGAGGAAACGGTCGGAGAGCGGGAAGGTCCCGACGGAGGTGACCCGCGCGACGACGGGCAGGATCCCCGCCGGGGCGATCAGGACCAGACCCAGCCAGAAGCGCTGGCGACGCAGGGCGAGGACGACGATCGAGGCCACGAGCGCCCCCGACCAGATCAGCGCCGAGAGGATCGCCGGGTGCGTGAGGGCGACGGTCGGGCGAAAGGGGCGGAACAGGTTCAGGTCGCCCGGCCACGCCAGCAGGCCGGCGGCGCCGCCGAGGATCTCGGCCCGCAGGAGGAGCAGGCGGGCGGGACTGACGTTGAACTCGGTCGTCGTGCGGTCGAAGCCGGCCAGGGGATCGCCGAAGGCCGCCACGCGCGCCGCGTACCAGGCCAGGCCTGCCACGAGGAACGGGAAGTAGGCGCGCGTGATGGGGGCGAGGGCGGCGAAGGGGCCGGCCTCCCCCTCGCGCCTGTGGCGCGCGACGTCGACGGCGAGTGCGACGGCCACGACGCTGACGGCCGCCTCCTTGCAGAACAGCGCTGGCAGGAGCAGCAACCCGGCGCGCCAGGGTGCGCCCACCGAGCCTTCGTCCCGCCAGCGCACGAAGGAGGCCAAGGAGAGCAGGCCGAAGAGGGCGAAGAGCGGATCGTTGACCGCCGAGATCCAGGCCACGCTCTCGACGTGGATCGGGTGCAGGGCGAACAGGAGCCCCGCCCAGAAGCCGATCCGGCCGTCGCCGCTCAGGCGCGCGGCGAAGCGCCAGGCGGCCAGGGAGGCCAGGATGTGGAGGGTGATCGAGAGGAAGTGGAAGTGCCATGGATCGCCGCCGCCCCAGGCGTGCCCCATCGTCAGGACGGTCATCGAGAGCGGGCGGTAGTAGCCCACGCGAGACGCGGTCTGTGGATCGAGGAAGTCCCAGTAGGAGCTGGCGAAGATCTCCGGCAGGTTCGCGATGCTCCGGATGAGCGGGTTCTGCGCGATGATGTAGTGGTCGTCGTACACCAACTCGCCCGAGAGGGTCGGCCAGTAGGCCGCCAGGGTGATCAGGGCGATGAGCGCGCCGCGCCCGGCGCGAGCGAGGGCGCCCGTCGCTGATCGGCCCGTTGCTGATTGGCCCGTTGCTGATTGGATGGTCGGCATCACGTCCCCCGTTGTAGCGCGTCGTACGGTGTCGCACACCCATCGTCACCTCACCGACAGGGAAGTGCCGCACACAGGCTGCGCGTCGTACGGTGTCGCACACCCATCGTCACCTCACCGACAGGGAAGTGCCGCACACAGGCTGAGCCGC
>JASLMK010000036.1 GCA_030746555.1 Planctomycetota bacterium | reverse complement strand
GCTCAACCCGCCCGCAGTAACCGACGGCCAGGGCGACCTGGACAGGATCATCAACTTCCCTGATCCGCCGACAGGTTGGGGGCCCGGCGAGGTCACTCCCGGCAGTACCTGGAACTTCCAGTTCTGGTTCCGCGATCCGCTCGGCGGCCCAGCAGGCTTCAACTTCTCAGACGGTCTCGAGGTGACGTTCTGCCCGTAGGGGCGTGGCGCGGGAGGGGCTAGGGGCGGGGAGTCCAGGCCTGGGATGCTCACCCGGCAAGCCAGCACGAGTATGTGATGGCCGCTCACGCCCGCTCTGAGGATGAAGAAGAAGGACAGTCACGGAGCGAATCCGTCCACCGCCAGGCCCGCGTCCAGGGCGGCGCGCACGTAGGCCCGCGCGTGGGCGAAGGTGAACCCCAGCTCCTGCACGGCCGTCGCCCCGGCCTCGCGGATGTGATAGCCGGATATGCTGATCGTGTTCCAGGCCGGGAGCCCCTCGGCGCACCACGCCATCAGGTCGGTCGTCAGGCGCATGGAGGGCTCGATGGGGAAGCGATAGTTCCCGCACGCCACGTACCCCTCGAGGATGTCGTTCTGCACAGTCCCGCGCAGGGTGCTCGGGTCGATGCCGCGCTTTCGGGCCAGAACCACGTAGCAGGCGAGCAGGAACACAGCCGAGGCGTTGATCGTCACCGAGGTGGAGACGCGCTCGAGGGGAACGCTGGTTGGTCTCCCGGGCGCAGGTGGACCCGGCGTACCGGCGCATGGTCCACAGGCGGCCGCGGTACATGGTCGGCCGGATGCCGCGCGTGAAAGGGAAGTGGCCGGGGAAGCCGCCGTCCGCCGCTCCCCCGTAGAACGGACCGCGGGCGAGATCCGAGGGAGTCTCGAATACCACCCGCCACTCGGGGCGGCCCGCGCGAGCAGGACCCCAGGTGCCCTCGAGCCACTCCCGGAGGTCGGGATCGTCTCCCTGCCCGGGGGGCTGGGACGGACCGGCGTTCACGTCGTGTCCCATGGAGCCGGGGGGATCCAATGCCCCACCGCGCGCCTCGATCCACACAGACCGGGGCGCACCCTCACATTGCATGGATGCCTTCCGCGCACCGTTCACAGCGAATACCCTGGGCGTAAGGCCGTATGCAGCACTCCTGGTGCCGCCTCACCGCTCCCCCTGCGCATCAAGGACTGACCACGGGGCTCGCGGACGAGGCGCCTTCCGAGCCCCCATCGAGCTAGAGGATGTGACGTGAACAAACCCCTGGTCCTCCTGATCGCCGTCGTTCTGCTGCTTGGCGGAGGTACCGCCCTCCTGCTCTCGACGCTCTGGGGTACGGGAGAAGACGCCAGCGTCTCGACCGCTCCCCTGCTCCATGACGATCCCGCCGAGGGAGCGGAGACACCGGCGAAGGGAGCGCCCCTCCCAGCCCCCGCGGGGCTCGCAGGCGAGGCCGATCGGCGAGACCTGTTCGCGGGCGAGCGCGCCCCGGGTCAGCGTGTCTCTTCGGAACACGCGGGCTGGGTCGCGGGGCGAGTCCTCTTCCCGCCCGGCTCACCGCCCGACGAGAGCCTGCGCCTGGTCGTCTCCGTCCCCGACCCGTCCGGCGCCACCACCGACGAGGGCGAAGAGCGGGAAGCGCTGACCACCCGCCATGCGGTCGAAGCGGACGGCTCCTTCCGCGTGCCCGTGGTCGCCTTCACACCCGGCACGACCCTCGATGTGGACGGTCGCTTCCTCTACCTCGAACAGAAGCTCGACCTGCCCGCCCCCGCCGAGCACGAGCTGCTCCTCGAACCGCTCCTCGGAGCCTGCCTGCGGGTCAGCGCCTCGCCTCCGGTGCGCGCGAGCGAACGCGCGGCGGAGCTCGTCGGCACGAGAGTCCGCCTCATCAGCGGTGCCGCCGATGCCGGATTCCTGTTTGGAGCCGTGGGGCGAGGCGGCTCCGCGTCGAATGCCCTCGAGCTCGACGACCAGCTGCAGTGCGAGTTCCGCGGCCTGGTCCCCGCGCCATCGGCCGTGCTCGAGGCGGACCCGGAGGTCTTCGTCCCCCGCCGTGAACTGGAGCTGGAGACCCGACCCGGCGAGGTGCTGGAGATCACCCTGCGCTTCGAGCTGGGTGCGCGCATCGAGGGTCTGGTCCGCGACGCCACGGGCGATGCCGTACCCGATGCGCGCGTCGTGGCATCCCCGACAAGTCAGTTCGCGAACTTCCTGGCCGGGGCCCGGCGCGAGACGACGACCGATTCCGAGGGACGATTCACCATCCAGGGCCTGCGCCCCCGCAAGGTGCGCGTTGCCGTGGAGAGCGACAGCCTGTGGCGCGTGGAGAGCGACGAGCTGCATCCCTCGGACGGGGAGGTTATCTCGGGCTTGACCCTGACCATGGGCCGCGGCCTGGCGATCTCGGGCGCAGTGCGCTTCGCCGATGGCCGGCCGGCGACCCGCGCGGGGATTACCGCGGAGAAGACCGACGGTGACGAGCCGCAGCAGGGCTGGTTCGGCCGTGGCGGCGCATCGACGTCCACCATCACCGACGCCGAGGGCCGCTTCGCGATCACGGGCCTGCCCCCCGACGCGAGCTTCGATCTCGTCGTGCGCTCTCTGCCGCCGGGGGTCACCGACACCGACAAGGACGAGAGCTACCGGGCCTTCCTGAAGGGAGTCGAGGCTGGGACGCAGGACCTGGCGCTGGAGCTCGCCCCTCCCGAGGGCCTGCGCCTGCGGGTCGTCGACAGCGACGGCGTGGGCGTGGAACGCTATGAAGTCGTCGCGAATCTGGTGCAGAGTTCCGTCGCCTCCGAGGGAACTGCCCGGGCGAAGGTCACCGGAGGCGACGGTACCTGCGTACTCGAGGACACCTTCGCAGGCGAGTGGAGCCTGAGGGTCACGGCCGAGGAGCTGGTCACCCTCGAAGCCAAGGTGCCCGTCGGCGTGCCCCAGAGCGATGAGTGGCTGGTCGTGACGATGATCCCCGCAGCGACCCTCCGGGGCCTCGTCGTCTCCCCCGCGGGCACGGGCGTCGCGGGAGCCACGGTGCGCCTCACCTCCAGCTCCGCCGACGCTCCCTCGACCCGATGGGGTCGAGGCGGACGACGGGCCGAGGCGGACGCAGAGGGCGCCTTCAAGCTCCTCGGCCTGCGCCCAGGTGCCTACGGCGCCACAGCCGACGGCGAGGAGTGGGCCCCCGGAGAGTCCGAGGAGGTCACGCTCTCCTCCGGCGTCGTGACCGAGATCACCCTCTCCCTGCGCGAGGGCGGGAGCCTCACGGGCGAGGTCTTCGGCGATGACGGGAACCCCGACGCGGGAGTCACGATCAACGCCTTCAGCATCGAGGGCGGGGGGGGCGATTCGGCCACCGCCGACGCGGCCGGGCGCTTCGAACTGCACCACCTCGCACCCTCAACCTACACCGTCATGGCGCAGCCGAACCTGCAGAGCCTCTCGGACAAGGTGGAGAGCGAGGAGCAGATCAATCCCATGTCGTTCATGTCCGAGATGCGCATGACCACCGCCGAGGTGCGCGAGGGTGAGGCGACGCACGTCGTCCTCGGGGCGCCGCCCGCCCATCCCGTACGTATCTTCGGCCGCGTGAGCGAGGCCGGGGAGCCCGTGCGCGAGGGGATGGTCGTGGCGCTCGGGGAGGGCCGCTCGGTCCTCGAGGCCTTCTCCTCCGCCGCGCTCGACGAGGACGGCTCCTACGAGTTGGTGATCGACGAGCCGGGCGACGTCGTCCTGAATTACCAGGAGGTCGGCTTTCAGTCCGGCGGCGTGGAGTTCCACGTCCGCACGGGTGAGGTGGACGAGCTGGAATTCGACCTCGAGCTACCGACCGGGCGCATCGAGGGCGTGGTGCTCGGGCCCGAGGGCACACCCCTCGCCGGCCAGCGAGTCGGGGTTGAACGGGAGACCGGCCTCGCGAGCCTGGCGGGCATCGACGGCCGCGGGGGCGAGCGCACTGACGCTGACGGCCGCTTCGTGCTCGCGCGCCTGCAGCCCGGCACCTACGCCCTGCGCTACGGCGGCGGCAAGTACGGCAGGTCCGTCCTGGCAGGCGTAGAGCTCGCCGAGGGCGAGGCCGTCGGAGGCCTGCACCTGCGCCTGACCCGTCCCGGAACGCTGGAGGGTGTGGTGCTCGATACCGACGGTCGCCCTGTGGGCAACGCCGCGATCTTCGTGCGCGGCGCAGGCGGCCACCTGACAGAGCGCATGGCCAGCAGTGTCAGCGACGATGAGGGCCGCTTTGTCGTCGAAGGCGTCGCCCCCGGCGAGGTCACTCTCACGGCCCGCACGCGCGAGGCCTCGAGCGCCGAGAGCCGCTCGGTGATGGTCCGCGAGGACGCCGCGACCAACGTCGAGCTGATCCTCGAGAGCGGGACGATCCTGCGCGTCGTGGTCGAGGACGCAGAGGGCAGCCAACTGCGAGCGCGCGTCAGCGTCCGGGACGCGAAGGGGCGCGAGCACGCGGGCATGCTGACCGAGGCGCTCCTGCGCGGCCTGTTCCTCGAGGGTTTCTCCAGCACCGAGCAGCGCGTGGGCCCTTTGCCTCCGGGCAAGTACCGCGTCACGGTCACTGCCGAGGACGGGCGCTCCAAGGAGCGCAACGTGCGCCTCACCGGGCGCGCGGAGCGCAAGCTGCGCTTGCGCCTCGACGACTGAGGCCCGGCGCGCGGCGCCTCAGCGCGGGACTCCTTCAGAAGACGCCCTCAGGAGTTCCTATCCGCCCAGAATCAACTTGGGAGTTCGTAGTGCTCGAGTCGGTCCATGCCGCAGATTGGAGAACGTCTCATTCGAGATGGCCCTGACACAGGACGCACACCCACCGGGAGCAGCACCTCTCGAGCGGGTTTCCAGAGGTGCCGAGCCAGGCACCTCCACTGACCGAAGTCACTCAACCGCAGCCCAGTCCCATGCACGTTCCTCTGGAGTTCACGTTCCTCCTTCCCTTGTCCCTTGGGCTCCCGTGTCTGGCCGCCGCCCAGCAGGACGACTGGGTTCCCTCCCACGAGCAGAGTGTTGAGCTGGCGGAGGACATCCAGGATGTCCCCTCCCTCGACCTGCGCGTGGACGAGGATCCCTTCAAGCGCGCATTCCTGATCGGGCTGGATGAAGAGAAGAAAGCCCCGCGGGGGGGCTACGGGGTGATCGTCGTCCTGCCGGGCTCCCATGGGGGGCCGAGCTTTGCCAGCTTCGTGCACCGCATCCACAAGCATGCCGTGCCCGGAGGCTTCTTGACCCTCCAGCTGGTGGCGCCCGAGTGGAAGCCCGGCCAGCACGACTCCCTGACCTGGGTCACCGAGCGCAGCGGACTGAAGGAGGCCGAGTTCACCACAGAGGTGTTCGTGAACGAGGCTCTGGCAGACGTGGCCCGGCGCACGCGCATCAACAAGAAGAAGATCTTCAGCCTCTCCTGGTCTTCCGGGGGGCCGCCGGCCTACGACCTGTCCCTGCAGAGGAAGACCCCCCTGTCGGGATCGGTGATCCTGATGTCGGTGTTCTACCCGAGCAGGCTGCCCCCACTCTCCCGTGCCAAGGGCTACCGCTACTACCTGATGCAGTCTCCAGAAGACAAGGTCACGCACTTCTCCCAGGCCGAGAAGGCCAAGGAAGCGCTGGAGAAGAACAAGGCCGAGGTGCACCTGGAGAGCTACGAGGGGGGGCATGCCTTCCCGCTGCCGGTGTACCCCAGGCTGGCGGCCGCCTTCGAGTGGCTCCAGGAGAGCTAGCCCGGATCATTCATGAACACGCACATCCGTTCAGTTCCCGCCACTTGTGCTCGGCGGCTTGAGCGAGCTTGAAGACCATCGCCAGGCACGCGATGCGCGAGCGGGAGCCCTTCGTTCGCCACGCGCTCGGAGCATCGCTGCTCCTTGTCTGGGTGTCCTCTGCGGCGGGGGGAGGGGGCCGTCAGAGGGACCACTCCAGCGGGGGCAGCGGCGCCCCCCCCAGCCTGCGCGGATCGTCCTCCAGGCGGCGTCGCAGGCGCCGGCGCGCACGGCGGACGGCCCGCAGGAATGAGCGGGCCTCGACCCCCCGGCCCTGGGCGCCGCGCGCGCTGACGTAGGCATCGAAGAGCAGCGCCGGCTCCCCGCCGCGGAGCAGCTCGGGGCCGTGTAGGAACAGGCAGCCGAGGTCGTGAGCCGGCCCGCGCAGCTGTGAACGGGGACCGCCGCGCCAGGCGTCGATGAAGACGATCCGTCCCCGTGCCCGCCGAGGAGGGAGGACGAGCACGTTGCGCGGGAACAGGTCGCGGTGGACGAAGCCGACAGCGTGCATGCGCCCGACCTCGCGGGCGAGCTCCGCCAGCACCTCCTCGCGCCCGATCTCCTCGTCGACCAGGAACTGCCTGAGGGTGCGGGCGTCGCGGATCTCCGAGGTCACGAGGAACTGGTAGCGCGGGAGCCCCGCGCGGAAGAGGACCCCCGCGGCCAAGGGCGGAGCGACCTGGAAGGCCCGGCGCGCGAGCCAACCGAGGTTGTGGAACTCGTTCACGCGCGGCAGGTGCAGGCGCAGCAGGCGCGAGCGCACTCCGTGGCGCCAAGCCGCCTTCCCACGCAGGGGCTCGCCCTTGAACCAAGCGGGTCCATCGACGAACGGGATGGCGACCGTGGCCGAGCGCCCCTCGCTGGCGGCGGCGAGGCCCAGGTCTCCGGCCGCCTCGCCGGTCTTCGAGTCACGGGCGACGAGGCGGAGGACGCCGGCACGCGACCGCAAGCGCAGGAGGCCCACCGGAGCTCAGGGGCGCACGCGCGCCACGGCGAAGGCCTGCATCGACAGGAAACGCAGCGAGTGCGTCGTCTCGATGATCGGCGCGCCCGCCCGGGCGAAGCACCGCGCGAGGACGCGCTTGGGGATCGGGCGCCGTCCGCTGGAGTCAGGGCGGAGGCCCATCGAACGCCGCCATCCCGGCCAGCTGTTGCGATCCCAAAACGACGCGAGGACCAACCCGCGGGAGACTCGCACGAGCTCGGCGATCGTCCGCTCGAGGGCATCGTCGCTGGTGAGGTGGTGGAGCAGGCGGCAGCAGACGACGGCGTCGAAGCTACCCTTGCGGAAGGGCAGGCACTCGGCGGCGGCAAGGAGGGAGCGCTCACTTGGGTCGCGCGCAAGCATCGCCGGGGAGATGTCGGCGCCGGTCACCCACAGGCCGAGTCCCTCGAGCGCCGGCCGTAGCCGACCCGTACCAGAGGGAACGTCGAGGACTGAGTCGGCCCGCCGCACTCCATGCCGGGCGAGCAGCCTTGCTACGGTGCGCGGGTCGCGCTCAGCCGCCGCCCGCGACCGGAAGCGGGCGGTCGTGTAGCGCTCGGCCGCGTGCTCGCCCTGCCACTTTTCCCGGGGTTGGAGGACGGCGGTTCTTTGTGCCTTGCCCACGGGGCGTCAGTATAGGCGGTCGCGGGCGGCGTCCCGCGCAGCTCCGCGATGACAGGCGACCGCGAACGGTGGGATGTGCGACACGCGACGGCTTCGGCCACGCCGCCCACCGCCCCAGACAGCTTCTTCCTCGCGGCCCTGGCCGTGCTGGAGGAGGCTGCACCGCACACCGCCGTCGACCTGGCGGCGGGGAGGGGGCGCCACGCCCTCGAGCTAGCGCGGCGCGGGTTGGTAACCGAGGCCTGGGACGTCAGCCCGGTCGCCCTGGCGGCGCTGTCGGACGCCGCGGCCGCGAGCGACCTCTCCGTCGTGACGCGCGAAGTCGATCTGTCATCGGACCCGCCCGAGTCCGCGCAGTCCTTCGACCTGGTCGTGGTCGTGGACTTCCTCGACCGCGACCTCCTGGCGCGGCTGAGGCACCTCGTGAGCCCAGGCGGCCACGCTCTGGTCACCACCTTCACCACCGACCGTGCGGGAGACCACCCGAGCGCGCGCTGGTGCCTGGATCCGGGTGAGCTGGCGGCGGGGCTCGGTGGCTTCGAGCGCGTGATGTACACCGAGCACGCCGGGCGCGCGGGCCTGCTCGCGCGCCGGGAGGGAACGCCGTGACTCGCCGCTCCCTGTTCCTCGCGGGGCTATTGTGGGCCTCGTGTGCCGCGCCGTCAGCCGTCGAGCTGGAGGTGATGACCTACAACCTGCGCTATGGCACCGCGCTCGACGGTGCCGACGCCTGGCCCTTTCGCTGGGAGGCCGCCATCGCCGTGATCGCCGAGCGCCGCCCGGACGTCGTCGGCCTCCAGGAGGTGCTCGCCTTCCAGCGCGAGGCCCTCTGTGCGGCACTCGGCGACTACGAGGCCTTCGGCGTGGGGCGCAAGGCGAACGGCGGCGGGGAGCAGTGCACCATCCTCTACCGAAGAGGGGATCTGCGTCTCATCGACGGCGGGACCTTCTGGCTGAGCGAGACGCCGGAGGAAAGGGGCGGCAAGGGTTGGGATGCGAGCCTCCCGCGCATCTGCACCTGGGCCTTGTTCGAGACGGCCGGCGGCCAGCGCTTCACGGTCTTCAACACCCACTTCGACCATCGCGGCCCACGCGCTCGCCTGGAGAGCGCGCGCCTGCTCGCGCACCGAGTCTCCGAGCGCGCCGAGCATGGGCCTGCGGTCGTGCTCGGAGACCTGAACGCCGCGGAGGACTCAGCTCCCCTGGCCGTCCTCTCGGACGTGCTCGTAGACACCTTCCGCGCCGTCCACCCCGGCGCCGTCGAGGTCGGGACGGCCCACGGCTTCGGGGGCGACAGGGGCGGGGCGAAGATCGACTACGTCCTGGTGACGCCCGGCGTGGAGCCGCTGGCCGCGCAGATCGTTCGGGATCGCCCGGAAGGGCGCTGGCCCTCGGATCACTTCCCGGTCACCGCCCGTGTGCGGCTGCCTCGGTGAGGCCACCGACGGTTGCGGGAGCTCGAACGCAGTCGGTACACAAGGGGGCGCGATCGGTCGCCGAGTATGTCCTATCATCGGGTCAGGAACCGAGCGTCGACCCTCTGAGGGTCCGAACCTGCCGCAGAACATGAAAGCCAAGACCACCCTCGAGACGAGCCTCGCCGCCCTCGCCCTGTGCGCCGCGGCGACGGCGACACCCCCGGAGTTGCCCGCCGTCGGCAGCGCCGCGCCCGAGATCTCCGCCGAGCGTTGGTACAACCACATCGGTCGCAATCCCAGCCTGGAGTCCCTCAAGGGCAAGGCGATCCTGCTGGAGTTCTGGGCCACCTGGTGAGGCCCCTGCAAGGGGTCCTGGCCCCACCTGCAGGAGCTGCAGGACGAGTTCTGAGAGCGCGGCTTGGTCGTGCTGGCCGTGTCCGACGAGAGCGACGCCCTCGTCGCGCCCTACCTGGATCAGAACGGTGTCGGCGTGCGCGTGGCCTCGGGATCGAGCACCAACCAGGCCTACTCTGTCACGGGGTACCCCAGCGCGGTCCTGATCGATCCCGAGGGGAAGATCGCCTGGACCGGCCATCCCTCCAGCCTGACCAAGGGCAAGGTCGAAGCGGCTGTCAAGGGTGCCAAGGCCGGCGACGCCGGGGACTTCATGGCCCTGAGCTTCGATCGGGAGTTCGACCGCAAGCTGTCCTCCGCGGTGAAGGCCGCCACCTCGGGCAAGCTCGGCAAGGCGCTCTCGGCGTCTCGCTCCGCCGCGTCGAATCCCAAGATCTCCGATGCCCAACGAGAAGACGCCGCCTACCTCGCCGGTGAGATCGAGGCCCATGTCCAGCTCCTGCGCGACCAGGCCGATGTGTTCCTCGCCAACCGCGAGGTGCTGACCGGGATCATGGTGCTCGGCACGCTCTCCAAGGAGCTGAAGGGCACCGACGTCGGGGATGCCCTGGCCGAGAGGCTGGACGAGATCTCCAAGGACGAGGCGATCACCCGGGAGGTCGACGCCGCCGAGGCCTTCGAGAAGGCCCGGGCCCTGGCCGCCAGGCGGGGCGCCAAGAAGGCCGTCAAGAAGTACGAGGCGATCGTCAAGAAGTACCCGGGGACCAAGGCCGCCGAGCGTGCGGCGATGATCCTGCGCAAGCTCTGATCGGCGAGCGCGATCGGGTGCGACGAAACGCGGGGCTCCGACCGGAGAGGTCGGGGCCCCGCTCGCTTGCCCGCTAGCGCAGGCTCTCCCAGTAGGCCGCCGGCATGTCGTGAGCGACCTTGAGGGCGCCGTTGGCGCCGCCGTACATCGGCTCCTCGATGCGGATCACCCTGCCGCTGCCGAGCGACCGCTGCATCTGCGCCTCGATGGCCTTGTCGAGGCCCTGGATCTGGCTACCGCCTCCCGCCAGGAGCACGCGGTCCTTCAGGCGCTCCTGGAACTCGGGATCGAAGGTCGCGATCAGTCGCCCGAGGCCCTCCACGATCGGCTCGACGATGGTGTGGCAGGCGGCGCGGACTGCGTCGGTCACGTCGAACTGGGTGGGCTTGCCTTCCACCGGGAGCATCACCTGCGCCTCGTCGACGCGCTCGGAGACGGAGCCGAAGCGCTCCTTGATGTTCTTGACCATCTGGCGCGTGAATTGCGCATTCGGGCAGCAGGCTGCGAGCTCCTGCTCGAGCCGGGCGTCGACCGCGTCGCCCGCCGCGTCCAGGGTGAGCTGGTCGGACTCGTCGGGCATCGTCCCGTGCATGCGGCACAGGTCCGTCGTTCCCGCTCCGATGTCGATCACCAGCACGTCGTCGAGCATGTCGAGGCCGTAGGCCACCGAGAAGGGCTCCGAGCAGAGCATGACCGAATCGACGCTCTCACGAGCGGCTTCGATGATCGCCTCGCGGTTGTTGATCGAGGCCTCGGCCGGGACGCCGATGACCGCGTACACGAGCTCGTCGGCGCGCGGCTTTGCGAGCCGAATGGCCTCCCGGATCAGATCCTTGGCGGCTCTCACGTTGCCCTCGTAGTCCTCTTCGGTCTGCTCGCTGAACTTCAGCACGCCCTTGGCCAGCGGGCGGAACAGGTTCAGGGAGAGGCGTTTCTGGAGCGCCTCATCGCCGAAGAGCACGTCCTTCTTCAGCAGCTTGCGGCTGACGACGTCCTTGGGGTAGCCGACGTAGGAGGCGAGGGTCACCCGCTCGCCGTTGCTGGCGGTGACGGAGGTGCGCGACGTGCCCAGGTCGATGCCGAGGTAGAGCACGCCGGTCTCCACGGCGGCCTGGGTGCCGCCGTCTCCTTGTTCGGTGTTGTCCAGTACTTCGAGGTCACTCATTGGGTGGTTCCTTCAGGTTTTCGATGTCACTACTCCCCCCGCCGCGAGCTCGGTTCGCGCCGCGGTGATCCGTCCGTTGCCGGCTGGGCTCAGGCCCCGCCGCCCTTCTGCAGGACGAGGTTGGCCTCGAAGATGGTCGCCATCATCTCGGTCTTGGCCTCCAGGTCGTCCTCGTCCTCGTTCAGGCCCTGGACCGTGCGGAAGACGGAGGCGACACCGGGGTCAACCTCCTTGCGCTCGGCCATGCGCCGCAGCTCCTCCTCGGTGACTTCGAGCGACCGCGTGAGCTTCGTGATTCGCCGTTCGAAGTTCTCCACGGACTGGCGGTTCTCGGCGATCTGCGCCTTCACGACCTTCTCGCGCTCGGTGCGGACGGAGCCCAGCAACAGGTCGGTGACCCGCTCGCGCAGCTCGGCCGCGTCGGACGCGCCGTCCTCCTCCTCGAAGAGCGACGCGATCCGCTGCGCGAGCACCTCGTCCTGGGCGTCACCGCTGCGCCGGGACTCGGCCTCGAGCTCCTCGCGTGCCTGCAGCATCTCCCGGCGGCGGGTGTCTACCTGCTCCAGCAGGGCTTGGAGGTCCTCGCTGGCCCGCTCGCGTTCGGCGAGGATGCGCCGGCGGTCGCGCTCGGCCTCCTCGAGGAACTTCTCCTTGGAGAGTCCCCGCACGGCCTGGGCTCCGGCCTTGAGGAGCGTGAGGAGCTCGGCCTGCGTCGTGCGAGCGATCTCGGCGATTGCCTCGTCGTCCATCTCGGTGAGCCGCCCAGCGAGGCCGGCGCGCACGGCCTGGTCGATCGAGCGCACCAAGTGCGCCTGATTGACCAGGTTCAAGCGCCTGGCCCGGCGGCCGAGGAGCTTCTCCTCGCCTCCCCCTTCGGACCGTGCGGGGGCGGGGCGCGTCGCGGCGCCCTTCTTGCGTCGGATGGACTCGAACATGCCGGGGCCGTCGGGACCGACGGCAACTCCACGCGGCGGCCCGCGAGGGGTTTCTCGACGGCCGCGCTGTCGTATCGGCCCCGGGCGGCGCCGCTCTTTAGGCGAACGGACGCGGACAGTCCGTGGGCGCCCGCGCGGCGGTCGCTACAATGCGCCGTCCCCATGGTGGACTGGATGGACGTCAGAGGCCTGCAGGCCGGTGCGGGCGAGGCGCCGGCCGCTCCGCGGGCAATCGAAGGGCTCCTCGACGGGCTGAATGAGCCTCAGCGCGCAGCCGTGACCCACGCCGAGGGGCCACTCTTGATCCTCGCGGGCCCCGGCTCGGGGAAGACGCGGGTCGTGACGCACCGCATCGCCTGGCTCGTCACCGAGCACGGGGTGCGCCCCGAGGAGATTCTGGCGATCACCTTCACCAACAAGGCCGCGCGCGAGATGCGGGAGCGCGTGGAACGCATGCTGCCTCTGGGCAGAGCCTGGGTCTCCACCTTCCACTCGATGTGCGCGCGCCTACTGCGGCGCGAGATCGAGGTGCTCGGCGAGGGCTGGACCCGGGACTTCTCGATCTACGACACCTCCGACCGAAACGCCCTGATCAAGCGCATCCTGCGCGAGAAGAACTACGACCGGACGCGATTCCGCCCGGCGGTGGTCGGGGGCTGGATCAGCGAGTGGAAGAACGGCCCGGACGCGGGCTCGCTGCCCGGCGAGGGCGACGGCATCGAGGAGGAGGTCCTCAGCCGCGTCATGAAGGCCTACGAGGAGGCCCTGCGGGCGAGCAACGCGCTCGACTTCGATGACTTGCTGCTGAAGGTGCTGGCCCTGTTCGAAGGCCACCCGGGCCTGCGGGACGCCTACTCCAGCCGCTTCCGATTCGTGAGCGTCGACGAGTACCAGGACACCAACCGGGTCCAGTACCTACTGACCAAGCACCTCTCCGGCTACCACGGCAACATCGCCGTCTGCGGGGATCCCGACCAGTCGATCTACGGCTGGAGGGGCGCGGACCTGCGCAACATCCTCGATTTCGAGGAGGACTTCGGCGCACCGCGCGTCATCAAGCTCGAGCAGAACTACCGCTCCACCAAGACCATCCTCGCAGCCGCTCAGGCCGTGATCGAGAACAACGCCGAGCGCAAGGAGAAAGCACTGTGGTCGGAGGGAGTGGAGGGAGAGCGAGTCTGCGTGCTGGAGTGCGGTGACGAAAACGACGAGGGGCGCGAGATCGCGCTGCAGATCCGCGCCCTCGAGCGCGCCGGCGCCTCCCTCGACTCGGTCGCCGTGTTCTATCGCGCGAACTTCATGCAGCGAGCCCTCGAGACCCAGCTGAGCCTGGCGAAGGTGCCCTACCAGGTCGTCGGTGGCGTCGAGTTCTACGCCCGCCGAGAGGTCCGCGACCTGATCGCCTACCTGAAGCTGGTCGTCAACCCGACCGATGACGTCGCGTTCCTGCGCGTGATCAACTCACCACGGCGGGGAGTCGGGGACCGCAGCCTCGAGAAGCTCGTGGCCTGGGCGGCGGACCGACGCCTGTCGCTGCTCGAGGCGGCGCGCTCGGGGGAGGCGCGGGAGCTGGTGCGCGGGCGGGCCAGGACCGGGATGATCGCGTTCTCGGAGTTGATGGAGAGGCTGGGGGGGATCGCAGACCTCTCCGCGGCCGGTGCGCTGGACGCGCTCCTCGAGGAGATCGACGTGCAGGCGTGGCTCGCGCAGGTAGACGACGGCGCGGGGACCGACCGCGAGGCGAACGTGGACGAGCTCCACTCCCACGCCGCGGAGTTCGACAAGCTCTACCCCGAGGGCGGCCTGCGCGGATTCCTCCAGGACATCGCCCTGGTGGGGGAGACCGACGGCATGGACGAGGAGCAGAGCCAGGTCACGTTGATGACCCTGCACGCCGCCAAGGGCCTGGAGTTCCCCCACGTTTTCATCATCGGCCTCGAGGAGGAGCTGCTGCCGCACTCCCGGGCGATCTTCGAGTCCGACGGCGACGAGGGCCTCGAGGAGGAGCGACGGCTGCTGTATGTCGGCATGACCCGCGCCCGCGAGCGCCTGTTCTTGACCCACGCCGCTTGTCGGCTGCACTTCGGTCAGGAGTCCACGCGCGTCCCCTCGCGCTTCCTCGAGGAGATCCCGCCGCGGCTGGTCGAGGGCGCGGAGGACGAGGAGGACGACGCCGGCCTGGGGGCCTTCGAGGCTCCCGAAGGCAAGTACGCCGAGCTCCGCGTGGGCGAGGCCGTGGTCCACGATCACTTCGGGCGCGGGACGATCGAGGCCCTGCAGGGCTCGGGCGTCAACGCGCGCGCGACCGTCCACTTTCCTGTCTACGGGAGCAAGCACCTGCTCTTGGCCTACGCGAAGCTCGTGCGCCACAGATGAGCACCGAGCGGGAGCTTCGCGATCGTCTGAGGGCGCTCATGGCCGAGGCGCGCGAGGAGGGTGCCTTCGCGGCCCTGGCCGAGGAGTGGCGCGCGCAGAGCTCCCCGCCGAGGGATGAGGCCGCCGCGGGCGATGCGCCGGGTCGTTTCGGCATGCTCGGGGCCAGCCGGCCCATGTCCGCCGTGTTCGATCTGCTGGAGCGGGTCGCTCCCAGCGACGTGCCGATCCTGATCCTGGGCGAGACCGGCACCGGGAAGGAGGCCGTGGCGCGCGCGATCCACGACCAGAGCCCGCGCGCCGCGCGGACCTTCCTGGCCGAGAACTGCGCCGCGGTCCCGGCCAACCTGCTCGAGAGCGAGCTGTTCGGTCACGTGCGCGGCGCCTTCACAGGTGCCGTGGCCGACCGTGCGGGGCACTTCGTGGTCGCCGACGGGGGAACGGTGTTCCTCGACGAGATCGGCGACATGCCTCTGGTCATGCAGTCCAAGCTGCTGCGCGTCCTCCAGGAGGGGGAGGTGCGCCCGGTGGGCTCGAACGAGCTGCGGCGCGTCGACGTGCGAGTCGTCGCCGCCACCAACAAGGACCTGACGGCGATGTGCGCGGAGAAGACCTTTCGCGAGGACCTGTTCTTCCGCCTGAACGTCATCACGATCGAGCTGCCTCCCCTGCGCGAGCGCGAGGGGGACGTCGCCATCCTCGCGGCGCACTTCGTGGCGCGCGCCTCGGCGGAGCTCGGCCGCGAGCTCCGTCTGGACGAGGGGGCTCTCGCGGCCCTGGAGGCCTGGAGTTGGCCGGGAAACGTGCGTGAACTCGAGAACGAGATCCAGCGCGCCGCCGTGTTGGGGGGCGACCCGATCCGCGCGGAGGACCTGTCGCCTCGCCTCCTGGATGAGGTATAGCCTCCGATCGACGGCCCTCGGATTCCCGCCCGGATCCCCGCGGGTTACCCTGACCCTCCCATGCGCCGCACCCTCCGCCTCTGCTGCACCGCCACGCTCACCCTGCAGGTCGCCTGCGGTGGGAGCGGTGGGGCCGTGGAGGCGGCGCGCTTCCACTATGCCAAGGGGAACCTCGAGCAGGCCGAGGCCAAGCTCGCGGGCGTCGTGAGCGCGGACGCGGCGGCGCTCTCGATCCGGATCCGTGCCCGCCGCGCCGACCGCGACGCCCTGGCCCGGCGCATCGCACAGCTGTCGGCCATGGATCCGCGCCTGGCGCTGGAGGGCCTCGAGGACTTGTTGTTCGACTCGGAGGATCCGATCGCCCGCGAGTGGGTCGAGCTGGCGCAGAGCGAGGCCTACGACCGCCGGGCGGAGGGCGGCAGGGTGCACCGGACCATCCATCCCACCGGCTACCGACCCGACGAGCTGGTGGAGAACGAGATCGCCGGGGAGCCACCGCTCGTCGCCCGCCACGATCGCTTCGACGATCCCGAGCGGAGGGGTGCCGCTCCTCGAACCGCGGCGCAGAGTGCTGCCCCGCGGCCGGAGAGGGTCGCGGGCGCCCCGCCGATCCGCGGAGAGCCGATGGCCGACCCAGGCCCCGCCGACCCCGAGGGCGCTCCTGCGCGCGAGGCCGCGCGCTCGATCGATCTGTTGGTCGCCGCCGAGCGCTGGATGGAGCAAGGGCTCGCCTCTCCCGCAGGGGAGGAGCGCGAGGCCTGCATCGCCCGGGCTCGGGGACTGGAGCGGCGGCACCGCCTGCGCGAGGAGATCGTCTCGGCTCGCTCCTCCGATCCCGTTCGTTTCGCTGACTGCTGCGACATCGCGGCCGCCGGGCCGTCGGGGCTCATCGTGGGTGAGGAGTTCACGACCTGGGAAGCCCTTCCCACTGAGACCTTGGAGACCGCGGCACGGCTCGTGGAGCTCTCCGCCGAGGCCGAGTGCGGGCTGCTCGACGAGCTGCTCCTACACGCGCACGGCGCGCGACGCACCGAACTCCTGGCCGAGCTTCCGCGCTGGATCACTCGCGGCGTCCTGAGCGAGGAGGGGGCCTGGGAGATCGTCGCCAGGGAGCGCGGCGAGACCCTCCCCGAGGGCGGCTACGTCTTCGACGACGGCGGCTGGGTGGAGCGCGGGGAACACGAAGCGGCATTGCTCGCGGCCCGCATCGAGGCCCTCGAAACGGCCCTCGTCAAGGCCGACGAGCACGAGCGCGAGGAGGCCTTCGCGGCGCTCGACGACCTCGGTGACGTCGCCCTCGCGGCCCTGGCGCGCTCCCTGGAGGTGCGCTGGGAGCGAGCCGTGCGCGAGGTTGAGCGCGGCAAGACCCTGCGCAACCTCATCCGCCTCTCCGAGCGACGTCGCGCCCTCGACCGCGCGCGGGAGGCCGCGCTCGCCCTGATCTTCGACACCGAGGAGTACTTCTATCCCTACCGCCCGCCCGAGGCGCCCTGGGAGAAGGCGAAGCTCTACCCCGAGGTCCAGTCGCGCGTGGACGAGCTCGTGGCCGGAGTCCGGGCGGCGTGGGAGATCGGCCGTCCCGTCTCCCTGTCGGGTTCCTTCCGCGAGGGCGTGGAGGAGCTAGCGTGGATGCTCGAGCGCTCCGAGGAGATCGACGTCGAGCGCCCGTGGCCCGCGGAGCTCCCCGACTGGCTGTTCGCCGTCGAGACGCGCCTCGGGCAGCTCACCCTGCGCGATTTCGCGTGGGACGAGACGGAGCGTGAGGCCCTGGCGCGCAACCGCGTCGTCATCGCCCTGAACGAGCGCAACTGGGCCGTGGACTCCAGGCCAAAGGAGCAGAGCCCGGCGGCCGGCGAGCGAGTCCAGGTGGAGATCACCAACGACTACCGCCTGATGTTCGGGCGGCGCGCCTTGGCCTGGAACCCACAGATCCAGGCGGCCGCCGTGATGCACTCCGAGTACATGGCGAACACGGGCGACTTCGGGCACTTCGAGCCCGACCCCGAGCGCCGCGCTCCCGGTGACCGGATGCGCCTGTGCGGCTACACCTTCGGTGTGAGCGAGAACTGCCACGCCGGCTCGGGCGATCCCGGCGGCGCTCACGCGGGCTGGATCCGTTCCAGCGGCCACCACCGCAATCTCCTCGGCTCGGGGCATCGAGAGATGGCGTCCGCACAGCGCGGGCGCTACTGGACCCAGAACTTCGGCGTGGGCCGAGCATTCGAGAACGAGTTGGACCTGGACTCATGGCAAGACTGACCCTCGACGACGGCGGCACCCGCCGCAAGTTCACGCTGAACCCCGGCAAGATCATCATCGGCAGCGGCAAGGGCTGCACCCTCCGGCTTGCTGCACCGGACGTGGCGGAGCTGCACGCCGAGCTGGAGTTCACCAGCGAGGAGGAGGCGATCCTCACTCCCCGCCCCGGCGTCGCTCCGCCTACCTTCGGCGGCAAGCCCGTGAGCGGACCGACGCGGCTCCCCGCGGATTCGGAGTTCCGCATCGGCCAGGCGTTGTTCACGATCGGCGAGGGGATCGCCAAGCCCGCTGCCCCCGCCGTGGAGAGCCGGGGGCCCCGGCGCGCCGCGGTCACGCGCACGCGTCGCACGGTCAAGCGCGGCCTGCCGACCTGGGGCGTCGTCGCCATCCTGGTGGGGGGTGCTGGCGTCGTGTATCTCGTCGGCCGGAGCTGGTTGGGGGACGCCGCGGAGGTGGTCTACAGCCCCCACGAACGCCTGCGGGTCGCGACCGAGAACTTCAACGAAGGGGCCATCGGTCGCGCGGAGCTGGAGATCTCGCGCATCGACCTGGACCTCGCCCCAGAGCTTCGCCCCCAGGTGGAGGCGCTGCAGGCGAAGATCGGCGACCGCGAGGCGTCCGCGAGAGTTGCGGCGTGGAACGTCGAGGGTTCCAAGCACTTCGAGACGCAGCTGAAGGGCTTCGTGAACAAGTACATGCTGGGCGACAACGTCCCCCGCGAGCGGGCGCGCGTATTCATCAAGCGCTGCGAGGACTTCCGCAAGCGCTGGCCCCAGCACCCCGAGTTGACCTGGGTGAACCGCTATCAGACGCGCTACGCGTCGATCGCGAAGATGCACGAGCCCGCGACCTTCACCGACGTGGCCTACGAGATCAAGACGCTCACCTGGGCCAAGCCGCGCGACTACCGCAAGTCGTTCGCTCTGCTCGGCGACTTCGAGCAGGGCGCGTCGAGCGCAGACTACGACGCCTGTACCGAGTTGCGCGACACGCTCGAGGTCGAGCGTGAGGCGTACTTCACCGACCGCATGCAGCAGGCCAAGTGGCACTGGGAGCGCAACGAGACCGGCCAGTCGGTCGCGACCCTGGTCGAGCTGATCATCGGCATGGGGGACGCGGAGATGGTGGACCAGGCGGCCCATGAGTTCGTCCGGCTGCCGGGGATCGAGGACTGGCTGAAGGGCTACCGCTCACGCAAGCCCGAGAAGTTCCAGCTCCTCGTCGAGCAGCCCGCGATCAGCACCCTCGCCCGCGAGCAGGGGCTGCTGTAGGGACTAGACGCCGACCGGCCGCAGCTGCTCGTACAGCTTCGCGAGTTCGCGCCGGTAGACCTCCCGCTCCTGGGCCTCCAGGGCGGTCGTGCGCGCTCGCAGCCCCATCTCGCCCGCACCGTCGGGCTCGTCGAGGAGCGCGGAGATGCGCTCGGCCAGCTCGACGGCGTTGCCGGGCTCGAAGAGCAGGGCGTTGCGCTCATCGGCGATCTGGTGCAGGGACGAGCTGGAAGCGGAGAAGATAGAGGGGATGCCCATGCCCAGGGCTCGCTGGGCCAGCCAGTCCGCGCCGCCTTCCAGCGAGCACGACGCGTGCAGATCGAGCTCGAGCATGACGCTCGCGAGATCGTCCATGGCGGGCGCGGCGATCGTGAAGGCCTCGTGGACGCCCTTCTCGCGGGCCCGACGCCTCAGGGCTTCCTCGCCCGGGCCCTCGCCGAGGACGACGTAGCGCAGGCCCCTACCCCGTGCGCGCAGGAGTCGGGCGGCGTCGATCAGCGTCTCGGTGCCGTGCGTCTCGTCGAGGTAGCCGAAGGTCCCCACGCAAGGCACACGCTCGCCGTCGAGGTCGTGGGGCTCCCAGGGGCGCTCGATGTCCGGCCCGCTCTCGATCACCCGCAGGAGCGAGCGGTCGGCGCGCCCGCGGTTGACGGCGCGTTCGACGAACGTCGGGCAGGGCAGCAGGACGGCGCGCAGCAGCCCGGCGTGGCGCAGGAGCGGCCCGCGAACCTGGCGCGCCACCTCGAGGATCCACCCGATCCGCATGCTCGCAGCCAGCGCCGCGCCCAGGCCCGCCAGGCGCTCGTCGGTGACGTGCAGCAGGTCCGGTTCCAGGCGGCGCACGATCGAGCGGGTCCTCCAGGCAGCGAACGGCTCCCTCCACGCGGGCTCGGGAAGCTCGGCGGTGATCAGCTCGATTCCCCTCGCCTCGAGCGCGCAGGTGCGGGAGCCCGGCTGGGAGATCACGGTCGCACGCACACCGGCCTCGTGCGCGGCTCCGAGGGTGGCGAGCAGGCGCTCGGTCGTCTGGGAGCAGACGAGGGCCGGGTGCAGGTAGACGACGTGCACGGGCTCGCAGTGTCCCACGAGGGACCCTGCCCGCCAAGACTCAGCGTCCCGCGAGGGGGATCGCCGCGAGCTCCTCGGGCTGGGTTCGCCAGCGGTGCTGGTGCCAGGCCCACTGCTCGGGAGTCTGTCGGATCCAGCCCTCGAAGATGCGGTTCACGCGACCCATGAGCTCGCCCGCCCGCTCCGCGCGCGGGAGGGTCGCATCGGCCTCGAGGGGCTCGTCGAAGCTGAGGCGGTATCCGCCGCCATGGCCCACCACGCAGCGCGTCGGCAACAGGGGCAGGCCCGCGGCGCGGGCGAGGGCCGCGGGCGCGGTCATCGTGAGCGCGGGGCGCGAGAAGAACGGCAGGAACTCCCCAGCCAGCCGGCGCACCTCCAGGTCGCAGAGCAGGCCGAGCACGCCGCCGTCGCTGAGGACCCGCAGGAGGTTGCGCGGATTCGTGCGCTGGGGGAGCGTCTCCACTCCGTAGCTGAGGCGCATGCGGGCCAGCCAGCGCGAGGTCGAGTCGCGCGGGCGCTCCAGCCCGACGACCGCTCCCCGGTGCCCACGTCGGCGCAGGCGAGCGCACAGCAACTCCCAGTTCCCGATGTGGGCGGTGACGATGATCACGCCGCGGCCGCGGGCGAGCGCGTCGTCGAGCAGATCGACCGAGTCGTCGAGGTCCACCGCCTCTTCGATCCAGCGCCCTCGCGCTGCGTGGGGGCCCTCGGGGGGCGCGCCGCGAGCTAGGTGCAGCCACTCGGTGAGCTGGCGCGCCGCGTGCCGGCGAATGCGCGCTGCGAGGCGACGGCGCTCGTCCGGCGAAGTCTCTTCACCCAGGGCCAGGTCGAGGTTCTCCAGGGTGCGCCGTTCGTAGGAAGTGTGGCGGGCCAGGTACGACAGACCGCGCAGTCCCCCCAGCACCAGGGGGCCGGGGAGCAGCCCCGCGGCGGCCGTCAGGCCCTCGAGCCCCCGGCGGCGCAACCTCCTCCGCAGCGGCTCAGCCATCGAGCAACTCCCGCCGCAGGGCGGCCCGCTCGCGGAGTGTCCCGCGGCAGGCATTCACGAAGCCGGAAGCGAAGGCGGCCCGCTCCCGCGGCGTGCGCGGCTCCGGCAGCCCGACCAGGCGCGGCCAGCGCGGACGCTCGCGCGCCTCCAGGTGCGGCGCGGGTCCGAGGAGGAGCCGGCCGTCGCGGGCGACCCACAGCTCTTCGGCGCGCAACTCGTCCAGGCCGAGCCCGCGGTCGTGCAGGGTCCCCAGGAGGTGCCCGGCCCGGAAGAACAGGCGTGCGCCAGGGGTCGGCCGCAGGCGGTCGACGCGCTCGGTGCCCGCGGGGAGGCCCACCCGACCCTCCGCGTCCTCGCCCGCGCGCCACCACAGGGGAACGGCGCACGGGAGGCGGTGATCACCCGCGCGGCCCGAGTCCGCCCACCCTTCGGCGGAGTGGACGGGGACGAGCATCGGCTCGGCCCCCAACCGCGCGGGCTCGCGACGCTCCAGGAGGACGCCGCCGTCGGTGGGGGAGCGCCGGCAGACCCCGCTCTCCCGCGTCCACCGCGCTCGCTGGCGCGCGACGATCGCCCGTCGCCGCGTGCGCGCCCGGGGCTCGATCCCCTCGATCACAGCCCGCCTCGGCGGAAGGCGGTCCCGCAGGGTGTGGTCCAGGGCGCGCCACCAAGACAGGAAGCAGCGAGAGCGGAAGCCCGAAGGGAGCACCTCGCGCACCGAGGCGCACATGCTGACGAGGTCGCGGACCATCAGGGGAGCGGTGATCTGTCGCCGGAACCGGGCGCCGCCGAGGTCGACCAGCCAGACTCCACCCCCCTCGCCGATCAGCACGTTCCCGGGGTGCAAGTCCCGATGGTCGAGGCCGCAGGCGTGGAGGTGGGCGAGGAGGCGACCGAGTTCGCGGGCCAACTGCAGATCGCGGGCCACCGAGTCGGCATCGGTGGCGAGGAGCTCGGCGAGCGTGCGAGTCCGGGGGATCCACTCGGTCACGAGCTCCCAGGCGCCGCCTCTGCGCCGCCAGGCCACCGGGGCCGGCACGGCCACGCCGCGGGCGGCGAGTCGGGCTAGCGCCTCGTACTCCCGCCGCGCGCGCCCGCGGTCGCCCAGGCGCGCGAGCATCCCCTCGGCGTGGAAGCGCTTGATGACCACCGCGCTCCCGTCCGCCTCTCGCGAGAGGCTGACGGTGCGGTTGGGGTTGCGCTTGAGGGTTGCCGGAGGGGCGGGCGGCACCATCCGGGAATGCTAACCCGCCCACCGCGGCACGTACCGATTGGAATCGGCAACGGAGCCTGCGAGACTCTGCGGCCCCGCCCTCGCGGGGGATCGAGGCGGGGACCGCTGTGATGAAGCTGGAGACCTACATCTTGCGGATGCTCGGCCTGGCGTTCCTGTTCGCGGCCGGGAGCATGTTGTTCGTCGCCCTGCCGGGGATCGCCGTCGGCGCCGTCCACCGCCTGCCCGGAGTCAGCACGGTCGCGGTCCTGACCTTCCTCCCGATGGCCGTGGCGGCCTTCGTTCCCTACGTCCTGCCCGTCGCCTTCCTGCTGGCGGTCGTGGCCACCTACGGGCGGCTGGCCGTGGAGAACGAGTGGACCGCCATCCAGATGGCGGGCCGCAATCCCTACCGCATGCTCGGTCCGGCCGTGGCCCTGGCGTTCGTCCTCTCGACGGGGATCTACTTCCTGAACTCCAGGGCCCTGCCCTGGTTGCTTCACTACCAGCGCTCGTTCCAGGTCTCGGTGCTGCAGGACTCGATCCGCAACCTCAGCCCGGGCCAGACCGAGGTGCAGTTCGGTGACTTCTACCTGGCCTCCAACTACCGCGAGGAGAACACGTTCCATGACGTGTTCCTCGAGGTGCCCGACCCCGAGCGGGAGGGAGGCGCGCGCTCGCTCGTCGCCAAGAGCGCGCGCTTCGAGTTCACCGACGAGCTGATGACGATTCACCTGGGGAACGTCGAGTTCATGCGGGAGGGGGGGCAGGGCCGCATCGAGTACTCGCGCACGGACATCCCACTGGCGACCCTCATCCCACCTCCCAAGGAGACCTACACCAAGGCGCGCTACAAGGGTTCTCGGGTGATCGCGGGCGAGCTCGCCTCGGGTGGAATCGACGCGCGCACGCGCCGCAGGTACACCTACGCGCTCCATCAGCGCGCGGCCAACGCAGTCACCTGCATGCTCTTCGTGCTGCTCGGTGTGCCCACCGGGATCCTGCTGCGCCGGGGCACCCAGCTCGGCGCGATGGCCGTGGCCGTGGGCTACGCGATCCTCTACTGGGTCTCGTCCCTGCGCTTGGGCAAGGAACTGGCCGAGTCCGGCGCCCTCGTCCCCGCCCTCTGCGCTTGGGGTCCCCTGGCAGTCTGGTGCGTGCTCGCCGGCCTCATGGTCCACAGGACCTTTCGGCGATGAACGGACGCCGGCTAGCCATCGGGGGGCGCATCGACCGCTACGTGGGAGCGGCCTTCGGGTGGTCCTACGCCACGGCCTTCCTGGTGGTCGTCGGGCTGGTGTTCCTGATCGACATGGCCGCCAACGTGGACGACCTGCTCGAAGCCGGCGAGCCCGGGGCGCGCCAGCCGCTGGGTCTGATCCTGCGCTTCTACGTCTTGAACCTCCCATTCCTGTTCCTGCAGGCCGGGCCCTTCGTGACCTTGACCGCCGGTCTCTTCACGGTCACGCGGTTGTTGCGCCACAGCGAGATCGCGGCCTGCCTGTCCGCTGGCATCAGCGCTCGGCGGGTCATGGGGCCGGTGTTCGTCGGCGGCACGCTGGCCGCGGCGGCGATGTTCGGCCTCCGCGAGTGGGTCGCTCGAACCGTGATCCACCAGCGCGACGTCGCGCTGACGGCCCTGGAGAGTCGGAGCAGCGAGCGAGTCTTCAAGGACCTCTGGGTGCGAGACCTGGCGGGAAACGTGGCGCGCCTGGGTGAGTTCCGACCGGCGACCGGGGACCCGCCCATCGCCGAAGTCCGGGATCTGCGGGGGACCATCCGGCAGGACGCACGAATGGTCAGCATCGACGCGGATCGAGCGGTGTACACGGTGCGGGACGGCGGAGCCGGCTGGAGGCTGGAGAACGGTATCCGCTACGACGGCGGGGCCAGCCGCGTGGAGAGCACCGTGGAGTGGCTCGAGGAGATCGAATTCACCCCGGCGATCGCCGTGAGCTTCCATCGCGCCCGCACCAATCCACTCGAGCTCTCCTTCGCCGAGGCTCTCGAACTCGGGCGCCGGGACCCGGACAACGTCGTCTACCAGACGCTGATGCAGTACCACCTGACCTTCCCGCTCGCCAATCTCGTGCTGCTGCTCGTCGGCATCCCGCTGCTGATGCGCCACGAGCGGGCGCGGGGCGTCGACGGCCTGGCGCGGGCGTTGTTGCTCTGCGTCTTCTACTTCGGGGCAGACTTCATCTTCCGCAACCTCGGGATCGGCGGCTCCCTCGATCCCCTGCTCGCGAGCTGGACCCCGGTGCTGTTGTTCGGGAGCCTGGGCATCGTCCTCTTCGACTCGATGCGGTCATGATGGAGAGGTCGTAAGCTGTTGATGTGAAACGTGTTGTACGGGTAGTCTCCCGCGCGGACGTTTCTCGGGCCGGTGGGAAGCCCCCGCCCCGCGGCGCGTCCATCCCATCCGAGAATCGATCGAGAGACCGAGATGACATCCACCACCGAACCCACCTCCCTCCGGCGAGCCTCCTGGCCCGTCCTGTGCCTGATCGTCCTCTGCGCCTGCAGGAGCTCGGACTCGGCCGAGGAGATCGACGGCGACGTCGCTTGGCTCGTGTCCCACGGGCAGTTCGCGGAGGCCGTGACCCAGGCCCAGAGCGCGTGGGTCCGAGACCCCGCCGATCCCGCGGCGGAGGCCCTCTATCGTGGGGCGTTCGTCGCGCAGTTGTTGGATCAGGCACGCGCCGCTTCCTTTGATAACGAAGACGAGCTCTCCCTCCAGATCCTCTCGCGCGCGCTGGAGATCGATCCGGAGCACGAAGCGGTCCTGGCTTGGGAGGCCAAGACGCGCCTGAAGATCGCGGAGCGCTGGCTGGAGATCGGCCGGGAGTCCCACGCGGACGGGAACCTCGCCGCGGCCCAACAGGCCTACGTGCAGGCATTGGAGTTCGAGCCCGAGCACCCCACCGTCCTGCGCAATCTGGGCAGGGTGACGCTGCAGGCGAACTACCGCGACGGTCGCGGGACGGGGTACTACAACGAGGGAGTGCGCGCTCTCTCGGACTACTGGCTGGAGCAAGCTCGCCGCGGCTTCGCCGCCTCGGAGAAGTTCCAGCCCGCCAATACACGAGCCGTCCGCCGCCAGGATCAGGTGGAGCTGATGCTCGCGGACCAGCGGCTGGCGATCGGAATGAACTTCGAGTCGAAGGGGTTGTTCGCCGCCGCGGCGAACGAGTATCTCTGGGCCCTCGCCCTCGATCCGGAGAGTGAGGAGGCTGCCGAGGGCAAGGAGCGCGCCGGCCGAGAGGCACGGGCCAAGCGCCTCTTGAGCGAGAGCCAGATGCTGATCTTTCGGAACGAGGTAGAGGGCGCGCGAGAGCTGCTCGAGGAGGCCATGGAGCTGAGCGAGGCCCAGGATGAGCAGATCGCGGAGATGTTGGCCTCGATCGACGAACGGAGCCTTGACGTGCTCTACTCCCGTGCCATCGACCTGGAGCGCGACCAGCTCTTCGAGGAGGCCATCGCCGCCTACGGCGTCCTGCTCGAGGCGACCGACTACCACAAGGACGCGGTGGCGCGCAGGGACACGCTCCAGGAGTACATCGTCCTCGCGGCCGACTACTACGAGCGCGCCATGGCGGCCGATGCACCCGAGGAGAAGCTGGAGAGCCTGCGGGCCATCGCCCAGTTCTGGACCGACTACCGCGACGTCCAGGACCTGCTCTCCGCCCTCGGAGCTGATCGCTGAGCTTGGTGCCGTGCTGGAGGGCCGAGAGCCCTCGACGCGCGAGGGCTCTTCCGCCAGGGAGGGAACGGGCGTAGCATCGAGTCGAAGGGGCTTGGTCGGCGCCGGGAGCGAGGGAGTCTGGAGCCCGGCCGGCGTGCCTCCTCGACGGGGAACCATGGGACGCCGACCTCCGCTCAGAAGCCGCTTCTTCCGGGGCTCCATGGCGCACCTGCCCGCTCCGGCCGCAGCATGGCTCATGACCCGACGGCTCCCGCGGCACGTGTTCGTGGAGCTGACCAACCACTGCAACCTCTCCTGTCCGCTGTGCCTCCAGCCCCACCATCCGCGAGGGCGCGGGCACATGACCGCGGCCGCCTTCCGCCCACTCGCAGATGAGATCCGTCACTTCGCCGACGGCCTCGTTCTGCACCTGCTCGGTGAGAGCCTGGTGAACCCCGATCTGTTCGAGATCGTCTCCTACGCGGAGGCCGTCGGGCTCAACTGTACGTTCACGACCAACGGTGAGCTGCTCGACGAACACCTCGAGGAGATCTTCGCCTCGCGACTCTCCGCGATCACGGTCTGCATAGACGGGGCGGATGCGGCGACCCACAGCTCCTACCGCATCGGGAGTGACTTCGAGCGTGTGCGCGCGGCCGTCGTCGAGTTGTGCAGGCAACGCCGTGACAGAGGTCTCGACCGGCCGCACGTCACCGTGCAGACCCTCGCCATGGCGTGCAACGCAGAGCAGCACGGGAGACTGCGCGAGTGGACAGAGGAAGCCGGCGTCGACCGCTTCCTCCTCCGTCCCCTGCACCTGGGGCTGGGCAAGGCCGGCGGGGACCCCGAGGAGCTGGCGCGTGCGTTCATCGGCGCGGGAGCGAGGGACCTCGCCGAGGAGGAGGCGGCCATCGGGTTGTGTCCGAGCCGACGCGTCTGCGGCGAGCTCTACCGCGCCACCGTCCTGTGGAACGGCGACGTCGTCCCCTGCGGACGAGGTGCCTGGAACGCGGAGGGATCGTTCGGGAACGTCTTCACAGACGGCGGGTTCGCGGCCGTCTGGCGCTCGCCGGCCCACCGCGCCTTCGTCCGCGCCCACCTCGAGCGCAGGGATTCACCGTGCAGCGTCAAGAGTGAGATGGACGGCCCGCCGGAGGAGTTCGACATCGAGGGGCCGATCCGGCTCGGCAGGGACCCCCGGAGGGGGGGTGGGGGGCTTGCGCTCAGCTCTCCGCGCGCTCCGACGCGCGGCGCTCGCGCAGCGCCAGGACCAGGAGCGCAAACCCCACCGCGGAGCACTCGATCCAGGGGTGCACGCTGACCTGATCGCTGCGGCCCTTCCAGACGATCAGGAGCCGGTAGAGGTAGGGGAGCCACGCACCCAGGGCGATCGTCAACCCGATGTGGACGAAGTTGGGGCCCGGGCTCGCAGGCGCCTGTGGCTCCGGCAGGCCGGCCGCCTCCCGTTGGCGGTCGAGCTCGTCGAGCCGGTCGGCGGCGCGGTCGATCAGGCGTTGGTTGTCGAGCAGGCTCCTCGCCTCCACGCCGAAGGCCGCGAGGTTGCCGATCACGGCGGCGATGCCCACGAGCATGTGGACGACGCTCGGCAGCGCGAAACTGCGATTGGCATACCCCAGGACCGCGGCTGTGGCGATCAGCAGCACGGCGAACAGGGCGGCGGGGTAGCCGGCCTTGCGAGCGAAGAAGGCGTTCAACTCCCCGAGGAACTCGTCTCCGAGCGGGCGGGCGACCATGGCCTCGCGCAAGACGCGGCCGGTCACGACCATGAACAGGATCAGGGCGGAGTGGGCGGCCACGGTCAGCATCGCCGCCAGCAGGCCGACGGTCAGGTGGTTCGGCGCCGCGCTGATGCCCGTCCAGAGCGTCGCGAACAGGAGCAGGGTGGCGACGAGTGCGAGTACGCCGAAGTAGTGGATCATCCGCATGACGAAGTCGTGTCAGCGCCCGTGCCCTCGTGACGCAAAGGCGCGGCCCTTGCTGGGGTCCGGCGGGCGGGCGGAGGAGTCTACGGTCGGAGGCGTGTCGACGGAATCCAGCACCTCGACCACGCGCTCGGGATCGATACGGCTCATGCAGAGCGGACCGGCGGCACGAATGCAGCGCCGGGCCGTGCAGGGGGCGCAGGCCTCCGCCGGCTCCGCGATCACGACGTGGTGGCGTCCCGGAGGCCAGGGACCGGTGCGGCGGGGGTCCTGCGGGCCGCACAGGGCGGTCACCTCGACGCCGCAGGCGGCGGCGAGGTGTAGGGGACCCGAGTCGCAGGCGACCAGGCGCACGCCCCGTCGGGCGGCCACGCAGAACGACGCCGCGAGGTCGCGCAGGCCGCGCTGGCCGACCCAGTGCCGGACGCCGGGTGTGGGCGTCGCGGCGAGGCGGCGGCCGAACTCCTCCTCGGCGGGCCCGGACAGCACGAGCACGCGCCGATCGAGACCCGCGAGCCGGGCGATGAGGTGGCGGTAGTGGTCGGCCGGCCATGTGCGCACGTCGCCGGGAGCTCCCAGATGCACGATCCAGGCCGTCTGCGCTGCCTCCCCGAGGTGCTCGTCATGGCGGCGGATCGCGCGCTCGATCAGGTCGGGCCTGGGCTCGAGCCAGCGTTCGGGCAGGTCCTGGGGGTCGAAACCCGCCGCGACGTGTCGGGCGAGGTGCAGGGTGCGGTCCACGGCGTGTTGCGCCCCTGCGGGCAGGACGGGCGCGGGATCATTGATGAACAGGGAGCCCGCCCGCTCGGTCCAGTCGGTGCGTGCGAATCCGCTGCGCCTGCCCGCACCCGAGCAGAGCGTGACCAGGCCGCTCTTGAGGTTGCCCTGGGCGTCGATGGCCCAATCCGCGCGGAATCGAGCGAGGTCGCCGCGCAATCGCGGCCACGCACGCCAGCCGCCTCGCCGGTCGAAGAGGATGATGCGGTCCAGCCCGGGGAGGCCCTCGACGACTTCGGCGAACTCAGGTTGCACGACCCAGGCGATCTCCGCGGCGGGGCGGGTCGCGCGCAGGGCGTGGTAGATCGGCAAGGAGTGCACCACGTCGCCGAGGTGCGACAGGCGGACGATGACGATTCGCTGAGGCGCCATTGGGTGCGTAGGATACGCCGAGGATGATCCGGCGCATATCGACCAAGTGGGTCCTCGCCGTGCTGGCCGCGGTGGTCGTCCCCTTCGTCGGCTTCGCCTGGTACGTGGACGGCAAGCTGGCGCACCGGCTGTCGTGGGACGTCGTCCACTACTTCCTGCTCACCCGAGCGGCGGACCTCGCAGACCAGATCGACCGGGAGGTCCTGCGCCAGGGGGAAGACGTCGCCGGATGGGCCGGCGACCCGCTCGTGGGCTGGTGCGTCGCCGTGGACCAGGGCGAGGAGGCGGCCTTCGACGAGGTCCTCGAGTCCCGCTTCAACCAACTCGTCCGCTCCGACGGGACCTTCGACCTGCTGCTCGCCGTCAGCGCCGACGGCGAGTACCGCGTCTCGAACACGCGCGACGGGCACGACCAGCCCTTGCCCTCAGAGACTCTCGAGCGCATCCGGAGCAGGGACTACCGGGTAGCCGACTGGTTCCGCCGCGCAAGATCCGGCGAGCTCGTCCGCATCGACCACCACGCCGCACCGCTGTTGTTCCCCGGGGCGGCCTCGCAGCCAGCCGATCCCGCCCGTCGTCACGTCGGGTTCGCCGTCCCCGTTCGCGACCCGGTGCGCGAAGAGGAGGTCGTGGGCGTCGTGCTCGGACTGGTGGGGTGGGACTTCTACCAGGCCATGATCCTCGACGCCCGGCGCCGGGACTACTTCCAGGGTCTGATCGGAGCGGACATCTACTCGTCGACCTACGCCTGGTTGTGGGGCTCGGACGCGGACACGATCCTGGCCCACCCCAGCGTGGAGATCCTCGGGACGCGCGTCTCACAGCCTCCCGTCGAGCTGCCCCAACTCGCGCGCGCCGCACAAGCCGAAGACTGGGCGATGTACCCCGAGTACGAGTTCCGAGGCGCACTCAAGAACGCAGCCTTCAAGCACTGTCGCCCTGACAGCGAGCGCGGGTTCGGCTGGGTGGTCGGGATCGGAATCGACAACGACGACATCTACGCAACGGTCAACGAGCTGCGAAACCTCCTGATCAACGCGACGAGCCTCCTGCTTGGCGTCGTCGTCCTCTGGACGGCGTTCATCGCCCGGAGAACGACCAGGCCGATCCTCGAGCTCGAGCGCCACACCCGGCGCATCGCCTCGGGCGACCTCGACGCACGGGTGGAGGTTGCCACCGACGACGAGCTGGGCCAGCTCGCCGAGGCTTTCAACAAGATGACCGCCGACCTGCGCGAGAGCCGGGCGCGGATCGTCAAGGCTGAGAAGGAGGCCGCCTGGAGGGAGATGGCGCGCCAGGTCGCGCACGAGATCAAGAACCCCCTGACCCCCATCAGCCTCTCCGCGAACCTGTTGAAGCGGGCGCGGGACGAGGGGAGCGAGGATTTCGACCGGATCTTCGACCGCACCATCGACCTGATCCAGCGCCAGGTCGCGAACATGCGCAGCATCGCCAGCGAGTTCCACGCCTTCGCCGGGGAGCATGAACCAAAGCTGCGCGCGTTCGACCTGAACGAGCTGGTGGAGGAGATCCTCGACCTCAACGCCGCCTGGGCGGAGGAGCTCGGCGTCCGCGTCGTGGTCGAGGGCGAGGCCTGCAGCGCCTTCGCCGACCCCAACGACGTGCGCCGCATCCTGATCAACCTCGTCTCCAACGCCCTAGAGGCGATGCCCGAGGGAGGCCGACTGGAGGTGCGTGTGAGCCCGACGGAGCAGCGGGCCCGCGTCGAGGTGCGGGACACGGGCACGGGCCTGACGGGCGAGGCCCGAGAGCGGCTCTTCGAGCCCTACTTCACGACGCGAACGCACGGCACCGGCCTGGGGCTGGCGATCTGCAAGCGCCTGGCGGACGGCCTCGGGGGGGAGATCGATATCGAGCCCGTTTCCGAGGAAGGCGGCGGCACGCGGGCCGTGCTGAGCCTGCCTTGCGCCGCGGAACCGTCGTGAGGCCCGTCTTCCTGACCGGCGCCACCGGATTCCTGGGCGTGTTCATCGCCAAGGCCCTGCGAGAGCGCGGCAGGGAGGTGCACGTCCTGGTGCGCCCGACTTCCGACCGCGGCCGGCTCGAGGGCATCGACGTGACCTGGCACGAGGGGGATCTCGCCTCGCGCGCGGACGTGCTGCGAGCCATGGAGGCGGCTGCGGGAGGATCGGAGCTCGACGTGATCCACTCGGGCGCCCTGATCAGCTATCGCACACGGGACGGCGAGCGTTCCCGGCGGATCAACGTAGAGGGGACGCGCCACGTTCTCGATGCCTGCCGGAGGATCGCTGCGGGACGGATCGTGCACGTCAGCTCGATGGTCACGGTCGGCCACTCTCCAGAAGGCCACGTCCTCGACGAGAGCGCGGAGTTCAACGGCTCCGAGCTCGCGGTCTCCTACGTGACCACCAAGCGCGAGGCCGAGGAACTCGCCCTGGACGCCGCGGTCGAGTTGGATGTGGTCGTCGTCAACCCCGGCGCCGTGTTCGGCCCGGCACCGGAGAGCTCGAACAGCGCGTGGTTCCTGCAACAAATGGCCCGCGGTCGTGTGCGAGCCGTCCCCGGCGGGGGGTTGGCAGTCGTGGGGGTCGAGGATGTCGCCGAAGGCTGCCTGCTCGCCCTGGAGCACGGGGCGCGCGGGCGGCGCTACCTGCTGTGCGAATCCAACCTCGACACGCTCGCCCTCGCCCGCGCGGTCGCGCGGATCGCCGGCGTCCCCCCGGCGCGCCTGCGGGTCCCGCGACCCCTGTGGTCCGCCCTGAGAGGTCTCGTGACCGCCATCGACCGTGTCCGGCCCATGGAGCGCGCCACGCCCCAGGCGATGCGAATGTCGGCGACCTGCTTCTACTGCGATGCTTCGCGAGCCGCCGAGGAGCTCGGCTGGACCCCGCGGCCGTTCGAGGAGGTCCTGCGCGCCGCCCTGTTCAGGGGCCGATGAACTCGTAGGTGCGAGTCCGGAGGGGACCGCTGATCGCCGGCGTGGAGTCGAAGTACTGGTACTTCTGGTAGAGGCGCCCGGCGCTCGCCTGACCGACGACGTCGCCGTCGAAGTCGAATTGATGCGTCGTTCCGTCGGTGAAGGAGACCGTGAAGCTGAAGCCTGACAGGTAGCCGCTGTTGGGAACATCGAGATCGAAGTTGCGGTAGCGCTTGTGCGCCGCCTGGTGCCCGGGAGGGAGGCCGAGTCCGGTGGGGGTCTCGCGCACGCCGTCCTCCGACCAGACGTGGCGGCTGAACAGGGTGTCGGGTCCGTTGTCCCGGATGCAGCCCTCCACGCACAGAAACAGGGGCCGAACGTTGTCGAAGGCAGCCGTACCGGCCTGGTCGTAGAGGCGGGTCCAGGTCTCCTGGAGATTCGTGTCGGCCGGCGGCGGAGGCTTGTCGATGCGCAGCTCGTGGATCCCCGCGCCGCCGGGCGCCGCGATGTTCTTGATGCGCACCAGGAAGCGCAGGACGTTCTTCCCGCGATAGCGCTCCAGACGCAGCTCGAAGGCGCGGCTCGAAGGCACGTGGGGATGGAGCGCCTCGAGGGAGTCCAGCCGCAGGCCCTCGGGGCTGCCCGCGGTGTTGGCGAGGCGCACATGGGTGGTCATGTCGTGCCCCCCAAGATCCACCGTGAAGTGCTTCACGCCCGCGAAGTCCTCCTCGTGGGGGTGGGGGTAGTTCGTGCGCCCGCTCGCCGTGTCGAAGGAGCCCACCGTGTGGAATAGCACGCCGTCGGTGCTGACCGAGACCTCCACCAGCGCGCTGTCGGTCGCTCCCAGGCCGCCGACGAAGGCGGAGATCACCAGGTCGTCCTGCCCGGCGACGTCCCTCGCGGGGCGTGAGAGGATCAGGACCGTCGCCTCGCCGACGTCGAAGGCCTCCGCTCCTGCACCGAAACCGAGCCCCTGATCGTTGGTGAAATCATAGTCGGGGACTCCGAGGGCGGATTCGGTCGCGCCGGTCACGCTACCTGGATCGTCGACGGCGGCCATCGCGTAGGAGGAGAGGGGATGGGCCGTGCCCAGTTGCGGGGCGGCCGACGCCGGGGCGACGGCGCAGAGCGCGATCCAGGGCGCTACGATTCGTGTGGCGGCGGCTCGCATGATCTCAGGGGCGCGGGGTGACACGGACACCGTTGGTGAAGTTGAACCCGCCGCCGCAGGGGCCGAGGGCGTCGCGATACCACACTTGGAGGAAGCGTGTCCGTCCCGGACGGTACCCCCCGGTGGCTTCGGCGGCGGGGTCCCAGTCGGCGCGCCCCGACGGGTCGGAGAGGGTCAGCCCGAGGCGGGCGACGTTCGTCCCCACGCACAGGATCCCGTCTCCAAAGGGCGTGCCCAGACCGTTCGCCAGGGCGCGGTCGCCAGCCAGGAGCAAGGCGGGTGTCCGGGGTACGAGGCCGGTGGCGTGGATCGAGAACCCTCCGTGCAGCGCCGCTGAGGCCGTCGCCAGGCCGGAGGAGCTCGAGGAGTTGGGGCAGCCCGTCCCCAGGGGCGGCGTGTTCGAGCAGGGGCAGGGCGGACCCGCGCCGTCGCCGCAGAGCGGGGCGACGGCGAGGCCGGCGAAGACGCTCGCGCTGCCCGAACGATCCCCGTTGGGATCGTCGCCGAAGGCTCCCACGATGAAATCGTCGAGGCCGTCGGCATCGACGTCGCCGGCGCCGCTCACGGAGCAGCCCAGCCAGTCGCCGCCGCTCTCGCCCCAGCCCGCCTGCAGGACGCTGCCATCCGCGCCCGAGAAGACCCGGAAGGCCCCGCAGCCGATCCCGCTGGGTCCGTCAGCCTGCAGGAGGCCGACGATCAGATCCGCGTGCCCGTCCCCGTTCACATCCCCCGCGCCGTCCACCGCGGCACCGAACCGATCACCGTCGGCATCGCCGGCGAGGGTGAACAGCGCGCTCCCGTCGGCGCCCGAGAAGACCCGGGCGATGCCGGCGCCAAAGCCGCCCCTGTCAGCGCCCTCGGCGCCGACGATCAGGTCGGGAGATCCGTCGCCATCGACGTCGCCGGCTCCCGCGACGGCGGTCCCGAAGCGATCGCCCGCGGCGTCGCCGTGGAACTCGTACAGCACGCTCCCGTCTGCGCCAGAGTGGACGCGCGCGGCGCCGGCGTCCACGGCGGAGAGATCGTGTCCTGGAATCCCGATCAGGATGTCGGCTCGGCCGTCGCCGTCGACGTCACCCGCTCCGGCGACGGAGGCTCCCAGATGATCGCAGAACGCTCCACCGTCGAGGTTGTAGAGCACCGAACCGTCCTGTCCGGAGTACACGACCGCTCCGCCCTTGAAGAGGAAACCACCGCCGCGCGTCGGGCTCCCGACGATCACGTCATCGAACCCGTCGCCGTTCACGTCCCCGGCGCCGGCGACAGCCGCACCGTGGCGCTCCCCGCTTGCCGCTCCCGCCCAGGAATGCAGCAGGGCGCCGTCGCTCCCGGAGAAGACGAACGCGGAACCGGCCTCGGTGCCGCTGGAGGAATCGTGCATGGCACCGATGACCACGTCGTCCAGGCCGTCGCCGTTCACGTCGCCCGCGCCGTCGACGGAGGCGCCGAAGGAGCCCGTCGCGGCGGTGCCGTCGAAGGCGTGGAGCACGCCGCCGTCGGCTCCCGAGAAGACGCGCACCGAACCGCCCTCGGCGGCTCCGTCGTCGTCGAGCCAGGCGCCGACGATCAAGTCGGCGTGACCATCGCCGTCGACGTCTCCCGCGCCGGCGACAGCGTGTCCGAAGCGGTCCTCGGGAGCATCCCCGTCGAAGACGAAGAGCGGGCTCTGGGCGGCGGCGGAGGGGAGCCCGGCGGTGCCCAGGAGGGCGAGCGGGACCCAGGCGCGCGCTCGGCCCGCGGGTTCTTTGCGGGGGCGCATCGTGTCGCGCGGTCGTCGGATCGGCGGTCCGGCCCGATCTTACGGCGCCTGCCCGGATCCGGATACGGGCGCGCCGTCGAGGGAGGGGCGAGGGCTCCCGGGACCCTCCGCCGCCACCCGGTCCGGGGGCAGGAAGCGATGGGGGATCCCGCGAATCTCCCCCAGCCCGCTTCGTCATACAATCCTGGTTCCCCGCTCCCCCGACTCCGTTCCCGACCATGATCCAGCGCCCCCGCGACCGAGGCCGACGCGGCGCCGCCGTGCGCACACTCCTGCCCCTGATCGGGCTGATCGCCGCCTGTCTGGCTCTGCTCCTGTGGTGGAGCTCCTCGCCGGAGAGGGTCGAGTCCGCCGGAATCGCCCTCGAGAGCGACCCGGGCTCCGGAGCCCAGGCGGACCTCGCCGCACCGCCGCGCCCCGACCAAGAGGACCCCGGCGCAGACCTGCGTGCCACCGAGCTCGTCGCCCGAGCCGGGGTCGGGGTCGGGGTGCGCCTCGCCGGCCCGGGCGTCCTGACCGGCCACGTCATCGACCGGGCCGACGGCCACGGGATTCCCGGCGCCCGAGTCGAGCTGCTCCCCATGCCGCCCATCGGTGCCGACTTCTTCTCGCGCGTCCTGCCGCTGACGGGCCTGGATCCCGCCTTCATGGGGCGCGCCGATCCGGTCGCCGTTGCTGAGAGCGGCGAGCTCGGCGCGTTCGCCTTCGAGGGCGTGATGGAGGGCTCCTGGTACCTCCACGTGGAGAGTCCCTACCACGTACCCGAGGCTCCTACCCGGGCCGATGTCCTGGCCTCGGGCGCCGGCGGTCCGGTCGAGGTCTTCGTGCGCGCCGCGGGTCGTGTCATCGGGGTCGTTCGTCGTCGTGACGGACGGCCCGTTGCCGGGGCGAAGGTCGTCCTAGAGCCGGGACCGGGGCTCTTTTTGGACTCGGCTCGGGACGGTTCCATGCGCATGCTCGAGACCGTCGCCGATGGGCAGGGGCGGTTTGCGTTCGGGGGGGTCGCTCCCGGGCGCGGGTATGAAGCCAGCGCGGCGGCCGCAGGGATCGCGCTCTCCCACGCCCTCGGCATCGACGTGCGGCCGGGCCGCGACACGGCGGTCGTTGTCACCGCCCGTGAGGGCGGTTTGCTCAGCGGTCGCGTGCTGGGCCCGCTCCCCGAAGACGAGGGGGGCGCGGTCGGCCCCATCGCCGGGGCCCACGTCGGCGTCGTGCCACGGGGACTGCGCGACCTGCGGATGGCCGGCGACCTGCTGCTCGCCTCCCACCGCGTGACCGGCGAGGCGGGGCAGTTCGCGATCGATCGCGTACCCCCCGGCGAGGTGGACGTGCTGTGCTACGCCCCAGGCTACCTGGTCGGACGCGGCGCCGGTGTGCTCGTCCCCGACGGCGGCTCGGCAGAGGCTCCCGACATCGAGCTCGCGACGGGGCCGATCGTGACCGGGAGGGTGGTCGACAGTGCCGGACGGCCGATCGGGGGCGTCAACGTGCACTGGGACCTGGTGGACTGGGACGAGATGGGTGATGGGGGCTTGGAGATCACCTTCGCCCCGTTCCTCTCCCAGGCCGTCGAGGGCTTCGTGTTCCCCAAGACCGCAGCGGATGGCAGCTTCAGCGCCGGCCCGTTTCCCGGGGATGCGCCCCACCGCATCGACTTCTACAAGCCCTCCTATCGCGACAAGCGCCATCGCTGGAAGCCCGATGAGGAGGGTGAGGAGATCGAAATCGTCCTCCTCGGGGGCGGCGTCGTGGAGGGAGTCGTCATGGACCGCGAGCGGGCAGAGCCCGTCCGGCGCTTCTCGATCACCACTCCCGACCGCGTCGAGCTGACCGCCGAAGCTCCGGGGCGTCTGAATCCGTTCACCGGCGGACAGCTCGTGGGGGACGCGGGGGGACGCTTTCGCGTCGAGTCCGTCCAACCTGGAGAGGTGAGCCTCACCTTCGAGGCGGAGGGCTACTTGCCGACCGTCATGGAGGCGATCACCGTCGCAGAGGGAGAGACCACCCGCGGCGTGATCGTGATGATGAGCCCGGGCGGCGTCGTGCGCGGTCGAGTCGTCGATTCCCTGGGCGCCGGAGTTGCCGGGGCGCACGTCACGGCCCTGGCTCCCGGGGACGGCCGCTTCGGGGGAGGTCGGGGCGGGCGGCGCGGCGACCGAGAGGGCGGCCGGGGAGAGCGGCGCCCCCCCGACCTCGTTCGAAACCTGCCGCCTGCCTTCTTCGGCTTCGCGGCCGGTCTGGGACTCCTAGGCGACGAGACCGTGCGGAGCGAGGGCGACGGCGCGTTCGAGCTCACCGGCGTCGCACCCGGAGAGCTGACCGTCGTGGCCTTCCATCCCGACTACCTGGCGGGCAGCGTGGGGGAACTGGTGCTCGAGGAGCAGGGTGTCCTGGAGGGAGTGCTGGTCGAACTGCACGACGGAGGCGCGCTCTACGGCACGGTCGAGGACCGCAACGGCCGTCCCCTGCCCGCCTCGATCGTGTTCGCGATGTCGCCCGCCCAGTTCGCCGGTGGGCGAAACCGCAGCGTGGGAACGGGGCTCTACCAGGGGCTCGCCGACGAGTTGGGGGAGTACCGTATCGAGCACATGGCCCCGGGCGGCTACTTCGTCGTGGCGACGCGCGGCGACGCCGCCTTGAACCCGCTGAGCTTCCTCACGAGCTTCGACTTGGAGATGGTGACCGTTCCGGCCGAGGGGGACGTGCGCTTCGACATCGTCGACGAGTCCGCCGGGGGGACGCGCGTCTTCGGCGTGGTGACCGACCGCGGCGATCCGGTCGAGCGGGGAGGCGTCACGGCCCTGTGCTTCGAGAGCGAGAATCTGCTCGGTGTCGACGTGAAGATGGCCCGCATCGAAGCCGGCGGTGAGTACGAGTTCGGCGGCCTCGCTCCGGGCGAGCACGAGTTCCGCATCTCAGGCTCCGGAGCCGAGGTTCGTGTCACCGTCGACGTGCCGGACATCGCCGAGTTCCGCTTCGACCTGCGCTATCCCGAGGGCGGCGTCGAGGGGCGCGTCGTCGACGAGGTCACCGGGGAGCCGGTCGCCTCGTGCGAGGTCGTGTTGCGCCCGACCGAGCAGACGGAGGTCGGCGGCCTGATCGGGTCCATGATCCAGCGCTCCGGAGGGGCCGTGTTCCGCGAGCGCACCGACAAGGATGGCGAGTTCACCTTCTCGCGAATGCAGGCGGGGGAGTACGAGCTACACGTGAGGCCACCGTCGGAGCCGCGCGAAGCGGGCCACCGGCTCGCCGCCCTCGAGCCCATCGTCCTCGAACTCGCCGAGTCCGAGACCGCACGCGGCATCGAGGTCACCCTGCGGGCGGCCCTGGCACTACGGGGCGTCGTGCGCGATCCCGATGGCGCGACCGTCGCCGGTGCGGCCGTGCTGGCCTCGCGCGAGGACGAGGGCGACCTGCTACCCGTGCGTGCGCGCTCCGACGAGGCGGGCGAGTTCCGGCTCGAGTCGCTCTCGCCCGCGACCTACACCCTCACCGCCACCAAGGACGGCTTCGCGCCCGCACGGCTCGAGGGCGTGGTCGTCTCGACCGATGAACAACGAGAGGCGATCGAGCTTCGGCTCGCCGAGGGGATCGAGGTGATCGCCGTCGTGCGCGGCGCCGACGGCCCGGTCTCGGGCGCCCGCGGACGACTCAGGCGGACCGATGCGCAGGGTGCGGAAGCCGGGCCGGTCGGCGGCGGGTTCCGCAGCTTCTTCGCCGGCGAGGGCGCCAGTGACTCCGACGGGCGCCTCGCCCTGGGGCACCATGGTCCGGGGGTGTACGAGGTCTCGGTGTGGAGGGGGCTCGCGCGAGCGACCCTCGAGGAGGTCGTCCTCGAAGAGGGCACGGAGCAGGTCGAGATCGACGTCGACCTGGAGTGAGCGGCGAGGACGAAACGTGCTCTGCCTCCCTCTCCTGCTGCAGGCTTCCGCGCTCGTCCAGCCACTCTACCTCGCGCCTGAGCCCCCGCCCCTGCGGGCGGCGCGGCACATCCTGGTCCTGGAGAAGCCCTCCGGCGCGCCGGGTGATCTCGGGCGCACCAGCGAAGAGGCCCTGACCCTGTCCCTGGGCTTGATCGAGCGCCTGCGGGCGGGCGAGCCCTTCGCTGACCTGGCCCGGGAGCACTCTCAGGGACCCAACGCACCCCGCGGCGGAGAGCTGGGCTCCTTCGCTCGGGGCATGCTCCCCGGGGAGCTGGACGAGTTCCTGTTCTCGGCGGAGGTCGGTGAGTTGAGCGGTCCGCTCATCACGCGCGGCACGGTGCACCTGCTGCAGCGGGTCGAGACCTACGCCGCGGTGCGGGAGATCCTGTTCACGCGGGCGGGCGGCTCCTCGCTCTCCCGGGCGCGCTCCGCGCTGGCCGACCTGCGAGGCGGGGCCGACTTCGCCCAGATCGCCGCGCAGCGATCCGACGGCGCCGGGGCGCGCGAGCCGGGGGGGCGCCTCTCCGTCTTCGAGCGAGACCGGCTCGACTCGCCTCTCAAGGCCGCGGCCTTCGCGGCGCGCGTGGGCGAGATCGTCGGTCCCATCGAGACCGCTGCGGGCCACCATCTGCTCCGCCGCGTGAGCCTCTCCGAGGCGGGTCCGGTGCTCGTCGAGTCACCGTGCGTGCGGCTGCGCGCGCTCTTGGTCTCCCACGCGGGCGCGGCCGGCGCCCCGCCAGAGCTCCTCCGGACCCCACAGCAGGCCCTCGCCCTGGCCTGGGACCTGCACCGGCGCCTGAGCAGCGGTGAGGACTTCGCCGAGGTGGCCGCGGCCTTCAACGACGACCCCGGCGGCAGGGACAGGGCGGGTGATCTGGGCTGGGTGCACGGCTTCAACCCCTCGCTCCCGGGCTTCTTGGAGCCGATGTTCTCCGTCGAGGCGGGGTTCTTGAGCGAACCGCTGGAGATCACCCGCGGCTTCGTGCTCGTGCGCCGCGAGCGTTGAGTGCCCCCGCCGCGGGGAGGTGGCTCAGGGCACGAGCGCGTCGGCGATGCGCGTCAGCCGCTCCTCCACACCGCCCACGCACTCGGCTTGGACGAAGAGGGTCTCGCCGGGGGGGAGCGACGGCAGGGCCATGGTCGTCTCGACCAATCCCGAGCCGCCGACCTCGCGCTTGAGGAAGACGTCGCCACGGCCGAGGTCGATGCCGAACCCCCCGTCGAGGCCCTGGCCGGGGTTCAGCCGGGACGACCAGGCGAAGACCGCGCGCTCGGCGGGCATGCCGAGCACCCCGGTGGTGAGCAGGTGCGGTTGGTCGGCGCCGATTCCGATCCACAGCGCGGGTCGCGAGTACTCACCCTCGAGGGTCATCGGCTCGTCGTCACTGCCCGCGCCGAACAGCTGCAGGTAGACGTCCTCCTCTCCCAGTCGCTCGGCTCGCAGGAACCCTCCGAGGTAGCGTCGGTGGAGGCGATGCTGTTGGAAGTGGGGCAGGGGGTCGATCTCGAACGGGAAGTCGAGGCCTCCGTTGTGCCCGCCGCCGACGATCTCCGGGAAGGCACGCCGCTCGGCCGAGACCGCTTCGTCGTAGAACACGCGCGAGTTGTTGTGCGGAGGCGCGACGTTGTCGTGGCTCGAGCTCAAGGACATCAAGGTTCCGTCGAAGGTGGCGATGGTCGGCACGTCGACGTGCTTGCCCTCCATGAGCGCGACGACATCGACGCGATCCTCGTACTCGAGCATGTGGAAGATCGCCGCGCCCCCCAGGGAGTGGCCCCACGCGGCCCAGGCGCCGCCAGCCGGCATGCCGTAGAGGAAGCTGTCGCTGTCCGTTCCCTGCTCCTCGGCCCAGTACAGCAGCGCGTGGGCGTCGTGGGCGACGTGCTCGACGCGCATGACCATCCCGATTTCGGTCCCGACACCCAGCACCAGGAAACCGTAGCTTGCGACGTGATCGAGCAGCTTGCGGTAGAAGGCCGGTGGAGCGAACCAGCCGTGGATGAAGACCACCACCGGATAGGGGCCGTTCGCGGTGTCCGGCGGCGCGCCGAATCCGTCGTCCAGCGCGGGGTAGTGGATGCGCGCCGAGACGTTGGAGTTGGCGGCGAGGGGGTGGCTGAAGTCGACGCTCTCGATGCCGACCGGGTGGGGTCCAGGATCCTCGGGGAGCTGGGCCGAGGCCGGTGCCGCCAGGGCGCCCGAGCACAGGCAGGCGATTGAGGACGAGAGCACCGCGCGCAACAGCCGGAAGGTTCGCATCGTGGAGAGCATCACGATCGGAGGGTACCCCGGTCGTCCCGCCGAGGATACGCTCTTTCGCTGTAGCGTGTCAGCCCTCCCTCGTTCCATGCGGTGCTCTCGGGGCGCCCTCGTCCTGATCGTCCTCGGAGCCTGCTCTCCGTCGGGAGCTGCGCCGCACAGCCCGCCTCTCGCGGTCGAGCCCGTCCCCGCGCCGAACGTGATCTGGATCCTCGCGGACGACCTGGGGTGGATGGACCTCGCTTGCCAGGGGAACACGCGCATCGCGACCCCCAACCTCGATCGTCTGGCTGCCGAGGGGATGCGCTTCACCAACGCCTACGCGGCGGCGCCGGTCTGCTCTCCGACTCGGGCGGCGATGATGACGGGACAGTCGCCGGCCCGCGTGGGGCTGACCAACCATCTTCCCGAGAGCGAGACCTACGCTCCCCCGACCTCGCGCCTGGTGGCCGCGGAGATGCTGGACCACCTGCCCCTCGAGCGGGTCACGATCGCCGAGCGGTTGAGGGCGTCGGGTTACACCACCGCCTTCATGGGGAAGTGGCACCTGCAGCGCCAGGTAGCGGCCGGAGGTCGGGGAAGCAGGAGTTACGTACCCGAGCGCCAGGGCTTCGAGAGCAACCTCGGCGGTTGCGCCTTCGGGGGGCCGCCGACCTTCTTCGATCCCTACGGCATTCACAACCTCCCGCCGCGTCGGATCGGTGAGTACCTGCCCTACCGGCTGGCAGACGAGGCGGTCGCCTTCCTGCGCGAGCGAGGCGACGCCCCGTTCTTCCTCTGCCTTTGGCACTACGCGGTGCACTGGCCCATCGAGGCGCCCGAGGCGCTGATTGCCAAGTACGCCGGGCGCGAGGGCGAGGGCCTGGCGGATCCGGTCTACGGTGCGATGGTCGAGGCCCTCGACCGGGCCGTCGGGCGCGTGCTCGCCGAGCTCGATGCCTCCGGACTCGCCGAGCGCACGTTGGTCGTGTTCACCTCTGACAACGGCGGCTGGATGGAGGCGTCCGACAACCGTCCGCTCCGCGGGGGCAAGGGCTACCTGTTCGAGGGCGGGATCCGCGTTCCCATGATCGTTCGCTGGCCCGGCGTCGTGGAGCCCGGGAGTGTCTGCGAGACACCCGTGGTCAGCATGGATCACTTCCCGACCGCGCTGGAGGCCGTCGGGATCGAGCCTGATGCGGCCGTCCCCCTCGACGGAGAGAGCCTCGTGCCCCTACTGCGTGGGACGGGCGGGCTCGAGCGAGACGGGATCTTCTTCCACTACCCCAACTACGCCTGGCACGGCCGCAACCGCCTGGGGGGAGCCGTGCGAGAGGGTCGCTTCAAGCTCATCGAGCGCTACGACGACGGTTCCCTCGAGCTGTACGACCTCGAAGAGGATCCCGGGGAAACCGAGGACTTGAGCGGGAGCCGGCCCGAGCTGGCCGCCCGCCTGCGAGGGGACCTCGCTCGCTGGCTGTCGGAGACGGGCGCGCGCATGCCGCGCGCGAGGGACTGAGCCGCGTCTACCGCTCCGGCTCCGCCGGGCGCGGCACGTAGAAACCGCCGATCGCCAGCCCGTCGAGGCGACCTTCGAGGAACGCGCGCACGGCATCGCGGGGAGTGCAGACGATGGGCTCCTCGTGCATGTTGAAGCTCGTGTTGATCAGGCACGGCACGCCCGAGAGTTTCTCGTACTCGGCCACGGTGGCGTAGTAGTCGGGGTTGACCTCGGAGCGGATCAGCTGCGGGCGGGCAGTCCCGTCGACGTGCACTGCCGCCGGACAGTGCTCCCGCATCCAGTCGGTGCAATCGAAGGTGATCGTCATGAACTCCGCGGTGTGCTCGGCGCCCGAGAGGCCGTGGTAGCAGCGGTCGCGCGCCTCCCAGAGCGTGACCGGTGCGAAGGGCATGAACTCGGTCCGACCCAGGCGAGTGTTGAGCCACTGGTTCACCTCGGGCTCGCTGCCGTGGTAGAGGATCGAGCGATTGCCCAGGGCGCGCGGGCCGTACTCCATGCGTCCGGCAAAGCGTGCCACGACATCCCCGGCGTGGATGCGGCTGGCGACCTCGGCGGCCATGTGCGCCGGGCGTGTGTACTTTAGGCCCTCGGCCCGCAGGCAGCCCTCGATCTCCTCGTCGGAGTACTGCGGTCCGAAGTAGGGCGCCTCGATAGCCGGTCCGACGCCGCCGGGCCAGCTTCTGTGCAGGGCGACTCCGGTCCCGCAGCCGCCGTCGCCCATGTTCGGGTAGACGAAGATCCCCTCCACACCCTCGAGCTCGTGGATGCGCTGGTTCATCTTCACGTTCGCCGTCACGCCGCCCGAGAGGACGACGTGCTTGCAGCCGGTCTCCGCGACCCAGTGCGCCACGAGGTCCGTCGCGATCACCTCCAGGACCCGCTGCCAGGCAGCGGCCACGTCCACCATCGGGTAGCGCGTCGCGAGGTGGCGGGCGAAGAAGGTGTTCATGATCTCCCGAATGCGGAAGGTCCCCGACGAAGCATCGAAGCGCTCGAGCAGGAGCGGCTCCAGGACGGCGGGGTCGCCGTAGGCCGCCAGGCCGACGATCTTCCCGGCGTGGCGGTCGGGGCTGAAGCCGAGGGCTCCGGTCACGTTCTCGTAGAAGGTCCCCAAGGAGTGGGGGAAGGCCAGGCGCTCGCGGCGCTTGATCACGCCGCCCTCTCCGACGCTGACGGAGCCGGCTAGGCCGCTGCCGTAGCCGTCGAGGGTCACGATCAGGGCGCGGTCGAAGCCGCTCAGCAGGTAGGCGTTGGCCGCGTGCGAGAGGTGGTGCTCGCTCTGGCGCAGCTTCTCGTCGAGCCCCAGGCTGCGCAGTCCGTCGTGGAGCTCGCGATTCCATTGTTCGTGGGCGGCGATTGCGCGCTCACCCCAGGCGCGTGACTCGCGCACAGCGGTACGCCGCGAGAGCCTGGAGGCCCCCAGCCAGTGGTAGGCCGCGCGCTTGTGGAGCGGCTTGGCCATGCGTTGGTCGGGAGAGTCGAGCCCGTGGACCGGACTCGTGCGTCGGCCCGCGAGGGCCCGCGATCGGGCATCGGCGGCGCGCAGGGCCGGGCGCAGGGGAAGGCCGGGATCGGAACGCAGGAACGCCTTCTCCTCCGCCAGGGCGGCCCGAATCAGCAGGGCCTCCGCCTGCCAATCCAGGAAGGGGTACTCGACCGAGTCGATCTCGCCGGGATCGGTTCCCGTCGCCTCCAGGGCCGCGGCGACGGCCCGGGCGGGGAAGCCGGCGTGTTGCTTGCGGCGGCTGAAGCGCTCCTCCGCCGCGGCGAATAGGACGCGACCGTCTTCGACCAGGGATGCCGTCGCGTCCTTGTCGAGGGGGGAGATTCCGAGGATCTTCAAGCCGGCGCGGGGGGCGGGGGGGGAGGGGTGCGGGTGGTGACGAGGCGCTCGCGGAGCTCTTCGGGGGTCGTCGCCTCACCGCCGAGCGTCTCCAGGAACCACTCAAAATACTGTCGGCACGACCGGATGAAACGCTCCAGCTGCGCTTGGGAGCGGACGTAGGGGGTGCAGCCGGGGCGCAGGGATGGGCTGTGGAGGCTGAAGCTGAAGATCCGCACGCCGCGGGCGAGCAGGGACTCGGTCAGGCGGCGATGGTGGGCATGCCGGTAGCCCTCGGGAGAGAGCATCAATCGCTCCAGGGCGCCCGAGCGGGAGAGGAGGGCTCCCGAGTGGGCCCAGGAGAGCGGAGGCCGGCTGGCAGCGCGGTGCACGCTGGCGCCGGCCCGCGACAGCCAGCCGACGAAGGCCCCGGTCGTGGGCAATCCCAGCAGATGGCGGTCCGCGCCGAACCAGTACGGGGCGGCGGACCAGCGGGACCAATCGGGTCCCCCGTCGGCGGTGAAGTCGAAGGCGGGACAGGCGCTGAGGTCGATCGTGTACCCCAGGTCCTCGAGCAGGGCAGTCGTGTGGGGCCCGAACCCGTAGCGCCCGGCCTTGTAGATCGTCGGGCGCCGGCTGAAGTTCTCCTCGATCGTGGTCGTGAGCGTCTCGAGCTTGCGGGCCTCGAGATCCGCCGGCAGGTTTCCCGGATAGGAGGAGGCGCTGGTCACTTGCTCCTCGAACGGCGGGGACACCCACGGGTGGAGGTGCGCGCCGATCACCGCGCGCCCCTCGGAGGCGAACTCACCGATCAGGCGGCGGCCCCGCTCCTGGGATGCGACGGGATGATCGATGACGTAGGTCGGCCGGATGCCCACTTCATCGCACAGATGCTGGAAGAGTCCGATGTCCTCCATGGCCTCTACGGAGCGCGCGCTCGAGTCGAACGGAGCGGACCAGTCGAACTCCTCCTCCGTGTCGACGACGACGAGCAGTTGCGGCGCCAGGTTGCGGGGAACCGACGCCTCCTCGCGCTCCGCCAGAGAGGACTCGGGTGAGGTGGCCGCCTGCATGGAGGAAGTGTACGCCCACGGTGGGCGAGACGATCGCCCGTGGCGGGCTTCGACCGCTCAGCCTGCGTGCTCCTCGCCGCCCTCTTCGCGCTCCTGAAGCTCCTGGGCCGTCGGTCGGCGCACATCGGCCACCTGGACCTTGTAGGTGACGCGCTGGCCGGCGAGGGGGTGATTGCCGTCGAGCACGATCGCGTCGTCGTCGAGCTGTACCACGCGCATGTGCACCTCGTAGTCCTCGTCGTCGTCGGCCTTCTCGTCCTCCACGGTGACTTGTATCCACTCGCCGACCTCCACCGCGTCGCCGTCGGGGAACTCATTGCGCGGGACGTTGATCAGTGCTTCCGCGTCGTAGGGTCCGAAGGCCTGCTCCGCGTCGAGGGTCAGTTCGACAGCCGTGCCCGGGTTGCAACCCTCCAGCTCGGCCTCCAAGGCGACGGGGATCTCCTCCAGTCCGTGCAGGTAGTGCAGCGGGCCGACGCCCTCCTGGGCGCTCGACTCGACGAGCTCTCCCGCGGCGTCCAACAGCTCGTAGTTCAGCTCGACCAACAGGCCCGATTCGATCTTCATGGTGTGCTCGATCCTGCCGCGCTTGCGGCGTGCGCCCGGCTCGGCTGGCGGGAGAGGTAGGTGTAGGCGTGCAGCGCCTCCTCGAAGCGCTTCACGATGCCGGCGGATTCCTCGAAGGACAACAGGCCTCCGTCGAGGGCGTCCTCGACCCGCGTACGGAGATCCCGGACGAGGTCGCGTTCTTCGAAGTCCACGTACTTCAGCACGTCCTCGACCCGGTCGCCGCGCACGAGCTGGACGACCCGCGGTCTCCCGTCGGCATCGAGGTCGATGTGAGCGATGTTCGTGTCACCGAACAGGTTGTGCATGTCACCCAGGATCTCCTGGTAGGCGCCGACGAGGAAGAAGGCCAGGTAGTAGGGCGCGTCGGGCTCGGGCGTGTGCAAGGGGAGCGTGCGCCTCGCGCCCCGGCGGCCGATGAACCGATCCACCCGTCCGTCGGAGTCGCAGGTCAGATCGGCCAGGACCGCCTGTCGCGTCGGCTCCCCGTCGAGGCGCTGGAGCGGCATGACGGGGAAGAGCTGTCGGATCGCCCAAGAGTCGGGGACTGACTGGAAGAGGGAGAAGTTCAGGAAGTAGGTGGCGGCGGTGTCGCCTTCGAGGGACTCGAGGTCCGCGGGGACCTCCTCCATGCGGCGCGTGATGCGCTGGATCTCCTCGCAGGCGCGCCAGTAGAACTCCTCGACGCGGGCGCGCTCGGTCAGGCTGAGCTGACCGACGTTGAACATCATCATCGCTCTCTCGCGGAGCTCGCGGATGTCGTGGTAGCTCTCGTGGTAGGAGCGGCTGTCGATCTCCTCGCAGATCTCAGCGAGCTCGCGCACGATCTCCGCCTCGTCGGCTGCGAGAGGCGCGGGGACGCCGACGGCGGTGGAGTCGCTGACGCCGAGGACCTCGGTCACGAGCACGGCGTGGTGTGCGACGAGAGCCCGGCCCGACTCCGAGAGCAGGATCGGCGGCGCCATTCCGATCTCGTCACAGATCTCGACGAGGTGGTAGACGACGTCGTTGGCGTACTCTTGTAGCGAGTAGTTCATGGAAGAGTCCGCGTCGCTGCGCGAACCGTCGTAGTCGACGCCCAGGCCGCCGCCGACGTCCATCCAGCGCACGGCCACGCCGAGCTCGTGAAGGCCGGCTAGGGTGCGCGAGGCCTCCCGCAGGGCGGTCTTGAAGGCCCGGATGTGGGTGACCTGGCTGCCGATGTGAAAGTGCAAGAGCTGGAGGCAGTGCAGCTTGCCCGCCCCGGTGAGGCACTCGACCAGGTTGACGATCTGGCGTGTGGTCAGTCCGAACTTCGAACGGTCGCCGCCGGACTCCTGCCAGCGGCCCGAACCGCGGTGTCCCAGCTTTGCCCGCACGCCCAGGCACGGTTCGATCCCGAGGCGCTCGGCGATATCCAGGACGCGCTCCAGTTCGCTGTCCTTCTCGATCACGAGGATCGTCTCCGCACCGATCTTTCGCGAGAGGAGCGCAAGCTCGATGTAGTCGTCGTCCTTGTAGCCGTTGCAGATGACCAGGGGGTTCTCGCGGCCGTGGAGCGTCATGACCGCCAGCAGCTCCGGCTTGCTACCGACCTCCAGGCCCAGGCCGTCCCGTGCCCCCTCCGCCAGCACCCCCTCGACGACGAAACGGTCCTGGTTGACCTTGATCGGGTACACGGGGTGGTAGGCGCCCGTGTAGCCGTACTCCTCGCGCGCGCGGTCGAAGGCCTCCTGCAGCGCCCGCACCCGGGCACGGATGATGCCATCGAAGCGCAGCAACAGCGGCGCGTCGACGCCCCGGCGGACGAGCTGGGCGACGAGGTCGTGGATGTCGATGCAATGGGATCGCGAGCCGCCGTCGGGCGTCGCCTCTACGTGCCCTCGCTCGTTGATGCCGAAGAAGCCCAGTCCCCAATCGGGCACCCGGTAGAGGGCCTCGCTGTCCTGTCGCGTCCAGGTCGTCATTGCTCGCTCTCGCCGCCGGCCCGGCGGCGGGCGCGCAAGTATAGGCTCACTCCCTCGCGAGGGCGCGCAGCCGCTCGAGCAGTCGGGCGGGGTCGCGCTCGCCGAGCCAGGACGCGGGCTCTCCGCCGGTGAGGTCGCCGGCCTCCCAGCAGCGCAGGAGCTGCTTGAGGCGTCCCGCGATGCGGCTCTCCCGCGCGGCGTAGCGCACGCGGAGGCTCTCGGCGTAGGCCGTCAAGAAGCGCGCCGCCTCGGTCGCGTCCACACGGGCCCCGCTGAAGATCCAGGGGTTGGCGAGGGCGGCCTGGCCGACCATCACCAGGGCGCAGCCCGTCTCCTCTCGCATGCGCCGAAGATCAGCGTGGGCGCGTACGCCGCCATTCCCGCAGACGGGGATGTCGACGCTCCCAACGGCCCGCGCGATGCGGCTCCAGTCCACCTCGGGCCGGTAGCCCTCCCGGCGCGTGCGGCAGTGGACGGTGAGCATGGCGGCGCCGCCCTCCTGCGCCGCCCGGGCCAGCTCACACAGGAGGCTGTCGTCGTCGACTCCGGCGCGGATCTTGGCCGTCAGCGGGGCCCTCTCCAGGGCACCGCCCACGGCCCGCAGGATGCGCTCGAGCCGCGCCGGATCGGAGAGGACCGCCGAACCGGCCGAACCGCGCAGGGCTCCCTTGGCCGGGCAGCCGAAGTTCACGTCCACCAGGGGTGCTCCGACCTCCTCCGCCCTCCTCGCCGTCTCCGCCAGGGCGGCGAGGTTCGCGCCCATGAGCTGCAGGCCGACCGGCCTCGCGGTCGAGGACGGGCCGAGGTGGGCGCGCAGCACGCGGCGGGAGAGGGGGATCTCCACGACGCGGGCGAACTCGGTGAACGTCCCTCCGAGGTGCTCGGCGGCGTTGCGCTCGAGCAGGAGGTCTCGAAAGCACGCCTCCGTGACACCTTCCATGGGTGCCAGGAGCCAGGGCGCCGTGAACGGTAGGCGCGTCGCGCCCGCGGAGGCCGACGGTCTGGGGGAGGAGAGAGGAGAACCCACGGAGCAGAGGGTACTCTCTGCGATGTGGGCGCGGCGGAGACGACGACGGGGGAGTGGGAGGCCTTCGACCACATCCGCGTGGAGGAGGCGGCGGAGCGCATCGAGGGTGTCGTCGAGCGCACGCCGCTGGTGCCCTTCGACCTGTCGGACGAACGCGTCGAGCTGCGGCTCAAGCTCGAGCATCTTCAGGTCACCGGTTCGTTCAAGGCGCGTGGCGCCTGGAACCAGATCAGTCGCCTGGATGAAGGCGAGCGGAGCCGCGGCGTCGTCGCCTGCAGCTCGGGGAACCACGCGGGTGCCCTGGCCTGGGCCGCCCAGCGCGCCGGAGTGCCGGCCGTGGTCGTGATGCCAGAGGACGCCTACCCCAACAAGATCGCCGCCTGCCGCGAGCGCGGCGCCGAGGTCGTGCTCACGCCCACGCGCGAGGCCGCAGAGGAGAGCTGTGCCCGCCTCGTGGCGGAGGGGCGCGTCCTCGTCCATCCCTACGACTCCGCCCGTACCGTGCAGGGAGCCGGCACCGTCGGGTTGGAGATCGCCGCCGACTGGCCCGAGGTCGAGGTCGTCGTCGTTCCCGTCGGAGGGGGCGGCCTGATCTCGGGTACCTCCCTGGGCCTGCGCCGCACCCTGGGGAGGGACGTCTGCGTCCTGGGAGCCGAGCCCGCCGGGTCCCCGTCCCTCAGCCGCGGGCTCGAGGCCGGGGCGTCGGTCGTGCTCGACGAGACCACGACGGAGGTCCAGGGGCTGTGCCCCCTGTTCTCGGGCCAGCTCAACATCGACATCTGTCTGGCGGCCGTGGACGAGGTGCTCCTCGTCGCCGACGGGGACGTCTTCGGCGCCCAGGCCCTGCTGGTCGCGGCGGGGATCAAGGCCGAGCCGGCGGGGGCGGCCGCGCCCGCCCTCGTGTTCGCGGGCTTGCTCCCGGCCGGGCTGCTCGACGGCCGCGACGCCGCCGACCCCTTGCGCGTCGCCGCGGTCGTCTCCGGCGGGAACGCCGACCCCGCCCAGCTCGAGTCCCTGCGGGGGAGGGCTTGAGCCGACCCGTGCGCATGGGCGGCGGCTGCCGGACCCTCGTCGTCTCCCTGGCCCTCTTGGCGGTGGGGGCTGCCTACCTGTTCAAGGGCTGCCACCGGCGACAGGGTGCGGCCGAGCTGCGCACCGCTTGCGGGCGCGGCCACTCTGTCGTCGCGCTCCTCGTCTGGGACGGGATCGACCCCGAGGAGGTCGACCTGCTCAGCCCTCTCCGCAGCGCCACGCCGGTCCTCGCCTCCCTGTCGGAGGGCGGGCGCACGTTCCAGGCCCACAGCCCGTCGTCGAGCGGGACGAACGCGGCCATGGCTTCGCTGATGACCGGGCTTTCACCCCGCCGCCACGGCGTCGGCTCGGTGCGCGCGCTCGGGCGGCAGTCGCTCGCTGGGGAGCTCACGACCATGGCCGAGCTCTTTGGAGCCGCGGGCTACCGCACTCTGGCGGCGGTTTCGGTCGGCCAACTCGACGGCTCCCTCTCGGGGCTCGACCAGGGCTTCGATGTCTACGAGAGCCCCGAGCTCCTCCATCCACCGCGCTGGCCGCGCAGCGCCGGAGAGACCCTCGCGTCGATCTCCGCGCCCTTCGAGCAGGCCCTGCACACCGGGGAGCAGGTCTTCCTCCTCTTGCACTGCGCCGATGCGCGCGACCGCGAGTCCCCCGATGCCGACGCGGCACGTCCGTTCCTGCGCCGGGCGATGGAGCCCTGGCGGGGGGAGTCGCAGGCGATCGCCGCGGCCCTCGACCGCCTGGCCGCGGACCCCCAGGGCGCCCTGGAGGCCCTGGAGACGGCCCTCCTGCGCCGCCGAGGCGACCCGGCGCGTGCGGCCTTCGTGCGGGCGCTGCATGCGACCCGCCTCTCGATCATGGACGACGCCTTGCGGCGGGTCATCGATGCGATCGATCGCTCCGGCCGGCGGGACGACGCGTTCGTGGTCGTCACCGGCGGCGCGGCCGGGCCGCTCCCCGCACCCCTGCGCTCGCTTCCCGCTCGCGGTGATCCCCGACCGCGCCTGCGGTCGCCGCTCGTGCTCCGCTCGACCAACCTCGACTGGGGCGTCGTGGGCAGCTCCCCGACCCGCGACGTGGACGTCTTCGCGACCTTGACCGGAGTCTTCGACCGGGACGGTCGTGACCTGTGGGCGCAGAGCGTCGGGCGCGGGAGCCCCCGCGACGCCGTCCTCTTGGAGGACGCCGAGTTCTCGCGACGGGTCGCTGTGGGCCGGGAGTGGCTGTGGTGCTCGTCGATCGCCGGGGAGAGCCTCGTGCGCGTCGACGGAGCCGTGGAGCTGGGACTGGGCGGGGCGCAGTCGCCCCGAGCGGAGGGCGGCTACTGGACACCCGACCAGCTGCTCGTCTCGGTGCCCGAGGCGCGGGCGCTCGAGCGGTTGCTCGCGAGTGAGCCGCCCCTAGGCCTCCTGCGCATCGGCGCCCGCACGGAGGGCGCGGGGACCGTCGGAGTGCGGGCGCGCAGCTTCGGGGACCGGATCCTCGCCCCGTGGGACGGGCCCGACCGGGGCGGCGCTGCCCCGCGCGCGGCCGCCAACGCGAGCTTCGACCTGCCGGTTTCACGAGGTTCTGCGCCGCTGTCGTGGACCCACGTGCGAGCGTCCCGACGGGGCGAGAGCCTGGAGCTGCGCCTACAAGCCGCCCCGGACCCTCTCGAGCCCGCACGAGTCTTCGTCGGCGGCCACTCGCTTCTCGAGTTGGATCTGCCCCTGGTGCCCGACGAGCGCGCCCCGGTCTGGCCGGAGCACGCCGATGGACGGGCTCGCCCGCACGCGGCTTCGATCGAGCGCGGCACCGGGGGACGCCTGCTCCTGTCGATCCCCGGCGCGGGCTTGGACGTGCGTGCCGTGCTGGACATGGTCCCCGCCTGTGACCCGCCCCTGGCGCAGCTCCTCGCCGTCCCCGACGGCGCTGGTGTCGCCGCTCATCCCACGCGCCCCGACGCCGTTGTGCTCAGCGGCCGGGCACCCCTGGAGGTCACGATCGGGCGGCCGCGCAAGACTCCCAACTCGCGGCTGTGCGTGACCCTCGACCTCGACGGCCGACGCGTCGGGCCGGGAGAGGTGCGTTATCTCGGTCGGGTGTACGGCGATGGCGACGTGCGTCTCGCCCTGACGGCCACGGCTTGGAACGATCCGCGCCTCTACGACCGCTCCTCGACCGGCGGGCAGACGGGTGCGGGCGTTTGGATCGAGGTCCTCGACCCCCGGCCCCCGGCGATGCACGCCGCCGCACCGGACGCGCGGGGCTCTGCGATCATCGGCTACCTGGGGAGGTCGGAGTGAGGCGCGTGGTCCTCGTCCGGCCCGCGGGGCCGCGCAATGTAGGGATGGTGCTGCGCACGTGTGAGAACTTCGGACCATGCGAGCTGGTGTTGGTCGACCCGGAGCGGCCGGCTCTCCTGCTCCACCCCGAGTTCACCCAGATGTCCCACGGCGTCGCTGACGTCGCGGAGAAGGTACGGGTCGTCGACACGCTGACCGACGCCCTGGCGGACTGCTCGGTTACGGTCGGGTTCACGGCGCGCGTGCGCGACAATCGCATCAGGGAGAACTGGAACGAGGTGCGCGAGCAGTTGGGCGCCGTGGCGGCCGATGACCGCGAGCGTCTGGCCTTGGTCTTCGGGAGCGAAATGTCGGGCCTCTCGGTCGACGACGCTTCCCTCTGCCAGCGACTCCTCCACCTGCGCACCGCCGCCGAGCACACCTCGCTGAACCTTGCGATCTGCGTCGGGATCGTCCTGCAGGGCCTGTACGGCGGCGAGCGGGTCCACCGCCGGGAGCCCGGCGGACACCCCCTGACCGGCGCGGAGCGCGAGTTCCTCAAGGCGAACCTCAAGCACACCTTCGTCGAGCACGTCGCGCGCAGTGCCGAAGCCAAGCGAGTCATCGCCAAGTCGGTCGATCGCGTCTTCTCGCGGGCTCCCCTGGAGACGAGCGACGCGCGCGCCTGGCACATGATGATGCGCTCGTTGGGCAGCGTGATGAGACCTTCCGACTTCGGCCTGGATCCCAGCCCAAGCGCCCGTCGCTTGGGGGGCGAGGCCGAATAGAGCGGCCCGTGCCGGGGGCGAGGATCCACGAAGAGGGGGGCGGAGCGCTCGCGCGCCCCGCCCCCCGTTCGCACCATCGCTCCCGAGTCAGGGAGTGAAGCTCACCGAGAGCCCCTGGGTCAGGTTGAAACCCGATCCGCACGGACTGCCCTGGGGATTTCGGTACCAGGTCTGGAAGTAGCGGGTATCGCCGTTCGACCAACCGCCGGAGCTCCCCAGGCCGGGGCCCCAGATGGCCTGGCCGGACGCATCGGGGACCTCGACGCCCAAGCGAGTGACCGTACCGCCGGCGCAGCGCAGGCCGTCACCGAAGGACACGCCGTTGCCGCCGTTGAGGGAGGCCGTCCCGGCGAACAGGAGGGCAGGCTGGCTGGCGAGGAGCCCGCCGGCGAAGAAGGCGAGGTCGTCGGCTCCCGCGCTGGTCGAGCCGCCGGCGGCCAGGGTCGCCCCCGAGCCGGTCGAGTTCGCGCAGCCCTCGTCGCCCGCGCCGTCGTTGCCGCAGGGGCAGGCGCCGTTCACACCGAAGCAGTAGGCCGTCCCCACGCTCCCGCCGCCGAGCTCGACGATCTGAAACCCGTTGACGCTCGAGGGCGACGAGAAGCTGCCGGGCGCGATCTGGACCGTGATCGAGCCGTTGGTGACGCTCACCTCGTCGGACACGTAGTGGGAGCCGTGGACCCAGCTGCCGCCCCAGGCCGCGCCGCCGCAGGACTGGGTGCCGCTGGAACCGCCGAGGATCGTGACGTCGGTGAGGAAGCTGGTCGGATCGTCGGGCGCCCAGGCATACACGTAGACGGCGTAGCTCCCGTTCCCCAGGCCGGAGATCGTCCAGGTGGACGTGTCGGCGTCCTGGATGTCGTCCATCAGACGCTGGATGTCGCCGGTCGTGCCGGGGTTGTTGGAGGCGAAGTTGCCATTGCCGCCGGAGACGCTGATCACGGCGCCGCTGGGCGTGCCGTCGACCTGGTCGAGGGAGACGTTGTTGGCCGTGCCGCTGACCGCGTTCCAGGTCCCAGATTGGCTCGCCGCGCCGCCGAAGCTGTCGGAGGGAGCGGGGAACACGTTGTTGGCGCCGACGTCGATGTTGATCGAGGCGACGTCACCCGGAGGCGGGGGCGGAGGAGGCGGCCCGCTGCCCCCGTACACGTCGGGACGGTAGTTCTCGAGGGTGCAGCGCATGCGGTTGGTCTGCTCGAAGCTGAACTCCCACATACAGGAGTCGTCCGAGTAGTCCATGTAGTTGTGGATCGGATCCGGGGAGCCGCAACCCGACTTGTTGCCCGGGCAGCCGTAGGTCGGTTGGTTCTCTCGGTTCGTGTCGCAGATCAGATCACCGCTGGTGTAGCAGGCGCTCGCGCTACCGCAGCCGTTGTCGAAGGTGTGCCACAGCCCGAGGTAGTGGCCGACCTCGTGCGTCGCGGTGCGGCCCAGGTTGTAGGGAGGACCGATGGGTGCGTTGCGGCCGAAGGCCGACCACAAGATCACGATCCGGTCCGAGTTGTTCCCGACGATCCCGCCCTGGGGCAGGTCGGGCACGTACCCGAGGTAGCCGCCACACGAGTTCGTGTAGATGTTCATGTAGCGGTTCGTATCCCAGGCCAGCGTGTTCCAGTAGTTGCCGTTGTCGTTGAACCACTGGTTGTTGACCGTATTGGTGATCCCGTTCGTCGCGTTTCCCTGGGGGTCTTGGGTGGCGAGTTCGAACTGAATCATCACATCCGTTCCCGGCGCACCGTTGCTGCCCGGGAGGGCGCGGAAGTCCTCGTTGAGGACGTCGATCTGGCTCTGGATCATCGCGTTGGAGATCGCGCCCTGCCCGTTGGTGTGCTCGATGACGTGGACGACCACCTGGATCGTGTAGACCACCGTCGGGTCGTAGATCGGATTGGGGTTGGTCGAATAGTAGGCGCAGTCGGACGGCGAGAAGTTGAAGCCCGAGGAGGGGTTGATCGTGGGGTTGCGGGAGGGGGTGATGCAGTGCATCGCGTTCTGCTTGAAGAACGGTGACTGCACGTACGACTGCCAGGTCGCATAGGAGCGTCCGCCGATCGTGATGACGGACTGAGGGGTCTGGGCCGGACCCTGGGCCGCGGGGGCTTGGAAGGACAGGGCCGCCAGCAGGGCGGCAGCTGTGATTCTCGATTTCATTGGGATCTCGGGTTGTTTTCGGGCTTGAGGGAGGGCTCTGGGCCTCTTCCTTGGGTTCAACCCGGATTATTCATGAACACGCACACCAGACTTCGCAACCGGCCGTCTTCGACGGCCTCTCGGCCCCTGGCGGCGCTTTACGGAACCTGGCTTCCTCGACGACCCGTTCAGGGTCGCCTGCGTCGCCAGAACCCGCAAAGC
>JASLMK010000035.1 GCA_030746555.1 Planctomycetota bacterium | reverse complement strand
CTCGAAGCGGCGCTGGTGTCCGCCCGCGAGCGCTGTGCTGTCAAGCTCAGCGAAGTTCGCTAGCCCGGATGATTCATGAACACGCACACCAGACTTCGCAACCGGCCGTCTTCGACGGCCTCTCGGCCCCTGGCGGCGCTTCTTGGAACCTGGCTTCCTCGACGACCCGTTCAGGGTCGCCTGCGTCGCCAGAACCCGCAAAGCACCACCAGGAACCGAGTTGCTGTGTCTGGTGCACGTCTTCATGAATAATCCGGGCTAGGTTCTCTCCCGCCGCGAGACCCGAGGATCCCCAGGAGAACGACGATGTCCCGATCCGTGAGCTTGTTCACCGGCCAGTGGGCCGACCTGCCCATCGAGACCCTGGCCGAGAAGGCGGCCGGCTTCGGCTACGACGGCCTGGAGCTCGCCTGCTGGGGCGACCACTTCGACGTGCACCGCGCCCTCGACGAGGACGGCTACTGCGCGGCCCATTGGGATGTGCTCACCGCCCACGGTGTGGGTTGCTACGCGATCTCCACGCACCTCGTCGGGCAGGCGGTGTGCGACAACATCGACGAGCGCCACCAGACGATCCTGCCCGAGGAGATCTGGGGCGACGGCGATCCCGAGGGCGTGCGCGAGCGCGCCGCGGCCGAGATGATCGCGACCGCCAAGGCGGCCCGGCGCTTCTTCGACGCCGCGCCCGATGCGGTGAAGCAGCGCCTGGAGCGCTCGGGGCGCACCGTCGTCAACGGCTTCACCGGCAGCTCGATCTGGCACCTGTTGTACTCCTTCCCGCCGGTCTCCTCCGACCGCATCGAGGAGGGCTTCGCCGACTTCGCCCGGCGCTGGACGCCAATCCTCGACGCCTTCGACGCCGAGGACGTCAGCTTCGCCCTCGAGGTCCACCCGACCGAGATCGCCTTCGACATCGCCACGACCCGCCGTGCCCTCGACGCGATCGGCGGCCATCCGCGCTTCGGGTTCAACTTCGATCCCTCGCATCTGGGCTACCAGGGCGTGGACTACATCGGGTTCCTGCGCGAGTTCGGCGACCGCATCTTCAACATGCACGTCAAGGACGTGTGGTGGTCCGACAGTCCGACTCCGATCGGCGTCTTCGGCGGCCACGCGAACTTCGGCGAGGACGGGCGGTTCTGGGACTTCCGCTCGCCGGGCCGCGGGCGGATCGACTTCGAGGGCATCATGCGCGCCCTCAACCACATCGGCTACCACGGCCCGCTGACGGTCGAGTGGGAGGACCCGATGATGGACCGCGAGCGCGGCGCCACCGAGGCCGCGGGCTTCACTCGCGACCTCGACTTCGCTCCCACCGACGTGGCCTTCGACGCGGCCTTCGCGGAGTAGACACCGATGAACACCACCGCCGCGCCCTTGCCGTCACGAAGCCTGATGACCCGCCTGTCGGGGATGATGTTCCTGCAGTACGCAATCTGGGGAGCGTGGCTGCCGTTCCTGTGGTCGTTCCTGTCGGGCCACCGCGGCATGAACGGCACCGAGATCGGCGACATGTTCGCGATCGGAGCCGTGGGGGCCATCGTCGGCCCCTTCATCGCCGGCCAGGTCGCCGACCGCTACTTCTCCACCGAGAAGTTCCTGGCCGCCAGCCACCTCGTCGGCGCGCTGTTGATCTGGCAGTTGGCCACGATCGAGACCTACACGGGGTTCCTCGTCTTCTCGGGGCTCTACGGCCTCGTCTACGCCCCGACCCTGTCGTTGACCAACTCACTGGCCTTCCACCACCTGCCCGACCGCGACCGCGACTTCGGTCGCGTGCGCCTGTGGGGGACCCTGGGCTGGATCGTCGTCGGCCTGTTGATGGGCCACTGGCTCGCCAACGTGCACGCCGCCGATCCGGTCGCCGGCAAGGCGGACGCGTTCCGCCTGTCCGCGATCCTCGGGGCCGGGATGGCGGTCTACTGCCTGTTCCTGCCGCACACGCCGCCGTCGGAAGGCGAGCAGCGCAGCGCCACCTTCGCGGCCATGGGCGCGGTGCGCCGCAATCCCCTGGCGACCCTGTTCCTGCTCGCGATCCCCGTCAGCTGCATCCACCAGTTCTACTTCGTGCACACCGAGGCGTTCTTGGGCGAGAAGCAGGCCGAGGCGCCCGCCTTCTTCCAGACCCTCTTCGGCCTGGGCGGCGGCGGCTTGATGACCATCGGCCAGATGGCGGAGCTGTTCGTCATCGGCGCCATCCCCCTGGTCGCCAAGACCGTCTCTCGCAAGCACCTCCTGGCCGTGGGTTTGGTGGCCTACGCCCTGCGCATGGCGCTCTTCGCCCACGTGGACGCGCTGCCATTGCCGACGATGGCGACGTTGGTGATCGGGATCGGACTGCACGGTCTGTGCTTCGGTTGCTTCATCTTCGTGGCCTTCATGGTCGTAGACGAGGAGAGCGGCGCCGACATCCGCGCCAGCGCCCAGAGCCTGTTCAATCTGGTCATCATCGGCTGCGGCGTGATCGTCGGCAGCAAGATCGCCGGCTGGGTCTCCGACTGGGCGAAGGAAGGCGACGTCCAGGACTACGAGAAGCTGTTCGGCGTCCCGATGTGGGGTGCGCTGGCCTGCCTCGTGGCGCTGTTGGTCTTCTACCCGGCGGGGCGCGCGAGCGAGGGCTGAGCCGGCGGCGGCGACGCCGCAGACAGCCTCGTCGCGGTGCCGCGCGGGGTGGGCGGAAAAGCTTTCCGCCTCCCGCGCGCGGGCGTCGTGTTCGCGGTCGCCGCGAAGTCCTCCCGAGCACGGATCGGGGGGTAGGTTTCCCTGATGCTCCCGCGTGCGCCCGCCGTCGACCACCGCCGGTCGACGATGCCGGGCGCCGCTCACCGCCGGCAGGGAAACCGCACCATGCGCACCTCCAACGGGGCCCTCGGGCTCACCCTCCTTCTCCTCTCGCCCGCCTGGGCTCTCGCCCAGAAACCGATCGGGCCCTTCTCCGGGACCCACGCGGAGGGCTTCGAGACCCAGGCCAGTCAGGGCTTCCACGCCTGCGTGCCCGAGGGCGTGTTCGGCGGATTCGGTGAGCTGTGCACGCCCGGGCACACCGGCGCACTGATCACGACCGGGTGGACCTACGTCTGCACCGTCGACGAGCACACTGGCGCGCGCTTCTTCGGCAGCGCCTACGGCCACGCCGCCCTGTCGTTCGTGAGCCCGGTCCACCGCTTCGGTGCCTGGTTCGCGACCAACTCGGGGATCCCCGGCGCGACGCTGCGCTTCTTCGACGAGAATGACGCGCTCCTGGGGACGGCGATCGCCACCGTCCCCGCCGACTGCGGTTGGCACTGGAACGGTTGGATGGACGACTCGGGCGCGGGCTTCTCGCGCATCGAGATCGTCGGCAACGAGCAGACCGGGGCCTACGTCCAGCTAGACGACCTCGTGGTCGACGCCGACGGGCCCCAGCCGGGAACCGTGCTGTGCGCCTGTGATGCCGCGTCGGGCTGGCCGAGCGGCGTTTGCGGGAACCCGGGAGCCGAGGGCCGTGGCTGTGGCAGCGGCACCAATCCCGCGGGGTGTTCGCTCTTGGCGAGCGGGTCGACCCTGGACGACTCGATCGTCCTGCATGCGCAGGGCGCCGCTCCCGGGCAGTTCGGCCTGCACTTCCAGGGCACGAGAATCAGCGGCTTGGGTGCGGGCGTGCCCTTCGGCGACGGCTTGCGTTGCGCGGGCGGGGACGTCGTGCGCGTGGAGACCGGACTCACCGATGCGGCGGGCGACCACTCGACCGGGGTGCGCGTGGGGGCGGCAGGTGGAGTGGAGATCGGCGACGGCGCACGGATCTACCAGTTCTGGTATCGGACTCCGACCAGCTCGCCGTGCGGGAGCGGGTTCAACACCTCCAACGCCTACGAGCTCGTCTGGTAGGCGCGGTCGGTGCAGCACGGGCGCTCAAGGGAGGCGCGGATCCTGTTTCCGTGCCCTCCCGCCCCCAGGATTCCCATCGCTCCCTACAATCGAAGTGCGCGGGTCGCTGCAGGCCCCGCTCCAACCCCGAGATTCCAGATTCCAGAGGAACCACCATGAGATCCCCCTTGCTTCTCGCCGCTTCCGTCGGCCTTTGCGGCCTCGCCACGGCCCAGACCCCCATCGGGCCCTTCACCGGCACCGACTCCGACGGTTTCGAGACGCAGCAGCCGGGGTCCTTCGATCCCTGCGTCGTCGGGCGCGTCTTCAACAACCAGGCTGATCTGTGCACACCGGGCTCCGCCGGCGCCCACATCACCGGGTCCTGGAGCTTCATGTGCCTCATCCAGGAGCACGGCGGGACGTACTTCACCGGCAGCGCCGGCGGTGCCTACGAGTACACCTTCGACACACCGGTCTCCCGCTTCGGGGGCTACTTCGGCACGAACGCCGGCGCGCCGGGAGGAGGCACGGCGAACTTCTACGACGCGGGGAACAACTTCCTGGGCTCGGCGGTCATCACGGCGCCGCCCGACTGCACGTGGACCTGGAACGGTTGGGCTGACGACTCAGGCGCGGGCTTCAGCCGCATCGAGGTGCCCAGCAACGTGTTCGGCGGTGCCTTCCTGATGATGGACGACATGGAGGCCGACTTCGGCGGCGGCGGCGGGTTCGGAACCGGGGAGTGCTTCGGTGACGGCACCGCGACGCCCTGCCCCTGTGGCAACAACGCCACCAACGGTGGATGCGCCAACTCCACCGGCGACGGCTGCACCCTCCACGCCCAGCCGGGCGCCGGCGGGACCCTCGACGCGGGCAACGCGATCCCCAACCAGCCCGGGCTGTTCTTCCAGGGTGACAACAGCATTGGCGGCGGCAACGGCGTCGTGTTCGGCGACGGCCTGCGCTGCTGCGGGAGCGGTGTCATTCGCCTGGGAGTCGTCCTCCCCGACGGCAACGGAGACGCCTCGATCTCCGGGATCCAGGCCGGTGGGGGCGCGAACGCCGGCGACACGAAGTGCTACCAGTACTGGTATCGCAACCCCAACGGCACTCCCTGCGGGGCCGGCTTCAACCTGTCGAACGCCGTCTCGATCACCTGGTAGGGCGGGACAGCGAGCGCTTGCCGCCGCCGACGCGGCGGCGCGGGGCTCGAACATCGGGCGGCATCGCTCCCCTGGGGCGGTGCCGCCCCGTCGTCGGTGCACGGCTCTCTCAGAAGTCCAGGGCCACGACCCGGCGCGCCTTCTCGGCCGCGCGCGAGTCGGGGTAGCGCTCGATCAGATCCTGGAAGCGGGAGAGGGTCTTGGACGGTCCGCGGGTCCACAGGAGCTTGCGGTAGCGCTCGAAGACCTCCGCGGCGGCGACCTCCATCGCGAGCAGCTCGTCGGTCTCGAGCTCGGTCAGGCGCTCGGCGGCCCGCAGGCCGCGGGGAGCTCCCTTGAACTGCTTGGCGACGAGCTCCAGCACCGCCCGGGGCGGGAGCATCTCCCGCCGCGCGATGTGGTCCTCGATCTGCGCCGAGAGGTCGTCGAGGTGGCCCTCGATGCGCTCGGTGAGCGCGCGGGCCTCGTCGCGGTCCTCGGCGGGGACGCGCTCGTCCTCCGCGATCTGACGGGCCTTCCCAAGGGCCTTGGCGAGCTCGCCCTTGGCCGCGTCGGTGACGACCTTCTTCAGGCGCGAGGCTGCCGCCGGCTCGAGGTGCAGAGAGAGCGGACCGAGGTCGCCGAGGCGCTGGGCGCCCTTGAGGGCCTTGAGGAGCTTGCCGTTCCACAGGCCGTTGGTCGGCCCGGTCCAGAAGATCTCGCCCCGGGGGTCGATCAGGACCTGATGGAAGTTCGCGCCGACGCCGTAGCGCTCGCGGGCGTCGGAGCCGACGGCGCACGGGAAGGGCAGTCCCTGCTGGGCGACGGTGGTCTCGACCGCCTCGTGGTCTTCGTCGGTCACGCCCAGCACGACCAGGCCCTTGTCGGCGTACTCGTGATGGAACTTCTTCAGCAGCCGCCAGTTTGCCCCTGCCGGCGGCTCGGTGCTGCGGAAGAACTGCAGCAGCACGGTACGTCCGCGCAGGCTGCGGAGCGTCGGCCGCTCGCCGATGTGGTTCACCCATCCTGCGGCCTCGAACGACGGCGCGTTGTGGCCGACGCCCTGGATGGGGGTGAGCGCGGCCAGGGAGAGGACGACTGAACTGGGGAGGATCCGGATCATGGGCCGCGGCGGCGAGGCGACCCACGCAGGGTAACCCTCCTCGCCGCCCCGCGCGCGAACTTCTCGCCCCCCGCGAGGGGTGGGATCAGACGCCGACGAGCTCGGGCCCGTTCTCGGGGACTTCCGAGGGGGCTCGCAGAACGAAGTCCCCGTCGAAGCAGTCGACGACCGCCCGGCCGCCGCGCTCGAGCGTCCCGGCCAGGATCGCGTCGGCGATCCGGTTCTGGACCCGCTTCTGCATGGCGCGCTTGAGGGGTCGGGCGCCGAACTCGGGGTCGTAGCCCTCCTCGGCCAGCCGGGCGCGTGCGTCGTCGGTGACCTCGAGCTCGATCTCCTGCTCGGCGAGGTGGCGTGCGAGGCGAGCGAGCTGCACGTCGACGATGGCGCGCAGCTGGCCGAGCTCGAGCTCGCTGAAGACGAGCGTCTCGTCGAGGCGGTTGATGAACTCAGGACGGAAGAACTGGCACACCTGGTCGGTGTGCCTCAGGTTGCTGGTCATCAGCACCAGGGTCTGGCTGAAGTCCACCGTGCGCCCCTTGCCGTCGGTCAGGCGACCGTCGTCGAGGACCTGGAGCAGGACGTTGAAGACGTCGGCGTGGGCCTTCTCGACCTCGTCGAGCAGCACGACCGAGTGCGGCTTGCGGCGCACGGCCTCGGTCAAGACGCCGCCCTCCTCGTAGCCGACGTAGCCCGGAGGCGCACCGATCAGGCGACTGACCGCGTGCTTCTCCATGAACTCGCTCATGTCGATGCGCACGAGGTTGCGCTCGTCGTCGAAGAGGAACTCGGCCAACGAGCGCGCGAGCTCGGTCTTGCCGACGCCCGTCGGGCCCAGGAGCAGGAACGAGCCGAGAGGCCGCGTGGTCTCCTGGAGACCGGCCCGCGCCCGGCGGACGGCCTCGGAGATGGCGCGCACCGCCTCGTCCTGACCGATCAGGCGCTCGTGGATGCGCTCCTCCATGTGGAGCAGCTTCTCGCGTTCGGTCTCCAGCAGGCGCGTGGCGGGGATCCCCGTCCAGCGGCCGATGACCTCGGCGATCAGCTCGGCGTCCACCGCCTCCGGCAAGAGCGCTCCGTCGCGCTGAACGCTCTCGAGTCGCTCTACGTTGGCCTCCAGCTCGGCCGTGGCCTCGGGGAGCTCGCCGTAGCGGATGCGGGCCACGCGATCGAGGTCTCCCTCGCGCTCGGCCGTGCGAGCCTCCTCGCGCAGGCTCTCCAGCAACAGCTTCCCGGCCCGGATCGATGTGATCAGGTCCTTCTCGGTCGTCCAGCGGGCGTTGAGGGCCGTGACCGACTCGGCCAGCTCCGCCAGCTCGCGCTCGATGGACTCGACGCGCTTGGCCCCGGCGCCGGACTCGTCCCGGTCCAAGGCGGTCTTCTCGATCTCCAGTTGCCGCACCCTGCGCTGGAGCGAATCCAGCTCGGGAGGCATGGAGTCGATCATCGTGCGCAGCTGGCTGGCGGCCTCGTCCACGCAGTCGATCGCCTTGTCGGGCATGAAGCGGTCGGAGATGTGGCGGTCGGCGAGCCGCGCCGCGGCCACCAGGGCGTCGTCTGTGATGCGCACGCCGTGGTGCAGCTCGTAGCGCTCATTGAGCCCGCGCAGGATGGCGAGCGTGTCCTCCACGGTGGGCTCGTCGACCATGACGGGCATGAAGCGTCGCTCCAAGGCGGCGTCCTTCTCGATGTACTTGCGGTACTCGTCGAGGGTCGTGGCGCCGATGCAGTGCAGGTCGCCGCGGGCCAGGGCGGGCTTGAGCATGTTGGCAGCGTCCACCGCTCCCTCGGAGCCGCCGGCCCCGACCATCGTGTGCAGCTCGTCGATGAAGAGCACCACGTCGCCGGCGGCCTCGGAGACTGCCTCGAGTACGGCCTTGAGGCGCTCCTCGAACTCGCCGCGGTACTTCGCCCCCGCGAGCAGGGCGCCGAGGTCCAAGGCCATCACGCGCTTGCCCTTGAGGCTCTCGGGGACGTCCTCGGAGACGATGCGGTTGGCGAGTCCCTCGACGATGGCGGTCTTGCCCACGCCGGGATCGCCGAGGAGCACGGGGTTGTTCTTGCGCCTGCGGCTGAGGACCTGCACGACACGGCGGATCTCGCTGTCGCGCCCGATCACCGGATCGAGCTTGCCCGCCGCCGCCTCTGCGGAGAGGTCGCGCGCGTAGCGCTCCAGGGCCTCGAAGGTCGCCTCGGGGTCGGGGGTGGTGACGCGGCGATCACCGCGCACCTCGCCCAGGGCGGTCTCGAGGCGGTCGGCGGTGATCCCGCGGGAGGTGAAGGGATCGCCAACCTCGCCCTTGGCCGCGAGGGCGAGGAGCAGGTGCTCGGTGGAGACGTAGTCGTCGCCGAGGGCGCGGGCGCGGGCCGAGGCGTCGGCGAGGACCGCGCCGAGGGCGCGGGACATGGCGAGCTCGCCGCCTTCGGCGCGGGGCAAGCGATCGGCCGCCCCGGCCAACTCTGCGCCCAGGGCACGCACGTCGACGTCGAGGCGGGCGAGCAGCGCGGCGCTGATGTCCTCGGGCTCGCGCACCAGCGCCGCGGCGAGGTGGACGGGGCTGATCTCGGGGTTGGCGGCCGCCTGGGCCAGGTTCTGGGCTTCCGCGAGCGCGGCCTGGGATCGTCGGGTGAACTGCTCTTGCATGGTGTCTCCTTTTCCTGCCGGTGCGTGGGGAGTACGGCGGGAGCAGAGCAAGGGACATGCCAGGGGGAAACCGGCCGGGAGCGGGCGCGCAGAGGGGTTCATGGCGGTCCATGCGCCAAAACGGCAGGGACGGCTGCCACAGTGACAGCCTTGCTTGGCCAGAGGCGCCGGGGATACTGAGCCGCTCTCTTGGCCCTGCCATGGCTCCCGTCCACCCCGACATCCTCTTCATCGTGCTCGACGCGGCGCGAGCGGAGAACCTCTCGGTCTACGGCTACGAGCGGCCGACGACGCCCAACCTCGAGCGCCTGGCGGACGGTCTCGCCGTGTACGAGAGCTGCATCTCGACCGCCACTTGGACCCTGCCGAGCACGGCGAGCCTGTTCACAGGGACCTACCCGTCGACCCACCGCCTGGTCGTCGACGGCGATCGCCTGCCGGCCGAGACCGCGAGCCTGCCCGAGCTCCTCGCCCGCGAGGGCTACCGGACGGCCAAGGTGATGGGGGAGGTGCCCTACGTCTCGGAGTTCAGCGGCCTCGACCGCGGGTTCGCCGAGGAATTCGAAGCACCTGCTCCGGCGTGGCGGCGCGCCCTGTCGGCCCTGCGCCCGTCCGCGCCTGCCGCGCCGGAGGGCGCGGGCGAGGGGTTCGAGCGCATCGACCACGACCTCGATCTCGAGGCGGAGGCACGCATGCACCGCCAGCGCCGCCTGCGCGCGCGCCTGGCCTGGTGGATGAGCGGGTGGCACGACGACGGCGCGGCGAGTTGCTTCGACCGTGTTCGCGCGATCTGGGCGGAGGAGGACGAGCGACCGCGCTTCGTCTACGCCCACGTGATGGAGACCCACGGCGAGTACCGGCCGCCCCACCGATTCCGCAAGCGCTTCGTCCCGCGCGAGCTGCGCGGGCGCAACTTCGCAGCGATCAACCAGCGCCCCAACCCGCACGCGGTGGGACTGGTCGACATGAGCGAGGAGGACTTCGCGATCCTCCACGGGCTCTACGACGGCTGCATCGCCTACATGGACGAGCTGCTCGGGAGCTTGCTGGATGACCTGGCACGCTCGCCGCGCTGGGACGAGACCCTGGTGGTCATCACCGCGGACCACGGCGACTGCGTCGGCCGCCACGGAGTGCTCGGACACCAGTTCGTCTGCTACGACGAGCTGCTGCGCATCCCGTGGATCGTGAAGTGGCCGAGCTCCGTCGGCATCACCGGCTCCCGGGAGGAGTTGATCCAAAACGCCGACTTGCTGCCGACCCTCTGCGGGCTCCTGGGGATCGAACGGCCCGCACAGTGCGAGACGATCGACTTCCTCGCCGAGGCGCGCGAGTTCGCCTACGCGGAGCTCCTCAAGCCCTTCGGCGTCACGGCCGTCAAGCAGAAGCTCCACGAGCGAGCGCCGCACCTCGACCGGGCGGTCCTGGCGGTGCGCTCGGCGTCCCACAAGCGCATCGTCTACACCAACGACCAGGCCGACGAGCTCTTCGACCTGCGCTTGGATCCTCGCGAGGCCCGCAATGTTCTGGCTGACCCGCCGTCGTCCGACGCGGAGCACCTCGCCGACCTCGAGCGCGCCGTCGGGGCTTGGCGGCCGCGCTTCGAGGCGGCCGCTCGCGAGGTCGCCCGCCGCATCCACTCGGGCGAGGAGGCTGCGATGTCAGCCGACGTCGAGGCCAAGCTGCGGGCCCTGGGCTACCTCGACTGAAGGGAGTCGGCCGGCGCGGCGCTCACTCCAGCGCCCAACTCAAGTACTCGTCCCGCTCCGCCCGCTTGTGGACCCGCTCGGGGTCGATGGCCAGGGCTCGGTCGAAGTACTCGCGGGCGGGGGTGCCCTTGCCCAGCACGTGGGACAGGGCGCAGGCCTGCAGCAGGCCGGGGATCGACTCCGATTCCTGCTCGAGGAACACCTCGACGAGCTCCAGCGCCTCGCCGTGGTCCCCGTTCTGGCGCAGGGCTCCGACCTGCAGGAGCTGTGCTTCGGTGGACTCCGGACGCAGCTCCAGCGCCTCGCCGAACATCCTGGCGGACTCCTCGAACCGACTCTGCCGCCTGAGGCAGAGGGCCAGGTTGAACACGCCGCTGTAGTCAGCCGGCTTGTGGCCGAGGGCTTCGCGGTAGCGCTCCTCAGCTGCCTCCAGCTTGCCCACTCTCTGATAGACGTTGCCGAGGTTGACAAGGCTGAGGACGTGATCGGACTTGATCCGCAGGGCCCGCAGGTACGCGCGCTCCGCTTGGGCGGGGCGCTTGATCGAGTCGTAGACGACCCCCAGGTTGTACTGGGCCTCGATGGCCACGGGGTCGGCCTCTACCGCCTTGCGGAATGCGTTGACGGCGAGCTCCGACTCGCCTCGCTGGTGGTGCATGTTGCCGATGCCCACCCAGGCCTTCGCGCTGCGCTCGTCGATCTCGAGCGCCTTGTGGTACAGCTCGTTCGCACGCTCTTCGTCCCCGTCATCCGCCGCGAAGTCCGCTTCTCGGATCCAGGGCAGGGGATCCTCGGGATCGTGTGCCTTGGCCCGCTCCAGCCTTGCCTCCCAGCCTTCCATCTCCATCCTGCGCTCGAGCTCGGCCAGGCGGACCCAACTCGCGGTCCGCACCCCCGGTAGGCTGACGGAGACCAACTGAACCTCGTAGGCCTCCTCGAACTTCTTCTGCTGCATCAGGGCACCGACCAGGGCGCTGCGCCCCAGGACCGCGCCGGGGTCTTCTTCGATGACCTGCCGCAATGCCGCCTCCGCCTCCTCGATCTGGCCCAGCCGCAGCAGCTGGTTGGCGAATTGGGCCTTCTCCCAGGTGTGGACCCGGTCCTTGGGATCGGCAAGATCGCTCTGCTCCAACGAGAGCTCGCCCTCGGAGCTCCACACGTAGCCCAGCGCTGCGAGGGCCGCGCGCGTCTCGGGGTCCATGCTCTTGATGTCGTCACCGCGCACGTCGACCTCACCCGGGGCGAGCAGGTGCTCGAGGATCGCGCGTGCATCGCTCGCGGCCGGATGGTCGCCGCCGTCGAGGAGGTTGTGCTCATTGCGCGAGTCGCGCATCACGTCGTAGAGCTCCTCGCTGGGCGCGCGCACGTATCGGTGGCGCTCGTCGCGGATCGTCCGCAGGTCCGACCACCCGTGGTTGTAGAGGGGGTTCATCGACTCGGAGTAGGCGAAGGAGGGCTCGGGCCTGGCGTCGGGCACGAGCATCTCCCGCGCGAGGGAGCGCCCGTCGACCTGCTCCGGCGCCTCCACTCCCAACAGCTCCAAGGAAGTCGGGAACAGGTCGATTGAGCTGGTCACCTCCCGCAGGCGCTTGCCGCGGGCGAGCTTGGGGTGCATGGCGATCCACGGCACGTGGGTCGTTGCGTCGTACACGAAGATCCCGTGGGTCGTCTCCCCGTGATCCCCGAAGGCCTCTCCGTGGTCGCTGGTCATCATCACCAGCGTTTCATCGAGCATCCCGCGTTGGACGAGCAGGGCGAGCAGCTCGCCCAGGCCGGCGTCCGCGTAGGCGATCTCGCCGTCGTAGGGCTGGCCGGGACACAGGGCGGCGAACTCCTCGGGTGGCGCGTAGTTCGCGTGGGGATCGAAGTAGTGCACCCAAAGGAACCAGCGCTCGTTGGCGCGTGCCTGGAGGAACTCCCGCGCCCGGCGCGACGTGTCGTCGGCCTTCGTCTCGCGGAACATGAACATGGGCGCGAGCTCGGCATTCGTGAGGTCGTCGTCATAGACGTCGAAACCCTGGTCGAGGCCGAAGCGGCTGTCGAGGACGAAGGAACTGATGACGGCTCCGGTCGCGAAGCCCTCGGCACTGAGCACCTCGGCCAGGGTCTGGGCGTCCTCGGGTACGAAGTGCGTGCCATTGTTGCGCGCCCCGTGACGGAAGGGCTGCTTGCCCGTGAGGATCGAAGTGTGCGAGGGGAGGGTGATGGGCGCGCTGCTGAAGCAGCGCTCGAAGAGCACGCCCTCACGGGCCATGCGGTCGAGGTTCACCGTGCCGGCCGGGGGGTAGCCGTAGCAGCCGATCCGGTCGGCGCGGGTGGTGTCGAAGGTCACGACCAGGAGGTTCTTGAAGCCCGCGTCCTCCCCCATGGGCGGGGTGGCGTTCCCGCGCCACCAGATCCCACCGACCAGGGCCAGGGGCACGACTCCCAGAGCCAGAAGGCTCCACTTGACTCGGCGGTCGACGGCCGAGAGGTCGGGTTTGGGCGTTGCGGGCATGGGGCTTTGGGAGGATGGGTCGGGGCCTGGGGACTCGGCGAGGTCGGCGGAATCGGTGGTCGGCTGCCGCGGAAATGCGCTATCCTAGCGCGAAACCTGCACCCCTCCTGCCGCCCAGTCCCCATCGTCCGGCAGGCTTCCCGACCGGCGCGCCTTCCCGCCGCCGGGGACCAGAGTCCCAGATCCACTTCCATGCGTCGCGCACTCCTGCTCCTCACCCTCGCCGCGGCCCTCGCGGCCGGCCTCCTCGTGTTCCAGCGTGCGAACGAGTCCCTGGGAGGTGGGGCGATCGAACCCAGGGGGCCTGATGCGCGCGAGGCCACCGCCGCCGCGGGCACGCTCAGGGAACCGGAGGAGCCCTTGCCGGAGCCGGAACCGGCTCCCTCGCCGGCCGCCCGCGCAGCAGTTGGACCGCCCACCCTGGCCTTCAGGGTGACCAGCTCCGAGGGCGGCGCGATGCTCCCCGAGGCCACGGCCAGGGTGCTGGCGGCCGCCGGGGGCGATGCCGCACAGCCTCGCTCCCTGTCCACTGCAGAGGGAGAGGCCACGGCCCTGGACGTGGGGGTCTGGAACGTGACCCTCGATGCGCCCGGCCACATCCCGCACACGCGGATTGTCGAGCTCGAGCCGGGCGACGAACGAACCCTGGCGGTGACCCTGGTGCGCGGCTGCAAGATCACCGGCACAGCCGAGAATCGCGTCGGTGAACCCGTTTCCCGCGGCCGTCTCGTCTTCCTCCCGGAGGGTAGGGAGTTCCCGGCCTTCCCCCGCGACGAAGCCGGCCTGTTCATCGCTCGGTTCGACCGCAAGGGTGTTCTGGAGCCGATGCTCGTCGCGCCCGGGCGCTACACGCTCTGCTATGGATCCTACGGGAGGGCCGACTTCCGCCTGCCCTGCACGATCCAGGCCGGGGCCGACCGCGAAGTGCTCGTGGTGTCCGGCGGAGACAGCATCGTGCGGTTCGAGCTCGACCCCCTCCCCGAATCGAACCGGCGCATCGAGGTGGTCCTGCAGAAACCCAAGGAGAGTAGGGAGGAAGACGATGAAGACGAGCGGCGGCGTCGAGGCAGGAACAGCCCCGAGCGCATCGCCCGCGCCGCGGCGAAGGGGAAGGACCTGACGCGTTGGGAGACGCGGGGGCGCGCGATCATCCGTGACGGCGTCGGATCGGTTCGGCGCGCCCGCCCGGGAACCTACCGCCTGGCACTTCTGGCCAGGCCCGGCGAGTACATCGCCGAGGAGGAATTCGAGGTCGGTTCGGACGAGTCCATCGTGGTGCGGATCGCCACGCCGGTGCTCCCCGCGCGATCCGGAGCCCGCAGGAACGACCCCAAGACTCCCCAAGAGGGGCCCTTGCAGGTCACCATCGAACGCGAGGGATCCCCGTCGGAGCGCCCCTCGCCGGGGATCTTCTGGCGCTGATCGTCGCTGTACGCCGAGGCTCTCAGTCCTCTTGGGGCACCACGACCCACCAGGCCCGCTCCGAGACGAGCAGGTCGTCGGGGTCCGCGAGGACCCAGGGCGTGCGCTCACCGCGCAGGAGGGTCGTGTCCGTCGCACGGCAGACCACCCGATAGCGGCCCGGCTCCAACTCCCCGGGCTCGAGCCGGAAGCGGTGTCTCCCCGAGCGCACGCCGCGGCTGTAGGCGACGGGCTCGGTGGGCATCATTGGCAGCGGCCCCCGACCTCGCCGGTCGGTGTGGCCGGCGCGGCTGGGGCGGTAGCGCTCGAGACGCTCCTGCGGTCCCAGCGGCGCCGCGCGCTCCGGCAGGACCCACCAGCCCACCTCGATGCGGTGCTTCTCGGGCTGCATCACTCCCACCTCGAACGCCAGGGGTTCGAAGGGATCGTCGAGCACGAGGTGGACCGCGTGCCCGCGGGGATGGGGGAGCGGCGAGCAGGACTCGATTGGATCGACGATCGAGTAGATGCGCAGCACGAGCGCCTCCCGGCAGGGCGGGCAGAAGAACTCGCCGCTCTCCATCACGCACCCGCCCGAGGTGGGCTTCCAGGCTCCGCGCACCTGGCCGGCCGCTCCCTCGTAGACGCCCACGCCCCGCACTCCGGCCTCGATCCAGTGGGCCCAGGGCACCTCGTCGGGGTCGTCGGTGTCGGAGACGTTGACCCGCCGGGACACGCCGCCGCGCTCGTGGGTCTTGGTGGCGTACTCGTCACCGAGTCCGGCGAAGGCGTGGCCCCACTCGTGGATCGTGGTCTTGGCGTTGCGACCGCCGATCGTAGCGAACCCGCCGCCGCCGGTGCCCAGGACGCCCTGCTTGACGAACACGATCGCCAGCGAGTCGTGCTCGCCCCAATCGTCCAGCATGGCGCGGACGCGCTTGGCGCTGACCCCGACGTGGCCGGCGTAGGTCGAGAGCGTCCGGCCGTCCAGAGCTGTGTCGTACTCCCGTCCGAAACCGTCGACGCCGTTGTCGGCGCTGACGAGCGCCAGGCGGTGGAAGTTGAAGTAGGAGAAGTACTCGCGCAGGGTCGCCTGGCGCTCGAACAGAGGCGGGATGTCCGCGGCGAGCTTGTCGAAGCCCTTCATCTCGCCGAGCTGGTAGCCGTCGCCCATCAGGGCCACGTCCACCCGATTGGCCGGCGGGCCGTTGGCGACGATGGGGGCGGCGCCGAGGTAGGCGCTGGGCTTGGAGCGTCGGGCTGCCGTGCGGCCCTCGGCGGTGTCGGGATGGGCGCGGGCGAGCCGTTCGTAGAGGCGGCGGGCTTCGGCGTAGCGGCCCGCGGCGGCGCGCTCCTCGGCCCTCGCCAGGAGGTGCGTCTGCTCGGGAAGGTCCGCCTGCTGCCCGTCGCCCCCGACGAGGAGCGCGAGCGAGCAAGCGAAGAGCGGGCGGGAGCTCGTCACGGGCCCAGTGTGCCGCCCGCCCGCCTCTCGCGCCGGGGCTTTTCGGTTCCCTTACCCCGCGGGCCGCCCCCAGGGGTTTCCAGGGATGCGATTTCCTGTAATCAGGGGGAGCCGTTGGCGCAGATCGCGGACCCGGGGTACGGTTGTTTCTCGCCCTAATCGATGCAAACGGCATGGTTTCTGGGCGATCAAGGCCGCATTCGAGCCCATTCCGAACCGCACACGGGGGCCGACCATGAAATCCAACTTCCGTACCTTCTCCATCACCGCGACGATCTTCGCCCTGCTCGTGGCCAGCGTCACCGCCCAGCAGAGCCTGCACGAGTTCCACGGGGAGGCTGCCGGGGACCGCTTCGGTTGGGCCGTGGCCTGCGCCGGGGACACCGACGGGGACGGGGTCGAGGACTGGCTGTTCGGCTCGCCCTTCAGCGACCAAGACGGCACCAACTCGGGCAGCGCGCGCCTGGTCTCGGGCGCCTCGGGGACGACGCGCTTCGTCCTCCACGGCCGCGCGGCTCTGGACCTGTTCGGCTACAGCCTCGCCTGCGCGGGTGACGTGGACGGCGACGGGCTCTCCGATCTGGTGGTCGGCGCCTACGGGAACGACGACCACGGCACCGAGGCGGGCACGGCCTACGTGTACTCGGGGATCGACGGCTCGCTGTTGCACGAGCTCTCGGGCGGCGAGCCCTTCGAAAACGGCGGCATCTCCGTAGCGGGGGCGGGGGACGTGGACGGCGACGGCCTCGACGACGTGCTCGTCGGCGCCTGGGGCTCGGACCTCGCCGGGTCCAACGCCGGCGCCGCGCGCGTCTTCTCCGGCGCCGACGGCAGCCTCCTGCGCCTGCTGCTAGGCGAGGCGGAGCTCGACCTGTTCGGCGGGGCCGTCTGCGGTCTGGGCGACCTCGACGGAGACGGCCGCGGCGACCTGGCGGTCGGGGCCAAGTGGAACGACGCCACCGGCTCCGGCGCGGGCAGCGTCACCGTCTTCTCCGGCGCGAGCGGCTCCGCCCTGTTCACCCTGCGAGGGGCGGACGCCGGCGACGGCTTCGGCACCTCGGTCGCCTGTGCGGGCGACCTCGACGGCGACGGGATCAACGAGCTGATCGTGGGAGCGCCCGGTGCGGACGCCTCCGGAGCCAACGCGGGAGCCGCGGGTGTGTTCTCGGGAGTCGACGGGACCGAGCTCTTGTCCTTCGCGGGCTCGGCCGCCGGCGACGGGTTCGGCATCAGCGTCTCCGGCGCGGGCGACATGGACGCGGACGGCGTGGCGGACGTGATCGTGGGGGCCTACGGCAACGACACCAACGGCTCCGGCGCCGGTTGCGCCCAGGTCCTCTCCGGCGCGGACGGTGGCCTGATCAGTGAGGTCCTCGGGGACGCCGCGGGTGACCGGTTGGGGTTCAGCGTCGCCGGCGGCGGGGACACCGACGGCGACGGGCGCGCGGAGGTGCTCGTGAGCGCCTACGGCTGCTCGGTGCAGACGACGATGGCGGGCGAGGCCCGCGTGTGGTCGTTCTCCGAGCCCGCGGCCTGCCCCGCGCCCCAGAGCTTCTGCTCGACCAACCCCCACTCCGGCGGCGTCGCGGCGAGCCTGGGCTGGGGGGGCAGCGCGAGCGTGCGCGCCAACGATCTGGTGCTCACCTGCTCCGACGCCGTGGCCGAGCAGTCGGTCCTGTTCTTCTACGGAGCGGGCCAGACCGAGCAGCCCTTCGGTGACGGCTTCCTGTGCGTCACCGGGCCGATCTTCCGCCTGGGTGTGGGGACGACGGACGCCTCGGGGACCGCCGCCCACGCCCTCGACATCACGGCCCCCGCCTTCCCCGCCGGCCAGATCACCGTCGGCAGCACCTGGTACTTCCAGGTCTGGTACCGCGATCCCGCGGGCCCCGCGGGCTTCAACCTGACCGACGCCCTCGCGGTCGAGTTCTGCCAGTGATCGCCTTCGTCCGCGGCGCGAGGGCCGCCGACGCGCGACGCCCTCAGGGGACCGGCACCGGCTGGTCCGCGGTGTAGCGTGCCAGGGTGGCGTGCAGGCGCACGCGGCTGGACTCCTCGAGGGGCGCGAGGGGCGAGCGGACCTCCGCCCGGCAGCGGCCGAGCTGGGCCAGGGCGGCCTTGACCGGAACCGGGTTGACCTCGATGTAGAGGTCGCGCACCAGGGGGGCGAGCCAGCTCTGGAGCTCGGCCGCTCGGGCGGCGTCTCCGTCGGGGCGCGCGGCGCGCACGAGCTCGGAGACCTCGGCGGGCGCGAGGTTGCCCACGACGCTCACCGCACCCACGGCGCCCGCCGCCGCGAAGGGCGCGATGCACGAGTCCTCCCCGCAGAGGACGGCGACGGGAGCACACGCCACCAGCTCCTCGACGCGCTGCACCGAGCTCCCCGACTCCTTGACGGCGACGATGTTCTCGTGGTGGCGGGCGAGCTCGGCGACCACGTCGGGCTCCAGGTCCACGGCGGTGCGCGACGGGACGTTGTAGAGCACGACCGCCGCGTCGGTCGCGTCGGCGACCTGGGAGAAGTGGCCGATCAGTCCCTGGCGGCTGGGGCGGTTGTAGTAGGGCGTGACCACCAGGACCCCATCGGCGCCCTCGGCGGCCGCGAAGCGCGCCAGGTCGACCGTGGAGCGCGTGCAGTTGCTCCCGACCCCCGCCACCACCGGGAGGCGCCCGGCGGCGTGGTCCACGGCGGCGTGGATCAGGCTGCGCTGCTCGTAGTCGTTCAGCGTTGGGGCCTCGCCCGTCGTCCCCGCGACCACCAGGCCGTCGGTCCTCTGCTCCACGTGGTGGTCGATCAGCTCCTCGAAGGCGTCGAGGTCGAGGTGACCGTCGCGGAACGGCGTGGGGAGGGCGACGATGCTGCCTTGGAAGTGTCCGTACATGTCTGCGGGCTCCCCTCGTGGATCAGGCCTCGCGGATGAGCTCGACCATGCGCCCGACGGCCCGGTCGACGCCCGTGGTCAGGGCCTCGGAGACGATGGCGAAGCCGATGTTCAGCTCCTCGAGGTGCGGCAGGCCGACCACCGCCGCGGTGTTTTCGTAGTCGAGGCCGTGTCCGGCGTTCACCCGCAGGCCGATCCCGTGGGCGTGCTCGGCCGCGTCGAAAAGGCGTTCGAGCTCCCGCGCCCGCCTTGCGCCCCTGGCATTGGCGTACAGGCCGGTGTGGAGCTCGACGAAGGCCGCGCCTGCCTCGGCGGTGGCGTCGAGCTGGCGGGGGTCGGGATCGACGAACAGGCTGACCTCCGCGCCGCGCTCGCCGAGGGCGGGGATCACCTCGCGCAGGCGCGCGAGCTCGGCCGTCGCGTCGAGTCCGCCCTCGGTCGTGACCTCCTCGCGGCTCTCGGGGACGAGGCAGTAGGCCTCGGCGCCCACCTCGAGCCCGATGGTCACGATCTGGGGCGCCAGGCACATCTCGAAGTTCAGGCGCGTGTCGATGCGCTCGCGCAGGCGCAGGACGTCCTCGTCTTGGATGTGGCGCCGGTCCTCGCGCAGGTGGCAGGTGATGCCGTCGGCACCGGCGGCTTCCGCACGCAGGGCCCAGGCCACCGGATCGGGAAACGCCTCCCGGCGCGCCTGGCGCACGGTGGCCACGTGATCGATGTTGACGTGGAGTCTCGGCATCTCTCCTCCACGGGCGAGAGTAGCGCGAGAACGGGGCTGATCCAACCTCGCCGCGCCCACTCCCGGGGGCGTCGTCGACCGCGCGGAGACTACACTGGAGGGATGCGGATCATCGCGGGCACCCTGCGCGGCCGACGCTTCTCGGCTCCGGCCGGCGTGGGCACGCGCCCGATGCTCGACCGGGTGCGTGAGGCGCTCTTCTCGACCGTGGGCGCCCGCGTCGCCGGCGCGCGCGTCCTGGACCTGTGCGCGGGCACCGGCAGCCTGGGCATGGAGGCACTCAGCCGCGGAGCACGGCGCGCCCACATGGTCGAGCGGGACGCGCGAGTCGTGGAGCTGCTGGAGTCCAACCTCGACGCCCTGGGCCTGGCCGGAGCGGCCACGGTCTCCCGCGCCGACGCCCTCTCGCCGGCGAGTTGGCGTCCTTCGGCGACCGAGGCGGCCTGGGCCGACCTGGTCTTCTTCGATCCGCCCTACCCCTGGCTGCGAGGGCCGCGCCGCCCGCGGGTCATCGCGGCCGTCGAGGCGCTCTGCCGCGCGGAGCTGGCGCCGGGGGGCGTGGTGGTCCTGCACGCGCCGTCGGACGAGCTGGGCGCCGACGAGCTCGCCGGTGCGGGCTCCTGCCGCGAGCGGACCTACGGCCGCTCGAGCCTGTGGTACATCGAGGGACCGGAGGGAGGCCCGTGAGCTCGATCGCGGGGAACCTGCTCGTCGAGGGGCGCCTGATCTGCGGGCGCCTCGATTGCGAGGGCGGGCGCATCGTCGGCCTGGAGCTCGACGAGAGCGGCACGGCGGGCGTTGGCGCCCCGATCGTCGCCCCGGGCCTGGTCGATCTGCACGTCCACGGCTTCGGCGGGGCAGACCCGCTCACCGACCTCTCGGCCATGGCCGCGGCCCTGGCGCGGGCGGGGACGACCGCCTTCCAGCCGACCTTGTTCCCGCGGGCCCCCGAGCGCCTGGGCGAGGACTGCGCGAGCGTGCACGGCGCGGCGGCCGCCCTGGGGGAGCGCTCGGCGCGCGTCGTCGGCCTGCACCTCGAAGGGCCGTTCGTGAACCCGCGCTCCGCCGGAGCCCTGCCGGTCGCCGATCTGGCCGCGCCCTCTCCCGAGGGGTTGGCGGCCATCCTCGGCCCGGCGACCGGAGACGGCCGCGGCGTGCGCACCGTCACCCTGGCGCCGGAGCTTCCCGGCGCGGGGGAGCTCATCGACGAGCTCGCCGGGTCGGGCGTGCGCGTCTCCCTGGGCCACAGCCTCGCGACGGGCGCACAGGCGCGGTCCGCCGTGGGGGCGGGGGCGGTCGGTGTGACCCACCTCTACAACGCGATGAGCGGCGTCCATCACCGTGACAGCGGCCTGGCGAGCGTCGCCCTGGTGGAGGACGTGCTCTTCGCCGAGATCATCGGGGACTTGGTGCACGTCGGCCGCGAGGCCTTCGAGCTCGCCCTGCGCGCCCGGGGGCCGCGCGGGTTGTGTCTGGTCAGCGACGCCCTGCGCGGCGCGGGCACGGGCTGCGACGTGTTCCACTGGCACGGTCGCGAGCACGAGGTGCGCGACGGCGCGGCGTACTACCCCGCCGGCACCGACGGAGAGCCCGCGCGCCTGGCGGGCTCGGCCTTCTCCCAGCTGGAGATGGTGCGCCGCCTGGTGGCGCGCGGCGTCGTCGGCCTCGCCGACGCCCTGACCATGGCCAGCGAGGCGCCCGCCCGCGCCCTGGGTCTGGAGGACGAGCTGGGCCGCCTGCGACGCGGCGCCCGCGCCGACCTGATCCTGCTCGAGCCCGACGGCCTCGCCCTGCGCGAGGTCTGGGTGGGAGGGTGCCCGCCGGCGCCCCTGAGCGCCTGACCGACCGCCTACAGCCGGAGGGCGGGGTTGCCGATGAGACGAGGGTGCGACCCTCCCTCTCCCTACTCCTCGTCCTGGCCGTCGCATGGATCCCATCGGGTGATCGCGACGGCCGGCCCGCCCGAGCTCATGGTTCCCCCGCGACGCCTCCGGCCGCGTCCGCCCCGGCAGCGAAGCTGCCCGAGGAGATCTCCTACGCGCAGTTGGGCGCCCACCCCGGCCGCTACCTCGGTCGGTGCGTGCGCGTGCGCGTGCAGGTCTCCTCCTGGGCCGAGCGCTGGGATCCCTTCCTGACGCGCTTTGGGAGCGGGGAGTTCCGCGCCCTCGACGCCTGGTCCGACGAGCAGCGGCTGTGGGACGAGGCCGAGTTCGCCGCCCCCGCGGCGCGCCTGTTCGTGCGCCGCGGCAGCGCGGCGGAGTGGGCTCTGGCCGAGGCGCGCCGCTTCGACCGCTTCGAGCTGGAGCTCGAGGTGCACGCGGTCCTCGCCGACCGCCCCTGGGCGCAGGTGAGCTGCGTCCGACCCCTGGCGGGCGGCTGGAGCGAGGGCGCCCTGATCCACGCGGCCCGCGCCGCCGACCTCGTCGCTCGCGGGGCCTCCGCCCGCGCTCGCGAGGAGCTCGACCGCGCCCTGCGCGGCCCCCTGCACCCTTCCGCCCGGCGGGCCCTGGGGGAGCTGGTGGCAGCCGACGGCTGATCAGCCTGGTTTCGGCGCCACGGCGTGAGCCCTCCTCCGCCGACGATTGCAACCCACCGCCGCCCCGTGCGATCCTCTTCGCCGGAATGCTCACCGAGCTCTGCATCCGTGATCTCGCGCTCATCGAGCGCGCCGAGCTCTCCTTCGGTCCCGGCCTGAACGTCATCACCGGCGAGACCGGCGCCGGCAAGAGCCTCTTGATCGGCGCCCTGGAGCTGCTCCTGGGCCGCAGCCCGCGCGCGAACCTCCTGCGCCGCGGCGCAGAGCGCGCCGGCGTCGAGGGACGCTGGTGGTTCGCACCCGGCCGCGCTCCCACTGCGCTCGTGGAGTGGTTGGCCGGCGAGCTCCCCGACGCCCTCGAGGAGGCGGAGAGCGACGAGGGCCTCGAGCTCGTGCTCTCGCGCACCCTCGGCAGCGACGGGCGCACCCGCGCCCGCGTCAACCACCGTCCCGTGACCCGCCGCGCCCTGCGGGAGCTGGCCGGGATGCTCGTGGAGGTCCACGGGCAGAACGATCACCAGAGACTCCTGGAGCGCGGCGAGCAGACGCGCCTGGTCGATGCCTACGGCGGCCTCGAGGGCCTCGTCGCCGACTACCGTGCGGCGCGCGTGCACTGGGTCGCCGCCACCGAGAAGGCGCGCACCTTCGAGGCCGACGAGGCCGAGCGCAGTGCCCGCATCGACCTCCTGCGCTTCCAGGTCGGCGAGCTCGAGGCCCTCGGTCCGGTTGCGGGCGAGGACGAGGCCCTGCGCGGCGAGCGCGAGGTGCTGCGCAACGCGGAGGCCTTGGAGGCGGAGCTGGGCACCGTCGTGGAGGAGATCGGCGAGCGCGACGGCTGTCTGCTGGGCGCGGTGCAGGGCGCGGAGGCCGCCGTGGCGCGCTGGGAGGCGACCATCGAGCGCCTCGGCGAGCCCGCCGCCGACCTGCGCGGGGCGGCCGCCCACCTCGAGCAGGCCCTCTTTGGACTGCGCACCTTCCTCGACGACGCGGAGGGCGATGCAGGGCGCCTCGAGGAGGTCGAGGAGCGCCTGGCGGAGGCCGAGCGCCTGGGCCGCAAGCACCGCGCGGGCGCCGACGAGCTGGCGGCGGTGTTGGAGCGCCAGCGCAGCGAGCTTGCGGAGCTCGTCGAGCGCGAGACGGACCGCGAGGGGCTGGCCCGCGAGGCCGCGCAGGCCCGCGAGCGCCTGGAGGCCGCCGCCGCCGCGCTCTCCAACGCTCGCCGTGCCTTGGTCCCCGCCCTGGTCGAGGCGGTCGGCGCCGGGCTCGCCGAGCTGGGCCTGGAGCGCGCGCGCTTCGACCTGCGGGTGGAGCCGCGCACCGCCGAAGAGGCCGGCGAGGACTCCGACCCGACCGCCCTTGCACGCCGCTTCGCCCTCGACGGGTGCGACGAGCTCGAGTTCCTACTCGCGGCCAACCCCGGCGAGGGGTGCGCGCCCCTAGCGGGCGTGGCGTCGGGCGGCGAGGCGGCGCGCATCATGCTGGCCCTGCGCGGCGCCCTGGCGAGTTGCCACACGATCCCCAGCCTGGTCTTCGACGAGGTCGACGCCGGCGTGGGCGGCCGCCTCGCCCCGCGGGTCGGTGAGCACCTGCGGGCGCTGGGGGAGGAGTACCAGATCCTGTGCGTCACCCACCTACCGGCGGTGGCCGCCGCCGCGGACCGCCACCTGCGCGTCGCCAAGCGGGAGAGCGAGGGGCGCACGGCCACCTTCGTCGCGACCCTCGAGGGCGAGGAGCGGGTCGCGGAGGTGGCGGACTTGATCTCCGGCGGCGCGGACGAGAGCACGGCCCTCGCGGAGGCGCGCCGTCTGCTCTCAGCCCGCGGAGGCGCTACGGCGCCGAGCGCTCGCTGAGGAGCGCGGCGGTCTCCTCCCGCACGGCCTCGACGCACTCTCGCACGCGGTCGAGGTGTGTGCGGAAGGACAGGACGCAGATGCGCAGGGTGAAGCGCCCGTCGAGGAGCGTCGGCGTGATGAAGAAGCGCTTGCGGGCGTTGACGCGCTCGAGGAGCGCGCGGTTGCGCTCCTCGGTCTTTGGACCCTCCCCTGCGATGCGGAAGGCGACCAGGGAGAGCCGCGGCTCGGCGACGAGCTCGAGCCCCTCGACTTCGCGCAGCTCGTCGGCGGCCCAGCGGGCGAGGTCGAGCTTCTCGTCGAGGTTCTCGCGGAAGGGACCGATGCCGTGCAGCGCGATCGGCAGCCAGACGCGCAGGCCGCGGCAGTCGCGCGAGAGCTCGGGGGAGATCTCGCAGAAGTCGACGCGCTCGCCCTCCTGCAGGTCGGGCATGTAGGCCGCGGCGACGCTGTGGGTGCGGCGCAGGTCCTCGACGTCGCGGGCTAGCAGGCAGCCGGTGCCGTAGGGCAGAAACAGCCCCTTGTGAGGATCGAGGGTCACCGAATCGGAGCGCTCGATGCCCTTCAGGGCCGCCGCGCCGCGCTCGGTCAGGGTGAAGAAGCCGCCGTAGGCGGCGTCGACGTGCATCCACAGGCCCTCGGCCCGTGCGAGGTCGGCCACGGCGTCGAGGTCGTCGATCGCGCCGGTGTTCGTCGTTCCGGCGGTGGCGCACACGAGGAAGGGGCGCCGGCCCTCGGCCCGATCCGCGCGGACGGCCTCGGCGAGAGCGTCGACGCGCAGACCGTGGTCCTCTGCGGTGGGGACGACGCGCACGGACTCGGGCGCGAAGCCTGCGAGCACCGCCGCCTTGGTGACGCTGTGGTGCGCCTGGTCGGAGGCGTACAGGACGCCGCCGGCGAGGTCGTCCCCCAGGCGGCAGCGGCGGGCGGTGACGAGGGCCGACCAGTTGGCCAGGGAGCCGCCGGTGGTCAGGAATCCCCCGCCGGCCGCGGGGTAGCCCATCAGGTCGCAGAACCAGCGCACGACCGTCGTCTCCAGCTCGGCGAGGCCGGGGACCGCCTCCCAGACACCGACGAAGCGGTTGAGCGTGCCGGCGATCAGGTCGGCCACGGCCGCCTCGGGAAGGCCGCCGCCGGGGATGAAGGCCAGGTACCCCGGACCGGCGGTCTGGAAACCGGGCTCGATCAGGCGGTCGAAGAGCAGGTCGAGGGCCTCCTCGGCGTCGATGCCCCCCTCGGGGAGCGGTGTGCCGGCGATCGCCCGGGCCGCCTGCTGCGCGCCGTCGGGCTCCCAGGAGGGCAGGTCGTCGAGGGCGTCGAGGTGGGCGGCGAGGCGCCGGCCGACGCGCCCGAGGAGCTCGACGAGCCCCTCGCCGGTGAGCTCGAGGCAGCGATCGGGATCGGCGGGGACCGTATGGGAGGGGACCATGGGGGAGGGCTGGATCGCGCGGGCGGGGGGCGAGGCGTGGCGGAAGCGGACGGCTGAGTACGGTACCCTGTGCGGACGCCGTGAGCGCCGCCGAACCCGCCGACCCCGCTCTGTGTCAGCCCTTGCGCTTCGACCGCGCTTGCCTGGAGAAGGTGTGGGGCGGCCGCTCCCTGGAGGAGACACCGGGGATCGCCCTGGACGGCGACGGTCCGATCGGGGAGGTCTGGGAGCTCGCCGACCGCGAGGAGCACACCTCCAAGGTGGTCCAGGGTCCGCTGGCCGGCCGCTCCCTGCGGGGGCTGTTGGAGGACGAGCCGCGGGCGATGCTCGGCCGCGCGCGCCTGTCCGAGCGCGGCCGCTTCCCGCTGTTGATCAAGTACCTGTGCGCCAGCCGGCCCCTCAGCGTTCAGGTCCACCCCGACGACGCGGCGGCGGAGCGGATGCACCTGGGCGACTCGGGGAAGCTCGAGGCCTGGTTCGTCCTGGCCGCCGAGCCCGGCAGTGTGCTCTACCTGGGCCTGCAGCCGGGAGTGGACGCCGCGACGTTCGCCTCCCAGGCGGGAGGCCCGGGCGTGGCGGACCTCCTGATGGCCTGGCCCGTCCGGGCGGGTCAGTTCGCCGTCGTGCCGCCCGGCACCCTGCACTCGATCGGCGCCGGGGTGACCCTGGTCGAGGTGCAGCAGAACTCGGACGCGACCTTCCGCCTCTACGACTGGGACCGTCTCGGCCTCGACGGCGAGCCGCGCGAGGTGCACGTGGAGCAGGCGCTGTTGACCCTGGACTACGAGGCGCAGATCGAGGGACCTCGTTCGCCCCTGCTCGAGGAGCGCGCGGAGGGCAACCGCGGAGCCGTCCTGTGCGAGAACGAGCACTTCGCCATCGAGCTGCTCGAGGTCGGCACCCACCTGGATCTGGAGACCGACGAGCTGGCCGTCGCCTACGTCGTCACCTCGGGCCGGGGTGGCATCGCGTGGGGAGCCGCCCAGGAGGGTCAGGAGATCGTCGCTGGAGAGACCTGGTTCGTTCCGGCCTGCGCGGGAGCCCACCGGCTCGAGGCCAGGGGCGAGCCGATGAGCGTGTTGCGCGTGGAGACGAGGGACTGAGCATGGCGGCCTCGGCCAGGGGATCGGGCGGTCCGAAGCGACCGCGTGGGAGCGGTCGGACTGGCCCGAAGGCTGCCGGCGGATCGGGGCGGAGCGCGAAGCAGCGCGCTACCAGGCCCGCGGCCGTTGGGGGAGGACCGAAGAAGAGCGGTGGTACGGGGCAAGGCGACCGGCCCGACGGCCTCGTGCGCCTGAACAAGCTGCTCGCCGACAACGGCGTGGCCTCGCGGCGCGCGGCGGACGAGCTGATCGAGGCCGGCAAGGTCACGATCGACGGAGAGCGCACGACCACCCTGGGCCAGCGCGTCGACCCCGACCGCCAAGTGGTCGAAGTGAACGGCGAGATCCTGCGCTCGGCGAAGGGGCAGCGACGGACCTACTACCTCCTGAACAAGCCCGCCGGCGTCGTCTGCACCAACGAGCGGCGCGAGACGCGCCCGCGGGCGGTGGACCTGGTCACCGACCGCAACAAGGGGCGCATCTACACCGTCGGGCGCCTCGACGAGAAGAGCAAGGGGCTCGTCCTGCTCACCAACGACGGCGACTTCGCCCACCGCGTCATGCACCCGCGCCACGGCGTGAGCAAGACCTACCTCGTGAAGGTCCGCGGGCGAGTCGGCGACGAGACCCTGAACGAGATCCGGGACGGTGTGTACCTCTCGGGCAAGAAGACTCAGGGAGTGCGAATCCTCGTGCGCAAGCGCAGCCACGAGTACACGCACCTGATGGTCGTCCTTCGCGAGGGCGTCAATCGCGAGATCCGGCGCATGTTCGCCAAGGTCGGATTCAAGGTCGTGGACCTCAAGCGCTCGCGCATCGCGCACCTGACCGCTCGAGGCCTGAAGATCGGCTCCTGGCGACCGCTCACGCGGGCCGAGGTCGCTGAGCTCATCGCGATCAGCGAGGGAGGCGAGGAGCCCGACCCCGGGCCGGCACGCGCGAGGCGCTCGGCCGGCTCCGGCCGCGGGCGTCGTTCGCGTGGAGGTCCCAACCGCAGGAGAGGCTGAGTGGCGGGGCAACGAAGGGCTCCGGCGCGCCGCCACGCCGCCGCAAGGGCGCGCGACGCACGGGCGCAGAGGGGCGGAGCGCACATCAGCGAGCACCGCCTGCGCAACGGCATGCGAGTGCTGCTCGGTGAGCGTCACGGGGATCCGGTGGTGGCGGTCGTTCTGCTCTACCCCGTCGGCGCGCGCACCGAGAGCGAGCGCGAGGCGGGCGTCTCCCACTTCCTCGAGCACATGATGTTCAAGGGCAGCGCGGCCTTCGGCAAGGGCGCCATCGACCTGGAGACGACGGTCCTGGGCGGCCAGAACAACGCCTACACGACCGCCGACCACACCGGCTACTGGTTCGAGTTCGCCTCGGACCGCTGGGAGAAGGCGCTGGAGATCGAGGCGGACCGCATGCGCGGGCTGACCCTGGACCCCACGGAGTTCGAGGCCGAGAAGGCCGTCGTCCTCGAGGAGCTGGCCATGGGCCGCGACGACCCCTGGCGCCGCCTCTCGACCGCCGTCTCCGCCGCGCTCTTCGGACGCCACCCCTACGCCCGCCCCGTCGTCGGCTTCGAGGACACCCTGCGCCGGATGAGCGTCGCGGACATGCGGGCCTACTACGAGCGCTTCTACCATCCCGGAAACGCCACCCTGGTCGTGTGCGGGGACGTCCGCCCCTCCTCGGCCCTGCGCCTGGTCCGCCGCCACTTCGGGGGGATCGAGCGGGGCATGCCCCTGGAGGAGGCGGACTGCTACCGCGCGGAGCTCTCCGAACCCGAGGGCGAGCGCCGCCTACAGGTGAGCTGGGACGACTCGGTGCAGCGGCTCTGCATGGCCTGGCCGACGGTGCGCGTGGGGACCGACGAGGACTACGCCTTCGACGTCCTCTCGACGATCCTCACGACCGGCCGCCTCGCCCGCCTGTACCGCCGGCTGGTCAAGGAGGAGGGGCTCGCGGTCAGCGTCTCGACCCACAACGACACCCGCGTCGAGGCGGGTGCGTTCTGGCTCTTCGCGGAGTGCGTCGAGGACCGCGCGGCCGAAGAGCTGGAGCGTGCCGTCGACGAGGAGATCGAGCGCTTGGGATCGCAGCCCGCGAGCGCCGCCGAGCTCCGCCGGGCGCGCAACATCCTCCTCGCCGCGGACGCCTTCGAGTCGGAGACCGTGGCGGATCTGGCCGACGACCTCGGCGGCTTCGCCGTGGACGCGGACTGGCGCCTGGCGGTCGAGGGCGCCGAGCGCCTGGCGCGGGTCCGCCCGCGTCACGTGCGCGACGCTGCGCGGCGCTTCCTGCGCCCAGAGCGGCGCGTGGTCGGCTGGTCTCTGCCGGCGGATGGAGGGGAGCGGCAGGCATGAGCGGCCGCCCGGGAATCGCCGCGGCAGGTCCGGGATCGGTGCCGGCGGTGAGCCTGCCCCTGGAGCGCTTCACCCTGGCCTCCGGCGCGCGCCTGCTCGTGACTCCGCGACCGGGCGCGCCGGTCTGCGCGATCCGCCTCCACCTGCGCGGCGGACCTTCCTTGGACCCCGCCGGCCGCGAGGGCACGGCGTACCTCACCGGAGCCCTGGTCGATCAGGGGACGCGAAGCCACGACGAGCGCGCGCTCGCCTCCCTGCTCGAGCCCGCCGGTGGAGAGGTCAGCGGCGACGCCACCGGCTTGCGCGGGTCGATCGTCTCCTCCCAGTGGCGCCTGCTCGTGGGGGTGATGGCCGAGCTCGTCCGTGAGCCCGTCTTCCCCGCCGCCGACGTGCGCGTCCAGCACGCGCGCCTGCTCCATCGTCTGGCGGTCGAGCGCGACGACCCGCGGCGCCAGGGCGGGATCCGCTTCCGCAGGCTCGTCTACGGCGATCACTGGATCGGCCGTCCGGCCTACGGGACGCTGGAGAGCGTCGCGCGCATCGAGCCGCGCCACCTGCGGGCCCACCACCGCAAGCACTGGGTCGCCAAGCGGGCGACGATCGCCGTGTGCGGGGACGTGGACCCCCAGGCCGTCCGGCGCGCCTTCTCCCGCGCCCTCTCGGGCTGGGAGCCGGGTCGGCCCCTGCCGCGCCGCGAGGAGCCCATGCCCCGCCCGGCGGTGCGCACCGACGTCTTCTCCGCCACGCGCGAGCAGGTGCACCTCTACCTCGGCCACCTCGGCATCCGGCGCAGAGACCCCGACTACGCCGCGCTGGTCGTCATGGATCACATCCTCGGCACGGGCCCGGGCTTCACCAACCGCATCGCGCGTCGTCTGCGCGACGAGCTCGGCCTGGCCTACACGGTGAACGCCAGCATCCACTCCTCTGCCGGGATCCTTCCGGGGTTGTTCACGGCCTACATCGGTACTTCGCCGGAGAACGTGGGGGTGGCGGTCGAGGGTTTCCTGCGCGAGATCCGCCGCATTCAGGACGAGCCCGTCACGGCCGACGAGCTCGAGGTCGCCAGGAGCTACCTGCTCGGCTCGTTCTCCATGGGTTTCGACCGCGCGTCCCGCCGCGCGAGCTTCCTCGTCTCCCGAGAGATCCACGGCCTGCCCGACGACGTGCTCGAGCGCCTGCCGCGCGAGTTCGCCGCCGTCGGCCCCGAGGACATCCAGCGCGTGGCGCGCGCCCACCTGCGCCCCGATGCCTGCTGCGTCTGCGCCGCCGGCCCCGTCTCCCGCCCTGCGCTGCGCAAGGTCCTGACCGCGGGCTAGCCCGGGGCAGAATGGTCCGACCACGTCGTCTCGAGGAGGAGCTCTCCATGACTGGATCCTGGTTCGTCGGCATCGTCCTCCTGGTGCTCGCCCCCGCGGCGGCGCCGGCGGAGGAGCTGCGCGCCGCCATCGCCGTCCGCGTCCTCACGCCGGACCCGCTGCTGCCGGTCTCCGGGGGGATCGGCCCGTCCACCCCCGCCACCGAGAAGCTGGGGGAGCTCAACGCGCGCGCCCTGGTGTTCGAGCGCGGCGGGACCCGCGTGGCCATCGTCAGCACCGACTTCCTCGGCTTCCCCGGGGTCCTCGGCGACCGCGTGCGAGAGCGCGTGACGTCGGTGCCCGCCGAGCAGATCCTGATCGGTGCCACCCACACCCACAGCGCCCCGGACTGCTACGGCTTCCCCAACGGCGAGGGCGGGACCGACGCCGATCTGGACTACCTGGACGACGTGTGCAGCGAGATCGCCGCGGCCATCGAGGAGGCGGCGGGCTCGCTCCAGCCCGTCTCCCTGCGAATCGCCACCGCCAAGATCGCCGAGGGGATCGCCTACAACTACTACGCGCCCCAGCTCTACGACCGCCGCTGCAGCGTGATCCAAGCCGTCGCCTCCGGCGGCGAGCCGCTCGCCACGCTCGTGAACTACGCCATCCACCCCGAAGTGCTCGGTTCGCAGCGCGGCGTCCTCAGCCCCGACCTGGTGGGGCCGCTGTACGAGCGCATCGAGGCGTCCGGGGGCGGTACGGGGATCTTCATGAACGGCGCCCAGGGCGGCATGATCACCGCCGACGCCCGGGGACCGCACCCCGAGGGCACCGAGCCCTGGGACGAGTGCGTGCGCATCGGCCACCTCCTGGCGGACGAGGCGCTGCGCATCGTGGCGAGGGCGCGCACGGCCAGGGACCCCGGCCTGCGCTGCCACTTCACAGACGTCGAGTTCCCGGTGGACTCGCCCGTTCTGCGCACCCTCATCAAGGCCTCGCCTCTGGGCATCGCGAGCGGGGACGGGAGCACGCTCACCGCGCGCATCCACTTCGTCGAGCTGGGCGACGCGCGGATCCTCACCATCCCGGGCGAGGCGCTGCCGAACATCGGCTACTACCTCAAGCGCAAGCTGGGCGGGCGTCACAGCCTGCTCTTCGGCCTGACCAACGAGGCCTTCGGCTACATCCTCACCAAGGAGGACTGGTTCAGCTTCGACCGCTACGACTACGTCTCGCGCACCTGCCTGGGCGAGCGCACCGGCGAGATCCTGATCCGCGAGTCGTTGGCCCTGGTGGAACGGGCGAGCGAGCGGTGATGCAGCGACGGCGTGGTGCCTGCAGGCTCGTCGTGGGCGGCCGGTACGGCGGGCAGGGCCTCGACCGGTCCATCCAGCAGGCTACGAAGAGAGCCGCCCGGCCTCGAGGGGGGCCGGGCGGCTCTGTGCGATCGGAACAGGCGCGGCTCAGTGGGCGTGGCCGGCCGGCTCCTTTTCTTTCTCGGGGAGGTCGCTGACGAGGGCGTCGGTGGTGAGCAGCAGGCTCGCCACCGAGGCGGCGTTCTGGAGCGCGGTGCGCACGACCTTGGTGGGGTCGATCACGCCCGCGGCGACCAGGTCCTCGTAGGTGTCGGTGGCGGCGTTGTAGCCGAAGGTGGCGCCTTCGCCGGCGCGCACGTTCTGGACCACCACGGAGCCGTCCTGACCGGCGTTGGTGGCGATCTGGCGCATGGGCGCCTCGATCGCGCGGCGCACGATCATGGCCCCGACGCGCTCGTCGCCGGTGAGCTTCAGCTTCTCGACCTTGTTCACGGCGCCCACCAGGGCGGCGCCGCCGCCGACCACGATGCCCTCTTCGACGGCCGCGCGCGTGGCGTGCAGCGCGTCCTCGACGCGGGCCTTCTTCTCCTTCATCTCGGCCTCGGTCGCGGCGCCGACGTTGATCTGGGCCACGCCGCCGGAGAGCTTGGCGAGGCGCTCCTGGAGCTTCTCGCCGTCGTAGTCCGACTTGGTGACCTCGATCTCGGCGCGGATCTGGGCGATGCGGCCCTGGATGGCGTTCTTCTTGCCGGCGCCCTCGATGATCGTCGTCTCGTCCTTGTTGACGATGATCTTCTTGGCCCGGCCGAGATCGGCCACGGTCAGCGTCTCCAGGCTGCCGCCCGTCGCTTCGAAGACCGGGTTCGCCCCGGTCAGGACCGCGATGTCCTCCATCATCGCCTTGCGGCGATCGCCGAAGCCGGGGGCCTTCACGGCGCAGCAGGGGAACGACCCGCGCAGGCGGTTCACGACCAGGGTCGCGAGGGCCTCGCCCTCGACGTCCTCGGCGATCACGACCAGGGGCTTGCCGCTCTGGGCGACCTGCTCGAGCATCGGGATCATCTCCTTGATGTTGGAGATCTTCTTCTCGTGGATCAGGACGTAGGCGTCCTCGAAGACGCACTCCATCGTCTGGGGGTCGGTGATGAAGTGCGGCGAGAGGAAGCCCTTGTCGAACTGCATCCCCTCGACCCAATCGACCGCCGTCTCGAGGGTCTTGCCCTCCTCGACGGTGATGACGCCGTCCTTGCCGACGCGCTCCATCGCCTCGCCGATCATGGAGCCGATCTCGTCGTCGCCGTTGGCTGCGATCGAGCCGACCTTGGCCACGTCGTCGCCGGCGACCGGCTTGGAGGCCTTGCCGAGCGACTTCACGACCGTCTCGACGGCCTTGTCGATGCCGCGCTTGAGCTCGACGGGGTTGGCGCCCGCGGTGACGTTCTTGAGACCCTCGAGGAAGATCGACTCGGCCAGGACCGTCGCCGTGGTCGTGCCGTCGCCCGCCTGGTCGTTGGTCTGGGAGGCGACCTGCTTGACCAGTTGGGCGCCCATGTTCTCGTAGGCATCCTCCAGGTCGATTTCCTTGGTGACCGTCACGCCGTCCTTGGTGACGGTGGGGCTGCCATATGATTTTTCGATGATCACATTGCGCCCGCGCGGGCCCAAGGTGACCTTGACGGCGCGGGCGAGTTGTTTCACACCATTGCGGATGTGCTCGCGTGCCGTTGTGTCGTAGGTGATTTGCTTGGCCATGATTCTGGTTTCCTTATATGTGTCTGGTCAGAAGTCTCAGCCGACGATGCCGAGGATGTCGTCCTCGCGCATGATCATGTACTCCTCGCCCTGGTACTTGACCTCGGTGCCGGCGTAGGAGCTGAAGAGGACGGTGTCGCCTTCCTTGACGGAGAAGGTGCTGCGCTCGCCGTTGTCGAGCGTGCGGCCTTCGCCCACGGCGATGATCTTGCCTTCCTTGGGCTTCTCCTTGGCGCTCTCGGGCAGCAGGATGCCGCCGGCGGTTTTCTCTTCGGCCTCAACTCGTTGGACGAGGACGCGGTCGCCGAGGGGACGGATCTGGGTGGCGGTGGTGTTGGACATGGTTTGAGTCTGTTTGTTGTTTGGTAACTAGGAACTGATGAGAATTGAAAGCAGCCGCCGCGAGGCCCCGCGGCGGTGAGTCAGGTCAGAGGCAGAGGGCCTCGTTCAGGTGGCGCCGCAGCTCAGTGGCAGGCACGGGCTTGCGCAGGACGGCCAGGGCCCCGGCGCGACGCGCCAGGCCCTCGATGACTTCGGAGGCGTTGGCGGACCAGAAGATGCAGGGCACGCTGAGGGTTTCCCGGCGCAGGGTGGTCAGGATTTCGAGGCCCGTGAAGCCCGGCATGTGCATGTCGAGCAGGGCCAGGGACGGCGGGCGCAGGCGCAGCAGCTCCAGGGCAGCGGCGCCGTCGGCGGCTTCCTCGACCTCGAGCCCCCAGGTGAAGAGCAGCTCGGCGATACCTTGCCGGAAGGCAGTGTCGTCGTCGGCGATGAGGATGCGGCGGTCGATGGCCATGGTCGTGACCGGGGTTTTGCCCCGTGAAGGGGCGCCAAAAGCAAACCCCGTGCCGCAGGCGGGGGCGGTGGGCTTGGCCCCCGGCCTCCCAAAGCGCTGCGCTCTGATGTCATAAGACACTGTGTGGCAGAGTGATATGGCGCACGGTTGGAGCAACGGGGAAAGCGCCAGAGCGGCCCTGGCCCAACCAGGCTGCCAGTCTGGCAGAGGCTTCGGCGGCGGGCTTGTGGGCCTGTCACGATGGCAGGGGCGCAGCCGCCGCCCGCTCATTGTAGGCTGGCAGGATGGAGAACGCAGCCAGCGGAGCCCCCCTCGATCAAGGGAACAGCGGGCAGAATCCGCCGCCGGGCCTCCCTGGGCCGGTTTTCGACGCCCATGTGGATTCCCTGGCCCGGGCCGTTGATCTGGGGGAGGACCTCACCCAGGCGGGATCTGGCCACCTGGATCTGCCACGGGCCGCCGCCGGAGGACTGGGAACGGTTGTCATGGCCTGCTGGCCGGATCCGGAGCATTTCCCGCCCCATGCGCCGGGCCAGGGCGGGCCCGCGGCGCCGCCCTCTGCCGCGCGCCTGCGCACGGAGGCCCTGTTGGATGCCTATGACGAGCTGCTGGCGCGGGCTCCGGACAAGGTCCTGGCGGTGGGAGATGGACGAGATCTGCAGCGTGCCAGAGCGAGCGGTCGCCTGGGCGTAGTGGCTGGCATCGAGGGTGGCCACGCCCTCGATGAGAGCCTGGCGGTGCTGGAGCATTTTTACCGGCGCGGTGTGCGCGTCCTGACGCTGACCTGGAACAACCACCTCTCCTGGGCCCGTTCCTGCTGCGCGGGGGCCGGGTCAGAGATCCCCGCCGGGCTTTCGGAGTTCGGGCGCGCCATTGTGCGGCGCATGAATGAACTCGGCATGGTGATCGACCTCTCCCACGTCGGCGAGCAGACATTTTACGACGCCCTTGAGACTAGCGGGCAACCATTGATCGCCAGCCACTCTGCCTGCCGTTCCCTATCGGATCACCCGCGCAATCTCGATGACGATCAGCTGCGCGCCCTGGCTGCCAAGGGCGGTGTGCTCGGGATCGTCTTCTGCACACTCTTCCTCGATTGCAAGGTGGGCGCGGACGAGTTCGCCATTGCAGAGACCGCCGCCTGGCGCGCGACGGAAGAGCTGGCGCCCACGGAGCGTTTTTTCGCCCGCGGCGAGCTCTTGCAGGCGGCCCTGCCACCCTTCCCCATGCAGCCGGTGGTGGACCACATCGTTCACGCCGCTGAGATCATGGGCGTGGAGCATGTCGGGCTGGGGTCCGACTTCGACGGCATCTTCAGACGCCCGGCCGGCTTGGAGGATGTCACGGGCTTTCCGCGTCTGGCGGCGGCACTCCTTGACCACGGCTTCACCCGCGAAGATGTGAGCCGCATCCTCGGAGGCAATCTGAGCGATTTGTTTGCGCGCATTACGGCGCGCCAATAGGGCTCCCTGTCGACTGATTGCCAGTAGGGCCAGAAACGGCCCATCGGCATGCGTCGGCGCTCTCTGCAAACAAACGCCGCCAGCCGCGGGACGCGCCGCCAGGGGAGCTGTTAGGCCACCCCATTCCCCCTTACAGTTGGTCACCTTGAAGGCCACACTGACATTCACCTGTGGCGCATGCCAGGCCGTCTAGCTCAAGGAGAAAAAACCATGACAACCGAAAAGACAACTTCACTCAATCTGTCGCGCGGCCCGTTGAGGGCCTTTGTGCTGGTCCTGACATTTGCCCTGGGGAGCGCCTTTGCACCGGAACCCGAGCAGTTCACATTTGAGTCGGAAGGGGGTGGAACCATGACCGTCGGCGTCCGCGGTGAAGCCGTCGGCGTGTGGTTGGTGGACGGTGACGGAAGGGAACGGCTGACGCTCGCCCTTGGAGATGGGCAGGCGCCGCACTTGATGTTGGATGGTGGAGTACACGGAGCCCTGGTGGCGGGGGAGCTGCCTGGCCTGGACGGGGAAGCGGGGAGCGGTCTGGGCTGGCAGGTCCTCGACGGCCAGGGGCGGCCGCGAGCTTGGCTGGGGCCGGATGGCGAGGGTGGCGTGGGCTTGGTTCTGCGCACCAGCCAGGCAGTCACGGCGGGCAAGCTGGTCTGCGATGACACCGGGGAAGCGGCTTCCCTTGCCCTCGGTTGGCCTGGCCGCGTGCGGGCGGAAAACGGATGGGTACCGGCCATTGAACTGGGTGTCGTTGGAGAAGGTGCCCACGCCCTGCTCATGGATGAGAAGGGAGCGGTGGCAGGCGGTCTGTGGCAGGATGCCGCGGGAGTTCGCGGGTCATTTGGAGAAACAAAATGGAATGCCGCAGCTGGGCAGGGCCAGAAAGTGGGGGACTGAATCGTGGCAACTCGTACTGCGGCCCGCGCGGCCCACGCCTGTTGGGAGTCCTCCCTTTTATATGTTCTCGCCCTGTTCCTGGGTTGCACGGCGACGAGCGGGACTGTGGACAAGCAGTTGCGCGTCGAGGGCCCCGGCGGCCTGGTGCTGGAGTTGGGGCAGCTCGTGTCAAGCGGACTGGCTGGCGCCATGGGGGTATCCCTGGCGAGGCCGAGCGGTGAGGGGGAATCCAACGCCGGGCCGGGCGCCCTGCTGCGCTTGATGAGTGACCAAACTGGAGAGGGCTCCTTGTCTGTGCGAGGGGAAAGCGGACCTCGTATCTTCGCGGGGACCCACACCACTCGCGACGGGGTGGCGTTTGTGACCAGCTCTGGAGGGGGGAGCCAGGTTGATTTGGGCATGCTCTCCGCGGGCGTGGCTGGCCTGGAGGGGCGCGGCGGCCTCCTCGCTGATACGCGCGTCCGCTTCACCCACGATGTCTCACGGGGAAGAACCAGCGGACTGTATTTCGGGGGGGGCTGGTACCGAGAGCGAATACAGCTCGTGACCATCGGCGATCGGATTGACATCCAGTTCGCTCCGCGCCTGGGGAACCGTGGTGAAGCCCTCGGGCCCGTCCATATCAGTGCCACGGCCCAGGCGGCTGCCTTGCGCCTGGGGAAGGAGAGTTGGACTGGCCATTGATTTGCGCTGAGTCGCGTGTGAGTGGCGTGAGAGTTTGAAAAACCAGAGGAGAGGTGCGACCGGCGCGTGCTCGGGCCGTCTTGGTTCTACCCCGTATTTGCGGGTGAAAGGAAAAAGGACCAATGAACTACGACTTCAGTGAAATCGCCGAGGGGGACAATCTGGTTTCCGTGCCGGCTGGGAAGCACCTTTGCCGAGTGGCGGAGGTGCGCGAGGGGACGGCCCGGGATGGCAGCGAGCGTTGGAGCTTGCGCCTGGAGGTCTGTGACGGCGACTTCGCCGGGCGCACGGCGGCCTGGGATTCAATAACTTGGAGCGAGCGCGGGATTCACCGCGTGCAATGCGTGCTCGCCGCCCTGGGCTTCGATGTGAGTGGGCGCGTGGAACTCAGGGCCGGGGACCTGGTGGGGCTCACGGCCCTGGTGGAGACGCAGTTGGAGGATTGGGCGGATCCGAGTACGGGCCTGGTCAGGACGCGCTGCGCCGTGCCCTATCAGGGCTTCGCCGCGGCCCCCGCGGAGAACGGGGCCGTGGAGTCCTGTGCCTGAGATTGCCTGGGATCGCCTGAGATTGCCTGAGATTGTGCCGGGGGCTTTTCAGAGGCCTTCCAAAAGAGAATCATGGGCCCATGGACACGCCCGACGATGACGAGTTGGTGCGCCTGGCCCGAGAGGCCATGGGGCGCGCCCACAGTCCCTATTCAAAGCTAGATGTGGGGGCGGCCCTGGTGACCGCCTCTGGCCAGGTCTTCAGCGGTTGTAATGTGGAAAACGCCAGCTACGGGCTGACTCTGTGTGCTGAACGCACGGCCGTGGTCAAGGCCGTCTCCGCCGGGGAGAAGAGTTTCACGGACCTGGCTATCACCACCAGCCGCGGAGAGCCCCTGATGCCCTGCGGTGCCTGCCGCCAGTTCCTGCGGGAGTTCGGCGCGGAGCTGCGCATCGTGGTCGAGGGCCAGAGCGGCCAGCGCCTGGTGTCGTCATTGGCTGAGCTTCTGCCCCAGGCCTTTGAGCCCGCTGATCTGGCTTCCGAAGGCGAAACGGGGAGCGCCCAGTAACACAGGCGGCCATGGGAAAACTGGCCGGTGCAGAGCGGGCGGCGTGGTTGCGGGCCGAGATCGCGCGCCATGACCGTCTCTACTACGGGGTGGGGAAGCCGAGCATCTCCGACGGGGAATACGACGCACTCTTTCGCGAGCTGGCGGAGCTGGAGGAAGCGGAGCCGGAGTTGGTACAGGCGGACAGTCCGACCCAGCGTGTGGGGGCGGCTTTGGAAGTGGGAGAGGGGTTTGCCCGGACAGCACATGAGGTGCCCATGCTCTCCATCTCCAGCCTCTTTGGCGAGGCGGAGGTGCGCGATTTCGTGGACGGCATTGGACGCTTTTTGGGGTTGGACGATGTGGAGCAGCTCAACTGGCGGGTGGAGCCGAAGTTCGATGGGGTCAGCATTGCCCTGGTCTATGAGGACGGCCTTTTGGTGCGCGCCCTGACCCGCGGGGATGGCAGTGTGGGGGAGGATGTCACGGCCAACCTGCGCACGGTGCGCAATGTGCCCCTGGCCTTGAACGGTGATAGGCGCGCGCTGCCCCAGTTGTTGGAGGTGCGCGGCGAGGTGCTCATTGCCCGGGAGCGTTTTGAGGAGTTCAACACCCGCCGCGTGGCGGATGGGGAGGCGCCCTTGATGAATCCGCGCAATGCCACGGCCGGGGCCCTGCGGCGCAATGATCCGGCGTTGGTCGCGCGCTATCCCTTGGAGTTTCACATCTGGTCCTGCCCGCGGATGGTGGGAGCGGAAGCAACAACGCAAACGGAGTTGAACGCCGCTCTCGCGGAGTGGGGCTTGCCGGATTCGGGCTATGGCGAGTTGGTGACCGGCACCGCAGCCTGTCTCGACTACCACGGCAGAATCGAGGCCGGCCGGGATGGGATTCCGTTCGAGATGGATGGCGTGGTGGCCAAACTCGATCGGCTCGACTTGCACGAACGCCTCGGGAGCACGGCGCGGGCCACGCGCTGGCAGTACGCCCACAAGTTCAAGGCGCGCGAGGCGACCACGCGCTTGCGCGCCATTGAGTTGCAGGTGGGCGCCAACGGACGCATCACTCCCCGGGCGCACCTGCTGCCGGTGGAGGTGACCGGTGTCACCGTGCGGCATACTACCTTGCACAACGCCGAGCATGTGGCGGCCCTCGGCTTGTGTGTCGGGGATCGCGTGCTGGTGCGCCGGGCCGGGGATGTGATTCCCCAGGTCGTGGCTGTGGCGGAGGCGGCTCGCGAGCAGGCCGGCGAGCCCCAGGATTGGCTGGCTTCCTTGCCGCTGGAGTTGCTGGTGGTCGCGGACGACGGCGGGGATCTGGAAACCGAGGACAAGCAACCTGTTGTCAGGCCCGGCGTGCAGTGCGGTTGGGGAGAGGTCTTTGCGATGGCCGGCAACTGTCCGGCCTGCGACACGGAGCTAGTGGCCGAGGGCAAATACTTCCGTTGCCCAAATCGGGCAGGCTGTCGTCCGCAAATCGTGGGGCGCGTGGCCCAGTTGGCGGGCAAGCACGGTTTCGAGATCGACTCCATCGGCGAGAAGATGATCGAGCAGTTGGTCGATGTGGGGCAGGTCGCGACGGCGGCGGATCTCTTTCACCTGGACCGCGAGGTGCTCCTGGGTTTGCCGCGCTGGGGAGAGAAGAGCGTGGACAACCTGTTGGGGCAATTGAAGGAGCGCCGCCGGGTGACCTGCGACCGGTTTCTAGCGGCTCTCTCCATCCCGGAAGTGGGGCCAGCCACCGCGCGTCTCTTGGCCCAGAACTTCGGGACATTGGATGACCTCAGGGCGGATGTGCTGGCGGAGGG
>JASLMK010000034.1 GCA_030746555.1 Planctomycetota bacterium | reverse complement strand
AAGCGCCGCCAGGGGCCGAGAGGCCGTCGAAGACGGCCGGTTGCGAAGTCTGGTGTGCGTGTTCATGAAGAACCCGGGCTAGCGCCCCCGGCGGTGCTCGGCGAAGACGCGCAGCCAGTGGGCCATGCCGCCGGGGAGCTCGGGGGAGAAGCCGAAGGAGCGCTCGGCGACGCGCAGGACGGCGGCGGAGTCGACGAAGCACAGCCAGGACTGGCGGTAGCCGGGGAGCGGCGCGTCGGGGTCGACGGTGAGGCGGGGCTCGGAGAAAGAGACGACGGACACGCGCTCCCCGTACTCCTCGCGCAGCTGGGCCTCCAGGGCGTCGCGGGCCCTGGGAGGGACGAGGTCGGAGAGGGCCAGCACGACGGGCTGGGCGGCGAAGGCGTCGTGCAAGAGGGACAGGGTCCGGCGGGCGAAGCGCTCGCCGCGCTCCAGCGCCGCCTCGACGTCGGGAGGCTCGCCCTCCTCCACCAGGGGCATGGGCGAGAAGGCCAGGACCGTGCCCCGGACCGAGGGCCGCAGGCCGCGCACGGAGCGGTTGACCAGCGCCTTCAGGGGCGCGGCCGAGAGGCGCGCGAGGTCGAGGCCGAACAGGGCCTCGTGGGTGCCGTCGACCCCGCTCCCGAGGGCAGCGCCGCGGTCGAGGCGCTGGACGGTGGGCTCGATCACCTCGATCGCTCCCATGCTCGTGGCGAAACCGACAGAGCCCTCGATCGGCTGGCCGTCGACCGTGTGGTAGGTGCCCACGTGCCGGTCTTCGATCCAAAGGTGCAGGGCCGCGCCGTCGACGACGGCCTCGATGGAGAAGTGGGCCCGCGGCGCGTCGAAGTCCGCCCGCCCGCCGCGCGCGGAGCCCGACAGCGGCCCGTCGCGGTCGCGCAGGCCGGCCACGCGCCAGCCGACGCCCTCGATCTCCGCACTCTCCTCCTTCTTGCCGATCGCGTACTGGAAGTCGCCGGCGGAGAGGTGGACCCGCAGGTTGCGGTCGCGGCGCGTGTAGCCGAGGACGAGGGCGGCGGAGACGTAGGAGGTGGTGAAGCGGACGCGCGCGCGGACCGCGTAGCGTCCGGCGTGCTGCCACTCTTCCGTGCGCGCGAAGGCGTGGCGCTGGTGGGAGGCGCGGTCGAGGCGCCCGGTGGCGTCCCGCGGCCGCGAGCGGCCCACGTGGAGGTTGCCGTCGGCCTGGGCGTACCACAGGCCGCGCACGCGGCGCTCCTCGTAGCCGGTCAGGCCGTCCTCGACCCAGCCGTCGGCGGGGAAGAGGCGCGCGGGGGTCTCGACCGAGGCGCGGGACGGGCCCGCGGTCGCGGGCGGGGAGTCCTGCGCGGCGGCGCCGACGAGGGGCAGGCCGAGGGCCGCCGCGAGGCGGTCGTGCTCGCCGGCGAGGGCGCGGGCGGTGAGCGGGCGCCGTGCGGCGCCGGCGGACGCCGCCGCCTCGCGCAGCTCGGCCAGGAAGGAGGTCGTGCGTCCGAGCTCTCGCGCGAAGGGGCAGGGCGTCCCGGCGCCGTCGGCCGGTCGGCGGTGGAGGCGCTCGTGCTCGTTGCGCAGGCACCAGGCCGCGCCCTGGGCGCCGAGGTCCTCGAGCAGGGCCGCGAGGCGCTCGCTGCGCAGGGGTGAGCGCTCGTCCACGGCGAGGGCCCACAGGAGGGCCTCGCTCGCCTCGCGCTGCTTGCCGAGCTCGAGGAGGAGCTCCCCCGCCCTGCGCGCGTGGTCCTGGCCGTAGTAGGGCTCGGCGCGGCTGCGCTCCCAGGTCCAGGTCGGCTCGTCGTAGACCCACGGCCCGCCGACGCGGTCGATCGAGCTCTCATAGCGCGAGGTCCAGGGCGCCCGCGAGTCCCAGTAGAACCCGCGCACGAACTCGCCGAAGCCCTTGGCGAAGGCCTCCATCCCCTCCGGACGGCCCTCCGCGCCGTCGGCGAAGCACTCGGCGAACCAGGCCAGGGGGTCGTCGCGCCCTTCGGAGATGTCGCGCATGTAGCCCTCGAGCCGGTCGGCGAACACACGCCGCCCGTCCTCCTCCCAGCTCGCGAGGTACACGTACAGGGCGTAGCCGGCGACGTAGTTGTCGCGGTAGTCGTCGATCGTCCCCTCGATCAGCTTCTCGAGGTTTCGCCGGCCGCCGTAGCCCTTGATGAAGGCGCTCTCCACCGTCCCGAAGGAGACGTAGTCGTCGACGAAGCGCTCGTCCCCCGACCAGCCGTAGGCGCCGCCGGTCCAGACCGCGCGGCCCTCGGCCAGCCAGGCGGGGATGCCGGGGAAGAGCGCGCCGTCGAAGCGGTGGGTCAGCTCGTGGGTCAGGCCGTGGCCCAGGCCCTCGATGGTCCCGCAGCTGAACTTCAACACGGTCAGGTCGCCGGCCTGGAAGCCGCCGGCCCACCAGAAGGGTGTGCTCTCCGCCTCCAGTCCCGCCGACTCGGGCACGACGCGCACGAGGCCGCGGCGGTCCTCGAAGGGGTCCTCACCGAACCAGCCCGCGAGGCGCCGGTGGTGGTCCTCGACCGTCGCCACCACGCCGAGGATCGTCTCGAAGCCGCAGACGGTCTCGACGAGGTAGAGCCCGTCGGGCGAGAGCCCGCGGGCGGGGTTGGCGAAGTGGCCGTGGTCGCGGGTGAAGGCGACGGCCTGCTCCTCGTCGAGGCCCTCGAGCTCCTCGAGGGACCAGGGCTCGCGCAGGCCGCGCTCGATCATCTTGCGCGCCTTGGCGAGGGCGCCGGCCGCCTCCGTTGCGAGGCCGGAGGAGCTGGAGTGCGGCTCGTCCTGCAGGTCGTCGAACCCCGCCTGGGCGCCGAGGCCGGCGAGGACCAGCGCGGCGCGCGCCGCCTCCCCGCCCCTGCCGCCGGCGAGGGCTCCGCGCATCACCTTGCGCAGGGCGGTCGTGGCCTTCGCGGGCAACTTGCTGGCCACGGGGACCTCGGGGCCGGGAGCGCCCTCGCAGGAGGCGAGGAGCGCCGGAGCGGCCCCGGCCAGCTCGCGCGCCAGCCCGCCGGCCCACCAGGCCTCCACCGCCCGGGCCGGCTCGCGCGCGATGCGTCGCTCGCGTGCCCGCGCCAGGTCGACGAGCTCCCCCACCGCCGCGGCCCGGGCGCGCGCCAGCGCCATCGCCGTGGAGTCCGCCCCGCCGATCGCGCTCGCCGCCTCCCGGCCGGCCCCCGACCGCCCAGCCCCATCCACCGTGGCGGTCGCCAGCACCTGCGCCCACAGCGCCGCGACGTCGGGCGCGTCCGCGGCGGCCTCGATCAGAAGGGTCAGGACCTCCTCCGAAGCCGGCCGCCACAGCAGGGCGCTCTCCAGGTGCCCGGCGGCCTCGGCGGGCCGACCCGCCTCCAACGCCGCGCGCCCGCGCTCCAACCGCACCTCGTGCGGCTCCCGGGAGCCGTCCTGGGTGCCGGAGGCGATGGCGAGACAGATCGACAGGCCGGCGGCGATCATCTTCCGTCGAACCCTACGCTGTCCGCGCAGCCGCGCACACCCCCATCACCCGGCAGTCGGACGGGTCGCGCACGCGAGCCGCCGGGCAACCGGCTGAGGGAATCCGGCGCAGGGGAGGGCGACACCTCGGGAATCCCCCAGCGCCCGGTCACGTGCGGCACGAGCTCGCTCTTCCCAGAGGGAGGGCCTCCTGTGGAGGGGCTCCCGCGGTTCACGTCCCTGGCCAGGTAGTGCGGCAAGACCGTGCCGATGAGGTGGCGGATGAGATCCGAAACCGTGGGGCCATCGCCTCCTCGATGCTCCTCCGCTCCCCGACGAGGTCTCGCTCCGGCGGCCCGGCCCTCAAGACTGCCGTCAGGAGGGATCGGCAGCCGTCGGCACAGTACGGTGTCGCAGTACGGTGTCGCACACCCTTCGCCACCCCAACGACAGCAAGGTGCCGCACACCCGCCGCCAACCGCTCTCCTCGGGTGTCGCCGGGACGCGGGGGGCGAGGGCGGTGGCCGGAGTCGGGATCCCGGGGTCTTCCTGTCGCAGGCTACGAGCACCGGCGCCGTCCTGGGCGCCCCCACCGAGCGCCAGGCAGATCGACAGGCCTGCAGCGATCGTCCTTCGTCGCACCCTACGGTGTCCACTCCGCGGCGCACACCCCCCATCACCCCACGGGCGACGATCGCCGCACTCGATCCGGCAGGCACGCCCCTGCAGGCGCCGAACAGAGGGAACGGCAACGCCGCGAGGATCACTCGGAACCTGGAGTGCCGTGGTCTGCCCCTCGGCCCCGAGCTCCTGCCGACGGTTCACCTCGTCTCCCCTCCCCATGCCCCCGCACGGCCCCCGCTTCCTCTGGCACAGTGATCGACCTGCGGTCCAGCGCACCCGCTCGACGCCCATCTCGGGGCACCGAGCGACTCCGGGGTCCGGCGGGGGGTCTTGCTCGCCGGCTTGGTGGACGGCGCGACTGTCACGAGACCCTACTCGCCTCAGCGGGCACGAGGGTCGGCGGCAAGGTTAGGCACGGGCCGCCGGAGGCCAGGTGCCCGGGTGACGCACCTGGCGTAGCACCCGGGCCTGTCATCTGGTCGCGACCGTTCGGAGGAGGAGGCTAGGAGACCGGTCGGGGGTGACCGCGATCGAGAGTCAGCGCTCCCGCGGCCTGCTGGTCGCTGAAGAAGTTGAGCAAGACGTCCTCCACGACCTGGGAGAAGGCCTGGCCAGTGGAGCTGGGCTCCACTCCGGGAATGGGGGCTGAACCGGCGCCGACTCGGGAGTGAACGGCGTGCTTGTAGGTGCCCTGTGTCTCGCGGCCTCCCCCGCTGAGTTCGATCTGGAACTCGTAGAAGTCCGTCACTGTGCTCCCCGCGAGGCCCAAGGTCAGGCCGGTGCCGAAGCCGCTGAGCTTGGCGGCAGATACGTCCGCGATGTTGTTGCCGACCACCCGCAGGGTTCGTTCCCCGCCATCGGAGACGACCGTGGCCAGGCCGGTCTTGCGGAGGGCGGCCACCACGGCGGAGCGCAACTCCCCGTCGCCAGCGGGCATGGGTGCCCCATTCCGCTGGAACTCGACGACGAGGGCCACGCGCGGGGGACTGTCCGGGACCGTGAGCTCCTCCATGGTGGCCCGGCGGAACTGCGGGTCGACGTAGCTCTTGGAGGAGATGCAGCTGGTGAGGGCCACGATGGCGAGGGCCAGGGGAGCCAGCAGATGGAGTCGTTTCATTTCAGGACCTTCCCTTTCTTGGAAGCGGGTGTCGGACGTTCCCTTTCCCGTAGAGCACGGAAGGCCGGGGAACCAGACACACAAACCGCCTGAAACTCGCCCCAGTTCGGTGTCGCACACACTCCGTCACCTCCCAGGCAAGGAAGTGCCGCGTGACAGCAAGGTGCCGCACACCCGCCGCCACCCGCACTCCTCGGGTGTCGCCGGGACGCGGGAGGCGAGGGCGGTGGCCGGAGTCGGGATCCCGGGGTCTTCCTGTCGCAGGCTACGAGCACCGGCGCCGTCCACCAGGAGAAGCCCACCCGGCGATCCACGCCATGAAGACGGCAAACGAGCGGGTGCGGCTCCTCGCGTGCGCCGGCCCTCCACCGTGGAGCTTGCGCCGTCCGAGGCCGCGGGTGTGCGGCACTTTCGTGTCGGGCGGGCATGGGGAGAGTGCGACACGGTACATTCTCCGGATGCTGACTCTCCTGGCTCTCATCACGGCCGCGGCGCTCGGCGATCCGCGGGACGACTACGACGTCCTGGCCTACGACCTGGCGTTCGCGGTCCAACCACAGACCCGCACCCTGGAGGGGCGAGTCACCACGCACGCGCGCGTCCTCGCCGACGAGCTGGGGACGGTGGTGCTCGACCTCGTCGAGGCGATGGAGGTCTTGGAGTGCACCGACGGCGAGGGGAAGGCGATCGAGTGGAGCCACGAGGGCGACGCCCTCGCCTGCGAGCTCGACCGCGCCGTCCCGCGCGGCGGCGAGTTCGCCGTGCGCGTCCACTACCGCGGTCAGCCGACCGCCAGGCGCGGCGGCTTCAGCGGATTCCACTGGGTCGAGACCGAGGACGGGCGGCCCTGGATCAACACCTCCTGCCAGGGCCTGGGCTCCCACTCCTGGTGGCCCGGCAAGGCGAGCTACTTCAACCCCGACGACAAGCCGGAGAGGACGACCACCCAGCTCGTCGTGCCCGCGGGTCTCTACGGCGTCAGCAACGGC
>JASLMK010000033.1 GCA_030746555.1 Planctomycetota bacterium | reverse complement strand
CGGCGACTGCACGAGGCAGGAGAGCCCCCCCGCGAGCCCCGCCGTCCAGGGATCCACGCCGGCCCAGCGCGCCGCGGCGTAGAGGAGCAGCGGGTGGAGACAGAGCCCCAGCCAGGTGAGCACGTCGAGCACGCGCGCCGGGTCCACATCACCGGGCAGCAGGACCGTGACGGCGGCGGTGCAGAGGTAGCTGGCGGGCTGGTAGTGGCGGAGCACGGGGTAGCCGAACGCCCAGTCGGCCACCCACGGGTCCAGTCCGCTGCGCCCCTCCGCCCACTCTCCCAGGACGGCGCGGGTCAGCCCCGCGTGCACGATGGAGTCGTTCAGATCCGGAGGCGCAGCGGCCTCGTGACACAGGGCGAGCCCGGACCAGAGCACGGCGGCGAGCGGAACGAGGAGCGGGAGCGCGCGGTGCCCCGCGATGACTTCGGCCAGGCGGTCGAGCTTCAACGTCCTCAGTCCAGGTAACCGAGCGCCCGCAGGCGCGCCGCCGACTCGGGATCGATCACCGCTTCCGCTTCCCCGCCCCCCTCGAAGCTCGCGACCCAGGCGTCCAGCTTCTCCTCGAGCTGCTGCGCCCGGGGGTCGTGCGCGTCGAAGAGGTTGCGGGTCTCGCCCGGGTCTCGCCGCAGATCGTAGAGCTCCCGCATGGCGCCCCCCGGGGTCGGAACGCGGATCAGCTTCCACCCGCCCGAGACGACCGCGAGCCAGTTGCCCGCGGTGCCGCTCACGGGCCTGCGGGGGTTCTCGGGGAAGAAGCGTCGCCCCGTCTCGCCGAAGAGGGCTTCGCGGGGGGGGACGTCGCCGCCGTCGCCGGCGAGCAGGTCCATCCCGGGCCCTACCGGTGCCGACAGACCCACCGCCCCGAGCACGGTCGGGACCACGTCGAGGATGGAGACGCTCCGGCTCACCCTCCGGCCTCCTCCCGCCCCGCCGGGAGCCCGGATGACGAGGGGAATGCGGAGCGTGGAGTCGTAGAGGTACTCCCCGTGCTCGAAGAAGTACCCCTGCTCCCCGAGGCTCTCCCCGTGATCGGAGGTGAGCACGACCCAGGCGTTCTCCAGGATGCCGGCGTCGTCGAGGTAGTCGAGGAAACGGCCGAGCACTCCGTCGGTGTATCGGATCTCCCCGTCGTACAGGTCGATGGCCCGCTGTAGCTCGGCGGGGGAGAGGTCCCCCTGGAAGTAGAGCTCTCCCAGGGTGAGCTCTCCCCGATCGATCCGCTGGTAGAGGTCGAAGGGGGTGCGTCGGCCGGGAGCGAACCACCGGTCGTGGGGGGAGGGAGGCAGGTATCGGAAGTGGGGGTCCCAGAGGTGCAGCCAGAGGAACAGGGGCTCCTGCCCATGCGCCGCCAGCCACTCGGCCGCCTCCGCCGCCAGGTGCTCCGCGCGCGTGCGCGGGTCGTTCACCCACACGTCGGCGTGGTCGATGAAGGTGTGGAATCCCTGCCCGAGCCCCGTCCTCAGAGCGACGTTGTTGGTCACCACCGCCCCCGTGGAGTAGCCCGCCTCCGCCAGGCGCTCCGCCAATGTCTGGTGGCGCACCGCGAGGGAGTCGAGCAGCGTGGTCAGCCCGTGGGCTCGAGGGTAGAGACCCGTCATCAGTGACGCGACCGCGGGGGAGGTGCGCGGGACGGTGGTGTAGACGTTCTCGAAGAGCACGCCCTCGGCGGCGAGCCGATCCATCGCCGGGCTCGTGGGGCGCTCGTAGCCGTAGCAGCCGAGGTGGTCTGGGCGCAGGGTGTCGATCGTGATCAGCACCACGTCGGGTCGGCCGGCTTCCTCACTGGGGCTGCGGGGGACGACGACCCTGGGGTTCGACCACACGCCCAGGTCCCCGGCGGCGTCCCGGAGTGGAGCGCCGGGGCGGGACGCCCGGGTCCGGAGCTGGATGGAGATCTCCCGACCCTCCCACGGCGCGAGCGAGATAGCGCCGTCCCGCCAGCCGCGGTCGGAGTTCGAGCCCGCCGGGTGGAGGTGGCGGGAGTACACGCCGTGTACCGCCGATCCCGCTCCGACGAGCACCTCGAAACGCGTGCCGTCTCCCGGCACCGTCCAGCCGGGCTCCTCCACGCCGATTCCGAACCGGAGCTCCGCGCGCTCGGGCACCCGCAGCCGGACCTCGAACTCGGAGTCGGCGCGCGCACCGAGGCACCGGCGCGTCTCGCCCGCCAGCGTGACGTGGGTGATCCGCAGCGCCCGGTCGGGCGACGCGGCCCCCGAGAGGGTCGCGTCGCCTCCGGTCCGGGACGCCGCTGCGGAGGAGTGGGCCACCTCCAGGAGACGCACGTCGTCGAAGTCGAGGCCTCCCCTGGCGAAGCCCCAGTTGCCCAGGCTCGCGGCGATCCGCAGCATCCGGGTGGTCGCGCCGGTGCGGAACTCGTAGCGGACCGGCACCCACTCTCCGGGCGAGTCCGTGGCCGAGGGGAGATCGCGGTGCCAGACCACGGGGTCGTTCCAGTCCAGGTTGTCACTGCGCGCGTAGTCGAACTCCCCGATGAAGAACGCCCCGCACACAGTCGCGCCCGCGGAGACGAGGCCCCGGGCCCGCAGGTGGCCCTCCAGGACGTAGTCCGTGGAAGGCCGCACGCGAACGTGCACCTGGGCGTCCGCGTCCGCCCCCCCGGGCCCCGTGTCGATGGCGAAACCGAAGCCGCCGGTGCGGGCCGCTCCGGGGAAGACGGCTCCCCTGGCCTGCCCCTGGTGGAGCCGAAGCTCCCAGGCGGGCGCGCCCCTCCCCTCGAAGTCCCATAGGGCGGCGGCGTACTCGGCCGGTGAGCCCTCCGGCAGACCGCTCCCAGGGGAG
>JASLMK010000032.1 GCA_030746555.1 Planctomycetota bacterium | reverse complement strand
GCTTTGCGGGTTCTGGCGACGCAGGCGACCCTGAACGGGTCGTCGAGGAAGCCAGGTTCCGTAAAGCGCCGCCAGGGGCCGAGAGGCCGTCGAAGACGGCCGGTTGCGAAGTCTGGTGTGCGTGTTCATGAATAATCCGGGGTGAAGGTCGGGCAACGGCGTCGTCGACCGTTGCCTGGATTGCACGCAATCGTCGCCACGGATTGTGAATCGGAGGTGAAGCCGGGAACAGGATGCGGTGACCGGCGCCCCTCAGGGCGACGGCGCGCTTGGCGCCCCACCCGCCCGCGTAGCAGCCTGCACCATCCCCCTGCGGATCTCCCCAATGGGCGCGCGGTCGGCGAACACGCACAGCTCGTCCACCCCCAGCTCCCCCATCAACAAGAGGGCGTCGAGCACCTTGTCGCGCCCCGAGACGCCGACCATGCGCGAGCGTGGGGTCATCGCCGAGCGCAGGGCGGCGAAGGGCCGGCGCCCGGCGGGCACGGCTTCGATCTCCGCGGGGCCCAGAACGCCGATCAGCTCGCCGCCCTCGACCACGAAGACCGACGAGCGCGGCCCCTCAGCCAGGGGACCCTCCACGGCGTCGGCGACGCTCGTGTAGCCCTCGGCGGTGACCAGCTCCGCGCACATCATGTCCTCCACGCGCAGGCCCTCCAAGGTCGCCCGCAGGGCGGTCTGGGTCGAGGTCGTGCGGGCTGCCCGCAGGAGGAACCAGCCGATCAGGACGTGCCAGGCGCCGAGGGCGAACCAGCCGGTGAAGACCACCAGGGCCAGACCGGTGACGATCAGGACCCTGGCGAAGACCGCGCCGACGCCGGCGGCGATGCGCGTGGCGCGCTGGAAGTCGCCGGTCGCCCCCCACAGCACGGCGCGCAGGACGTGGCCACCGTCGAGGGGGAACCCGGGGACGGCGTTGAACCCCGCCATCAGCAGGTTCAGGACGCCGAGCTGGAGGCACCCGGCGGAGAGGGTGCCGGCCCACAGCTCGCCGGGAACGAGCAGCCAGACGAGCAGGAAGCACAGCCCCAAGAACAGGCTCACCGCCGGTCCCGCCACGGCGATCATGAACGCGTCCCTGGGCCGGGTGGGTTCCTCGGCCAGTTGGGCCACGCCGCCGAACAGGAACAGGGTGATCGCCACGACCGGCAGGCCGACGGCGCGCGCGGTCAAGCTGTGCCCGAGCTCGTGCAGGAGCACGGAAGCGAAGAACACCAGGCCGGCCATGACGCCCACGGTCCAGCGCAGGGCCATCGACCAGTCCTCGTGGCGTTCTCCGAAGCTCTGGGTGAAGGCCAGGCAGAGGAGGGCGAAGATCAGAGGCCAGCTCGAGTCGACCCCGACGCGGATCCCCCACCACCTCCCAAGGACGAACACGCGATGTCCGAGCGGCCCCCTGCGCGGGGCCGCGGGGCGGGCTTGGGTCGGGCGCTCCACGACCCCAAGGTAGCAACCGGCCTGCCGGTGTCGCGCACCCCCCGGCCGTTCTACAGCTCGCCCAGCTCCCCGGCCGTCTCCTCGATGGCGGCCTTGGCGTCCTCGAAGAGCATCAGGGCGTTGTCGCGCTCGAAGAGCGCGTTCTTGATGCCCGCGTAGCCCGGAGAGAGGGAGCGCTTGACGACCACGACCGTCCGCGAGTCCCACACGTCGAGCACGGGCATGCCGGCGATGGCCGAGCCCTCCTCGTAGGCGGCGGGGTTGCAGACGTCGTTGGCCCCCACGACGATCGTCACGTCGGTGTTCTTGAAGTCGCCGTTGATCTCGTCGAGCTCGAAGAGGCGCTCGTAGGGCACGTTGGCCTCGGCGAGCAGCACGTTCATGTGGCCCGGCATGCGCCCCGCCACCGGGTGGATCGCGTAGCGCACCTCGCAGCCCCGCGCCTCCAGCATCGTCGCCAGCTCCTGGACCTTGTGCTGGGCCTGGGCCACGGCCAGGCCGTAGCCCGGGACGAAGATCACCGACTGCGCCGCGTCGAGCACCATCGCCAGCTCGGCCGCGGAGGTGGACTTGACGCCGGTGTACTCCTGGTCGCCGGCGTCAGCCCCGGCGTCGATGCCCGCGAAGAGCACGTTGGCGAGGGAGCGGTTCATGGCGCGGCACATGATCCGGGTCAGGATCAGCCCCGAGGCCCCGACGAGGGAACCGGCCACGATCAACAGGTTGTTCTGCAGGACGAAGCCGGTGGCGCAGGCCGCGAGACCCGAGTACGAGTTCAAGAGCGAGATCACCACCGGCATGTCCGCGCCGCCGATCGGCACGACCAGGCCGACGCCCAACAGGAGGGTCAGGGCGACGAGGGCGTAGACAGCCCACTCGACGGCCTCGGGGTTGCCTGCCATGCCGAAGCCCACGGTCCAGGCGGCGGCCAGGGCCACTGCGAGCAGGACGGCGTTGAGGGGCCGGATCCCCAGGGGGCCGAGGCGGGAGCCGCGGATCTTCCCGGCGAGCTTCCCGTAGGCGACGAGGCTGCCCGAGAGGGTGACCGCGCCGATCAGGATCGAGAGCACCGCCGCCACGGCGAAGAGCGGCCCCTGTAGGGTGGCGAGGTTCACGGTTCCCAGGCCGAAGGCGCCCTCGCTCACGACCAATCCGTCCGCCCCGCGCGGGGCGCTGGCCCACTCCGCGCGCGCCCGCTCCAGCTCGGCCCAGGCGACGAGCATCGAGGCCGCGCCGCCGAGGCCGTTGAACAGGGCCACCAGCTCCGGCATGGCGGTCATCGCCACGCGCTTGGCCAGGACGATGCCGATCAGCGCGCCCAGGACGACGCCGCCCGCCAGGGTGGCCCAGAGGGTCTCGCGCTCGGCGTCTCCCCACAGGGCGATGGTCGTGGCGACCACCGCCAAGAACATCGCCAGGGCTGCGATCCGGTTGCCCTGGCGCGCACTCCTCACCCGCGCCAGGCGCGAGATGCCCAGGATGAACAGCAGGGCCGCCGCCATGTAGGCGCCCTGGATGAGCGGGCTCTCCATCGTGAAGGCGCCCATCGGGTCAGTCGGCATCCTTCTTCCCGCGCCCTGCGCCCCCGAACATGCCGAGCATGCGGTCGGTGACCAGGAATCCGCCGACGACATTGATGGTCGCCAGGGTGATGGCGAGGAACCCGAGCACGCGGCCGGCCTGGGGGAAGTCCGCCGCCGCGCAGGAGAGGGCGCCGACGAGGGTGATGCCGCTGATCGCGTTGGCGCCCGACATCAAGGGCGTGTGCAGGGTCGGCGGGACCTTCGTGATCAGCTCGACGCCCACGAAGATCGCCAGGAGGAACACCCACAATCCGACGACGAGGAAGCCGCCAGTGGCGCCGTCGGCGACCGGGAGGGAGAGGAGCAGGCCGAGCATCATGCCTGGGCCATCCCGAGCTGCTCCAGGGTCGCCGGGTGGACGATGGCACCGCCGTGGGTCAAGAGGCACCCGGCCAGGACGTCGTCCTCCAGATCGAGGGCGAACGCGCCCTCGCCGTCGTACATCAGGCCGAGCAGGGCGAGCACGTTCTTGGCGTAGAGCGAGCTCGCGTCCCGCGGGACGCTCGCCGGGAGATTGCGCTGCCCGACGATCCGAACGCCGTGGCACTCGACCGTCTCGCCTGGAACCGACAGCTCGCAGTTGCCGCCGCTCTCCACGGCCAGGTCCACGATCACGCTGCCGGGGCGCATGGAGCGCACGAGCTCCTCCGACACCAGCCGCGGCGCCGGCCGGCCAGGAATCTGGGCGGTCGTGATCACGATGTCCGCACCCTCCACCCGCCGCGCGACCTCCTCGCGCTGGCGGGCGAGGAACTCCTCGTCGGCCTCGCGCGCGTAGCCGCCCTCGTCCTCCATGTCCTCCGCGCCCGGCACGTCGATGAACCTCGCGCCCAGGCTCTCCACCTGCTCCTTGGCGGCAGCGCGGATGTCGGTCGCCTCCACGACGCATCCCAGGCGCCGGGCGGTCGCGATGGCCTGCAGGCCGGCGACGCCCGCGCCGAACACGACGGCGCGCGCGGGCTTCACCGTGCCCGCCGCGGTCATCAACAAGGGGCAGAGCTTGTCCAGACTCTCGGCGGCCAGGATGACGGCCTTGTAGCCGGCCACGGTGGCCTGGGAGCTCAGGGCGTCCATGGTCTGGGCGCGGCTGGTGCGCGGGACGAGCTCCATGGCGAAGGTGGTCACGCCCCGGCTCGCGAGGCGCTCGGCCCGGGACCGGTCGGCGGTCGCGAAGACGTGGCCGACGAGCACGCTCCCCTCGGCGAGGACCTCGATCTCCTCGGCCGAGGGCGGCTGGACGCGCGCCACGAGGGCGGCGCCCGCCGGGGCGGCGGCGTCGGCGATCTCGGCCCCCGCCTTCCGAAAGGCCTCGTCAACGAAGTAGGACCGCGCGCCGGCTCCGGCCTGGACGGTGACCGCGACCCCGCGCTTGACCAGGCGCGCCACCGTCTCGGGGGTCGCGGCGACGCGCGTCTCGCCGGGAGCGCTCTCGGTGGGGATGAAGACCTGCATCGGAGAGGGTCCGCCGCGGGCGCGGGGGGGCCGGGAGCCTAGCAGGTCGTCAGAGCCGATGGCAGCCGTGCGCAGGCCGAACTCGACTGCGGAGAAGTGCGCACGCCGGCCCGCCGGCGGTGGCTGATCCGACCGGGCTCCCACGAGGGAGGGTGGGCCGTGCGGCCGGCGGGCGCATCTGGCAAGATCCGCGCCTGATCGCCCGATCCCCTCCCCCTGCCATCCTCCGCCGCCCGTGCTCATTCCGATCCTCGCCGCGCTCACCGCCTCCGCCGCCGGCCCCGACGATTCCGACGACCTCGCCCGCCGCGCCACCGAGCTGATGGTGCGCTACTGCGTCGAGTGCCACGCGCCCGGCCCCGGGAACAAGAAGGCGCAGAACTGGATCGAGGACGTCCGCGACCACGAGACCTGGGTTCCCGACTGGGTGGAGATCGAGGACTACCGGGCCAGCGGCGACCTCGCCGACGTCTCCCTGTGGGTCAGCCTGACCGATCCCGATCCCGACATCGTCATGCCACCGCCCGACTCCGAGGCCGGTTCGATGAGCCTCGACGAGCTGGCGCTCGTGCGCTGGTGGATCGACGCCGGAGCGCCCCTGCCGGCGGTCGAGCCCGCCGACGACGCGGGTGCGGCCGAGGGCGGCGCGGCGGCCCCCTCGGCCTGGGTGCGCTGGCGCTCCTGGACCGGCCGCCTGCACCCCATGGTCGCCCACTTCCCGATCGCCCTCTTGCTCTTCGCCGGCCTCGCCGGTGCCCTCGGCTCCCGCTCCACCGCCCGCTGGTGCGTCCACGGCGGCGCGGCGAGCGCCGTGGCCGCCGCCGGTCTGGGCTGGCTGAACGCCCTGGACGTGCGGGGGAGTTGGATGCTCGAGACCCACCGCTGGCTGGGGCTCGCCACGGCCCTCTGCGCCCTGCTCCTGGCCTGGCTCGTCGAGCGCGATGCGCGCTCGGAGGGCCGGGGAATCGGCGGTTGGACCCGCGTGGCGTGGTGTGCCTGCGCCCTGGCGGTCGGCGCGACCGGCTTCTTCGGCGGCTCCCTGATCCACGGCCTCGACCACCTGTTCCCCTGAGGGCGCGTCGGCGCGGTTCCTCTCCCCGGGCGGGGCGGACCGGCGAGGAGAGCGGCCGTTACACGGCGAGCGCTCCGGCCTAGAAACGGGTCGGAGGCAGTCTCTCCACGAGACCGCCCCCGCCCCCCCTCAGATGGCCCTCGAACCGGTAGAATGCAGTACAGGCGGCGGTCGGAGAGCGGCCGCCCGGGATCCCCAGTCCCCAATGCGATTCGCACACTTCGAATTCGACCCCGAGCGGGACCGGCTCGGGGAAGGGCCTCTCAGTGAAGTCTACAAGGCCACCGACGTCGAGCTCGGGCGCACGGTGGCCCTGAAGATCCTGCGTGCCCACGCGGAGATCGACCCCAAGGCCGACGAGCGCTTCCACCGTGAGGCGCGCCACGCGAGCAACCTCTCCGACGAGAACATCGCGACGGTCTTCGAGTACGGGAAGGACCAGGGGACCTCCTTCATCGTGATGGAGTACCTCGCCGGTCGCACCCTGGACAAGGTGCTCAAAGACCAGTTGCTCGGCTACGAGGAGTGCAGGAAGATCGCCACCCAGACGACCTCCGCCCTCAAGACGGTCCACGCGAGCGGCGTCATCCACCGCGACCTCAAGCCGGCCAACATCATGTTGCTGGACGACGGGATGGTGAAGTTGCTCGATTTCGGCATCGCCCGGGCCAGCAACGAGTCGGGGATCACCCAGCACGGAATGCTGGTCGGGACCGTGCTCTACATGTCCCCCGAGCAGGTCCGCGGGGACGACCTGACCAAGGCGTCCGACATCTTCTCCCTCGGCTCGGTGCTCTACCACGTCATGACCGGCGCCCTGCCGTTCCCCGGGAAGAGCTTCCCCGAGGTCTGCATGGGCATCCTCGACGGCAGCCCGCGCCGACCCTCGCACATCCGCCAGGGATTCCCCCTCCAACTCGAGGAGTTCATCCTGCGCTGCCTGAGGGCCCGCCCCGAGGAGCGCTTCCAGAGCGCGGCGGAAGCGCTGGGCGCCCTGCAGGCGGTGAACGCCTCCGCGCGCACGGGCGGCACCGAGCCGGCGGCTCTGGACGCGCGACTCCTGCTCCCGCCCACGACCTGCGGCGAGAGCGAGCGAGAATGTGCCGTGATCGCGGGCGGGCTTCGCAAGGACCTCGCAACGGAGCTGACGCGTCTGAAGGGAGTCGACGTCGCCCTGCGGGAGAGCGACGACATCGGCGAGGGCGAGGAGTTCGACTACGTGCTGCGGACGGCGTTGGAGGTCAAGAGCCCTCACGGCAAGCTGGTGCTGAACCTGGAGCGTTGGGCCCCGGACAGGTCACGGGACGCCTCGCGGGAGAGCACACGCGACCTCGTCGAGGAGTCCGACTCCAACGAGTGGTCGCTGCAGGCGGACCTGGTGCGCACGGCCGTGCGGCGCGTGAAGAAGCGGCTGACCGAGTTCTCCCTCACGCCGAGCGAGGGGAGCCTGCGCGACAAGGCGCGGGCTTTGCGCCTCGCCCGCCACGCCCACGACCAGCTCCTGCGGGGGACGACCAAGCACCTCATGGCGGCCATCCATCGATTCCGGTCCGCGATCGAGGCGGACCGCTACTGCGCCAAGGCCCACGCCGGCCTGGCCGAGGCGATGGTGCGCAAGTACCTCTACTGGGACGGGGACACGGGCTACCTTGCCGAGGCCCGCGAGCACGCGCATCACGCCCTCGCTCTCGATCCCGATTGCGCCGAGGCCCACACCTCCCTGGGGTTCGCCTACCACCTCAGCGGCCAATCCACCGAAGCCCAGCGCGAGTACCGGCTCGCTATCGGGTGCGACGAGACCGAGTGGCTGGCGCACCGCCTCCTGGGCGCGGTCCTGGCACGCGGGGGGAACTTCGAGAACGCCGAGCCCCACCTGCAACGGGCGTCGACGCTCCAGCCCAGCCACATCGGCTCCTTCGACCACCTCTACTGCGTCCTCAAGCGACTCGAGCGCCACGAAGAGGCCGAGGAGCTGGCGCGGCAAGGGATCGAGTCGGCGCGCGAGGAGATCGAGAGGAATCCAGACAACCAGGAAGCGCGCCTGCACATGGCCCTGCTGCTCGGGCGCACCGGCGAGCACGAGGAGGCGCGCGAGACGGTGGAGGCAGCCCTGTCGGTCTCACCCAAGGACGGCTACACGAGCTACAACTCCGGCTGCGTGCTCGCGGTCATCGGGGAGGTTCCCGGGGCCCTCGACCAGCTCGAGAACGCGCACGCGCGCGGTTTCTACATCAGCAGCGAGCTGCTCAACAACACCGACCTCGAGCTGTTGCGCGGAACGCCGGAGTTCGAGGCCCTCGTCGGCTAGCCTCCCGACGGCGTGGAGCCCGCCCGGCGCTCGGGCGATTGGAAGATCCGGGCTCCGCGAGAGCACGGAGGCCGCCGTTGTGGCGGCTTTGGCGGGTGAGTACGATGCCGGACTACTCGCCGCCCACCGACCATGACAGAGCCCATCGTCATCCTCGATACCGAGACCGCGAACTTCTCGGGAGCCCCGCACCTGTTGGAGCTTGGGGCGGTGCGCGTGCGGGACGGGGAGATCGTGGACCAGTTCGAGAGCCTCGTCTGCCCCGAGGTCGAGATCGACCCGCAGGCATCCGAGATCCACGGCATCGAAGAGGACGACGTGCGCGCCGCCCCCGGGGCGCAGGAGGTGCTCGCCGAGTTCACGAGTTGGGCCGGCGAGGCCACGCTGGCCGCCCACAACGCCGCCTTCGACGCGCGCGTCCTGGCCTACGAGTACGCGCGTTGGAGGCTCACGCCGCCGCCCGGGGCCTTCGTCGACTCCCTCGTCCTCGCCCGCCGCGCCCTCCCCGACGCCCCCGACCACAAGCTCGACACCCTCGTCGAGCTGCTCGACCTCGAGGACGGGCCGCGCCACCGGGCCCTGGCCGACGCCGTCTACTGCTGGCAGGTCATCGAGGCCTGCACGGAGCTCGCGGGCGGGGAGGAGGGCTGGCTCGCGGCGGCCTCGGGAGGCGGGCGCGCGCCCCTCACGATCGCCTCCAAGGCGCCCGCTCCTCCTCGCATGTCGCCCCGCCTGCGTCCTCTCGAGCGCGCCCTGGCTCGCGACGAGGAGGTCACCCTGCTCTACGGCGACGGCAGCGATCACCCCGCGCACATCACCCTGACGCCGCGCTTCCTCTACCGCCGCCGCAAGCAGGACTATCTGGAGGCTCATAGCCGCTGGGCGGCTGGCCTGCGGACCTACCGTCTCGACCGCGTCCGCCGCGTCCTCCCCCAGACCACGAGCCCCTCGTGAGCATCCGCAACATCGCCATCGTCGCCCACGTCGATCACGGGAAGACCACCCTGGTCGACGCCATGTTCCGCTTCGCAGGCACCGTGCGCGCCAACCAACAGCTGCGCGAACGCGCCCTCGACAGCGACGCGCAGGAGCGCGAACGGGGCATCACCATCCTCGCGAAGAACACCGCCATCGACTACGGCGGAGTGCGCGTCAACATCGTCGACACCCCCGGCCACGCCGACTTCGGCGGGCAGGTCGAGCGCACGCTCTCCCTGGCGGATGCCGTCCTCCTCTTGGTCGACGCCTTCGAGGGACCGATGCCGCAGACGCGCTTCGTCCTGCGCAAGGCCCTCGAGAAGGGACTGCGCGTCCTGGTCATGGTCAACAAGATCGACCGCGCCGACGCGAGACCCGACGACGTGCTGACCGAGGTCTTCGACCTGTTCGTCGAGCTCGGCGCCGCCGAGGAGCAGCTCGACTTCCCCGTCGTCTACGGCTCGGGGCGCGACGGCTACGCCGCCGCCGAGGCCGACGGACCGCGCTCCGGCCTCGCGCCGCTGTTCGACATGATCCTGAGCGAGGTGCCCGAGCCGCTGAACGACTCCGCGGCGCCCGTGCGCTTCCAGGCCACGACCCTCGAGCACGACGACTTCGTCGGCCGCATCGCCATCGGTCGCGTCGAACGCGGCGTGTTGAGGGCGGGCGCGCGCCTGCGGCTGTGCCACCCCGATCGCGGGGAGACCACGCTCGTTGCGGTCAAGGGCCTCTTCCGACACGCCGGCCTCGAGCGCGTCCCCGCAGAGTCGGTCGCCGCCGGAGACGTCGCCGTCGTCGCCGGCATCGACGGCCTGTCCATCGGGGACTCCCTGTGCGACCCCGAGCACGTGGAGCCCCTGGGCGCGATCACGATCGACGAGCCCACGATCACGATGGAGTTCCTGGTCAATGACTCGCCCTTCGCCGGGCAAGAAGGCCGCTTCGTCACCAGCCGCCACCTGCTCGCCCGCCTCGAGCGCGCCCAGATGCGGGACGTGGCCCTCACCGTGAACGCCGGGGCCGCGGGAGACCGCTTCGAGGTCAAGGGCCGCGGCCTGATGCACATCGGCGTGCTGATCGAGAACATGCGTCGCGAGGGCTTCGAGTTCGCCGTGGGCAAGCCGCGCGTGATCATCCGCGAGGTCGACGGGCGCGCTTGCGAACCCTACGAGCGGGCGACGGTCGAGGTCCCCACCGACCACGCCGGGCGCATCATCGAGTACCTGGGCAGGCGCCGCGGTGAGCTCTTGAACATGGACGCGCGCGGGAACATGACGCGCCTGGAGTTCTCGCTGCCCGCGCGCAGCCTGATCGGGGCGCGCACGTCCCTGTTGAGCCTCAGCCGGGGCGAGGCGATCCTCAGCCACGTCTTCGACACCTGGAAGCCCGACGGCGGGCGCATCCCCCGCCGCTCGACCGGAGTGCTGGTCTCCGACCGTGCGGGCGCGGCGGTCGCCCATGCCCTCGACTCCCTCTCCGACCGCGGGGTGTTCTTCGTCGGCCCGGGCGTACAGGTCTACGAGGGGATGATCGTGGGCTCGAACGGGAAACTCGACGACCTGCCCGTGAACGCCTGCCGCACCAAGAAGCTGACGAACATCCGCTCCTCGACCAAGGACTTCGCCGTGCAGCTTGCGCCGCCGTGCGAGATGTCTCTCGAGGAGTTCCTCGAGTTCATCGAGGACGATGAGCTGCTCGAGGTGACGCCGAGCGACCTGCGCCTGCGCAAGCGGGTGCTCTGCGCGGACCGACGCAAGAAGCTCGCCCGCGCGGCGCGGGGCTAGGCGCGTCTCGAGACGGCTCCGCTTGCCGGCCGCCTGGGTTGCCGACTACGGGCCGTCGGCCGTGGGCTGCCGCTGCGACGTGCGCACGGCGCGGCAGATGCGGACCGGATCGCCCACGACCGCCGAGAGCCGCGCGTGCCCGCCACTCTCCAGGCGCCAGCCGCGGCGCTCGCACGCCGGTTTCAGGATGGCCAGCTCCTCGTCGGTGGTGGTCAGCAGGCACGGTGGCGAGAGGGCGTCCAGCAGCCCGCCGACCAGCGCGCCCGCGCGCTGCCGGTCCTCGGCGGGGTCGCCGCGACCGGTCGCCAGGGCCGTTCCCCCGCGCTCGTAGAGCTCGTCGTGAAGGGCCGGGAAGGCGTCGGGATCGGTCAGGACGCTCACGAGCCAGCCGTGGTCGAATCCCGCGCCCGCCAGGGACTCGAGGGGAACGGTCTCGATCGTCCCCAGATCGTGGTCGAGGGTCTCGGAGACGGCGTCGAGGGCCCGGTTGAGCTCGTCGGTCTCCTCGCACGGCAGGTTCACAGCAACCACCCCGCGGCCGAGGACGAGGCGCTCGCAGAGCATGGGCGCGAGCTCTGCGAGAGCCGCGCCCAAGTACAGGCTGCTGCCGTCGCGTCCGGCGAGGGCCGCGGCGACGTCGCTGGCCAGGAGCAATCCGGCGTCACGGACCGCTTCGCGCTGGGCCGGCGGGAAGAACGCCTCGCCTCCCTCGCTGCAGTAACAGCGCCCCAATCGCTCCCAGTCCAGCTCCTCCTCCAGGCGCGCCAAGGAGACGCCGAAGGTGGCCAGAGACTCGGGCGAGGGGTTCAGCGCGGTTCTTCCCCGCCGCCGCGCCGGCGGTCGCCCTCGGCCGGGCCCTCGTCCTCCGCCGGGGGCTCGGGCTCGGGGAGGGGCGGCAAGCCCAACTCGACGCGCACGGCGGCTTCGAGCTCGTCTGGCCGGAACCCGATCGGGCCGGGGTCACCGGCATAGGCGATCCGCCCGTCCTTCCCGACCAGGTAGAGACGGTCGGGGAACCCGGCGTAGGCCCGATCCGCCGTGTTCTGCATGTCGTCGATCAGGACGGTCATCGGCGAGAGGTCCAGCCGCTCTCGGCAGACGGTGGCCACGGCCAGCCGCTCGTCGATCGTGATCGGCTCCTCGACGATCGGGTTGCCGTCCCTGCCTCCCCTCGGTGACGCGCCGTCGAAGGCGTGGGCCTCCGAGATGTAGACGACGAGGAACTCCACCTTGTCGCCGTAGGTCGCCTGCAGCTGCTTGAGTCGCCCGACCGAGCGACGAAAGGGAGGTCATGTGTAGCTGCCGAAGATCAGGACCACCGCCTTGGCGCCCTTGAAGGAGGAGAGCTTGACCGTCTCCGGCTTCTTGTCGTCCCTGCCCTCCTTCTCCCCGTCGCCCCCCGGCTGAGCGGGTTCCTTGCGCTCCTTGCCTCCGGCGGGCTTCGAAGCGTCCCCGGGCTTCTCGGCGGGCTTCTCCAGCACGACGAGATCGAAGTCGGGCGCCGGCGCGCCCTCCTTGGGACTGCGGGCCCGGGCGGTCCTGCGGCCTTCGCGCCCCGAGCGCCCGCGGCCTTCCCCCCGGCCCCCGCGACCTGCGCGCCCCCGCTCGCCCCTGGCCCGGCGACCGCCGCCCCCCTGGGCGCCGCCGCGGGAGAAATCCTCGCGCGTGAGGGTCCCGCTCCCGTCCAAGTCGAGGCGCTCGAAGGCCTCCTTGGTGCGAGCGTACTCCGCGTAGGTGATCGTCCCGTCCTCGTCGGCGTCGTAGGCGCTCGACAGGAACTCCCAAACGGAGTCGGCCTCGGTCTCCAGCTTGCGCAGGGCCTCGTCGACCTCGTCGCCCCCCGCTTGGGGGAGCGCGGAAGCGATGGAGAAGGAGAGGGAGCAGGCGCACAGGGCGGCCAGGGCCCGAGAGCTCTCGGCCAAGCGGCGGTGGATCATGTCGGGGTCTTCCTTGCGGGGGCCCGCGGCGGCCGCGCGGGCGGTCAGGGGTGGGCTTGGGAGTGTAACCCCCAACCGGCACGAGGCTTCGTGGCGCGTTGTTCGAGACTCGTTTCCCCCGGGCCCTGGCCCGCGGAGCCCGGGCTCCCCGTACCGTCGGCGGCAGGCGGGGCCGGGCCCGTCACCGGATTGGCGCGCACGCCGGCTCCACCGGGCATGCGCAGCCAGTAGTCCCTCCCGTCCACGGCGGCGGGGAAGTCGGTGCTGACGTACTGGACGCCGGCGAGCAGGGTCGCGCGCATGCGCGAGCGGTTCTCCGCAACGGTCGCGTCGGCGTGGTCGGCCGTCGCGGTCACCAGGAAGCCCGCGTCCAACAGCCCGCGCACGCGATCTTCCCGGCCCCTGACGTCGCCGAGCTTGAACAGCGCCGCGAAGGGCTGGTCGGCGTGCGACGAGGCCGCGAAGAGCAGGCGTCCCTCGAGGGTCGGGTTCTCACCAACGTAGGCATCGCGGTGCCGCTGGGTGTCGAGCAGGGCGAACAGCGTCTTCCCGCGGCACGCTCCTAGCGTGGGCCAGCCGCGCTCGGCGATGGCCCGAGGGAGGGAGGGGAACTCGCCGCGCAGGTCGTCGGGCACGAGCAGGGCCTCGCGCGGCCACACGGCGCGGATCGCCTCCTCGAGCAGGTCGTAGTGTCCCTCGATCGAGACCAGACCGGCGACGCCCTCATCGAGCTCGTCCTTGGGCTCGACCCAGATCAACAGCGGCACGTGCGCGGGATTGGCGGCCGACCAGTCCCGGATGCTCCGGAGGCACGACTCGAACTCCAGGCAGTGGGTCCCCTCGTCGATGACCGGCAGGTGGAAGACCTCGAGGCTGTGACCCTCCCGCAGGTGAACGTCGATCTCGAGCTGTCGCACGCCCTGGACGTCTAGCTGCTCGGTCAGGGGCGCGTGGGTGTAGCGGTGGGAAGGATGGAGCGCGAGGCGCGGAGCGACGTGGTAGCTGTTGTGCGTCCCCACCGCCTGGATCTGGTCGAGCCTCAGGGAGTCGGGCAGGGCGGCGTCCGGCAGGGGGTCGGAGGCGCAAAGGCCGGCGCCGCAAGAGAGGCCCAGGACGATCCACGACATCGTGTTCATGATAGTCCCGGGCGGGGACTGGCCGTGCCGTCACCGGCCCACAACGGCGGATCCTCCCTTCCGAAGTGACGATTCGCGTCCTGCGGGGCGTCTCAGGCGCCCTAGCTGCCGTCTGCTGGATTCCGGGCTACAATCCTGATGCAGTACGAGGACGCCCCTGGGCGCCGCGGTGCGGCGCTCCCGCCGCCAGGGCAGGGGACCGGCTCCCATCCAACCAGAACGCCATGAAACTCGACTCCACCACCGCTTGCGCCCTGATCGCCGTCGCCGCACCCGCTGCCATCGGACAGAACACGACCATGTGGATCGACTCCGCGGCCTCCAACTGGGAGTGGGACGCCTCGGCCCTGGGAGCCAGTGCGGTCCCCCTGATCAACAACGATTTCGACCTCTACGGTCCCCTTTACCTCGACCTGGGCATGAACGCGAGCGGCAACGTCAGCTCGGGCCAGTTCATCGACTCGGAGATCTCGATCTTTCCCGACATCCAGGGGTTCTTTCCCAACCCCATCCCGGGCGCACCCAACCTCGTCGACTTCCACATCGAGCACGTCGAGCTCTCCGCCCAGTCCTTCCCGCTCGACTTCGGCGACCCCGCGACCTCCGACGGTAGCTTCCAGGGGGACTCGGTCTACGTGTTCACCAGCGGCATCATCCACCTGACGATCCTGGGCGGGTTCCCCTACGACATCGACCTCACCGGCGAGGCGACGAACTCCCAGGTCGTCTTCGGCCAGTTCACGGTCCAGCCCAACGGCACGATCCACCTCGACTCCTTCCAGAGCCACAACGCGGTCGTGACCGAGCCCAGCACGGGGATCACCTTCACGGTCGACTTGTGGGGTGACGTGGTCGCCGACTCGATCACCACCCAGCAGGCGATCTGCTTCGGAGACGGCACGGGGACCACCTGTCCCTGCGGGAACTTCGGCGGCTCTGGCGAGGGTTGCATGAACGGAACCCTGCAAGGGGCGGTGCTCAGTGCGAGCGGCTCCACGAGCGTCGGCGACGGCGATCTCGTCCTCAACGGATCCCAGCTCGTACCGGGCCAGCCCGGCCTCTACTTCCAAGGGAACAACGCCGTCAACGGCGGCATGGGCGTCACCTTCGGCGACGGCCTGCGCTGCGCGGGCGGCGGCGTGGTACGCCTCCAAGTGCGCGCCGCCGACGCCTCGGGGTCGTCGAGCACCACGATCGACGTCGGCGTCGAGGGCGGCGTCACCGCCGGAGGCTCGAAGGTCTACCAACTCTGGTATCGGGACCCGCAATCGTCCATGTGCAGTACGACCTTCAACTTGACCAACGGTATGCAGATCTTCTGGCTCCCCTGACCCGGTTGTCGGCCCCGCCACCCGACCCACGCTCAGAATCCAGATTGGAGTACCCTGCGATGAAGAAGACCCTCCTCGGCGCCCTGAGCGCCTCGATGCTGTGCAGCGCGGCCCTCTCCCAGAACACGACCCTGTGGGTGGACAGCGATCTGTCCCAGTGGGAGTGGACGATGACCGCGATGGGCGCCAACGCCGTTCCGGTCGTCGACAACGAGTTCGAGTGGTCCGGCGTGCAGTTCGCCGACCTCGGCATGAACGCCAGCGGAAACGTGAGCTCGGGCACCTTCGAGAACGGGATCATCGCCTGGGCCCCCGACATCATGGGGTACTTCCCAAACCCGATCCCCGGCGCGCCGCCGCTAGTCGAGTTCCACTTCGAAGGCGTCGTGTGCGGCGTGACCTCCCTCCCGCTGAACTTCGGTGACCCCACGACCTCCGACGGGAGCTTCCAGGGCGAGTTCACCTTCGAGTTTTCGGCGGGCGTCGTCCACTTCATCCTGCTCGGGACCTTCCCCTACGAGTACGACCTCGCCGGGGTCTCGGGAACGTCGCAGGTCGTGTTCGGCCAGTTCACCGTGCTGCCCAACGGCACGATCCACCTCGACTCGCCCCAGTTCCACCTGCTGCAGTTCGTCGAGCCCTCGACGGGGATCACCTTCGACTTCACCTTGATGGGCGACATCATCGCCGACTCCATCACGCCCCAGCAGGCCTTCTGCTTCGGGGACGGCAGCGGGACCACGTGCCCCTGCGGCAACTTCGGCGGCACGGGTGCGGGCTGCATGAACGGCACCGGACAGGGCGCCGTCCTCGGCGCGAGCGGGTCGAGCAGCGTGACCACTCAGGACCTCGTCCTGGAAGGCTCGCAGCTGATTCCCAACCAGCCCGGCCTCTACTTCCAGGGAGACAACGCTGTCAACGGCGGCGCCGGCGTGACCTTCGGAGACGGCCTGCGCTGCGCCGGCGGCAACGTGGTGCGCCTGCAGGTGCGGATGGCCGACGGCGGCGGCGCCTCGAGCACGACGGTCGGCATCGCCGAGCAGGGCGGAGTGACGGTCGGCGGCACCAAGCGCTACCAGCTGTGGTACCGCGATCCGCAGACGAGCATGTGCAACACGACCTTCAACCTGACCAACGGGATGGAGATCATCTGGCTGCCCTGAGGGCCGCCGTCAGGCATCCAGCGCGGTGAGTGAGATCCGCCGGAAGTGGATCTCCGCTCCCTCCGATTGCAGGCAGACCTTGCCGGGAGTCCGGAGGCACTCCCAGGCTTGGTTGAGGACCTCGCCGTTCACCCGCAGGACGACGTGGCCCTTCCAGGCGGTGATCTCGTAGCGGTTCCACTCACCGATCGGTGACTCGTTGGTTGCCGTGCGGCGCGTGTTGCGCCCGCGCGTCCGCTCCTCGACGACCTGCATGGGGAACTTGTCGATGTTCCAGAAGTCCCCGGCGGCTCCGCTCTGTAGCTGAGCCTCGATGCTGCGCGGCCAGACCTTGTCGGGTCCGATCTGGCGCAGGAGCACGCCGCTGTTGCCGGCCTTCTTCGTCACTGGGTCGAAGCGCCACTCCAGCCGAAGGACGAAGTCCTCGTGGTCCTCCTCCGTGCGAAGGTAGCCGATCGGCTTCCCGCGGCAGACCATCACGCCTTCCTCGGTGACGCTCCAGACGGCCGATGGGGCGGCACCGTCGCGGAGGTGGTGCGTCCACCCCGTGAGGTCCCGACCGTTGAACAGAGCCTCGGCGCGCTCCTCGTCGAAGTCGAGGTCGCGGATCTTCAGGTTGCGGAACCACACGTCGTCGCCGTGGTCCTGCAGGGCGATGTGCCCACGGCGCTCCTTCCCGAAGCCCGGCATGTTCTTGAACTTGCTGCCTTCGACGAGCTCGACCCAGGCCTCGTCGTGAAGCTCGAAGGCCACGACGCGCACGCCATTGAGCCAGTGCTCGACGTGGTTGCCCACGACGAGGATCCGCCCGCTGTTCCACTGGCCGACGGGAGCGAGGGTCTTGGGCTCGGCGGCGATCATGGCGTAGAGGGAGGCCGCAGAAGTCTTCGCACGGCGCCCGTCGCGATGGGCGGTGTCGTCGAGGATCTGGTACTCCGGACCGGTCTCCCAGGTATTGCCGCGCTCCTCGCTGACGCGGTACATGATCCCGCTGTTGGCTCCGCCAGCCACCTTCCACTCAAATGCGAACTCGAAGTCTTGGTACGAACGCTCGCTGACCAGGTCCCCTCCGCCCGCTCCCGCCACCTTGCGCAGGGCTCCCCCGTCCACCTGCCATCCGCCTGCGGGGAAACCCTCGCCCCGGAAGCGCCGCCATCCCGCGGCGGTCTCCCCATCGAAGGCCAGAGCCCAGCCCGCGGCCCGCTCGGCCTCGGAGAGGGTGTTGGGTTCCTGAGGGGTCGGGCAGGCGCCGGAGCAGACCAACAAGGCGGTGGCGATCATCGTTGAAGGGAGAGGAAAGGGGCCGGAGAGGACATCGGGGCAGGATACAGCACCCCTGCATTGATGGCAGGCGATCTTGGCTGTAGGCTGTTCGGCCCGTCCTCTCAGGGCGACCCCGCGGGCGTAACTCAGTTGGTAGAGTGCAAGCTTCCCAAGCTTGATGTCGCGGGTTCGAGTCCCGTCGCCCGCTCCAGCCGGTCGCCTTGGGACGGCGGTGTTCTCTCTTTTCCCGCTTGCGTGCGGCCCGTTCCGATCCCTCATGGATCCTCCGAGCTGCTGTCAGACGAGCACTTTTTTCCAAAGATCGATCGACAGATGGGTAACAGACTCTACGTAGGAAACCTCTCTTGGGACACCAACGAGGAATCCCTCCGCATGGCCTTCACGCAGGACGGACGTGACGTCAAAGACGTCCAGATCCTGACCGACCGCGACACCGGCCGCTCCCGCGGCTTCGGCTTCGTGGAGATGGGCTCCGACCAGGACGCCCAGGCCGCCATTTCCGCTCTCGACGGCGCCGAGCTCGACGGACGCAACATCAAGGTCAACGAAGCGCGCGAACGCCAGCCCCGCAGTGGAGGCGGCGGCGGCGGCGGCGGCGGCGGATACGGCGGCGGAGGTGGTCGCTGGTAGAGTCCCGCGGCGCGCCGCTCCCGGGCGGCTCGCACCACCGGTTCGAAGGGGGGCCGGTCGCACTCGCGTTCGGCCCCCCGTTCCGTTTCAGACATCCAAGCCTGAGGTAGCCCATTGGCGAAGTCCCCCCAGTCCTTCGAGAAGCGCCAGCGCGAGCGGCGCAAGCAGATGAAGCGCAAGGAGAAGCTCGAGCGGCGGTACGAGCGCAGCGCGGAGAAGAAGCGCGCCAAGGAAGAAGGGGTCCCCGGTGAGGACCCCGTCAACCTGGAGGGGGACGACGACGAGGGTCTGCGCTGGACAGGCGAGGAGGAGGAGATCCAGGAGGAAGAGCAGGACGGCGAAGACGAGCGGCGAGCTCCTCGCTGACCGTTCTCGGTAACCTGCCTCGGTGACCGCCGGAGGCCGCCGGAGGCCGCCCCGCTCTCAGTCGGAGAGCCAGCTTCGAGCGGGGGGCGCCGAGACTGCGCTCAGCCCGATTCGCTCGAGATGGGCCATCACGGCCAAGACGCTGGACTCGTCCCAAGCGTCCCCAACGATCTGGAGGCCGACCGGAAGGCCTGCGCTGATCGCCACGGGCACCGACCCCGCCGGGAGGCCGGTCAGGTTCGCGAGAAACGCCAGGCGGCAGGCACCGGCGACCGCGGACGCATCCGCCAGGGCCACGCCGCCGTCCTCCAGCGGGTACGAGGGCGGCTGGACCGCCGCAGTCGGGAGAGCGAGGACATCCACACCCGCGAGGGTCTCCGCCACGCGGCGGCGCAGGGCGGCCCGTGTCCGGCAAGCGGCGAGGTAATCGCGCGCGGGAAGCGCCTCCATCAGGCGCATCGAGAGCAACAGGTCGTCGCCCATCCTGGAGCCGAAGCGCACCAGGTCGTCGCGAAGCGCTCCCATGCACTCGGTGCCGATGGTCAAGACGCCCACCGCCAGGGCGTGCTCCGCCAGCGGCAGATCGAGGTCCACGAGCCTGGCGCCTTCGGCCTCGAGAGCCGCCAGGGCTGCGCGGCAGGCGGACTGGATGGGCTCGGTGGCCGCCGCGAACTCGGTGCGCGGCACTCCGATGCGGCAGCCCTTCACGCCGCGTCCGAGAGCGGCGCGCCACGCGGCCGGCGCCTCTCCCCCATCGCCCGCATAGGCGGTGGGGGGATCGGCAGGATCGGGTTGCCCGGCTACGTGGCAGAGGAAGTCCACCAGGTCGGCGGTCGACGGCCCCAGGGGCCCGACGTGGCTGACGGATCCGCGCCCGAAGGCGCTGCCGCCACGCCCGATGCGCCCGAAGGTCGGCTTGAGCCCGAACACCCCGCTGAAGCAGCTGGGGATGCGGATCGAGCCTCCGCCGTCGGAGCCCGCCGCGACCGGAGCGAGCCCGAGGGAGACCGCGACCCCCGCACCCGTCGAGGAGCCGCCCGCGCCATGCCCTGAGTCGTACACGTTGCGCGGCATGTCGTGGTGGGGGTTCATGCCCCAGGGGTTCATGCCCCACTCGGTGGCGTGCGTCTTCGCGAACAGCAGTGCCCCGCCCTCACGCAGGCGTGCGACGAGAGTGCTGTCGGCCTCCGCGGCCGCGTCGCGGTAGGCCGTTCCGGCGCCGGTCACAAGGCCCGCCATGTCGTGCTCGTCCTTGATCGGCACGGGCAGGCCGTCGAGAGGCGAGAGCGCCGAGCCGGAGCGATGGCGCGCTTCGCTCTCTCGTGCCGCCTCCCTAGCCGTTTCCCAGTCGGTGCAAACGAAGGGGCTGTGTACGGCGTTGCCGAAGTCCTCCGCCGCCACCCGCCTGGCGATCTCGTCGAGCACCTCGGGGGGAGTGAGCATTCCCTCACGGAACGCCCGCCGCAGTCGGCTCCCCTGCCCCCACGCCGCGGCCTCCTCCGCCAGACCCAGATCCTCCCAAGCCCGCGGCGCGGCGCCCCGGATCGGCCGTGGTGCGAGGTCGAGGTCGGCGCGGGCCTCCTTGGGCAGGGCGCTCAGGGCGTCGAGGCCGTAGGCAGCACCCATGCGGGAAAGGAGCAAGCGCGCCCCCGTCTGGGTGGACGCAACCGCCCGGAGGAGGGCTAGGGGGCTCTTGCGCAGCCGGGGGAGATTCACGTTCGACGCCTGCACTCGAGTCCGCGTGGCGCCCGCCGGGTCCGCGGGCGGCGGGGAGTGCGCATGGTAGCCGCGAACGTGCCACGGGGGCCCTGTGGATCGAGGATTGGACGGGGAGTGGAATCCGGTCGCGGTCGCGGGCATCGTCTCGTCTCGATGCCCTCCGACCTGCCCCTCCCGCCCCTGCCCGCGCCCGAAGGTGCGCAGGTCCGCGTGTGGCGCGTGGACCTGCGCCCGAGACCGAGCGAGCTCGAGATGATGCGCTCCCTGCTCACGGCCGAGGAGCTCGAGCGCGCCGCGCGCTTCGTCTTCGACGTCCACCGCGTGCGCTGGACCATGGGCCGCGGCGCCCTGCGGACGATCCTGGGGCGCACGCTCGGCCGGCCCCCGGCGAGCCTGGCATTCCAGGCGGGCCCCCACGGCAAGCCGTTCCTCGCCGAAGACGAGGCCACGGGGCCGTGGTTCAACCTCTCGCACTCAGGCGACCACGCCCTGCTCGCGATAGCGGCGGCGGGCGAGGTCGGCGTCGACATCGAGCTCCACGACCCCCGGCGTGCGACCGACGAGCTGATGGAGCACTACTTCGCAGCGGGAGAACGGCAGGCGATCGGGGCCATGGACACCTCCTCACGGATGCGCGCCTTCTTCGATTGCTGGACCCGCAAGGAGGCGTTCATCAAGGCCGTCGGTGACGGGCTCTCCTTTCCCCTCGACGAGTTCGAGGTCCGCACGGCGGCGCGCGATGCCGCCCTGCTCTCGATCCGTGGCGATCGGCGGGCGGCGGCCCGGTGGACACTGGTCGACCTCGAGCTCGACCTTGCAGCCTCCGCCGCCCTCGCCGTCCATTCGGAGGAGTGCTCGATCCTGCTGGACCGCTGGTCGCTCGAGCTCGAGTGAGGGTCCGTCGCCTCAGTCGTCGTCGGGGCTGAGGTGCAGCCTGTCGCGGAGGTCGTCCAAGCGGTCGAGGAAGGCCTCCCGCGCGTACCAGTTGCCGAGGGCGAGCCGGCGATGCAGCTCCTCGAGCAGATCCTCGGCGTCGTGTCTCACGCGCTCGACCTTCGCCCGCCGGCGAGCCTTGCGGACCTTCGCGCTCGCCTCGCGGCCGAGATCGCTCACCTCGCGCGCGAGGGTCTGCAGGGCGTCGTCGAGGGCGACCAGCCCCACGGGCTCGCCGTCGTCGCAGATCGGGATGCGCCGGATTCCCCTGGCACGCATGAGCGCGATGACGTCGTCGAGGTCCGCATCCTCATCGGTGAACACCACGGGCGAGGTCATGGCATCGGCCACGCGCACGTGCTTGGGATCCCGATCCGCCGCAACCACCCTCAGGGCCAGGTCGCGGTCGGTCAGCATCCCGGACACTTCACCATCGCCATCGAGGACGACGAGACAGCCCACGGCATCGTCGCGCAACCGGGCCGCGGCGGCGCAGACGCTCTCCTCTTCGGAGATGGTGGCGACGTCCCTGCTGATGTGGGGCGTGATCATGTTGCTCTCCTTCACTCGCGCCCGAAGACGACGCTGCCTCGCGACTCACCGATGAGCTCGTTCTCGAATCCGCGGAATACGGCGGCGGCCAGCCTCTCGACCTGTCTGGCGATCATCCCTACCAGATCATCAGCCGTCACGATCCCGACCAGCTTCCCCTCGTTGTCGACGATCGGAAGCCTCCGGACGCCGCTGGTACGCATGAGGCGCGACGCCTCGCAGAGGGAGGCGTTGCGGTCGAGGGTGATCGCTGGCCGGCTCATGCAGTCCCCGACCGAGCACCAGGCCCCGTCGAGGCCGGTCGGCAAGACGTGCAGGGTGATGTCGCGGTCCGTCACGACTCCCAATGGACGGTCATCGCCGTCGACGACGACGAGGGCGCCTATGTGCGCGTTGCGCATCAGCCGGGCCGCATCCCGGACGCTCTCGGTGATCGTCACGGTACAGGGACGAACCAGGAATCGTTCCGTCTCGGTCATGGCGGGCTCCTTTCGGGAGGGGACACCAAGGTAGCCCGGACCGGCGACGGATCGAGCTGCGTCGAGGTCCGTAGCCCGGCGCACTCCTTCTGAGTATGAGCCCCACTCGCCCTCGTGCGAACACGCGCCTTCCGCCAGACGGAGCGCGACGCTCATGAGGCTCTCGAGAGCGGAGTGTCCCCTCTGGCCCGCGGCCTGCGCCGGTCAGCCGACGCCCGCGGCGGCGCGCGCACGCTCGATCGCGTCGCGCAGCCCCTCGTGGACCGCCGCCACCGCGGCCGGATCCCAGTCGGAAGGGTCGTCGCGCAGGAACGAGGTCTTGTCCTCCCGATTGTCGAAGCGCGCCACGGGCACGTGGAACGTCCTCCCGCGCGTCTCGACCTTCACGCAGCGTTCTCGGTCCGAAGACTCCTCGAGCCAGCCCATGTCGTCGGTCCCGTAGTCGCCGAGCATCACTTGCAGCGGTACGCCGTGGTGCAGGATCGAGCCGGGGTCGTCGGGGTCGGTGCGCGCGTCGTTGCGGCGCCGCGACTCTTCGGGGGTAACCCAGACGTAGAGGATGACCGCCCGCTCGAGGAGCTCGTCGGAGAGACAAGCGAGGGAGTGTCGGTAGCCGAGCGGCGGGGGCAGGGGCATCTCGGCCCCTTGAGGCCCGCCGCGGGCGAACTCGACGACGATGGTCTTGTCGGAGAGGTCCGCGACGCGCGCCGCCTCCAGTTCGGCGAGGAACTCGCGCGCTTCGCCCTCCAAGGCATCGGATGCCGCTGCACGAACATCCGTCGCCAGAGCGGCGATGCGCGCGGGGATGCCGAGTTCGGCTCCCGCGGCGTCGATGCGGGCGAACAGGTGCGCGGCGGCCGCCGCGGGCGAGGGGGCCTCGGTCGCGGTCAGCACCTCCCGGTCCTGGTTGATGAGCTCGATCAGCGTGCCCCAGTCCCGCGGATCGCTGAAGGAGCTCTCGTCGGAGTCGTAGAACAGCCGCGCCTGTCCTGCCTGTTCGAGCACGCCGTCCACGCGCCTCATGAAGTGGACGTAGGGAAAGTCGTCGAGCTGGACGGTGGGTCCGAGCCCGAAGGAGTCACGGCACTGTTCCTCGGTGAGACTGGCTAGGTAGCGGCGCACCTCGGACTTTCCGGAGGCGGGCAATGCCAGGAGCAGGAGTGTATCGAGGGTCTTCATCGTCCGGGAGAGCGTCTGGGGGTGGGGGATGGCGGGGATGGCGCGCAGGATAACCGCTGGCGGGCCGCGGCGCGGGATTCGCCAGGCGCTCCTCCCCCCCCCGACGGGCTCGACTTGTCAGAATGGGCGCCGCGGAGGACAATCGAGCGCCTGCGCGCCAAGGGCGACTCGAGAATCCTTCACTAGCAGTCCTCCAAAGGAGCTGATCATGAATCGTGCGTTCCTCCTCTCCCTCGCTTCCCTCGTCCTCGCCGCCACGGGCGCGCGAGCCCAGTCCACGATCTTCGGCCTGGACGTGCGAACCAGCTTCTTCTTCACCTCCGACACGGCCAGCTTCGTCGGGAACTACACCCAGATCGCGACGAATCAGGACCCGATCTACGCCATCGACTTCGACGCAACGGCGACGACCCTGTGGGGCATTGACTACGCCACACTGAACTACGGCACCTTCGACCTCACCACGGGCTTGTTCACCTCCCTCGGGCTCGTCAGCGGCCCGACCGCCGCCGTGACCGGCCTGACGGCATCCCCCGACGGCTCGACTTGGTATGTCTGCGAGTACGACTCCGCGGTCGGGATCTCCCAGCTCTACGCGGGCGACATCACCACCGGCACCTTCACCCTGGTCGGGCCGATCTGGACCGGGATCATCATCGACATCGCCTGCGACAGCCTGGGCAACCTCTACGGTCACAGCATCTCGATCGACCAGCTCCTGTCGGTCGACGCGAGCACGGGCGGTGGAACCCTGATCGGACCCACGGGGCACGCCGCGAACTTCGCTCAGGGCATGGACTTCGATTGGTCGGACGACACCCTCTACGCGACGATCTACACCGGCGGCGGGACGGGCGTCTTCGCCACCTTCGATCTCGCCACTGGAGCTGGCAACGTCCTCGAGGACACGACCTCCTTGAACGCCGAGATGGAAATCGCGATCAAGGTGGCGGCCGGACCCGCGATCGGCACGACCTACTGCTTCGGTGACGGCGCCGGCACCGCCTGTCCCTGCGGCAACGCGGGCGCGGCCGGGAACGGTTGCGCCAACGGGACCTACGCGGACGGCTCGCACCTCGACGCCACCGGCACGACGGCCGCGTCCGGACTCGCCTTTACCCAGGGCACTCCCAACCAGCCGATGCTGTTCTTCCAGGGCGTGAACGCCGTGAACGGCGGCATGGGCATCGTGTTCGGCGACGGCCTGCGCTGTGCCGGCGGCTCGGTCGTCCGGCTCAACGTCGAGGTGATGGATTCGAACGGGGACACGAACCTCTCCGGCACGATCCAGAGCAACGGCGGCGGTGGCGCCCCGGGCGAGAGTCGCTACTACCAGGGCTGGTACCGCGACCCCGCTCTCTCACCCTGCGGAGCGAGCTTCAACCTGTCGAACGGCGTCCAGATCGACTTCTAGGCAGCTCTCGAAAAGCCGCGGCCCTGGGAGGTCTCGGCGGCGGCGGGGGAAATGGACTGGCGCCCCAGGCCAGATCAGGGTGCGAAGGTGACCTGGTTCCCGGTGGTCAGGTTGAATCCGCTTCCACACCAGCCGCCGCTGGGGTCGCGGTACCAGACCTGGAACATGCGCGTGTCCCCCGAGGACCAGCCTCCGGTGGCACCCAGCCCCGCGCCCCAGTTCGCGACACCGGCCGTGTCGGGGACCCGGACACCCAGGCGCACGACCGTGCCGCCCGCACAGCGCAGGCCATCGCCGAAGTGGACGCCATTTCCCCCATTGAGGGAAGTCGTCCCGGCGAAGAGAAGGGCGGGCTGGCTTGGGATCAGGTGTACGGCCTGAAAGCCGAGGTCATCGGCCGATGCGCTGCTCGTGCCGTTGGAGAACAACACAGCTCCGAACATGATCGTTGAGTTCCTGCAACCCGCACCACCCTGACCGTAGTTCCCACAGGGGGGAGTGCCGCCGGTGCCGTCGCAGTAGCAGTATGTAGAGCCCGGCCCGGCCTCCACCGTGATCACGCCGACCATCCCGTTGGTGATGTGCGGGATGCACACGTAGTCGTAACGGTTGCCGGGGCGCGGCCACTGCGCGAGGAAGGCCGCGTCGAAGGTGACATCGAAGACGGGGGTCCCCGAGGACAGCAGCGAGTGGAACGCCTCGCTTCCATCGAGGTTGCCATCGGTCCCCTCGGTGACCGTGTGGAAGTCGCTCGTCCAGATCCAGCGCACCGTGTCGCCGACGTTGATGGTCAAGTCGTTGGAGTTGAATCCCATCCCTTGCTGCCAGACTTCGACGATGTCGGAGGCGGCCAGGGGGGAGAAGAGCGGGACGAGGAGAGCGGCGAGGAGCCGGCGTGAGGAGGGTCTCATGTCGATGTGATGGTTGGAGTCTCGACCGATCGGAGCGGCGCACTCCATCGTAGGTGATCCCCGCGGAGTGATGGGAGGGAAAGGGGTCACACAACCCACGGTTCACGCCACCGGCCGAGGCTGTCGGAGCATAATGACGGGGTTGCCCGACGTGCTCCCCTCCACCCTGCCGCCATGAAGCTCCGAGCATCGCTGCTGCTCCTGTCCATCGCCGCGCCCGGCGAGTCCCTCGTCTGGACGCTACAAGACAGCGGGAGCGAGGCCAGCCTGCGCGGCTTGTGCGCCGTGAGCGAGCGCGTGTGCTGGGCCAGTGGCGCCGACGGCACGATCCTGCGTACGATCGACGGCGAGCACTGGCAGCCCTGCGCCGCCGCCGGGAACGAGGCACTCGACTGGCGCGACATCCACGCCTTCGACGACGAGACCGCGGTCATCGTGAGCGCGGGCCACCCTGCGCGGATCTACCGCACCGCCGACGGGGGGAAGAGCTGGACGATGGCCTTCGAGCACCCCGCGCCGGAGGCCTTCTTCGACGGCATGGCGTTCTGGGACGAGGAGCGCGGCCTCGCCTTCAGCGATCCACTCGACGGCCACATCGCCGTCGTCACGACCTCCGATGGCGGCCGCAGCTGGAGCCCGGTCGCGCCCGGGGCCCTGCCCCCCTCGCCCGCGGGCGAGGCGGGGTTCGCGGCCAGCGGGAGCAGCCTGCGGGTGCGAGGAAGCAGCGAGGCCTGGATCGGGTTGGGCGGCCCCCACGGGGCGCGGGTCCTGCGCACGACCGACGGCGGAGCGAGTTGGACCGCGGAGCGGACTCCCGTCCTGTCGGAGTCGAGCTCGACGGGCATCTACTCCCTCGCGATCGCTCCGCTGGATCGCCTCGTAGCCGTCGGCGGTGACTACACGCGTGAGAACCTGCGCCGGCAGAACATCGCCGTCAGCGACGACGCGGGAGCGACCTGGCACGCGCCCGATGGTGAGCCCCCGGGAGGTTACCGCTCCTGTGTCGAGGTCATCGCCGGGAGACCGGGTCCGACGCTGATCGCCGTGGGCCCCAACGGGAGCGACGTTTCGAGCGACGGGGGGCGCTCGTGGCGACGCTTCTCCGAGTCGGGTTTCCACGCCGTCTCCTGCTCCGAGGACGGTACGACCTGGGCGTCGGGATCCGCTGGTCGCATCGCGAGACTGGAGAGTCGCCGCGACACCGGCGCCGCCTGGAACGGCTTCCGCGGGCCCAACGGCACGGGCGTGGCAGAGGGCGGGCCCTTCCCAGCCGCCATCGGCCCCGACCAGGCCGTCGCATGGGAGCGGGCCGTCGCGCCGGGACGCTCCTCGCCGGTCCTGACGCGCGACCTCGTCGTGCTCACGGGGATCGTCGAGGAACGCCTGTACACCTACGCCTTCGACCGGGACTCCGGCGAGCTGCGCTGGCGCCGCGAGGCCCCGCGCCCGCGCAGCACTCGGTTCCACCCCAAGAACGGCCCCGCGGCCGCGAGCGCCGCGACCGGCGTAGAGTCGATCGTCGTGTTCTTCGACGAGTTCGGCGTCCTGGCCTACGACCACGAAGGGGCGGAGCGCTGGCGCGTCCCGCTCGGCCCCTTCGACAACATCTACGGCATGGGGGCCTCGCCGCTCTTGAGCGACGGCGTGGTCGTGGTGGCCTGCGACCAGACCCAGGGCTCGTTCGTCGTCGCCCTCGCCGAGAGTGACGGGCGCGAGCTCTGGCGGCGGGCGCGGCCGCGCGCGGTCAGCGGGCACTGCACCCCGGTCCTCTACGCGGAACGCGGAGCACCCGCCCAGGTCCTGGTGGCGGGCTCCTTCCAACTCGACGCCTACGGCCTCCAGAGCGGTGAGCGGCAGTGGTGGGTGAACGGCCTGCCGGCGGAGATGAAGTCGATCCCCGTGGTCTCGGGCGACACGGTCTGGCTCCACGGCTACTCGCTCCCGCTCAACGACCACGGGAACCAGCTCGAGCTGCCGGCCTTCGCGCGTGCCCTTGCGGAGTGGGACGGCGACGGCGACGGGCGCCTCGCCGCCGAGGAGGTCGACGAGCCCAAGGTGACGGACTCCTTTCGGTTCATCGATCTCGACGGAGACGGGAGCCTCGGCGAGCACGAGTGGGAGCTCACGCGCGCCTTCTTCGCCTCCGCCAACTGCGCCATGGCCGTCCGCATCGGAGGCCGCGGAGATCTGACCGAGAGCGGCGTGCTCTGGCGCGCCTACCGCTCCCCTCCCCAACTCCCCTCGCCGTTGGTCCACGACGGCGTGTACACCATGCTGGGGGATCAGGGCGGCCTCCTGACGCTCCTCGATCCCGCCACGGGCGAGCGCCGCAAGCGCACGCGACTCGAAGGCGCCGTCGACGACTACTACGCATCCCCAGTCGCGGCTGACGGCAAGGTGTACATCTTGAGCGAGTCAGGAATCCTGTCGGTATTGAGCAGCGGGATAGAGCACGAGCTCCTGCACACGGCCGAGTTCGCCGAGGACTGCTTCGCGACACCGGCGCTCGAGGACGGTCGAATCTGGCTGCGCACTGCGTCGCGCCTGTTCTGCTTCTCGCTCCCTTGAGGCGCCGGGCATTGGCCCAAGCCAACCCACGGGAAAAGCGCTAACCTGTCCGCTCCCTGCTGGTCCGATCGCCCCTCCCTACCGCCGCCCCGACCATGCCCACGCTCCCGATCCTGCTCCTGGCCCTCGCGCCCCACGCAGCCACCGACTCTGAGGCGCGAATGCTCGAGCTCGAGGCGGGAGATCGGATCTGCCTCCTGGGAGGCGCCGTCGCCGAGCGAATGCAGCACGACGGGTGGCTGGAGACGCTCCTGCAACTGCGCCTGCCGGACCGGGAGCTCTCGTTTCGCAACCTGGGCTTCTCGGGTGACGAGCTCTCGGTCCACCAGCGCATGGTGAACTTCGGGAAGCTCCCGACCGACGAGCTCGGCATGAATCTGCCGGGCGAGCGCTTCCTCGTCTGGGACCGCTACCTCGCTCATTGCGGCGCGGACGTGGTCTTCGCTTTCTTCGGATTCAACGAGTCCTTCGCCGGCGAGGAGGGCCTCGACCGCTATCGAGCGGACCTGGAGACCTTCGTCGAACACGTCGCGCAACAGCGTTACGACGAAGCGGAGCCCCCGCGCCTCGTGCTCTTCTCCTCGACCCCCTTCGAGGATCTCGGCGACTCCAGCCTGCCTGACGGCACCGAGCACAACCGCCGCATCCGGCTCTACAACGAGGTCACCGCTTCGGTCGCTGCCGAGCGCGATGTGCCCTTCGTGGACCTGTTTGGCCCGATGAGCGTCCGCTACGCGGAGAGCGAACAGCCGCTCACGATCAACGGCATCCACCTGACGGAGGCCGGCAACGAGGCCCTTGCGGAGATCGTCGCCGCCCGCATCGAGACGTCGAAGCCGCGACCGCGTGACGCGCAGCGCGAAGAACGGGTGCGCTCGGCGGTGGTCGCCAAGAACCTCCTGTGGTTCAACCACTACCGCGCCACCGACGGCTACAACGTCTACGGCGGGCGGTCGCGCGAGCGCTACCCGCGCAAGAATCAGCTCCCCGACGTCCCGCGCTTGACCAACTACGAGGTGATGCAGCAGGAGATGGTCGTCCTCGACGCCATGGCGGCCCGAGGGGACCGACGCATCCAGGCGGCCGCCGGAGGCACGGGGTCCGATGCCGACGAGATCGAGGTCCCGGCCTTGATCGAGGTTCCTACGAACAAGCCGGGACCGGGTCCCGCGGGCGCCCACGTTTTCCTCGATGCGGAAGAGGCTCGCAAGCGGATGACCGTCGCCCCGCACATGCGCGTCGACCTGTTCGCGGACGAGAGCCGCTTTCCCGAGCTCGTCAACCCGGTGCAGATGTCGTTCGACAATCGCAACCGCTTGTGGGTCGCCGCCTGGCCGACCTACCCGCACTGGAGGCCCGATCTGCCGATGAACGACAAGCTGCTCGTCCTCGAGGATGTAGACGGGGACGGGAGAGCGGACACGTGCGAGGCCTTCGCCGACGACCTCCACAACCCGACCGGATTCGAGTTCTACGACGGCGGCGTGATCGTCGCGGCCATTCCCGACCTGTGGTACCTCGCAGACACGGACGGAGACGGTCGCGCGGACGTTCGTGAGCGGCTCCTGCACGGAATCAGCTCCGGTGACACGCACCATGCAGCCAACAGCTTCGTCCTCGGCCCCGGCGGCGCCCTCTACTTCCAGGAGGGCACCTTCCACCAGTCCCAGATCGAGACCATCCACGGACCCATGCGCAACCACAACGGCTGCGTCTGGCGCTTCGATCCCCGCACGTGGCGCGTGGATCGCTACATCCCCTACAACTTCGCCAACCCCCACGGCCACGTGTTCGACCGTTGGGGCCAGGACTTCATGACCGACGGGACGGGCAACGTGAACTACTACGCCCTGCCCTTCTCGGGGTTCATCGCCCACCCGGCCAAACACGGAGGCTACTTCCCCTTCTTCCGGCAGCGCAGCCGTCCGTGCGCGGCGACGGAATTCCTGTCCAGCGAGCATTTTCCCGCCGAGAACCAGGGGAACTACCTCGTCTGCAACGTGATCGGATTCCAGGGGATCTTCCAGTACGAGGTCGTCGACGACGGGTCGGGTTTCTCCGCGGTCGAGGTGGACCCGATCGTGCACAGCTCCGATGCGAACTTCCGGCCGTCGGATGTGGAGATGGGACCCGACGGCGCGATCTACTTCCTCGACTGGCACAACCCGATCATCGGGCACCTCCAGCACCACCTCAGGGACCCCAGCCGGGACGCCGATCACGGACGCGTCTACCGGGTGACCCACGAGGGGCGGGCGCTGTCGACGCCGCCGGCGATCGCCGGGCAGGGGATCGGCGAGCTGCTCGAGCTCCTGCGCTCCCCCGAGGACCGGGTGCGCTATCGCGTGCGGATCGAGCTCTCCGGCCGCGACTCCGACGCGGTCGTCGAGGCGGTCGGGACGTGGGTCGCCAGCCTCGACCCGAGCGCGCCCGGCCACGAACACGACCTGCTCGAAGCTCTCTGGATCCACCAGCAGCACGACCGCACAGACCGCGAGCTCCTCGTGCGGCTCCTGGGCGCCGAGGATCCCCGCGCACGGGCCGCGGCGACGCGCGTCCTGCGCTACATGCGCAGGAGGATCAGCGAGCCCCTCGACCTCCTGCGCGTCCAGGCAAACGACGAGCACCCCAGGGTACGCCTGGAGGCCGTCGTGGCCGCCAGCGACTTCCAGTCGAGCGCGGCCGCGGAAGTGGCGCTGGAGGTCCTTCGCCGCCCGAGCGACAAGTTCCTCGACTACGCCCTGCGCGAGACGATGCGGGCGCTCGAAGCCCACTGGCGGGAGGCCCTGGCGGAGGGGAAGCCGCTAGCGGTCGGCAACCCCGCGGGGATCGAGTACCTGTTGGAACGCGTCGGTCCCGAGGAGCTCGTCCGGCTCCCCCGCGTCCCGACCGTCTTGCAGGCGCTACTGACGCGCCACGGGGTCGACGAGGGCCTGCGCCTGGACGCCGCGGCCGAGCTCGCGCGGGAGCATGGTTCGAGCATCGGCGAGGAGATCGTCTCCGCCATCGAGGCCGTCGACCTCTCCGAAGGCATGCACACGGCCCACGTCCTCCACGGCCTCGCCGGGCTGCTCTCGTCCTCCCTCTCGACCGAGCTGCGTCCGCCGCTGGCCGAGCTCGCGGCCCGCGGGCACCACGACACGACTCGAGAGCTGGCCTATGCCGCCCTCGCCGCTCTCGACGGCTCCTTCGAGGACCTCTGGGAGGAGGCCGCCGGATCCCCCGATGCCCTGCGCGCGATGCTCGGCGGCGTCTGCATGGCCGACGACCCCGACCTGCGGACCCCGCTCTACTCCAGGATCCGCCCGTTGATGTTCTCCCTGCCCGCGCACCTCGCCCGGAACCAACGCTCGCGGGCCGGCGGCGAACCAGGTCTGGCGGTCTCGGCCTTCGAACCGGCGCCGAGCAACGCGCGGCTCGAGACGCTCGCGGGTCTGACGCCGACCGAACGCTTCCGAGCACCGAACTTCACGCACGAGCTGCCGATCAACCAACGCAGCGACTCCTACGGCCTGCGCTTCGAGGGAGCGCTGCGCGTTCCCGTCGGCGGACGGTACACCTTCAGCACGCGCTCGGATGACGGTTCCCGCCTGTACGTCGACGGCACCTGCGTCGTGAACAACGACGGAGCCCACGGGACTGCCGAACGCAGCGGATCGATCGATCTCGAAGCCGGTCGCCACCCGCTGACGGTCACGTTCTACGATCAGGGCGGAGCCCAGCACCTCTCGGTCTCGTGGCAGGGTCCCGGGTTCTCCAAGCGCCCGATCCCCGACGAGGCGCTGGGGAGCGACGGTTCACGGGCGGTCCGGTCCGCGGCGGTGCGCGCCATGGCTTTCGTGCCGGGCCACGATGAACACAAGCTCGCCGACGCCTCACGCCTGATCGGCGAGGGGCTTCTGCTCGGCGAGGCGCTCGAGCTGCTGGGAGAGGTGGACGTCGAGCGCGCCTCCGCCGAGAGCCTGCGCTCCGCCGTAGACGCGATCGCCGCCTTCGCCTCGAGCCTGGCTCCCCGTGAGCGGACGCGCCCAGAGGTGTTGGCCGCGGTCGAGCTGGGCCGGGAACTCGCGGGCTCCCTGCCCCCCGCGCAGGCGGACGCCGCCCGCGGCGAGCTCGCGGGCCTGGGCGGTTCGATCGTCCTGATTCGCACACTCCCACACCGCATGCTCTACGACGTCACCGAGTTCTGGGTGAGCGCGGGGGAACCGGTGGCGGTCCTGTTCCAGAACAACGACCTGATGCCCCACAACCTGGTCATCACCGCCCCCGGCGCCCTGGAGCGCGTCGGCCGCGCGGCGGAGGCGCAGACCGGGGAGGAGGACGACACCGAGGCGGCCTTCATCCCCGAGAGCGCCGAGGTCTTGTGGCACACGGGTCTGCTCAATCCCGGCGACTCGGAGCGCCTGAGCTTCGTCGCCCCCTCCGCGCCAGGAGACTATCCGTTCGTCTGCACCTTCCCCGGGCACTGGGCCGTGATGAACGGCGTCATGCACGTTGTGGATGAGGCGACCGACGGCCGCACGGCGGCCCGCCGTGAGGCCGAGGAGACGGCCGTCCCGACGCGCGAGTTCGTCCGGGACTGGACCACCGAGGAGCTCGTGCCGCTGGTCGCGAGTGACTGGATGGAGGGTCGCTCCCTGCAACGAGGCCGAGACCTGTTCGCCGAGACCGGCTGCATCAAGTGCCACTCCTTCGGCGGCGAGGGGACGCGCGGCGGCCCCGACCTCTCCGAGTCCGCCGAGAAGTACACCCCGGCTGAGCACCTACGCCACATCATCGAGCCCTCGCTCGAGATCCTCGAAGGCTACGAGGCCCACTACATCCGGCTGTGGGACGGGACGAGCGTCATCGGTCGCGTCCTCAGCGAGGACGAGCTCGAGCTCAGTGTGCTGGAGAACCTGCAGGAGCCAGAGCGCGTCACCCTCGTCGACGTCGAGGAGATCGAGGAGCGGCGCATCACGCCGCTCTCGCCCATGCCGACCGGTCTGCTCGTGACCCTCGACGCCGACGAGCTCCTCGACCTACTGGCCTACCTGCGCTCCGAGGGAACCGAGGACGGCCGTTGACCTCCGTCCTCTCCCGCTCGCTCGCGGTCAGCGCGGGAGGCCTGGTGGCGTTGGGTTCGGTCGTTGGGTTCCTGGCGACCTTCGAACCACTCTCGGGAGCCCTCGCCTGGCGAATCGGATACTCGGTGCTGTTCCTCCTCGCCGCGGCGCTGGTCCGCAAAGGCCTGCGCTCGTGCCCTACGGAGAGGGGCCGGTGACCCCGGCCGGGCGACGGGCTCGGGAGGGGGCGACCTTCGGGAGCGCCCGCGCGGGCCTGCTCGTGTCGGTCGCCGCCCTCGCCGCGGCCGCCGGCCTCGCCCTGGCCGCGGGCTGGCTGCGCTCGCCGGGCTCGGCGGAGCCGGCACCCCAACGGGGCCGGGAGGCACCGCGCAACCTGTTGCTCGTGACCCTGGACACCACGCGCGCCGACCGCATCGGCTGCTACGGGTACGAGCGGGCGCACACGCCGACCCTCGACGCCCTGGCCGCGCGCGGAGCCCTCTTCGAGCACTGCATCACTCCGGCGCCGATCACCCTGCCCTCCCACGCGACGATCCTGACCGGCCTGGAGCCCTTCTCCCATGGCGCGCGCAGCAACGGAACACACTACCTGCCCCCCGAGGTAGCCACCCTCGCCGAACGGCTCTCCGCTGCCGGCTTCGCCACCGGAGCGGTCGTGTCGGCCTTCGTGCTCGACTCGCGCTTCGGCCTCGACCAGGGCTTCGACCGCTACAACGACGACCTGGCGGCGGGAGCGGGAGGCGACTCCAGCGGGTTCAGGGAGACGAGGGCGGACGACACCCTGCGGAGGGCGCGCGGCTGGCTCGAAGAGCGCGGCGACGAGCCCTGGTTCCTGTGGGTCCATCTCTTCGATCCGCACTCCGACTACGCGGCGCCCGAGCCCTGGGCCACGCGCTTTGCGGCCTCGCCATACGACGGCGAGCTGGCCTTCGTCGACGCCGAGCTGGGACGGTTCCTGGAGTGGCTCGGCGAGCGAGACGGCCTCGACGGCACGCTCGTCGCCGTGACCTCCGATCACGGGGAGTCCCTGGGGGAGCACGGCGAGCGCACCCACGGGACTTTCGTCTACGACGCCACGACGCGCGTGCCGCTCATCCTGGCACACTCCTCCATCGCAAGAGGACGACGCATCGCCCAGGTCGTCGCCTCCGCGGACGTCACGCCGACGGTTCTGGAGCTGCTCGGGCTCGAGGCGCCCACCGAGGTCGACGGGCGCTCCCTGGCTCCCTTGGTCCGCCTCGACGCCGGCGAGCTCGGCGCCCGGCCGGCGTACTCCGAGTCGATGTTCCCCTACTACAGCTACGGCTGGGCGCGCCTCACCGCGCTGCGGGACGAGTCCTGGCGCCGGATCCACGCCCCGCGCCCCGAACTCTACGACCTCCGAGCCGATCCCGGGGAGCTGATGGACGTGAGCGGCGAGCACGGCGCGCAGGCACAGCGCCTCGACGAGCATCTCGATGCCCTGCTCCCCGACCACGAGGCCGACGCCCGCCCGCTCACCGGTGGAGGCGACGACGCCGAGGTGCGCGCCGCCCTGGCGGATCTGGGCTACACCCTCGGTGCAGACGAGACACCCGACGAATCCGGCCGCCCCGACCCCAAGGACCGTGTGCGCGAGATCTCGCGCGCGCAGCAAGCCGAGGGCCTGCGCCTGGCGGGCCGGCTCGCCCAGGCCGCGGAGCTCTACCGCAAGGCCGTGGCCGACAACCCCTCGGCGGTGCCCATGCGCGATGCCCTGGCCTCGATCCTGATCGAACTGGGCGAGCAGGCCGAGGCCCTGGGGATCCACCGCGGCTCCATCGCCCTCGCCGGGCGCCGCTCGGACAACTTCATGGTCGTCGCCGACCTCGAACGCGAGCTCGGCGTCGGCGACTGGCGAGACTCGCTGGAACGAGCCAAGACCTTCGATCCACGCGACCCCAGGCCCTGGGTGCGAGAGGCCGAGTTCGTCCATCTGCCCGGTGATCCCGAAGCGGCACTGGCCGCCTACCGCACGGCACTGGAACTCGATGAACGCCACGCCCCGGCCTGGTCGGGCATCTGCCGCGTCGAGGTCGGGCGACGTGACCTCCCGGCCGCGATCTCGGCCGGGCGCAAGGCCGTGGAGGCCGATCCCGGCTTCGCCCGCGGCTGGTATGAGCTGGGCGCCCTGCACGTCGCCTCGAACGCACCGCAGCAGGCTCGCCCCTGCCTGGAGCGCGCACGGGACCTCGACGCCGAGGACGTGCAGGCGCGCGTCCTGTTGGCATTGACCCTGCAGCGCCTGGGCGACGAGACCGCCGCCGTCGTCGAGCTACGAGGTGCCTGGGCTCTCGACCCGACTACGACCGAGCGCCTCGCCGCGAGCGCTCCCGCCCTGACCGCGCTCCTCGCGCACGTGCGTTGATGCGGACCTACGCTCGGGCGTGGGCCCGCTCGAGGGCCTCTCGCAGCTGCCGCATGCGGTAGGGCTTCTCGATGCAGACGACCCCCTCGGGCAGGTCGCACCCGCTGAGCGGATTGCCCGAGGCGATGATGACGGGAAGAGCGTTGCGGACGGCCCGCAAGCGCCGCGCCAACTGCAGACCGTCCAGGGGCATCATCCCCAGGTCGACCAGCGCGACGTCGAAGTCGTCCGGGACGCGCTGGAACCGGCGCAGCGCAGCCCGTGGATCCTCGAAGGGCGTTGGCTCGTGGCCCATGGACTCCAGGACCTCGCCGACGCTGCGCAGGACCATCGGCTCGTCGTCCACGACGAGAACACGGAGGGGATCGACGCGCGGTTCCTCCGAGGACTCGTCGGAGGCTCGGCGCTCGCGATCGGAGCGGGGCAGCTCGACGCGGAAGGTCGTCCCGCAACCTTCCACGGAGTCAACGGCGATGCTCCCGCCGAGCACGCGCACGATTTGCCGCACGACGGTCAGGCCGATCCCGCAGCCTCCGTAGGCTCCTCCGCTCTCCCGCTTGGTGCTGAACAGGGGCTCGAAGCAACGGCTGAGCTCCTCGGCGCTCATGCCCGCTCCCTCGTCGGACACCTCGAGGACCACCGTGCCCTCGTCCAAGCTGGTCGACACGTCCAGCAAGCCGCCGTGCGTCATCGCGTCGAGCGCGTTCAGCACGAGATTCGAGACGATCTGACGCAGCTCGAGGCCGTCGGCGACCGTCTCCACCCGATCTCCCTCCCGGCTCGTGCGGCGGAAGGTCACGCCCGACGCCACGGCAACCGGCGACGCTTGGCGCAGGATCCCGGCGACCACCTCGCCGAAGGTGCCGCCCTCCCTTGCCGCGTCGCGTTCGGGGTCGGAGTGATCGAAGCGCACGCTGCGCAGGAGGTCAACCGCGTCGTGCAGGGCCGCCGAAGCGCGGCGGAGCCACTCCTGTCGACCCTGCCCCTGACTTCGGGGCGTCTCCTGGTCGAGGAGCAACTCGAGGTAGTTGATCGCCGGCGTGAGGGAGTTCTTGATCTCGTGCAGGGTCCCCGCGGCCAGCAGGTTCTCGGTCTGGATGCGGTCCTTGAGCATCAGCTCCCGGCGCAGGGCTACGAGGTGCCCGAGCTGAGCCGCCATGGCCCCGAGCGTGTCCAGCATCAACGGCGTGGGTTCACCGGGCTCCAAGCCGAGGACGCACAGGGCGCCGATGCAGCAACCGGGGAAGACCTCGACCGGCGCTCCGACGTAGAACCGGATCCCACCGTCACGAACCAGGTCCGTGTCGTTGAAGCGCGAGTCCAAACGGGCGTCGGAGACGACCAGGGTCTCGCGTCCATCGACTACCCGCCCGCAGAACGACCCGGCGCGTTCGATCTGCAGGAAGTCGACCCCGTTACGCGCCTTGAGGTGGACGAGGTCGCGATCGACCAGAGAGAGCGCCGCGATCGGGCGCTGGAACATGGCGGCGAGCAGGCGCACCTGCTCGTTGAAGAGGGGCTCATCGCCCGTGTCGAGCAGCCCTGTTTGTCGCAGGGCCGCGAGCCGGCGGCCCTCCGAGAGGTGCTTGGAGAGCTTGCTCATCGGTTCATGCGTCTTCCTTGGCTGGTCGCCGGAACAGGTTCGCAGAAGCATGGCCGGCGAGGCGCCCCGACGCCCCGAACACGCAGCAGCAGCGCGAGGCCCGGACTGGCTTGGTCAGTGTGTGGATCATCGTCGACAGCGTCCCCCCCATCCGCCACGCGGGGGCCTCCGCCGCGCCCGACTCCAGGGACGCCCCCGTGGGAGCACGCTCCCGTCGGGTCGGGGGTTACCTCCTCCATAGGCCTCATTCTCCCTCTTCCCAAGGGAGCTACCACTTGGCCTCAGGCACTCCTGGGTTGGAAGTTCCAACGGAACACGGCTCTCCCCGCGGGGCGGCCGGGCGGCGTAGGCCGGGTGCGACTCAGCTCTCGCTCGCCGCGGGCCGGCAGCCAGGTAGGAAGACCCGGAAGGTGGTCTCACCGCCGGGAGGCTCCCGCAAGGCGATCTCGCCGCCGGCGCGCTCGATGATTTCGCGCACGATGGCGAGGCCGAACCCGGTCCCGCGCCCGCGCTCCTTGGTCGTGAAGTAGGGCTCGAAGATGTGCGGCCGCACCTCCTCGGGAATCCCCGAGCCGTTGTCGCTGACCTCCAGGACCATCACCGACTCCGCCGCCGCGAGCGTGGCCGTGAGTGGGCCGTGCCGCACTTCGTCGTGAGCCGCCACGCTCACGCGCACGTATCCCTCCTCGGGAGGCAGCGAGTCGCGGGCGTTGCTGACGAGATTGAGCACGATCTGGTCCAGGGAGATGCGCGGCAGCATGAGATCGGGCAGCCCCGGCTCGCACTCAAGCCGCAGGACCTCGCCCTCCACGCCTGCGAAGGGCGAGAGCAGCACTACGCACTCGTCGAACCACTCCTGGACGACGAGGGGCCCCGGCCTCACCTCCGGCTCGTGCCGGCTGAACGCGAGTAGCTTGTCGGTGAGCTCGGTTGCCCGCTTGGACGCGGCGAGCACCTCCGCGACGTTGTGCTCTAGGGTCTCGGCATTCGCGGGGCGAAGCTCGATCAACTCCGCGTAGCCCACGATGACGGTGAGGAGATTGCGGAAGTCGTGGGCGATGGAGCCGGCGAGCTGGCCTAGCTGCTCGATCCGCTGCAGGTGTTGGACCTCCTGCTCCCGGTGCCGCAGCTCCTCGACCTTCGAACGGATGCGCTCCTCGAGATCGTGTTCGCGTGCATCCCGGATGGCGATGAGGCCCAGCAGCGCGTCCCGCAAGGAATCGATCTCCCGGAAGCTCGTGAAGGCGAAGTCGGCCTGCTCGCCCTCGGACGCGTGCGCGACCGCATCCTCCAGGCGCTCCACCGGACCGGCGATCGAACGGGCGCACCAGACGAGGAGGTAGAGCACGAGGACCGCGTAGAGCGCGAAGGTGAGGATCGTCAGGGTGACCTGTCGGGACTTCCGGCGCTCCATGAGCGTCGCCAATCCCCTGGAGAGGTCGGTTGCGGCGAGCTCGCTCTCCTCCATCGCCTCCACGAGCTCGTCGGCGAGAGCGCGCGCCCGCTCAGGGTCGATGGCCTCGCTACCGCGCTCGCTGGCGCGCCGTTCCATGTCCGAGATCGCGACCAGGAGGGAGTCGACGCGCTCGAGCAGGGCCAGATGGTCGCCTGCCCGCTCGACCAGCTCCTGCGCGGCCGGCGCAGTCTCCTCCATCGCCGCCACCAGCGCGCCCGCCGCGATGGACTCCCTCAGCTCGCGCCTCAAGAGAGCCTGGCTGGAGAGCAGCGCGTCGAGGTGGTAGCTCGTGATCCCGGCGGTGTCGGGGAGCAGGAAGATGTCGAGGGCATTGAGGACCACGCCCGTGGAGCGCGAGACCCGAGCCTGGCACCGTTCCACGGCCCGCACGCTGGACTGCCCGCTCTCCTCGATCCTGCGCAAGCGGGCGTAGTGCCAGGAGTTGGCGGCGGTCAGGCCGATCCCCAGGAGGCTGCAGATCAAGACGACGAGCAGGATCGCAGTCCGGAAGGGACGGGAGCCGCCTTGGAGGCCTGGAGAGGGCTCATCGCGCACTCGGGGCGCCGAGGGTGTGCTCACTCGCCGGTGCGTCCCGTCTGCGGCGACTCCTCGGGGGGCGGCCGCGGCGCCAGGTACCCCAGGGCCCGCATGCGCCCGCCCCACGCCGCTTCGGTGGTGGCGATCGCCTTGGCGGCGATCCGCACGAGGTGCACGACGATCCGACGTTCGACCGCCGAACATGAGCCGAGTCCCAGCGCCGCGATCCCCGCGGGACTGAGCTCCCGGCCCTCGCCGTCGAGCCAGCTCCGCAGGGTCTTCGCGTCGGCGCCCCGCAGGCGCTCGCGGAGGTCGCGCCGGCCCTCCAGCCAGGCCTTCGCCCGTCCCCGATACTGGATCACCGAGTAGGCGGCGACGCGCAGCTCGCGATCCAAGAACACGCCCATGAACACCAGGCCGTGGTCACCGGGCTCGGAGTGGATCCGCAACAGCCCCAAGGAGCGCCCCTCGCCATCGACGGGCACGTAGAGCGTGTGCCGACCGAGCTCACTGCGCCCGATTCCAAGGGCGAGGTCACGGCTGATCGCATCGCGCTGCGACCGTCGGATGCGACCTGGGAAGACGCGCACCTCGGCCAGGCTCTCCGCGGGCACGAAGCGCGGCATGAGGTGCTTGTAGCTGCGATAGGAGCAGAAGGGACTGGTGCGATCGGGACGCTGGATCGCCTCGGCGGGCGCTGCGAGACCGGCCCCGACCACAACGCCCAAGACCAGCAGGCGGATCGCGCCGGGCTCGAGCCGCGCGCCGCGTCCCTGGGTCCGCGAGCAGGAGGGTGCGCCGCACCGGCGGTCTCGAACCCGGCCTAGAATCGGTATCTCCACTGGATGGCGAGGACGTCGCTCTCCTCTGTGCCCGCGGGAGTGGCGAGGTCCTTGCTCCACTCTACACCGATCGTCGCGCTCGGCCCCAGATCGTACCGCGCACCCAGGCGCAGGGATTGGTGATCATCCCAACCTGAGGGGCCGTGGGAGCCGAATCCGGCGAGCTGAGCGTACGTGAGGACACTCTCGTCGTCAGACGTCGCGTTCAGCTCCAGGAGGGCGGACCACACGTCCTCGCCGTCGTTGGTGCCGAAGCTGCCCTCGCCCAGCACGGCAAACCGGGGCAGGCGCCAGCGGAAGTCGGCGCCCAGGCGCGTGCGATCGGGACTGGGGAAAGCCGGCAGCGCGCCGGGAGCGTCCTGGCCCGAGAGGCGCGCGTCCATGAACGACACGCCGTAACAGAGGTTCTCCTCCAGGGAGTTCCCGACCCTGAGGCAGAAGGCATAGCTGTCGTCGACGTCGCGGTAGTCGTTCCCGCTCCCGCGCGTGAGGGAGACCTGGTAGTCGATACCGGCGCGCTCGCCGTGCAGGCTCGTTCCCCAGTCGGTCTTCACCCCCAGGTTGCGCGCGTTGGTGTACTGGCGAACGGTCCCGTTCGTGTCGATCTGGCGCTCGAGGCCGAAGGGCAACTCGAAGTGCCCGGTCAGCCAGGACAGGCCCAGGTGCTCCCAGCGCGTTACGTCCAGGGAGACGTAGCGCCACTGCACCTGCCAGTCGTGGGGCTCGTCGAACAACAGGGGGGTCCTCGGCAGACCGTCGGCGCGCAGGAGGAATGGCTGCAGGAGCAGTGTCCCGATGGAGCGACCGTCTCCGAACGTGAGCTCCTCGACGTAGTCCAGGCCGACCCAGCTCAGCGCTCCAGGCGGACCGGTCCCTGGGCGATAGACAAAGCGCGTGCTCAGATCCACGGCCAACTCTCCGGCGGGACGCCACTCGTAGAGCCAGTCATCGAACCCCTCCTTCCAAGCCGTCAGGGGCAGCGGCGCGGCCGTTTCGTCGAGCACGTCGCCTGGAGCGACTCCCGCTCGGCCGATCTCCGGATCGCCCGAGGCGAACCAGGCCGCAAGAACCAGGAACGGGGGGGGGAGGCTCACGGGAACGATGGTCGCCGGTCCGGCGGGCCGCCGCGCGGGCTTCGCCGGGCACGGACCGGCCGCTCGCGCTTACTTTATCAGAGTCTGCCGCAGGCGCGCCACCACCGAGGAGTGGATCTGGCAGACACGGCTCTCGGTCAACGAGAGCATCTCGCCAATCTCCCGCATCGTGTGGCCGACCTCGTAGTACTGCTCGATGATGAAACGCTCCTTGTTGGAGAGAGAGCGGGTGAGGCCGCGCATGGTGTCGCGCCTCTCCAGGTCATCGACGGGGATGTCGCCTTCACGATCCTCGAGGATGCCGTCGCAAGTGACCACCTCTCCGTCCTCGTTCTCGTTCCAGAAGTCCGAGAGCGGGTGGATGGTGCGCGGCCGAGCGGCGTCGAGTTCCTCGATGAGGGCGCAGTGGTCCATGCCAAGGGCATCCGCGAGCTCGGCATGGGTGGGCTCACGGCCGAACTCACCCGAGAGCCTCGCGAGCTCCCTGGAGATGCGGCCGGCCTTGATCCGCACCAGGCGCGGCACCCAATCCTCCGTCCTCAGCTGGTCGAGGATGGCCCCGCGGATCCGTGTGCTGCAGTAGGTCTTGAAGCGCACTCCCCGATCGGGATCGAAGCCTCTGATGGTGTCCATCAGGCCGAAGACACCGGCACTGAGCAGGTCATCGAGCTCCACCGAGCGCGGCAGGGCTTGCAGGAGCTTGAGGGCGATGATCCGCACGAGCGGCAAGTGCTTCTCGATCAGTGCGTTGCGGATGTCGACCGCCTCGCTCTTGCCCTCTCCTCGGCAGTTCTCCTCGTAGAGGGCCCACAATTGCTCGGTCTCCATCGCCCGTAGGGCCGCCGGCGCCTCGGGAGTGTCGGTGGCTCCCCTGCTCTGCTTGGTCTTGATCATCGCCCTGCTCATCGGATCTTGTCGTGCTCGACTCGAGTGGCTCCCACAACACCGGCGTTGGAAGTCACAACGCTCAAGCCGGCCTCGCGCGGTTCAGCTCGCCTGCGTGCTCAGCGGTGTGGCGGCCCTCGAGGTGCTCTTCTGCGACGCTCTGCTCGCCGAGGCCCTCCCAGCGCCGAAGGGACCGCGCATCCAACGCGGGCGAGAAGAGGTGTCCCTGGGCCAGGACGCAGCCCATCCCACGCAGGAGCTCGGCGGTCTGGGTGTCCTCGACACCCTCGGCCACCGACGTCATGCCCAAACCCCGGGAGAGGGCGATCATGGTCCCCACGATGACCCGCGCTTCCTCCCGATCGCAGAGATCCCGGATGAAGGTGCGATCGACCTTGAGCTCCTCGAACGGCAAGCGGTAGAGGTGGTCGAGCGAGGAGAACCCGGTACCGAAGTCGTCGATCGACAGGTGGAACCCCTTGAGGCGGAATCGGATCAGGATGTCCATGTAGCGCTTCGGATCGCGCATGGCCTCGCTCTCGGTGATCTCGAGGGTCACGCGAGAGGGGAAGACGCCCGCGTCGCACGCCCAGCCCTCCATCAGGTCGGGGTAGCACAAGTCCTCGAGCAGGCTGGGCGAGAGGTTGATGCAGATGCCCGCGCCCTTGCAACGCTCCCCGATCTCCTCGAGAGCGCGCCGCGCCAGCGCCCCCGTCAGCACTTCCATGAGCTTCCCCTCCTCCGCCATCGGGACGAAGATCGCGGGCGGAACGTCCCCGAACTCCTCGCTCGACCAACGGGCCAGCACCTCGTAGCCCACGCTCTTCCCGGTCTCGAGGGAGATCTTGGGCTGGTAGTGCGGGACGACCTCCCCCTTCTCGATGGCCCTCGCCAGGTCGACGATCGTCGGGCACCGATGGAACCCGGTGGCCTGCAACGGCTTGAGGAGGTCCTGGAGGGTGCGCAGGTCCAGCGGTTTGGAGAGGGGCTCGGCCATGTCGAGTCCGAGCTCGATCCCCAGCCGTTTGGCGGAGGCGAGCACCTCCTCGGCGGTCCCCGAGATCAGGCAGATGCACGCCCGGCAGCGGGCGGCGGCGAAGCGCCGCAGGACCTCCACACCGTCCAGGCCGGGCATCCCCAGATCCAACAGGACCAGACCCTCCCTCCCCGACGCATCGAGGTGGAGCAGGTCCTCGGGTTCGCTCAGGGCTTCGGAGCGCAGCCCCATCTCCTCGGCCACCTTGCCGATCAGGCGACAGATCCGGGGATCATCGTCCACGATCAACAGCGGCGCGAGGCCGCCGCACTCTCGAGAAAGTCGCTCGCTCGGGCTCGATCTGGCGCTCATGGTCAATCTCCGGGTTGGACTCCGCAGCTGTGGTCCGTGCGGATGGGTCGGGGGGAGAGGGGTTCGATCGCGGGCAGGGCCAGGACTGCCCTCGTGCCGGCCCCCAGGCGCGACTCGAGAGCCAAACCGCCGCGAGCGTTGCGAGCGAAGTCGTCTACGAAGGTCAGGCCCAGGCCCAGGTTCCTGGACTTCGACTTCGTGGTGAAGAAGGGCTCACGGACCTTCTTCACGTCAGCGGGAGCGATCCCGTGGCCGCTGTCCGCCACCTCGATCAGGGCGTAGCGACCCGGAGCGATGGTTCCGAACTCAGCACAGCGTGCCTCGTCGATCCGCTCGACGGCGACGGACACCGAGAGGGCTCCCCCGGCAGACATCGACTCCCGCGCGTTGAGCACCAGGTGGAAGAGCGCGGCCTTGAACTGGGCGAACTCGATCTCGACCTCGACGCTGCTCTCGATGGCGACGGCCAACTCCGTGTGGTCGGGGAGCCTCCCGCGCACGACGTCGGCGAACTCGCAGACCACCGGCTCCAAGTCGAGGACCTCAGGTGCGGTGCGCTCTCGGGGAGAGACGCCGAGCAGGCCGCGGACCAGCTCGGTGCCGTCCTCCGTGGCCGTCAGAGCGTCCTCGATGATCTCCTTCGTGTCCTCGTCGAGCTGTTCGGTCTTGAAGCTGCGCACCAGTTGGAGGTTCCCGTGGATCACCATCAGCAGGTTGTTGAAGAGGTGAGCGACCCCGTGCGAGAAGTGACTGAACGCGCGCGAGTGAACGCCGCCACCAGGGGCCGCCGTCCCCTGGAGGAAGCTGACGTCCAGGCCTACCAAGGCCGTTGCGGTGATCTCGCCCCCCGAACCCCGCGCGTGGGTCGGCCAAACGGCGAGGCTTCGCTGCGCGCCTGCGTCGGTGACCAGCGGGAGGGTGACGGGTCCGGCCTCGCGGCCGCCGATCGTCCTCTCGAGGATCGCGCGGGTCTCCTCCCGGCTCTCGGGGCGGAGGAGACTGTCGGGGAAGGTGCCTCCGAGGATCCGCTCGGCCGGGATGCCGGTGAGGTCCTCCATGGCCAGATTCCACGAACAGACTCGGCCTGCGGGGTCGAGGACGAGGACAGGATTGGAGAGCTCGGCGATTCCGGGCAAACCCCAGGGCGAGGAGACACAGCCGCTCCTGTTGTCGTCGAAGCGGTCCGAAGTAGTTGCGGCAGGATTGTGGGCCATGCTGGAGGATCCCTGGGCGAGGGGCCTGTGGAGGAGGTAGCGGGTGGCGTTCATGAGGAAGAGCGGGTCACTCCCCCAGCATCGCTCGCGGTCGGCGTGCAACAAGATTGCCGCTCTCCAGACAGTGGTTGGATAATCCAACGTCGCCCCCCCCCCGCCGGGCTGGTTCAAGTGAAGGAGTGCCGGCGTCGATCGCCAGGGTGCCGCGCACTACACTGAGCGCCTCGCATGGCGAGCTGAGCGGACTGAATGAGCAAACCTCCGAGTGTTCCGACCGTGTACATCGTCGATGACGACGAGCGCATCCGCCGCTTCATCGGGAGGCTCCTCGACGAGGTCGGGGTCGCTCACGCCGAGTTCGAGAACGCGGAGTGCTTCCTCGAGCAGTTCGACCCCGACGCACCCGGTTGCCTGCTGCTCGACGTGCGGATGCCGGGCATGGGTGGACGGGTGCTCCAGGACGAACTCACCGCACGCGGCGTCGACATCCCGATCCTGTTCATGACCGGCTTCGGAGAAGTATCGATGGCGGTCGAGGCCCTACAGAAGGGCGCACTGGACTTCCTGGAGAAGCCGCTCAGTCCCCAGCGACTCCTCGACCGCGTGCAGGTCGCGCTCAAAGCGGACGCCGACAGACGCCGTGACCGCGCCCGCTCTGCCGATAACGCTCGAGCCCTCGCCCTTCTCACTCCGCGGGAACGCCAGGTCGTCGACCTGATCCTGGACGGCCTTTCCAACAAGCAGATCGCGTTCGAGCTCTCGGTCTCCTCCCAAGCGATCGACGCCCGCCGCCTGAACGCCATGAAGAAGCTCGGCGTGGATTCGGTGGCGGAGTTGGTCGCCTTCGTCCTGCGCAGCGACGGCAGCGGAACCTGACAGCGCGATCAGCCCGGATGATTCATGAAGACGTGCACCAGACACAGCAACTCGGTTCCTGGTGGTGCTTTGCGGGTTCTGGCGACGCAGGCGACCCTGAACGGGTCGTCGAGGAAGCCAGGTTCTCGAAAAGCGCCGCCAGGGGCCGAGAGGCCGTCGA
>JASLMK010000031.1 GCA_030746555.1 Planctomycetota bacterium | reverse complement strand
GAAAGCGTCCAGGGAGCGGCGCAGGTCGCAGCTCTCCTCCACCAGCTCCATCGCGATCCAGTGCAGGCCGTCGGTCTCGCCCGTGCCGTGCACCGCCACGATGCCGGGGTGCGCGAGCTTGCCCCCGGCGCGGGCCTCGCGGGCGAAGAAGTCCAGACCGCGCTCGTCCACGCGCTCGGGCAAGAGCAGCTTGAGCGCCACACGCCGCGCGAGGGAGAGCTGCTCGGCCTCCCAGACCTCGCCCATGCCCCCGCGCCCGATGCGCTGCACCAGCCGGTAGTCCCCCAGGACGCGGCCGGCGGCCACGTCCCAGGGACCAGGGACGACCGCGGCGCTCTCCCCGCGGCCCCGGAACAGCGAGACCGGGCCGGCCGCGTCGTGGAAGGCCGACCAGCGGCGCTCCAGCCGCCGCAGCTCGTCGGCCTCGGCGGGGTGGGCGGCGCACAGCGCCTCGAGGTCCGCCTCCTCCCCGCGCTCGAGCCGCGCGAGATGCTCATCGAACAGGAGCTGGGCCGCGCTGTGGTCGCTCGGCTTGCCGGAGGACTCGTTCGGGGGTGTGGGCTCGGCCACGGGCGGCTCTCTCCTCGTCGGCGGGATCCGACACCGACCAGAATAGCGGATCTCCCCCGCCCGAGGCGCTGCAAGACCCGATCCAGCGAGCGAGCGACGCCCTCGCGCGGCCGGGAGGCCACATTCGTCCATGGAGGCCCGCACCCCCGACCTCGCAGCGGAGCTGACCCGAGAGCGCCCACGGACAGCCCTCCCCAGCGCCAAGGTCCTCCCGACGGCCGTCTCGAACGCCAACCCGCCGAAGAGACTTCATGCGCGCAGAGATCCCTGAGACGGACGAGGACGGCCGCTAGGCGGACCAGCACGCCTTGCGCTCGACCCCTCTGGGCACCGTGCTCGCACGGGCCGGGGTGACGCCCCAGGTGGTTCAGATGGTCATGGGGCACTCCGGCTACCGAACGACCGTCCGCTCCTACACCGGGCTCGGACTCTCCGACACGGCGGCGGCGGTTCACGCGTTACCGCCACCGACGGGCGGCACGGCCGAGCCCAAGACCAACCCCCACCACCAACCCCACCACTCAGGGGACGAAACGGTGCTCTCTAGCGCGAGTGGATGCGAGCAGACCTCCCCCACCCGATCCGTGAAGGACACCCGACTTCAGCGGGTATCGCGGCTGTTTGCGCGTGCGCGCGAGTGGAGGCGGCAACCGGACTCGAACCGGTGATAACGGATTTGCAATCCGTCGCCTTAGCCGCTTGGCTATGCCGCCCCGTTGGGGAAACGGCGAGGATAACCGGGGAGGGGGCGCCGTCAAGGACCGGACGGGGGGCGCGACAGGGCCGTGGACGAGGGACGGGAGAGGGGGCATCCTGGGAAGGGAACGGGCGCGGCGTGGGAGGACCTGGAACCGAGGACAGGGCGGCATGGCGAACGACGGCAACGCAAGAAGCACGACGATGAGCAGGAGCCTGTTCGCAGGCGCAGCCCTGACGGCCCTCGGGCTGGCGGCACCCGCGGCGGCCGGGGACGAGGAGTTCACGGACCTCTTCAACGGAGAAGACCTGCGGGGCTGGTGGGGAGCGGGGACCGAAGACCCGCGGGGATGGCAGGCCCTCGATGAGGGGGCTCTGGCGGCGAAACGGCGCGCGAGCCTGGGGGACATCGCGGCCCACTGGCGCGTCGAGGACGGGGTGCTCATCAACGACGGCGAAGGGCTCTTCCTCACCAGCGAACGACAGTTCGAGGACTTCGAGCTGCTGCTGGACTACAAGACCGTCGCCGGAGCCGACAGCGGGATCTACCTGCGGGGCTGCCCACAGGTACAGATCTGGGACACCACCGAGGCCGGCGGGAAGTGGAAGATCGGCGCCGACAAGGGCTCGGGCGGCCTGTGGAACAACAGCCCCGGAGCCCCGGGGAAAGACCCCCTGGTCAAGGCCGACCGGGCCTTCGGCGAGTGGAACGCCGTCCGCATCGTCATGGTCGGCTCGCGGGTCAGCGTGTGGCTCAACGGGAAGCTCGTCGTCGACCACGCCGTGCTCGAGAACTACTTCGGCCGCGCACGACCCGTCCCACGCCGCGGACCGATCCAGCTCCAGACCCACGGCGGCCAGATCCGCTGGCGCGGCGTCCGACTGAGGGAGATCGACGCCGAAGAGGCGAACGCCATCCTGCGGGCGGGAGGGCCCGAACGGGACGAGCCGCGCGAGGCATTCGAGGCCCTGTTCGACGGAGCCAGCCTTGCCGGTTGGAAGGGAGCGACCGACGGCTACGAGATCGTGGACGGCGCCCTCGCCTGCAAGGCGGGCAGCGGCGGGAACCTGTTCCACGAGCGGGTCCTGGGAGACTGCACCCTCGAGCTCGAGATCCAGCTGCCCCCCGGCGGCAACAACGGCCTCGCCCTGCGCTACCCGGGCGCGGGCAACCCAGCCTACGCAGGGATGTGCGAGCTACAGGTCCTCGAGAACACCCACCCCAAGTACGCCGAGCTCGACCCACGCCAGTACCACGGCTCGGCCTACGGGCAGGTCGCCGCCGAGCGCGGGTACCAGCGGGCCGTCGGCGCGTGGAACCACCAGCGGGTCACCCTGAGCGGCCACCGGATCACCGTCGAACTCAACGGCACCCCGATCCTCGACCACGACATCAGCACGGTGGAAGAGCTGATGGGATCACCCGACCACTACGCCGGCAGGCTGCGCACCAGCGGCCACTTCGGCTTCGCCGGGCACGGAGACCCGGTGCGCTTCCGCCGCATCGGCGTGCGCGAGGCGCAACAGGGGGACTGAGGCCGCCTCAGGAACCGGGGGCGCGCGCCGCCAGGTCGCGCTCGTGGGCCTCCATCCAGGCCAGCATGCCGAACTGCACCCGGGCGCGGTCGAGGTTGTGGCCCTCGCGGGCCGTCTTGAAGTACACGTCGCCGGCCAGGTGGTCGGTGAGGAAGCGCAGGCCGATCGTGAAGGTCACCAGGCGCGCCGCGAAGGGCATCAGCTCGACCTCCTCGGCGGTCAGGAACCCGCCGGCGCCGTCGAGGTAGCCCTGGGCCAAGGCGCGGTACAGGTCCGGATCGGTGCCGACGAGGGACAGGTCGCGCTCGTCCTCGGCGCTGGTGGCCGCCGTGAAGCGCACCAGGTCGCCGAAGTCGTACAGGGAGTAGGCCGGCATGCAGGTGTCGAGGTCGACCACGCAGACCGCCTCGCCGCTGGCGCGGTCGAAGAGCACGTTGTTCAGCTTCGTGTCCCCGTGCACGATGCGGCGCGGGAAGGCCCCGGCGCGCATGCGCTCGGCCATCACGCTCACCATCGGCCGGCGCTCGAGGGCGAAGGCGACCTCGGCCCCGGCCGCCTCGGCCCTGGCGAGCGGGTCGCTGTCGAGGGCGTCGCGGAACTGCACCATGCGATGGGGCGAGCTGAAAAAGCGCGGGATCGTCTCCCGCAGGCCGTCGAGGTCGAGGTCGATCAACCAGGCCTGGAACTCGCCGAACGCGCGCGCCGCGCGGTAGGCCTGGTCCTCGCTCTCGCAGGCGTCGAACGACGCCGAGTTCTCGATGAAGTGGTAGGTCCGCCAAGGACCGTCGGGCGCGACCAGGAACGACGCTCCCGACCTGGTGGGCACCAGCCTCAGGGTCTGGAACCCGCCGCCCCCCCCGCCGAGCTTGCGCTCGAGGTGGCGCGTCACCGCCTCGATGTTGTGCATCAGGCCCGGGACGTCGCTGAAGACGCGGTCGTTGATGCGCTGGTGGATGAAGCGCGCGACGCCGTCCCCGGAGCGCCAGGTCGACAGGAACGTGTCGTGGATGTGGCCGCGCTGGAAGGTCTCCAGCCCCTCGAGCTCACCGGCGATGGCGAAGTCGGCCAGGACCGCACGGACCCGGGAGGTCGATTCGGAGGAAGCGGCGTCCATGGCGGATCGTCCGGGGACGGCTCAGGCCTCCCCCAAGGGAGGGCCGTGGGTCACGTGGAAGTGGAGGTGCTTGGAGTCCTGGTAGTCCCCCAGGTTGGTCAGCACACGACAAGCCCCGTGGCGCGACTCGACGTCGGCAGCCACCCGGCGCACCACCGAGAGCACCTCGGCCAACAACTCCTCGCCGCCCTCCCCGAGGTCGGTCAACGAGGGCACGTGGCGGCGCGGGACGACGACGACGTGCACGGGCCAGAAGGGGCGCGTGTGGCGGAACGCGAGGACCTCGTCCGTCTCCGCCACCACCTCGACCCTCGTGCGGCCGCTGAGCACTTCGTCACAGTAGAAGTCGTCCGACACGGAGGGCGCCCACGACGGGGAGGAGGATGGAGGAGAGGGACGAGGACACGGATTCCGGCGGACCGTTGGGGAGGGATCATACCTGGAATAGAATCCGAACGGCGCCGCGGGGGAGGTGGCGGAATCGGTAGACGCATCGGACTTAAAATCCGAAGGGCCGCAGGCCCGTGGGGGTTCGATCCCCCCCCTCCCCACCACGCCCGCTCGCGCGCTCGCCGCGGGCCCGGCGTCGGACCTCCCCCTGATTGCGGAGTCCTGGACTCGCCCAATGGCGGAGTCACCCGATTTCTCGATCGAACTTCCTAGACAGGCCAGGGCGCTCGGGTCACTTTCTGGTCATCACAGCCCGACGGGGAGGCGTGCGCCTCCCCACACCAATCCAAGAAAGAGGAGATCAACCTTGGAGAAGAGAATCAGCTCGCCGGGATCCCGGACGTTCCTGCTTCGCACGCTCTGCACTACCGCCGCCCTCTCGCTCGCGACCTTCGCCCACGCCGACGACCTCGCGTCGGACGGCTTCGACTCGGGGGATCTGACCGGCGGCTCCGGCCGCTGGGGCGCCGATTGGGAAGCTGCGGGCACCAGCGGGGGCACCGCCCTCGTCGGTGGCGCCGGCGGCGGACAAGGCCAGGTGACCCGACTCAAGAACGACGCGCGCCTGACGCGCAACGTGAACACCTCCGGCTGCACCGACCTCGCCCTGTCGTTCTCCGCCATGGTCCTCAACTACGAGGCGGGCGACGAGACCTACGTGCAGGTCGGCAGCGACAGCACCGGCTACACGACCGTGCACACCCTGACCGCTGGGGACAGCGACGGCGCGTTCCACGAGTACGCGATCGACCTGGCCGACTTCGGCGGGGCCGTCGACATGAAGGTGCGCTTCCTCAGCCAGACCGATTCGGGCTCGGGCAGCGACTACTGCTTCGTCGACGACATCGTCGTCAGCGGTACGCCCGGCGTGGGAGAGATCCCCGTCGCCGCCGCCGGCGAGGACGGAAACGTCTACCTCGGCGACGAGGGCGACGTGGCGACGGTCACCCTCGACGGCAGCGGCTCCAGCGACAGCGAGGGAGCGATCAGTACCTACTCCTGGATGGAGGACGGCTCCGAGATCGCGGCGGGCGAGACGGCCGACGTCGACCTCGCTCTCGGCCACCACGAGCTGACCCTGGTCGTCACCGACGCCGACGGCAATCAGGCCCTCGACGACGTCACGGTCACCATCAACCCCGGCACCCTGGCGGGCGACTCCTTCGAGACCGCCGACCTCACCCACGGATGGGGCTCCTGGGCCGGCCCGTGGTCGACCTTGAACGGAGTCAAGATGGGCCGCCCGGCCATCCACGGCTGGCGCGCAGCCCGCATGCGCGGGACCAACTCCCTGGGCCGCATCGCCACGGTCCCGGGCGCCCGGGACGTGCGCCTGACCTTCTGGGCCCGCGTCATCTCCTACGAGGAGGGGGACGTCTGCAACCTCAAGTTCCGCGCGGACGAGGGCGCCTACACGACCCTGCACTCCTTCGACATCCACAACTCAGACGGTGCCTGGCACTACTACGACTTCGACCTCTCCGACGTCGAGTTCGCCGACGGCATCGAGATCCTGTTCGCCTCGATGACCGAAGGGGACAGCACCAACCCCGACATGATCGTGATCGACGCGGTCAAGATCGTCGGGCGCTGAGCGCAGAGGCTCGCCGGAGCGCCGGCGAGCGGACGAGAGCGGCGGTCGGCCCTCCGGGAGCCGGCCGCCGATTTTCGTGCCTTGGCCGTCCGTGGCCCCGGCTCCCGGAGTCGGAGCAGCACCCGCGGCGGGCGACGGCGCGGCCGGCACGACACCCCGCCGGCGGGCGTGAGCGGCAGACGCAGCCTCGCTCAGCGGTCCGCGATGTCCAAGAACTCGGCGCCGTGGGAGCCGCCGAAGACCTGGCGCGGGCGGAAGATGCGATTGTCCTGCATCTGCTCGCGCCAGTGGGCCAGCCAGCCGGCCACGCGCGAGATGGCGAAGATGGGCGTGAACATGTCCGTGGGGATGCCCATCTTGCTGTAGACGATGCCGCTGAAGAAGTCGACGTTGGGATGGATGCCCTTGTCCCCCAACCGCTCCAGCATGATCTGCTCCAAGGCGAGCGCGGTGTCGTAGATCTTCGTCGTCCCCAGGCGCTCGAACAGGCGCGTGGCGAGGTCCTGCAGGATCTTGGAGCGGGGGTCCTTCGTCTTGTAGACGCGGTGTCCGAAGCCCATGATCTTGCGCTTGCCAGCGATCTGGGATTCGGTCCACCCCGGCACGGCGTCGGCGTCGCCGATCGCCTCGAGTTGCTGCAGCACGCGCTCGTTGGCGCCGCCGTGCAGCGGGCCCTTGAGGGAGCCGCAGGCCGCGGCGCAGACCGAGTAGGGGTCTGCCTCCGTGGAGGCGACGACGCGCGCCGTGAACGTCGAGGCGTTCATCGTGTGGTCGGCGTGCAGCACCAGGGCCACATCGAGGACGTGAGCCTCGAGCTCGTCGGGTTTGGTACCGGTGAGCATCCACAGGAAGTTCGCCGCGCGACCCAGGGCCGGGTCGGGGGGGAGGACCTCGAGGCCCTGGCGGCTGCGCTCGAAGGTCGCGATGATCGACGGCGTCGCCGCCAGGATGCGCACGACCGCGTCGTCGCAAGAAGCGTCGTCGGAGAGGTCCACCTCCGGGCTCGCCATCCCCAGAGCCGCCAGGCCGGCCTGGATGGCGGCCATGGGGTGGCCGTCGGGCGGGAAGGCCCGGATCGCATCGACGACCTCGCCGGAGAGTGCCCGATGGGCGGCGATCCTCTCGCGGAAGCCCGAGAGCTCCGAGGCGGTCGGCAGGGCGCCGTGCAGCAGGAGCCAGCAGACCTCCTCGAAGTTGCTGCGCTCCGCGAGCACCTCGATGCGGTGCCCCCGGTACTCGAGGATGCCCACCTGGCCGTCGATCCAACTGATCGCCGACTCGGCGGCGGGGATTCCGGCCAAGCCGGGTACGTACTCGTGATCCTGTACGGTCACTCTGGGAGACTCTCGAAGAGGGGCCTGACCGGCCGTTTGGGGCGATTCTACAAGCGGCTCAGAAGATAGCGGATCAACAGGCGCGTGCCAACTCCCGTGCCCCCCTTGCCCCCGACGTAGTCGCGCTGGTGTGCGCCCCAGGCGGTGCCGGCGATGTCCAGGTGGGCCCACTCCGTGTCCCCCACGAAGGCGGACAGGAAGGCCGCCCCGGCGATCGAGCCTCCGCCCATGTTCGCAGTGCAGATGTTGCGAAGGTCGGCGGGCCCACCCTTGAGGTTCTCCTGATGGCCCTCCAAGAGAGGCAGGGGCCAGACGCGCTCGCCGCTCGCCTCGCCCGCCGCCGACAGGCCGTCGCGCAGGCGATCGGTGGTGGCGAACATGCCGGTGACCTCGTGGCCGAGCCCGACGACCACCGCGCCGGTGAGGGTCGCGAGGTCGATGATCGTGTCCGGCTTGACCTTCTTCTCGGTGTAGGCGAGGGCATCCCCCAGGATCAGGCGCCCTTCGGCGTCGGTGTTGATGACCTCCACGGTCGTGCCGTTCATCGCCCGGTGCACGTCGCCGGGCTTGGTGGCCAGGCCGTCGGGGAGGTTCTCGGAGGCGGGGACGATCCCGTGCACCTCGCAGGGCACGTCGATCCCCGACGCGAGGCCGGCCATCGCCCCCAGGACCGCCGCGCCGCCGGACATGTCGTAGCGCATGTCCTCCATGCGCGCCGAAGGCTTGAGGCTGATGCCCCCCGCGTCGAAGGTCAGGCCCTTGCCCACGAGCGCCACGCGCCCCTTGGCCTTCGCCTTGGGGCGGTAGGTCAGGTGGATCAGGCGCGCGGGCTGGCGCGAGCCCGCCGAGACCCCCAGGAGGAGCCCCATGCCGAGCTTCTTCATCGCCGCCTCGTCGAGAACGCGGCAGGTCACGCGCGGGCTGGAGCGGGCGATCTTGCGCGCCTCGGCCGCCAGCACCGTGGGCGTGACCTGGTTGCCGGCCTGGTTCTGCAGGTCGCGCGCGAAGCAGCTCGCGGCTCCCGACAGGGCGCCCTCCTTCGCGCCGCGCGCGAAGGGCGCGCCCGCCGCCAGGGTCCGCACGCGGGCGAGCTTGCGCCGCTTGGGGCGGCTCTTGCCCCGCTGGTAGTCGTAGGCCCCCAGGGTCGCGCCCTCGGCCACGGCGCAGCCGCACTCGCGCTCGCCGCCCCCCAGCTTCGCCACGGCCGGCGGGACGACGATCGTCGCCGAGACGGCCCCGATGCTCTCGGCCTTGCGCACGGCGATGGCCGCCGCCCGGCGCAGGCGCTCGGTGTCGACCTCCTTCTTGGCTCCCAGGCCGATCAGGGCCACCCGCCGCGCCGCCCCCGCGGAGGCGTCGGTCAGGCGCACCTGGCGAAACGTCCCCTTGAAGTCCTCCCGGGCCGCCGGGGGGATGCGCACACCGTCGGGCAGGGCGGGCCGGGCTCCTTCGGGGCAGAGCACGACCAGGAGGTCGGTGGCGGCGAGGGACTTTCCGGGACGGGAGTGGGAGAGCTTCATGGGGATCGGGTCGGGGGGAATGGAGGTGAGGGAGAGAGCGGGGCACGGGGCGGCGCACCCCGCGAGGGTCTACATGTCGACGTACTTGGGACCGCCGCCGCCTTCGGGGACGACCCACTCGATGTTCTCGTAGGGATCGGCGATGTCGCAGGTCTTGCAGTGCACGCAGTTGCTGGCGCTGATGCGCACGCCCTCGGCGTCCTCCTCGGGCCACTCGTAGACGGCCGCGGGACAGAAGTGGCGGCAGGGGTTGCCGTACTCCGCGGTGCAGCGCTCGACGCACAGGGCGGGATCGAGGATCAGCAAGTGGGAGGGCTGGTCCTCCTCGTGGACGGCCCCGGAGTGGTAGACGTCAGTCAGCTTGTCCATGCACGCGCCGTCGTCGAAGGCGGGCGCCGTCATGCGCGACTCCGACACGGGGCGCATGGTCGTGTGGTCGGCGTGTCCCGGGCGGCGCTCCACCAGGCCGCGGCCGCCGGTCACCATCTGGATCCCTGCGTCGAGCATCCCGGCGACGAGCCCCGAGTCGAAGGCCTGCCGCCAGTTGCGCACGCGCGACAGCTCCTCGTGGGCCCAGGAGGCCTCGAACAACTCGTCATAACGCGCCGTCGCGCCCGCGGAGCTGTCCCCGGTGACCAGGGCGTCAACCAGCGCCTCGGCGGCCAACATGCCCGACTTGATCGCGAGGTGGACGCCCTTGAGGGTCGAGGCGTTCAGGAAACCGGCCGTGTCCCCCACCAGACAGAAGCCGTCGCCCGACAGGCGCGGCATGGCGAACAGGCCGCCCTCGGGGACCGTCTTGGCGCCGTAGCGCAACACCTTGCCGCCCTCGAGCAGGCGCGCGACGAAGGGGTGCTGCTTGAAGCGCACGAACAGGCCGTGGGGGTCGAGGGCCGCGTCGTGGTGGTCGAGGCCCACGACGAAGCCGAGGGAGAGGCGCTCCTCGTCCAGGCCGTAGATCCAGCCCCCGCCGTAGCCGTCGGTGCCCAAGGGATGGCCGGCGGTGTGCAGGACCGTGCCGACGAGCTCGCGCCCGCGCTCGGCCGGGACCTCCCACAGCTCCTTGATGCCCGTTCCAAAGGTCTGGGGATTGCGCCCCTCGTCCAGGCCGAGACGGCGGATGAGGCCCTTGGCCAGGTGGCCGCGCGGGCCCTCGCCGAACACGGTCAGGGGAGCGCGCACGTCCATGCCCGGCTCGAAGTTGGCCTTGCGGCTGCCGTCGGCCGCCAGACCGCTGTCGCGGGTCTGCACGCCCGTGACGCGCTCGCCGTCCATCAGCACCTCGCTGGCGGCGAAGCCGGGGTAGACCTCGACGCCCAACTCCTCGGCCTGGGCCGCGAGCCAGCGCACGACGCGGTTGAGGCTGACGATCAGGTTGCCGTGGTTCTTGAGCTGGGGGGGCGTGAAGATCCCGCCCAGTCGCGTGTGCTTGCCGTTCCCGCGCAGGACGACGAGGGCGTCGTCGGTGACCTCGCTCTCCACCGGAAAACCGCGCTCGCGCCAGTCCTCGAAGAGCTCGGAGATCCCGCGCGGGTTCATGACCGCGCCCGAGAGGGTGTGGTGGCCGATCTCCTCGGCCTTGTCGATCACCAGGACCGTCGCGTCCTCCTTGCCGCGCTCGATGAGCAGGCGGCGCGCGTGGATCGCGCAGGCCAGGTTGGCCGGCCCCGCGCCGACGAGCAGGAGGTCGACCTCGAGCTCGTCGCGCTCGACGTCGGGGGCGTTCAGGGAGCGGCCGGGGGCGGTGGACATCGACGGAGAGGCGGGCGCAGAGCCGGGCAGGGTACCAGGAGGCCTCCCGGCGGCCTACATCATCCCCCGATAGCGATCGGGATCGAGGAGGAACGGGTTGGTGCGCCGCTCCGCGCCCAGGGTCGAGCTCGGGCCGTGGCCGGGGATGAAGGTGACGTCATCGCCCAGGGGGAGCAGGCGCTCGCGGATGGAGGAGATCAGCTGGTCGAAGTCCCCGCGCGGGAAGTCCGTGCGGCCGATGGAGCCCTGGAACAGCACGTCCCCCACCAGGGCGATGCGGCTGTCGGGCTCGAAGAAGACCACGTGGCCGGGGGTGTGGCCGGGGGTGTGGTGGACGTCGAGCTCGAGCTCCCCCACGCTCACCCTGTCCCCCTCGTCGAGCCAGCGATCGGGCTCGAAGCTCTCGGCGCCCTCGAGACCGAAGGTCGTCCCCTGCTCGACCAGGGACTCGATCCAGAAGCGGTCCTCGCCATGCGGGCCTTCGACGGGGACCGAGAGCCGGCGCGCCAGGGCCGCGGTCCCACCGGCGTGGTCGAGGTGGCCGTGGGTGATCAGGATGCGCTCGACCTCGACCGCGTGCGCCTCGCAGGCCGCCAGGATGCGCTCGACGTCCCCGCCGGGATCGACAACCGCGCCCCGTCCGGTGCGCTCGCAACGCAACACCGAGCAGTTCTGCTCGAAGGGCGTGACCGGGACGACGGTGCACTCCATGGTCAGCCCGGATTATTCATGAAGACGTGCACCAGACACAGCAACTCGGTTCCTGGTGGTGCT
>JASLMK010000030.1 GCA_030746555.1 Planctomycetota bacterium | reverse complement strand
TGGTGCTTTGCGGGTTCTGGCGACGCAGGCGACCCTGAACGGGTCGTCGAGGAAGCCAGGTTTTCGAAAAGCGCCGCCAGGGGCCGAGAGGCCGTCGAAGACGGCCGGTTGCGAAGTCTGGTGTGCGTGTTCATGAATCATCCGGGCTAGCGGTACCGGACGCGGCGCGTACGCCCGATGCCCTTGCAGGTCTCGCAGGCGACCATGCGCATGCCCGACGGCGGTCCGCCCGTGCGCGCGCTGCCGGTGTAGAGCACCTCGCGCGTCCCGGTCCCGGCGCACTCGCGGCAGTTGTGCAGCTCGGGCTTGGGGCGTAGCTCGACCTCGCCGGAGTGCTCGGCGTAGTAGGCCACGATCCAGTTCTTGCGCGCAGCGTAGGAGAGCGTCGCCCAGAAGGCCTCGACGTCCTCTTCGTCGTCTTCGCTGCCGCGCGCCGCCTTCGCCATCTCCTGGTTGCGCAGAAAGCGCGAGATGCGCTCCTCCAGCGCCTGGCGTTCCTGGTCGCGCTCGCTCGCCGGCGCGGCCTGGGTCTGGACGGGTCCGCCGGCCAGGGCCTCGTCCTCGCCCAACAGCCAGGTCCCCAGCCCGTAGGAGGCCGGGCGCCAACGGCCGGGCTTGCGCTCCAGCCACATCTGGCGCACCTGATCCGACTCGACCTCGGCCCACAGGGTCGAGACGTTGTCGTGGACGTAGGCGAGGATCTCCTCGCTCATGGTCTCGTCGAGGTAGCCGAGGGTCTCCTCGTAGCCCCCGCCCCTGGCCACGACGCCCGCGAGGCGCTCGATGGCCAGGTACCAGCGGCGCTTGACCTCATCGCGCACGTGTTTGTCGCGGGCCTTCTCGATGCGGTCGGCGAGCTTGAGGCGGTCCACCCGCAGGGGGGAGTCCTCGAACAGCCCGTCGAACACGTCGAGCTGGATCAGGGCCTCGTCGTACTTCTTGCGGCGCTTGAGCTGATCGACGGCGGCCAGGAAGTCGAGCTGCTCCTGCTGGCCGACCTTGATCTCCACGCGCGGAAGGATGCTCGCGAGCTCCGCGGCCATGAACTCCGCGTCGAGGGCCCCGGCGGCGAGGTAGTGGTCCCGGGCCTGGGTGAAGGCCAGGATCCGCTCGCAGTAGACGGCGAGGTCGAAGTGGGCCTGGGGGTCCTCGAGGTCGATGCCGACGAGCTGCTGGCTGTAGAGCTCCTCCTTGGTGAACAGCTCGAGGGCCGAGACGCGCAGGCCGTCGCGCGTGTCACGCACGAGCGCCTTCGACACGTAGCGCGTGCCGCTGCGGTCCTTGACGATGATCTCGTTCTCGGTGTAGCCGAGGATCTTCCCCACGACCTCGCTGCCGTCGATGAGGACGAGCATCTGGGCGGTCGCCATGACCTCCTCGCCCTCGATCTCGATGTAGCCGAAGCGCATGCGCAGGTCGTTCTCCTGCACCGGATCCAACAGCCCCCACGGCGCGCGCACGAGGCCGCCGGTGTCGATGCGTTCGAAGCTCAGATCGTCCGGCGTGTGCTCGAGGATGCGGCCCCACTGGATCGAGCCGTCGCGGAAGCGCAGCATCGAGAGCGGTGCGTCGGGTACCGCCGGCGCGAAGGGCGTGCCGCCGTCCTGGAGGGCCGCGGTGAGGGCCACGGCGGGGCCGGCGACCGCTGCGAGGGCCAGGGGCAGGATCAGTCGGTGCTTCATGGTCACTCCTGTTCTACCGCCACCTCGGCGGTCTTCTTCTCGAATCCCCCGGTCTTCTCGACGAACTCCCGGCGCAGACGCTCCCCGAACGCCAGCTCCCGCAGGCGCAGGGTGGTGTAGGAGCGCGTGCGCTGCACCCCCGCGCTGTTCCAGCTGAAGGACACGTCGACGCGGTACTCCCGCGGGCGGTCGGGGTTCTGGACGGCCTTGGCCGAGTAGACGACGCCCGGCGTGTCGGGCACCGGCCGGTCCGTGATCTCCACCGGCTCTCCGACGCGCCCGTCCTCGAAGGGGAACAGGACCTGCTCGAGGTCCGCCTCCACGGCACTGACGGCCGAGGCCGCCGCCGCGCGCAGCTGGGCGCTGCGCGTCAGAGCCGCGCCGAAGGTCAGCATGCCCAGGATCGCCGTAGCGCCCAACAGCAGGATCCCCATCGCGAGGACGACCTCGACGATCGTGAAGCCTCCGGCGTGCCGGGTCCGTTCGAGCTCCTCGGCCGTGCGCGCGTGCTTCACAGGTTCCAGTCCTCGCGGTAGAGGGTGATCGGCACCTCGCGGACGACCCTCGCGCCCCAGTGGACCATGGAACCCGGCTCGTGGGGCACCGGCTCGCTGCCGCGCTGGCCGCGGCGCACGCTGACGCGCGAGCCGCTCACCCCCGTGACCCGCATCCACTCCCCGTCGAGGTTGACGAAGGCGTCCTCGCCGCGCGGCACGCGCGTGGGATCGTCCACGCTGAAGGTCGAGTCCGACGCGGCGAGGTGTTCGGTCAAGCGCGTGCGCGCCTTGCGGTCGGTCTCGCGCTCCAGCTCGATCTCGATGCGTACGCGGCGCGGGAGCAGGGGACGCTCGCGGACCTCGGGCATGCCGGTGCCCGGCTCGTTGTAGGGGTGAACGCTCGTGTCGGGACGGCCGCGGTTCCAGGCGTCCCAAGAGCTCGCCGCGTGCTCCAGCCTGTCCCCGAGCTCCCAGCCGTCGTGGACGATCGAGGTCTGGGTCGCAAACGACAGCCCGACCCACAGCAGCCCACCGGTCACGTCCTCGAGCTCGCCCGCGTCAGGCTCTCCGCTGGCGGCGTCGAAGAACCCCGGGTCGAAGAAGGTCCGGCGCGTGTCGTCGAGGGCCAGGCGAGCGCCGCGCCAGGCGATGGCCTCCGCGCGCGCGTCCGCGGAGCCTCCCGCGGGCAGGAAGGCCCAGCAGACCTCGAGGCTTCCGGGCAGGGTGGACGGTTCCTCCTCCGCGGCGGTCAGGCGCGCCACCTCGGCCGCCGCGGCCTGGCGCACCAGGCGCAGGCGCGGCCAGCCGGTCTCGGCGAGGCCGTCGCCGTCGGCGTCGAAGCGCACCCACTCCGCGAGCACGTCGCCCTGCTCCCCCGGTTCCAGGGAGCGCAGGTCCGTCGCCAGAAGCTCCACGAGCCCCCCGGCGTGCTCGCTCAGGTTGCGCCGCGTCTCCGCCCGACGCCACAAGTCCAGGGAGCCGTCGAGCAGGGAGAACACGGCGATCATCAGCACGGTCAACAGGCCGGTCGCGAGCACGAGCTCCACCAGGGTCAGGCCGGCGCCTTGCGCGCGGGCCGAGCTCGCACGAAGCGGCTTCATCGCGTCACGCTCCGCAGGGTGATTCCCGGCGCGAGGTAGAAGGCGCCGAACTGCTTGAGGCGCGGCGTGGTCTTCCAGGCGTGGGAGAAGCCGCTCTCGAGGTCGAAGGCCCCCGGCTGGTACTCGACGAAGGCCCGCCACTCGACCCGATCGGACTGGCGGCCGAGCGGGAGGGGCCCGCCCTCCTCGGTGCCCTCGTACACGAGCGTGAGCCCGTTGGTCCCCAGCGGCTCCTCGTCCCAGGGGGTGTCGGGATCGGTGCGCACGAGCACGCCCACGTCGCACGCCCCGTGCGCCGGGGGCTCGTCGATCCAGAAGAACGAGCGCCAGAAAGCGGCGGGCTGGGCCAGCTCGAAGGCGAAGTAGGCCAGCTCGGGGGCATCGGCGCGCTCGGCCCAGCGGTCCCAGTAGCGGAACGGGAACAGGATGACCGGCTGGCCGGCGACCCCCCCCTCGGGGGTCGTGCCGAAGCGCCCGCGGAAGATCCCGTCGCCGCGCTCGTCGCGCATGCCCGGATCCGAGGAGGCGCGCGGCATCTCCAGGGTCCCGCTGCGGTGGCGCGTGTAGTGGAGCAGCTCGCGCCCGATCAGGACCGTCCCCTCCAGGGGGAACTCCGCGAGGTCCTTCACGCCGATCTCCGCGTCGCCGGCGCCGATGCCCTGGGCCAGGGCGGTCACCGTGATCCCCTCGAGGAAACTCAAGTTCTCGCCGAGGGCGTGGGGCTGGGGCTGGGTCCCGAGCATCCCGCGCCCTCCCGGTGCGATGGTGATCGTCCCCTGGCTCGCGTCCCAGTCATCGAAGGCGACGATCTCGTCCCCGATGCGCAACAAGCCCGCGTCCTCCTCCAGCTCGTTGAGGAAGTCGTAGGGCGCGCCGACCTGGCCGAGGGGGATCCTGATCCCCCGCGGACGCACCTCCAACAGCTGGGTCTCCTCCCCGCACTCGGTGCGCAGGACCAGCTGGGAACCCTGGATCTGCTCCAGGTTCGGCAGGGGCACGCTCAAGCCGAAGTCGGTGTGGCCGAAGACGACCTCGTCGACGACGCACGAGGGAATCGTGCCGACCCCCTGTCGGAAGCCGCCGCCGACGGCGACCTGGGTCACCAGGCGCGGCCGCTCTCCCGAGGGATGGAGGAGCAGGCGGGTCATCAGGCGCGTGTCGTAGACGTCGGGCTGATCGGCGAAGACCCCGGCCACCATCGGCTCGGGCGCGGGCGTGTCCAGGGCCACGTACACGAGGTTCTCGAAGCCGACGTTGGGGATCGGGCCGGCGTTCCCCGGGGAGGCGACCGGCACGGCCGGGTCATCCTGGACGAAGTCGTGGACGGTGACCTCGATGCTGGGTTGGTGGGCGCGGTGCACGCGCACGGGCCAGCCGATGTGGTCGGGGGAGGCGCCCATCAGGAAGGCGTGGTCCCCCTTCCCGGGGCGCCCGCCGTCCACGCCGCGGTCGGCGGTCTGCCACACCGGGTGGACCTCCACACCGGCCGGATGGGTGTGGGAGAAGGTGCCGAGCACGCCACGGAAGAGCATGATCTCGCGCACGGCGCGGGTGACCGGCAGGTCGAGGTCCTCGGCCTCTCCGAGGATCGGCTGCCACTGGGAGCCGAGCGCGCTCGAGGCGGCGCCGGCGGGAGGTTCGGTGGGCGGCACCGACGGACCCGGCGCGGGCGGCGGCCAGGGTCCCGGCGGCGGCGAGGGGCCGCTGGGCCCGGGGAAGATCGGCTCCTCGTCGAAGTCGCGCCAGTCCAGGTCCGAGGTCAGCACGGAGTAGACAGAGCCCAGGCTGCCCACGCGTGCCAGTTGGCGGCGCGAGGTGTCGAACCAGTCGTAGCAGATCCACTCGCTCAGCTCCCCCGCGTCGGTGCGGGTGAGCTGGGCGAACTGGGGGACTTCGAGGCTCGGTGCGAGGAAGGTCAGGTCCGTGGCGCCGGGCACGGGCACCGAGATCGGCAGGACGAAGGGGCGGTAGTTCAGGAACTCGCTCGCCGGCTGTCCTCCGATGTTGACCTCCCAGGTCGTGACGAAGGCCCGCCGGGTGCCGTTGCCGGACGTCTCTCCATCTCCCTCCTCGGGCACGGGGATGCCGCCGATCCCGTCGCCGCGGGTGGCGATGCGCAGGACGTTGTCCTGCCAGCCGGAGTACTCGAAGACCTCGACGCCGCCGATCACGTCCCCGACCAGGGAGTCCTGGCCGACGCGCACCTGGACGATGGCCGCCAGGCCGCCCGAGGGGCTGAAGGCGCGCATCACCTCCGCGGGATCCCCGCCGCCGTCGGGGTCCTCGGCGGGCGCCAGGATGAGGCCGGTCACCTGGCTGTCCGCGCCGCCCATCCCGTAGCCGAGGAACAGCGGCCCCAAGGTGGCCTGGATCGAGATCGGATCGCCCAGGGCCGTGCTCCCGTTCTCGACGCCGATGGCCACGCCGACGCGGAAGGAGCCCAGCTCCTGCTCCAGGGTCGCCATGCCCGTGGGCACGTCGCTGGCGATCGGCAGGCTGTAGCCGTACTGCTCGACGGTCGTCCCCGCTGCGTGGTCCATGTCGACCACGTCGATGTTGTCGGGCAGGGGCGGCTCGGTGCCGGTCCAGCGGATGCGGGCGTTGCGCCCGCCGAAGCCCGCCTGCTCGCCGGCCTCGATGTAGGTGCAGACCAGGGCTCCGGCGTCGAGCACGTACTCGACGAGTTCCTCGCCGACCCGCGCCACCCCCGCCGGCGCGAAGCCCTCGGTCGAGTCCACCGGGAACACCGACCCCTCCGAGCCGACCGAGGCCGTCAGGCGGGTCAGCCCCGGGGTGCGCACGCCGTGGGTCGTGCCGTCGACGAACATCGACATCTGGCTCGGGCGCGTGCCGCGCACGTCGACGTTGACGTGGGTCCAGGTGTCGACGGGCAGGCCCGGGCCCTCGCCGGGGGCGAGGGCGTAGCGCACCTCGCCGCGTTCGGAGAAGGCGCTCTGGAGGTGGTCGCCGCCGCCGTCGAGGACGCGCAGGACGAGGTCCTCGCCCTCGATCAACAGGGAGAGGCGGTCGGCCTCGCCCGAGCTGGAGCCCACGTCCAAGAGGTGTCCGCCGTCGAGGGCCCGGGGCTGGATCCAGGCCGAGAAGCTCATGGCGCGCATGAGCCCCCCCGAGGGCGCCCACTGCACGAGCTGGGAGGTCGTGGAGCGCTGCACGGTCTCATCGGGCAGGTAGCGCCCTTCGAGGCGCCGCGTCTCGTGGTCGAAGTGCAGGACGCGCCCCTCGCGCTGGCCCATCTCGTCGGTACGCGACGCCCACAGCTGGGCCCAGCCGGTCTCCTCGTCGGAGGCGAAGACGTGCTCGGGCACGGGTGCATCGGTCGAGTCGCTCACGACCGGCGCCGTCACCCCGGGCAGGTACGCCCGCCCGGCGTAGGTGCCCAGGTGCGACCACACGCGCGAGGGCGGCTGGGCACCGTCGGGGCTGTGGCGACTGGTGGGCGCAGGGCCGGTCTGCCACCACGGCGCCTTGCGGTGCAGGCGCAGGGTCTCGTCGAAGTCGACCTGGCGCGCCGCGAGGTGCATCAGCTCGACCTGGGGGACGACCAGCTCGACCTGCTCGCGCGCCAGGGAGAAGCGCTCGACGCCACTGGCGGCGTTCACCGTGGAGCGCAGGTCCAGGGCGTAGGTGTCCCGCGTCACGAAGCTGAAGGGCATGGTCGAGAAGACCAGGCTCACGTCGTTGGCGTTCAACCCGTTGGTGTAGAGCGCGAGGGCGTCGTAGGACCCGATGATCGTCCCGCCGGCGGCGAGGGACTCCGGGACGGGGTGCGCGTCCGAGGGCAGCTTCTCGATCCCCGCCGCCGGCAGGACCAAGCGCCGCATGAAGTCCTCCATCCCCTGGAAGGGCCGCGAGGCGATCACGGCACCGGCCAGCGCCCGCGCCTCCCGGCCGGTGATGCGCGAGTTGCGCCCGCGCAGCTGCAGGTTCGTGAACAGGGCCTCGAGGACGTCGGGGGGCGCGGTGTTGAGGTTCACCGGGCGGCGCGCCTGGACGAACATCACCGCGTCGTAGGCGGCGAAGTTGTTGGAGATGGCCCGGTCGAAGTACACGCGCCCGCTGTTGGAGACGCTCTGCACGAGCGCCAGCTCCAGGTTCGCGCCATCGGTGATCAGCACGGTCGAGCCCTCGTTGAACCAGCGCGCCGAGTCCACGCGCAGCTCGCCGGTCTCTCCGGCGCGCGAGCCGCTCGTCACCCGCGCGGCGCGCTGCCAGCGGTCGCCCGCCCGCGCCCCGCCGTGGACCGAACCGAGTTCGAGCATCCTCCGGATCGCGTCGTCGCCCAACCCCTCCTCGTCCAGGACGAACTCGTCCACCTCCTCGAGGCGCTCCGCCGAGCCGTAGCCGCGCACGTCGCCCTCGTACATCCGCCAGCTCGCCAGGGCGAAGGCGCGCTGGTCGAACAGGGACGCCCCGACCCCGTGGTTGCTCGGCGGGCGCGGGCCGGGCAGGACGTTGCCGTCGCCGTCGGTCATCACGCCCAGGCCGCGCTCGAGGTCGGTCAGGCTGTTGCCCTCGATGCGCCCGTAGTGGATCAGCTCGCCACGCACCCAGACGAAGCCGGAGTCGGCGAAGCCGCTCACCGAGGCCAGGGGGATCTCCTCGTCCTCGTCGGTCACCGGCTGCACGAGCCGCGAGGAGGCGCCGATCATGTTCGCCAGCACCTGGGGCGGCGCGCTGTCGAGGTCGATGCGGCCGGCGATGTCGGCCACCTCCAGGTCCCACATCACCCCCGTCGCGTCGCTGGCGTCGAGGAAGTCCGGGGCGAACTCGTTGGTGACCGTGATCTCGTCGATGGAGTCGGCCCACGGACTGGCGTCCAGCGAGAAGTGGGTGGCCTCGAGCACCGACCGCGCGTGGACCACGCCCGCGTCCACCGCCAGCTCCGCCTGCCGCCGATCGAACTGCTGGGAGCTGGAACGGTCTGCATTGCGCGCGGTCAACAGGAACGGCGTGCACAGCACGAGCAGCGCCGCCAGCACCAGGATGACCGTGATCAGGGCGAATCCGCGCCGCCCCCGTCGTCCGGCGTGCCCGCTCACTCGACCGTCCCGAAGAGGTTGACTTGGACCGAACGGCGGCGCCCGTCGGCGAACTCGACGACGATGCGGACCGGCTGGTCGTGCACCGTGCGGTCCAGCCCTCCGCCGGCGGCGAAGACGATCTCGGTGGGCGTGTCGGCGGGGAAGGACGTGTCGCCGGGGAGCACGATCTCCTCCTCGGTCCCCACGGCGGTGATCACGAGGTTGTCGACCGACCCCGGCCAGGGCCGCCGCCCGCCGCCGAGCACCAAAGGGCCGTCGATCGCCGCCACCCGTGCCTGTTCCTCGACGCGGGCCACGGCAACGCCCTCCACGAACACCACGAGCTCGCTGGTGTTGTAGCTGACGGTGATGCGGTTCCAGCGGTCGGGGCGCAGGACTCCCGGCGGGGTCTCCAGAGCGGCCTTGCCTGCCGCCACGGGCTGGCCGTACTCGTCGGTGCGCTCGGCGCTGAAGAAGACGTCCAGGCCCAAACGCGAGGTGACGTCGATCCCGACCGAGGAGCCCAGGCGCAAGACCTGCCCCGACGCCACCTTCTCGGGGCGCAGGACGCAGTGGACCTGGAAACCGGTCGTGATGTCGTAGGAGGGATCCCGCTGGACCTCGACCTCGTGGCGCGCCCCGGGCTCCAGGCCGTGGAAGGTGAGCGCCTTGCCGATGAAGCCGTCCTCGACGAGCTCGGCTCCCACGACGCTCCCGTCGAGCCGGAACGCGCCCCGAGGCGGCAGCTTCTCGAAGTGCCAGGTGCCGATCACGTCCATGCCCTCGGCCCGCAGCACTCCACGGCTGGGGTCGATCCGAACCCGGGCTGGGGCGCGCCGGGCCACGGCCCAGTTGTTCGCCTGGCGCAGGGTGCTCTGCACCACGCCGACCGAGGCGCGCGCACCCAAGTCGAGGGTCGCGAGCGAGCCCAGGCCGATCCCGAGCACGACCGCGATCAGGGTCATGGTGAAGAGCAGTTCCACCAGCGTCATGCCGTCCCGCCCGGCTCGCCCGTGTCCCCGCTCCCCCATCCTCAGTCCCGGCTGAAGTTGGTGATGTCGTCTTCGGTGTTGAAGGCACCGTCGACGCCCGCGGAGATGAGCTGGAAGCCGCGCGGGTTGTAGAAGCTCTCGGTCTTGGGGTTCTTCAAGGCGCTTACGAGGGTCTCCAGCAGCACGCCGCTCGCGTTGTCGTAGGACATGTAGAGGTCCTTGCGCCCGTAGTCGCGGTGGTGGAAGTAGGCGATCGGGTTCTTCCATTGGTCAACCAGCTCGAACAGGTCGCTGGTGGGGAACATCGTCAGGGAGCGCCGCGTTCGGTCCCCGTCGGTGTTGTCGAGGTTGTCCTCATGGATGTTCATGCCGCCGAAGCGCTCGTCGAAGAACGCCAGGTAGAGCATCTCCGAGCCCAGGTTCGTCGCGTTGGGCGCCGCCTCGTTCTCCTTGTCCCAGTCGCTCGAGGGATAGTCACCCTCCTCGTCCTGGTAGCTGCCCAAGGCGCCGGTCACCTGACCGCGCAGGAAGGTCTCCGTCGCGGCGCCGCGCACCCCCTCCCCCATGCCGGTCAGGCGCGGCAGGAGGAACGCAAGGAGGATCGCCAGGATGATCATCACGGCCATCAGCTCGATCAGGGAGAAGCCCGCGCGCCGCGGCGCGGCGCCGTGTCGGTTCGTTGTCCGCATCTAGCGCTCCCGCTTGACGACCTCGATGTCGTCGATCTCGATCTTGACCGAGCGGCCCGGCTCGCCCTCGGCGAACACGCCCACCCACAGCTTGCCCACGGTGCGGCCGAGCGTCGGCACGGGCACGTCCTCGATGACCGGGATGCCGTCCACGAGCAGGCGGAAGCGCGTGTCCTTGGACTCGCCGTAGCGCTCGATGCGCAGCACCTTGGGCTCGTCGTCGGCCCAGTCGATGACGCCGACGTCGGTGTAGGGCAGGTCGTCCTGGCCACGGCGCATGAAGCGCGTCTGGCACATCCCGTCGTGGTGGCGCGTGAGCGTCACCTCGCTGCGGACCTGGTACTGGCCGCGGACGAACTGCTCGAGGGACACGAACAGCCCGGCGCGCACGCGGGTGCCCGAATGGATGGTGACGATCGCCTCGAGGGAGACGAAGTCCCCCGCGTTGTACTCGCGCTTGAGGCGCGCGCGTTGGGCGGCGGGGAAGGACCCCTCGATCCACACCGCGCCGTCTACGAGCGCCACCGAGACTCGCTCGGACTGCTCGACGAGCCAGGCGTTCTTGAGCTGCTCGCGCTCGAAGCGGTCGGTCCAGACGACCTTCTCCTCGTGGTCGGCGATGCGCTCGATCTGGGCGCGAGCGTAGACCCGGTGCGGGTCCTCTTCGGAGAGCTGGCGGCGCGCGTCGTCGACCTCGCGGTAGATCGTCATCGCCTCGGTCGAGTCCCCCAAGGCGTAGGCGCACCAGGCCACGCCGTTGGTCGCCACCGGGTGGGTGCGCTCCAGGCCCAGGGCTCGCTCGAAGCTCTCCTGGGCGAGGGCGGGACGGCCGAGGTCGAGGCGGTTGAGGCCGCGCAGGACGTGGACGCCGGCCACCGCGTCGTCGAGGGCGATCGAACGCTCCAGGTAGCGCTCGGCGGCCTCGTGGTCCCCGCCCGCGTAGGTGAGCTCGCCCATGGCGGCCAGGACGTCGGGCAGGTCGAGCTCCCGGTCCAGGGCCGCGGTGAACGCGGCCAGGGCCCCGTCCATGTCGTCGCGCTGTGCCAGCAGGCGCCCGAGGCGGATCAGGGAGTAGACGTCGGTCGGATCGTTGCGGTTGGCCTGCTCGGCGTAGTCCAAGGCCTCCTCGGGGTAGCCGGTGATCTCCGCCAGGTAGGAGAGGGCGCGCCAGGCCTGGAAGGCGCGGCGCGGGTCGCTCCCGGCGGCCAGCTCGAGCTTGTCGCGGGCCGCGGCCCACTCGCCGGCGCCCAGGGCGGCCAGGCCCGTCGCCAACAGGAGGTCGAAGCCGGCTCCCTCGTCGGCGGCATCCGCCGTCGGGGGGGCGCTGCCGTTGAGCCCGCCGCCCTCGAGGTAGTGCACCGACACGACGCCGGCCAGCGCGCCTTGGTGCCCCTCGTCGGCGCCGAGGGCCTTGGTGTAGGCGCCGAGCGCCCCGTCGGGGTCGCCGGTCGCCAACAGAGCGTCGCCCAGCGCGGTTCGGATGTCGGCGCGCACGCCCTGGTGCTCGGGGGAGGTCGGCTCGAAGCGGTGGGCGACCTCCAGGTGTTCGACGGCCTCGGCGGCGCGGCCGCGGTCGAGCAGGAAGCGGCCGTAGATGTGTTGCACCTCCCACGAGGAGCGCCCGAAGCGCTCCGCCGCCGCGAGGCGTTCTTCGGCCCGGTCGAAGAGACGGAAGCGCGCCTCCAGGCGCGCCAGGCGTGCCAGGACGTCCGGGTGATCCGTGTGGTCGCCCGTGACCAGCTCGCTGTAGATCCCGAAGGCCTGCTCGAAGCGGAAGCCCGCCTCGTAGCAGCTCGCCAAGCCCAGAGCGGGCGCGGGATCGCCGTCGGCGATCACCTCCGCGCGCCGGTAGAACTCCTCGGCCACCTCCAGGGCGCGCTCCGCGTCCAGGCGGTGCTCCACGCACCAGTCGGCGAAGGCGAGGGCCGGGAGCAGCTGGCCGGGCGTGAGGGTCTCGCCGAAGGCCAGGCGCTTCTGCTCGAGCTCGTTGGGCAGGGTCTCTGCGAAGCCGAACTCCTCGATACGCTCGCGCGGGTAGGCGATGGGCTCCTGGCCGGGGAAACGCTCCACGCCGGTCGCCGGATCGAACTCGACGAACATGAGCGGCTCGTCGCGGCGCTCGGCGAGGCGGAAGCGATCTCGGTTTGCGATCCGCCCCCACTTCAGATCGGCGAAGCGCACCCAGTCGTACAGGCGCCGGTAGCCCGCGATGCGCTCCATGCGCTCCTCGGGCGTCAGGTCCTTCCAGGGCACCGGCTCGGCCAGGGCGATCTCCTCGTCGCCAGCGCCGCCCTCATCCGCGCCGACCTCGTCGAAGAGCCCTGCCACGAAGGCCGGTGCGTGCCCGCCGCGCAGGAGATCCCCGAACAGGCGCGGCTCGGGGCCGGGGCCCGCCGGCGGTCGCAGAGCGGCGGTCGGCTCCAGGGGCGGAGCCTCCAGGGCCAGGGGCGGGAGCGGGCGCGTGTCCCTCGGCGCCTCGAAGAGGGCGCGCGAGAGGCGGGAGGGATCGCGGTCGTCGGCGAGGGCCCGGTCGACCTCGGGGGCGGGGTGGTTGGTGAATTCGACGGCGCGGCCGCGCGGCTCGCGCCGCCGACGTCCCGTGTCGTCCACGAGGCTCCCGCGCACCATCCAACCCAGGAGCACCAGGCTCGCGATCAGGACAGTCTGCTCCTGCCGAATGCGCACCTAGACCGCCTCCTCTTCTCCGTCGGGATCGACGCCCTGCAGGCGGATCACCGCGAAGGTGATCTCCATCCACGCCTCGCCGGGCTTGAGCTTCTCGGGGGCCATCGCCAGATCGTCGATCGCAAGCGACGCGCCGCGCTGCGGGGACTGGGTCTCGGCCAACAGGCGCACGAGGGCCGCCGAGGGTCCGGCCACGCGCATCGCGACGCGGGTGCGCTCGAGCTTGCCCACGCCCTTGCGCGCGTTCAGGCCCGGATCGAGGCGGATCTCGATCTTGTCGATGCGCGGCACGCCGACCTCGAGGCCGATGTCCACCACTCGCTCGAGCAGGTCGAGGGCCTCGAGGTAGCGCTCGATCTCCTCGGGCCGGGTCGGCGCCAGGGCCGGCAGCCCGAGGTCCTTCTGCAGGCGCATGTTGTGCCGTCCCGCCTCGTTCAAGAGACGGTCGCGCACGTCGCTGACCCGCGCGAAGTACTGGTTGCCCGCCGAGCCGCGCGCGGGGTCGAGGGCGAAGCCCGGCCGCGGGACGAAGCCGACGGCGGCGGCGAGGGTCTCGGTGGCTTGGCGCAGGGCCTCGTTCTCCTCCCGCGCCAGGCCGAGGTCGGAGCGCGAGAAGCGCGGCTTGGCGAGGTCGCTCGTCAGGCGCGAAACGCTCGCTCGCTCCTTGGTCAGCTCGCCGCCGATGTACTTCCCGATCAACAGCTCGCCGATCAAGAAGAGCAGCGCGCCCCCCGCCACGGTCATGACGAAGCGCTTGTTCTCCTGCCAGTAGTCGTTGAGGTCCAAGGGCTCAGTCCTCCTCTTCGGCGGGGGCCTCGGGCGCGGCCAGCAGGGTCAGGTCTACCTCGAAGCGCGTGCCGTCGGCGCTCGGCGCGGCCTTCATGCGCGCGCCCGGCAGGCCCTCGCGCAGGGAGGCCAGGAAGGTCTCGTGCAACAGCGCCATCGAGCGCGTTCCCTCCCGCGCCCGGCCCTCGATGCGCAGGATCGGCCGCTCCAGCGAGCGATCGACGCCCAGCTCGTCGTCGAAGCTCCAGGTGCTCTCCAGACGCGAGAGCCAGAATTCCTCGGGGAGCCTGCCGTCGAGCACTTCGAGGGCGCGAGCGATCTGCTCGCCGGCGCCGAGGGCGGCCATGAGGTCCGAGGAGACCGCCGCCAGGGTCTCGTTCTCCTCGAGCAGGGCGCGGGTGTTGCGGTCGGTGCTCTCGGCGGAACGCAAGCGCGAGGCGAGGCCGCCCTTCTGTTCGGTCAACGCGTCGAGGGTCGCAGAGTCGTTCCAAGCGTCCCAGCCCAGAAACAGCACCGCAAGGAGGCCCGCCGCCGCAAGGAACGCCGTCCCGCCCCAGAATTCGCGGGTGCGTCGCACCTTCTCCGGCAGGATCTCGACCGAGTAGCCCTCGGGATCGGAGCCCATGGTCGCCAGGCCCAGGGCCACGACGCTCTCGAGCTTGTGGCGCTCGAGTTCCTCGGCGTCCTCGGGGTCGAGGGCGCTCGTGTCGACCACGCGGAAGGGGTCGAAGAGCTCGACCGGCACGCCCATCGCCGACTGCAGCCACTCCGCCAGACCGTCGAGGGCCGCCCCGCCACCGCACAGCATCACCCGGTCGATCTTGAGGCCGGGGATCTTGAGCTGGCTCTTGCAGAACATCAGGGTCGACTGCAACAGGCTCGAGAGCTGCCCGGCGGGCGCCGAGCAGGCGCGGCTGGCTTTCTCGGCGCTGGCGTTGTCGAAGCTCGCTGTGGGGGCCAGCGAAGCGTGGTTCCTCTTGACGCCCTCGGCCTGGGAGAGGCTGATGTCGAAGCGGTCGGCGATGGCCCGGTCGAACAGGGCCGAGCCGCCGGTGAGGTTGCGGGCGAACACGAGGTCGGGGCCGCGGCAGATGACGACGTCGACGTTCTCGTGGCCGATGTTGGCCACCAGGACCGTGTCCCCTTCGATCACGCCGTAGCGCAGCCAGGCGTTGTAGAGCGCCAGGGCGTTGGGCGCGAAGCCGTCCAGCCCCGCGCCGAGGCCGGCGAGGCCGTGCATGTGCTCCTCGAGCAGACTCTCGCGCGCCATGGCCAGGACGACGACGTCCTCGCCCTCGATCTCGGGCAGCTCGGGCAGGAGGTTGAAGTCCGACGCCACCTCCGAGCCCGACTGGTCGCCGATCTCCTCGACCTCGAAGCGCATCAGCTTGCGCAGCTGCCAGTCGGGCACTCGCGGCACGCGCGTGTAGCGCAGGTTGACGTCACGCCCGGTCAGGCCGATGCGAGCCGCCGACGGCTTGAAGTCGGGCTCGGCGGCCTCCCAGCCGCCCTCGAGGTCGCCGTCGTCGTTGGTCGCGGCGGTGAAGTGCGTCGCGTGGAAGGTGTTCCCCTTGTAGTGCCCGCGCAGGAGCTGGACGCTCTTGGAGCCGATGTCGATGCCGGTCGTGGTGCGTGCCATGGCCTACTCGTCCGCTCCGTATCGTTCCGTGAGGTAGGAGCCGACCTCGGCGGCCAGCCGCGGCGACTCGGTTGCCGCGAGCACCTCCGCGATGGCCTGAAGGCGTGCGACCTCGTCGGCGAAGAGGTCGGTCTCCAGCGTCCCCAGGGCCAGGTGCACCTCGCCGACGAGCGCCTCGGCGGCGGCCTCGACCGCGCTGCCCGCGAAACGCCGCCCAATCGCCCGCGCTCGGTCGCGGCACTGGCGGTAGAGGTCGACGAGGCGGAAGAAGCTCGCCCGCTCGAACTCGTCGCGCACGGCGCCGAGCTCCTCCATGCCCGCCTGCACCAGCCGCCCGGTGGCGTTCTCGGCCTCGGCCACCAGCACCTCCTCGAAGGGGAACTCCGCCAGCACGCGGGCCCAGGACGCCAGGCACGCGCCCAGGTCCCCGGCACGCTCCGCCTGGCGCGCCTGGTAGGCGAGGGTGTTGGCCTGCTCGCGCTCGCCGTTGAAGTCGAGCTGGATTGCGAACCCCGCCGCCGCGCCCAGGGCGGCGCGCAGTCGCACGCCGTCGCCCTCCTCGACGCCGCGCAGGTTCACGGGCGCGTCGAAGCGCAGGGCGACCAGGTCGCGGTCCTTGCCGAGCAGCACGCCGGTCACGCCGGCGCGCTCGAAGACCGGGCCGTGGAGGCGGTGGCCGTCCTCGCCGAAGGACGCCAGGCCGCCCTCGAAGGCGACCGGCTCGACCCGCAGGGAGAGGACGCGCCCGCCGTTCGCGCCCTCGGCGGCGACCGCCAGGCGACCGCCGTCGGCGGCGACGGTGAGGGTCACTCCAGCGGGCGGTCCCGAGCCGTTCTGCGCCTCTGCGACGAAGAGGTCTCCGATCAGGGGGCGGCCGACCTTGTAGAGGGCGGCGGTCGAGGTCGGGGCGCCGAGGGTGAACAGGCGAAACTCGCCGTGCTGCGCCGCCGGTTGCGCCGCGCCGGCCGCGGGGAGCAGGCTGACGTCGTCGAGGTCGACGCGCCCGCCGAGCACGGACCCGGCCCGAGCCTCGGCAACGACCCGCGCCCCGGTCGTACCGGGAGGCACGGGGGCGGCCAGGTCGAGGGCCTCGAAGCCGCCGGTGGCGCTGGTCCAGGCGCTCCAGGCGACGAGACTGCCGGCGCCCTCGCCCCCGCGCAGGAACTCGATCCCCAGCCGCCCGCCCGCGCCGTCGCCGGCGGCCCGGGCGGCCGACGCGGTCAGGGTGCGGCCGACGGAGACGGGGACGGTCTGGGAGCGGTGTCGGGCGTCCTCGCCCGGCTCCAGCTCGGCTCGCAGGCCCGCGGCGCCGGTGCGGCTTGCGTCGCCGCTGCGCAGGAAGGCGGCCGGGGCGGACTCCTCGCCGCTCCAGGGGCTGTCAGCCTCCTCGAAGGAGAAGCCCTCTGCGAGCAGGTTCCCGGCCACGGGCACGACGGCGCGGGTGCGCGAGCCGCCGCCGCCGTCTCGGCCAAGCAGGAAGAAGGCCCCCGCCGCGGCGGCGGCGACGGCTACGAGGACGATGCCCATCCCCGCCCGGGAGCGCTCGCCGCTCTTGGCGACGCTCCGGGCGCTGACCTGGCCGACTGCCTCCCCGATGTCCCCGGCTCCCGCGGGCACGGCGGCGGGCGCGGGCACGGCGGCTGTGGCCTCGCCCAGGCTCGCGTCGATCAGGGTCAGCTCGACGTCGCCGAAGACGATGCGGTCCCCGTGGGCCGCGGTCGCGGTGGTGATCTTCTTCCCGGCGACGCGCGTGCCGTTGGTGCTGCCGAGATCGACGACCTCCAGGCCGCCTGCGCCGGCGCGCAGCTCGGCGTGCTTGCCCGACACCGAGCCGGCGGTGATCTGCAGGGTGTTCCCCGGGCGGCGGCCGACGGTGCAGCCGCCGGCGGGGACGGGGACGCTCTCCCCCTTGCGCTCTCCGCTCTCGAAGCGCAGCGAGTAACGATCTTGCATGGAGGAGGGGTTCGACAGGATGCGGGCGGCGGGGAGGGCCCGCGCGGGCGGCGTCGGGGGGGTCGAGGCGTGGCGGCGAGCGGCCGATCGCCCTCGCATCCCGACTACCCTCCCACTCCGGCGCGGTTACGCCGTGGGGCCCGCCGCCGCGCCCGGGCGGGTGCGGTGTGTACGCCGTCATGGTAGCGGTCGTCGGGGGGCCCAGAAAGCGTGCAGGCCCCGCCAATCGGCTCCGGCGGCGTATCCGACCGGGCCTCGCCGACCGCCGGCGGGGTCGGGGCGCTTGAGGGTGGGCGGGGCGGCGGCGAGAATCGGTGCGTGCCCCGCTCCAAGGACGACCCCGCCCCCGTGCGCCGCTTCCTCCTGGCGGGGGACCCCGAAGCGGGCCCGCCGACCCTGGCGCAAGGCGAGGCCCGCCACGCCCTGCGCGTCCTGCGCCTGGGGCCGGGCGACCGGCTGTGGGGCCTGGACGGTCGAGGGGCGAGCTGGCCCCTCGAGGTCGTCGCGGTCGGCCGCGAGAGGTTGGAGCTCGCGCGTCGCGGGCCGCCGGAGCGGGAGCCCGAGCCGGGGACGGCGGGCGCTCGCGCCGAGTGGGTGGAGCTGGCGGTCAGCCTGCCCCGCGGGGCGCGCGCCGCGGCGATGGTCGAGCGTGTGGTCCAGCTCGGCCTGTCGCGCCTGCTGCCCCTGGTCACAGAGCGCACCGCCTCGCACGCACGCGGGGCCGGCGGAGCGCGGCGCGAGCGACTGGAGCGTGCCGTCGGCGAGGCGATGAAGCAGTGCGGCCGCCTGTGGCCCACGCGGATCGAGGCCCCGCTGCCCCTGGCCGAGGCGGTCGTGTTCCCCGACGGCGCGCGGGTCGTGGTGCTCGACGGCGGCGGCGCGGCCCCGGCCCTCTCGAGCGTCCTCGCCGCCGGCCGGGGCGCGGGCCCCTGGACGCGCCCGGCGCCCCTGCTCTTGTTCGTCGGTCCCGAGGGCGGCTTCACCGACGACGAGCGCGCGCTGCTGGCTTCGGCGGGCGCGGAGCCCGCGTGCCTGGCGCCGGCGACCCTGCGCACCGAGACCGCCGCCGAGGCGGCGCTGGCCGTGGCGGCCCAGGCCGCCCTGGCGGCTACGCCATGATCCCCGTTCCCGGCTGGCGGCGGACGGCGTAGTCTCGGAGGATGGCCGAGACGATCAGCTCCAACGAGTTCCGCCAGCTCCTCTCCGGCGCGCGCGGCGGGGACGAGCTGGCGGGCGAGCGGCTCCTGGAGCTGGTCTACGTCGAGCTGAAGGGCCTCGCCGCCCGGGCCCTGCGGGGCCAGCGCCGCAACCACACCCTGCAGAACACGGCCCTGGTGCACGAGGCCTGGTTGCGCATCTCCAAGCGCGCCCCGACCGACTGGCGGGACCGGGCGCACTTCCTCAACGCCAGCGCCCAGGCCATGCGGCGCGTCCTGGTGGACCACGCCCGGCGCCGGGACGCCTACAAGCGCCCAATGGCCGAGCGCCTGCGCGTCGTCTTCCGCGAGGACCTGCAGCTGGGCGACGAGGACGGGGTGGACCTCGTCGACGTCGACGACACGCTGCGCAAGCTGGAGGCGCTCGACGAGCGCCAGGCGCGCATCGTCGAGCTGCGCGCACTGGCGGGCATGACGATCAAGGAGATCGCCGCGGTGCTCGAAGCCTCCGAGTCGACGATCAAGACCGAGTGGCGCCTCGCCCGCGCCTGGCTGCGGCGGGAGCTGGGGCGCTAGCGCCCCTGATCGGCGAGGACGGCGTCTAGGCGGCGGCGGGCGGCGCGGGTGATCGCGTCCTCCTCGCCTAGGGTGCGCAGGGCGGTCTCCCAGCACTCACGCAGCAGGGGCTCGGCGGCGGGGAGGTCGCCACGCTCGACGAGCAGGATGGCGATGTTGTAGATCGAGATCAGGGTGTCGGGGTGCTCGTCGCCGAGGACGGCGCGGCTGTGGCCGAGGGCTTCCTGCATCAGGGCCTGGGCCTCGTCCATGCGCCCGCGCGCCCGCTCGAGGGTGCCGAGGTTGTTGATGCAGATCAGGGTCGTGGGGTGGGTCGGCCCCAGGACGTGGCGGCTGGTGGCGAGGGCCTCGGCGCACAGCTCGCCGGCCGCGTCCAGATCGCCAAGGTCCTTCTCGAGCAGGCCGAGGTTGGTGAGGCGCTCGACGAGGTCGGGGTGGTCGTCGCCGAGAACGCGCCGGCCGATCTCCAGGGCCTCGGCCATGACGGCGCGCGCCTCGTCGAGCCTCCCCTGGCGCTGGCGGAGGGAGCCGAGGTTGCTGAGGGCCACCTGGGTGTCGGGGTGCTCGTCACCGAGGACGCGCCGGCCGATCTCCAAGGCCTCGGCGACGTAATCGGCCGCGCGGTCGACGTCGCCGGCGCCGAGGTAGAGGAAGCCGACGTTGTTGACGGCGATCATCGTCTCGGCGTGGTCGGTCCCCAGCAGTTCGCGGCTGGCTTCGAGGCCCTCGAGCAGGAGGGCCTCGGCGGCGGGGTCGCCGTGGGCATTGAGGAGCAGCCCGAGGTTGTTGATGAGGGTCAGGGTGGCGCGGTGGCTCGTGCCGAGGGCGTCGCGGGCGACGACGAGGCCGTCGGCCAGGACCTGCTCGGCCTCTTCGAAGCGGCCGAGCTCCTCGAGGACGGCGCCGAGGCTCGCGACGGCGGCCAGGGTCTCGGGGTGCTCCGCTCCCAGGGCCTCGGTGCGCAACTCGACAGCGCGCGTCATGTGCGTCTCGGCGGCGGCGGCCTCTCCCAGGCCGAAGTAGGAGCCGGCGATCGTGTCGCGGACCCCGGCCTCGATCAGGGGCTCCTCGGGGAAGCGGCCCTCGATGCGTCGCGCGGCCTCGTCGAGGGCGGCGCGCATGGTGACGTCCTTGCCGCGCCCGGCCTCGGCCGAGGGGGCGACGGCGGCGAGCAGGTCCGCGTTGAGGAAGTCGTTGACCTCCTCGGCGATGCGCGCCTGGCGCAGGGCCTCCTCTGCGCTCTGCGCGGCCTCCGTGGCGCTCCGCTCCGCTTCGGCGGTCTTGGCGGCGAGGTCGGTGTTGGCCTGGGTCAACAGCACCCGTTCGGCGGCGAGGTCGCGGTTGGCGCGGACGTTGAGGACCAACAGCCAGGAGATCGCCGCGAAGGCGAAGGCGGCCACGGCCACGGCGCTGGAGCGCGCCGGGTGGCGGCGGATCCAGCGCACGGCGAGCTCCGCCGTGCTCGGCGGCCGGGCCATGATCGGCTCGTCGGCCAGGTGTCGCCGCAGGTCAGCCGCGATCTCGGCCATGGTCGGGTAGCGGCGGTCGGGGCTCTTCTCGAGGGCCTTGCCGCAGATGACCGCCAAGTCGGTGGGGATCTTCGAGCGGACCAGGCGCGGGTCGGGTGCCTCGTCGTGGAGGATCTTCTGTGCGATCTGGTGGGAGGTGTCGCCTTCGAAGGGGCGTCGCAGGCAGGCGAGCTCGTAGAGGATGACGCCCAGGCTGAAGATGTCGGTGCGCCGGTCGACGGAGCGCCTGCGGGCGAGGATCTGCTCGGGGCTCATGTAGGCGTAGGTGCCCACGAAGTCTCCGCTGACCGAGAGGGCTTCTTCGTCGGTAACCCGGGCGAGGCCGAAGTCGGCGACCCGGGGTCGGCCGTGTTCGTCGATCAGGATGTTGCTGGGCTTGAGGTCACGGTGGATGACGCCCGCTTCGTGGGCGCACTCGACGGCTTCGGCGACCTCGGCCACCAGCTCGGCGGCCCGGGCGAAGTGTCCTTCGTCGAGCCGGTCCGCTTCGCTCGCCTCGCGCACTGCGTCGCGCAGGCTGCGGGCACCGGCGACGAGCTCCATGGAGATCCAGCGCTCTCCCCCCTCTTCTCCGCCGGTGCCGTAGACGGTGACGATGCCGGGGTGTTGGAGCCTGGCGCCGGCGCGGGCCTCCCGTTCGAAGAAGGCGACCGAGCGTTCGAGGCTCGCGCCGGGGCGCATCAGCTTGAGGGCGACGCTCCGAGCGAGCTCCGCCTCCTCCGCTTCCCACACCTCGCCCATCCCTCCGACGCCCAGCAGTCTTCGCAGGCGGAACCCTCCGATCTCCTCTCCGGCGCTCCGCGTGCTCTCGGTCTGGGTCGTCTCCCCCGCCAGGTCGATCTCCGCCGGCTCGCTCCCCCCCAGGGCCTCGTCGGTGGCGAGCAGGGCCTCGACCTCCTCCCGCAGTGCCGCGTCGTCCCCGCAGGCCTCCGCCACGAACCGCGCCCGCTCCTCCCCCTGGTACTCGAGCGCCCCGCCGAAGACCTCGCTCACCTTGCGGTGATCGCGCCCTCGCGGTGCCGGTGTCGGAGCCGCCGCGTCCACCCCCCGATTAGATCCCTTCCAATCGGTGTCGGACACCCTGCGTCACCTCGCCGGAACACAAGTGTCGCACACCCGGCTCCCCGGGGCGCGCAGGCGGTGGCCCGCGGCTCGGCTGCGGCGGAGGAGGCGTACCGCGGCGGTCAGGAAGGGGCGACCGAGATCCGAAGTGCGTGCGACACCATTCTCACCGTACTTGACACCGCAATTGGGCCCCGCTAGGGTCGTCAATACGCTCTTGGTGAAGTCTCGTAGCTCACCGTACCCCTGAACAAGGAGCTCGCTCGTGATCATCTCGCATTGGGCGCGATCTGCCCCGACCCTGGTACTGATCATCGGCCTCCTGACGACCGTCCCCGGTGCGGACCAGGAATGCGACGGCTGCGCGTGCAACGTCGCTTCGAAGGAAGAGTGCGCCACGGATACCAGCGGGCGAACGGTCGTCATCTCCGCCACGTGCACCAGCGGCTCCTGTGCCTGGGTGTACTACCCGCCCGCTGATCCCTACTGCGAAGCCACCGGCTGCAGTTTCGAGGTGGACGTGTCCTGGTCGGGATTCGATGCCGGTGAGACGGTGGACCTGTGTTGGAAGATCAGCGTCCCACCGTTCACCACGGTGGAGCGGTGCGACTGTTCGCTGAGCACGGACGAGACGGGGTCCGGTTCGGCCTCTGCGGAATACGGCAGCAACTCCGGGAACACCTGCCACGACCTGAAGGAGAACGCGTTCAGCATCGACATCGACGGCGTCTCCGCCGCGGTGGAGGGAGTGGAGTGCTCCAGTTGCGTCGGCTGAGGAGGGGCACCGGCCACAGGGACGATTTCGGCATCCCCCGACCACCGCGAGCGCGGGATTGCGGTGCGCGCCGGTCCCTCGCACACCCGGACTGCCAGCGAGCGGGCGGACCGGAATGAAGCGCGCACTCAGCCTGGTCCTGGCCGGTTTCCTGGGAGGATTCGTGGCCTGGATCGCCGCGGGATGGGTCGGTGGCGAAGACCCGGATGCGCTCGGGCGCGGACCCCACCGGGGGTCCGGACAGGCGTTGGCGCCCTCGAGAGCTGACGGAGAGCTCGGTGGAGGCGAGCCTGACCTGGAGATCCGCGGAGATGAGCCTGGGGATGGATTCCTGACCGAGGCGGAGGCCCGTCAAGTGGACACCACCGACGCTCCGGAGGAGCCGCAAGCGAACCCGCTGACCTGGGAGTGGGAGCGTGTCGAGGCCAGGCTCTTTCGGTCGATGCGGGCCGAACCCGATCCGGACGCGGACCGCCGCTTCGTAAGGTCGATGATGGACTGGCCGGAGGAGCTGAACGCGGAGAACTCGGCGGAGCACCTCGGCGGTGTGACCCTGAGCGAAGAGCAGGCCGCGCATCTGGAGAGGTCGGTGCGCACGCTGAATGCCGAGCTCGAGTCGCACGCTTGGATCTACGCGGACTCCCTCAACCGGATCCGGCGGGCGAACTACGACGCCGGGGACTACGCCGCCACCCCGGTGGAGCCGGGGGCGCCATGGCCGAAGGTGCCGTGGAACCGATCCTCGGGAAAGTACCCCGGCTGGCTCGTCACCTGGCCGGCGATCACCTTCGAGGACCACCCCGAGCTGCGGTCCGCGCAGGATCTCAAGGGACGTACGGTGTCGCACACACGTCGCCACCTCACCGACACGGAAGTGCCGCACACCTCCCCCCCGCTCCAGAGGATAAGCGTTTCTGGCGACCTCCGCTCGTTCAACTGCTCCCGCGCCCGAGTCCAGCCCCGGTGCGCTGCGGCTACTCCAGGGCTTGTCGATTCCAGGCAGATCCGAGGAGGCGAACCAAGTGAAACTCAGCATCATCCCCTTGCCCGTTCTCCGCTGGACCAGGCTCCTCCCTGCAGTCCTGCTCGTCTGTCTGTCGCAGACGGCGGCGGCCGACAAGTTGCAAGCCTCCGTTGACTTCCTCGCCGCGGTTGGAGTTCCGACGCCGCCCGGCTACACGGTCCAGTGGGGCCCGACCGGCGGCGCCGCCGGCTCCACGAATCCCAAGGCCGGGGAGATCAACGTCAACGCGGACGGCATCCGGTCTCTGTCACCGAACTTGGAGGGAGACCCTACGGACTTCGGCGGCATCCTCGTCGTCGTGCTCTATCACGAGTACAAGCACGCCGACGGCAGCTTCACGAACACCAGCGAGGCGGGCCGGGCCTGCGACCACGTGCAGCAAGTGCACCAGGTGGCCGCGAAGAACTGCGAGCTGATCCAGCTGATCTGCCAGGAGATCCCCGGAGCGGACGTCAAGCCGATCTGCACGTTCTACAGTGACGTTCAAGACGGCTACAATAACGGATCCGACGGTGGAGGCGGGGCGTCCGCGGCACATGCAAAGTACGGATGCAGTGATCCCTACCCCGGAGACATCCCCGATTGTCCCGCCTGCGGCCCCGACGGCGGTTGCGCCGGCAACTGAGGAGGTCCAACCATGTACAAGCACGTCATAGTCGCCTCAGTCGCGTGTGTCCTGACTATCACTGCCCTGACCCTGCCCGCTCCGCAGTCTCCAAGCTGCCCGTTCCCAACTGAACTTGAGACCTTTGCGATCGACGTGGGACGCACGCCGACGATCGTGGCCGACAACTTGCGTCAGTGGATCAACTGGCAGGGCGGGAATTCATACGTCCAGGTGGGTCGCCATGAGCGTGCCGACGCGACCTCCGAGTGGGCGTTCAAGGAGTACATGTTCTCGACCGACTTGAAGATCACCGATGTCAGCTTCGCGGCGGGGGGACAGACCCTCTACGTTGCCGGCATCCGGTCCACAGGGAATGGTTGCGAGGACGTGATCGAGCAATGGGACATCACGTTCCCCAAGGGCTCCCTGGCCATACAGGTCTCGCCGGCACCTACCCGGGGTACCGTGGCTCCGCTGCCGTTCACGAGCACGATCACGGGGACTGTCGTTATCGGGGGCGGCACGTTCGTGTCAGCGGCGCAACGCATCAGGAGTCCGTTCACGCAGAAGACGGTGCTGTACTCCGGATCGGGCCTGGGGCCGTTCGCCGCGATCGAGGCGGACCCCGAGCAGCGCTTCCTGCTGGCTCTGCCGCTTTCCGGTAGCGGCCTATACTCACTTGACTTGACCACCCCTAGCTCACCTCCATTGCTTGAGTTCGACGCGGCGACGCTCCCCCACCTTGGGGCCGTGAGGAGAATCGTCGCCTACGAGCACGAGGACCTGGGACGCTTCTACTGGCTCTACGAGACGAAGGGCGACTACATCGGCAACGGGTGCTTCTCGTTTATTGTCGACAGCGAAAACGACGGCGTTTTCGATGCTTCGCTCACCCTCGATGCGGGCGCGGCTTTCGCGGCCAGCCCGTTCCATGAGTACGCCAAGTTCGTCTCGCTAATCAACACGACCGACACGGATTTTCCCTAGAGTGGCCAGCTCGGCCCCGTACGCGCTCCGGCGACGCGCGATAGGACGCCAGCACCCCCGAAGGCAATCCGAAGCTCAGAGGATAAGCGTTTCTGGCGGCCTCCGCGAGTTCAACTGCTCCCGCGCCCGAGTCCAGCGCCGGGCCGTGCACACCTCGTGCCGCCCTTTCCGCGCCAGATCTGGGTCGGACCGCACCAAGCTCGGCGCTCCCCGCCCCCCCGATGCAACTCCTCCGGGAGATCGAACTCAGCGCACGACGGTCTCCTCTCCTCCCGCCTACTCCGAGTCCACGCCTCCGTAGATCGCGTAGACTGCCGATGTGTAGACATCCTTCGGTTCGGCCGGCAACAGCGCGAGGACGGCGCGGCGTGTCTTGGGCACGTGCCGAGTTCTACTCGACACATGTCGGACGTCGACGACTCCTGCCCGCCACAGTACCTCGAGTCGGTCCGCTTTCGTGTTTCCTGATTCATCTTCATCGGCAACGAGAGCCCGCAAGAGAACGGCCTTCGCATTCGCCCGTGGAACGCCGAGGCGATCTCCACCGAACCGTCGCGAGTCTACGCCAGAGAGCACGACCGCTCTGTCGATCGCCAAGAGAAGCTGAGCCTCTGCCTGCATCGCCTCCGGTACCAGGCAGAACTCGTCGCTCGACACTTCGTCAAAGCCGCCTGGATCGCCGGTGGGCAGGAAGCGTGTCCAGGCATCCTCGCTCGGCACCCCGGTGTGCGAAGAACCACCGCTTCGACCGCAACCCGCGATCAGCGCGAGCAGCAAGACGCAAAGAACGCCGATGAAGTGAACCATGAGGCCTCCACTCGACCTCAGCTCTTCGTGAACCTGCACACGAACGGATCCCATCGACCGACCATCCGCTCGGTCCGCTTGGCGTTTGGTGTGCAGCTTCATGACGACTGCGGTCAGTTCCCCGGGATGTTGGCGCCGGGACGTGTCACGGTGTCGCACACACTTCGTCACCTCACCGACACTGAAGTGCCGCACACCTCCCCCCGCTCCCCACGGACCTGACCCCCGCACGCTGGGGCCCGCCGCTCCCTCACCGTCCGGGCGGAACCGCTCCGGCCAGGAGCAGGAGGTCATTGTGCTGCTCCACTCTTGCACGAATGGAGAATCCGTCCGGCGAACTGCAGTTTCCAGTTTACAGGGTCAGGAACCAGAGCGGCTCAGGAGCCGAAAGTCACCTCTAGGCCGTCTGTCAGGTCGTAGCCCACACCTCCGCCGAGTTGGTCGCGAAACCAGAACTGGAAGTACCAGGTCGTGCCGGCGGTGATCTGGCCTCCGGCACTGGGCGGAGCCGCGTAATCCAATGCGTGAAGAACCTCGCCCGTGGCCCCCACCTGCGACACCGGCAGTCGGAAGACGGGCCCGCCCACGCAACGGTTGCCGTTCCCGAAGGGGACCTCGGTAGCCGCCGCACCGTAGTAGAAGATGCCGAACTGGTTGGCGGGACACCCTCCGGCCACCAGGATCGCATCGTCCCGTCCCAAACTGGCGCTGCCAATGAAACCCATGCGCCCGTACTCACCACTGGAGTTGGTCGTGGCAGTGCAATAGGGCTTGGCCACATCCACCGTATCGCGAATGGGAGAGAGCACATTGGCCGTGCCCCGCAGGTCGTGCTTGTACACGGGCCAAGGAGCGTCATCGGCCAGGTGATTTCCCTCGGCCTTGAAGGCGCGAATGATGCCAGCGCTACTGGTGACGATCACGGCTCCGTTGTTGTCCACCGTGGGGCCGGCCGTCCCGCCACCACCACCGGGCAGAGCTCGCATCCAAAGGAAGGCGCCAGTCAGGGCATCCAGAGCCAAGAGGCGTCCGAGTCCACTCACGACATAGATCACGCCAGCGTCATCCAGAGCCCCGTTTCCGAAACCGTAGTAGTCGCTCCCCGTGTAACTCCAAAGCAGGCTGCCATTGAAGGAACCATCCAATTCTATGGCGTAGAAGGTGCGTTCACCGAAGCCACCGTTCCCCACGCCCTGGGTTCCCGTGTACAGGATCAAGTTGCCGCTGACCGGATGCCGACCGATGGTCACGCCGGTCCAAGAAGGTGCATCCAGATCAAAGGTGAACTCGATGTATCCCGTCTCCGCATCGAAACCGTAGAGGTTGCCGTCGCGACAGGTGCTGTAGACGACACCCTCCGCGTAGCCAACAGGACTGCCGAAATCACCTTCCGGCGCGTAGAAGGGAGGCCAGGCCAAGGGGCCGTTCCCGGATGCGTCCGGGGCGTCTTCCCCGGTCAGGGCGTAGAACACTCCAGGCCAGGTGTTGCCGGAATGCGCGCCGTTCTGCTTGTCCTCGACGCCGAAGAACACGCGCCCCTGTTCGTCGATCACCCCGGGACAGGCGGCCCATCCTTCGAGCCACATGTCGATGCGCGCCTCGCCGGTTAGGCCATCAAAGCTGTAGTAACGACCAGCGGGATGGCCGGGGTCATCGGGATGG
>JASLMK010000029.1 GCA_030746555.1 Planctomycetota bacterium | reverse complement strand
GCCGGACCCGTCCGAGTTGGCCACCACGATCACGCTGTCGCCGTTGCCGTGCACCTCCCCGCTGAGCAGGTCGTAGGAGCCGACCACCGGCGCGAGGTTGTCGAGGGTCACCCGGACCGGGCTTGGCGCCGTCACGGCCGGGTTCGCGCCGTCCCGCGCCGTGATCGGGATCGGCACGAGCTCCGCGAGCTCGATGCCTGAATCTCCCGGGAGCGCGTAGCGCAGCTCGTACTCCCCGCCGCCGAGGGTCTCCACCTCCTCCGAGCCCGCTACGAAGGTGGGGTCGAGGCCCCCGAAGTCGGCTTCGAGGGAGAGGGAATCCTCGCTCCACGTGGTCCGGATCACGACGGTGTCACCGTCGGCGAGCTCCGGTCGGAACGCGTAGGTGGAGTCGTGGGCCGGAGGGGTGGCGTCGTACACGACCCGGATCTCGACCGGCGGCGGCTCGCCTCCGCGCTCGTTGGTGTGGGCCTGCCCGTCGGTGGATCGGACCAGGTAGGTGTAGCTCCCCTCGCCCCGGTAGGGGTCGAAGGCGTGGACGCGGGTCCAGGGAACCGTCTCCTCCGACCCGTCGTAGATATCGATCCAGGTGACCCCGTCGTCCGGGGAGAACTCCAGGTCCGTCACGCCCGAGATCGTGTCGGTCGCCGTTCCGGAGAAGGTGAGGCTCGTGTCGGGGTTGGAGAAGCGCAGGGGCGCCGGCAGGGAGTCCTCGAGGGCGAGCGAGGGCGGCAGGAGGTCGACGCTCACGGCTCCCGTCAGCTCGTCCCTGTTCTCCGCGGGGTCGGCGGTGCGGATGGTCCAGAAGAAGAGCCCTTCCGTCAGCGGAGGCTCGGCCACCTCACCGGCCCACAGGAGCGTGTCGTGCCCCGCGCCCAGGAACACCGGCTCCCCGTCCGGGAGCCTGAGGGGGGCGATGAGCTGCCCGGCGCGGTCGCGTAACTCGCCGGAGGTCGCGTCTCTGGGCCCGGCGAGCTCCACGTCGACCCCGATCAGGAGGGCGTCGTGCACGCCGTCCTCGTCCGGAGAGATCGGTGACTCCGGGAAGGGCGGGACCAGCGAGAGGTCGGGCGCCGCCGTGTCGACGGAGATCCCCTGGTCCACCGCGTCGAGCACGAACCCCCGCTCGTAGAGGAAGATGCGGGCGTTGTAGTCCCCGTCGGGGACGAGGTCTCCCTCGCCGTCCCGGCCATCCCAGGCGTCGACGTAGCTCCGGGCCTCGGCCGGGGCGTGGAGGGAGAGGCGGAAGGGCTGGATCCCGTCCCCCTGCACCCGGACCAGCACGCTGTCGGCCGCCCCCGTGACCGTGTAGTAGACGAAGGTGGTGTCGCGGTCCGCCGGTGGGAGCCCGTCGGGAGAGAAGGGCGTGGGCTCGACGCGCGCGTTCTGGATCTCCGGCGCGGCGAGCGCGGGCGCGGCTCCGATCTGGACGAGGGCTGCCAGCAGCGCCGCCCGCCTCCACCCGCCGACTCCGCTGGTCTCCTGACTGCGGCTCACCCCTGGCGTCCCCATCCTTCCGGCGCACACCGTCGTTCACGGCGGTCGAGGGCCCGCGCTATGGGCCGGGCGGCGCCGCGCGAGGCCGGTGGAAGGTAGCGCGGGCGGTGGGGGGCTTCAAGCGGGGTCGGGGTCGGGCCCTGGCCCCCGATCCGACGAATTGCGGATCCGCGCCGCCGCGCTGGACTCGGGGAGGTACGGGCTGGGAATCAGTCGCCGGGGACGTAGGCGGGCTCGTAATCCAGGTCGGGCCGTTTCCACCAGTCCGTGGGCGCATTGCCCCGGTGCAGTTCGAATACCAGCTCGTTCGTGGGCACCACGTGCTGGATCATGTCGCCGTAGGGCTCGTCGAGGATCGGGTCGACCAGGCCCCAGTTCCGCCATCTACCGTCCGGGCCGTGGTCGTAGTAGGCGTGGAAGTAGATCCCCACGGTGTAGTCCCTGGCCGCCACCTTCGTGACCCGATCGCGGTAGGCGGTGCCCCGCGCCCGCTGGTCGGGAACGCGCGGGTAGGGGGCGTTGTTGAAGCCCGTGTCGTCTCCGAGATAGGTGAACTCGCTGATCAGGACCGGCTTGCCGTAGAAGGCGTAGACGTCGTCCCAGGTGTCCATCCGCTCGCCGTAGTCGTTGAAGCACCAGGCGTCGGTGTAGGGCTCCAGGGCGTCGAGGACCGTCTTCGACACGTTGTCCTTCGAGCAGTCGAAGCGGGGGCCGAAGAGGATCCCCTCCGGATCGTACTTGCGAGTCTTGGCCTTCGTCACCGAACCGTATCGGTCGGCGATCCGGAACATGAAGGCGGCGGCGTCCGGCTTCACCAGGCCCAGGTCCGTCACGTCGTAGAGGTCGTCGAAGTCGACGATGCTCCAGCCCAGGCTGTCCTCGTAGACCGCGTTGAAGTCGTCGGCATCCGCGTAGAGCTCGGCCATCAGCTCGACCCACTGCTGCTTGCCGGGAGCGTCCTCTTCCAGGCCGATGAGACGATCGATCCAGCCGCCCCGCGTGGTGTACTGGAAGGCGGGCTCGGAGCCCATGTAGTAGCCCAGGAGGAAGGGATCCGCGGCGACTCGCCCGCAGACCTTCTCGGCCCTGAGGTCGGCCTTCTCGAACCAGTCGTCGCTCCAGACGTCGGGGTATCGCTCCTCCTCGTAGACGTAGCCGTCATTCTCCACCGCGTAGTCGATGTCGCCGTGGGCGACGAAGAAGATCGTCGCGGTGTACGGCATCTCGATCCGCGTGTAGAGGCGGGTGTCCGTCCACATGTCGCGGGACTCCGTCCAGCCGATCGTCGAGAGGTAGGCGATGCTGTTGAAGCTCCAGCCCAGGAGCTGCGTCCGCTGCGCCTCGGCCCAGACCCAGTTGTTGCTCTCGTACTCTTCGTCCCAGGCGT
>JASLMK010000028.1 GCA_030746555.1 Planctomycetota bacterium | reverse complement strand
GCCTCTCGGCACCTGGCGGCGCTTTTCGGAACCTGGCTTCCTCGACGACCCGTTCAGGGTCGCCTGCGTCGCCAGAACCCGCAAAGCACCACCAGGAACCGAGTTGCTGTGTCTCGTGCACGTCTTCATGAATAATCCGGGTTCATGGGGCGATTTCGGGGATGAGCGCGGCGAAGCCGGCGGACTCGAAGGTGGCGCGCAGCCCCGGAAGGGCGGCGTCGTCCTCGACGACCGCGAGCACGCAGCCGCCGGAGCCGGTGAGCTTGGTCGCCGCGCCGTGGGCGCGGCCGAGGGCCACGAGCTCGCTGTCGGCGGCCGAGAGCGGCCAGATGGAGGCGCGCGTGTCGAAGTTCTCGTCGACCAACGCCATCAGGGAGCGGCGCCGGCCCGTGCGCAGGTGGGCGAGGCCCTCGACGGCGAGGCGCGCGAAGGTCGCCATGGCGGAGACGACCGCCTCGTCCCCGCGTTCGAATCGCGCGCGCACTTCGTCATGGGCCGTCCCCGACGGGCTCCCGGGAGCGCGCGTCCAGGCCAAGAGCAGGGGCGGGAGCAGGGCCGCGTCGAAATGCTCGACGCGCGGCGCGGCGGAGAAGTCCATGAACACCGGCGCACCCTGCGCCTGCACGACCCGATCCTGGGGGCCGGCGGTGATGCCGAGCTCCTCGGTCTCGGCGCGCAAGGCCGTCGCGGCCAGGGTTCCGGGGTCGAGCGTCACGGAGAACGCGGCCGCGAGCGCGCGCAGGGTCGCGACGACCACGGCGCTCGAGCCCGCCAGGCCGACCTGGCGAGGGATGTCGGTGCGGAAGGCGATCGAGAGGCCCGGCAGGTCACGCGGGGCGGACAGGCCGCGCTGGGAGCCGGCGGCCGCGAAGCGCGCCAGGGTCGCGGCGATCAGGCGAGCGCCGTCGCCCGGGATGGCTCCCTCGCGCAGGGCCTCGACGGTCGCTTCCCAACCCGGAGCGTGGAACTCGTCGGGAGTGCCGGCGCAGAGCACCAGTGAGCGCCCGCCGTCGGCGGCGAGCTCGACGCGCGCCTCGGCGGAGAAGTCCCTGAAGGGGAAGGCGATCACGCACCCGCCGTAGCCGTCGGAAGGGTTGCCGAGCAGGGCGGCGCGGGGCAGGGCGCGGGCGATCGAAGGGGCGGGCATGAACGGGTGGGCCGGGGGCGGCCGGGGCTACTCCTCCTCGGCCGGGTCGGGGTCGCCGCCGTCGCCCTCCTCGCCCTCGGCAGATTCCGACTCCCCGCCCTCCGCCGGCGGCTCCGGCTCCTCCACGAGCTCGTCCCGCGCGCGATCGGTGCGCACCTGTTCCAGGACCGACTCGGCGACGCGCACCGGACAGCCGGCGCGCAGGGCGAGGGCCACCGCGTCGGAGGGCCTTGCGTCGACGACGGCGCGCAGGTCGCCGCCCTCCCCGTGCAGGACGAGCTGGGCGAAGAAGGTGTTCGCGCGCAGGTCGACGATGTCCACCCGGGCCAGGTGCGCGCCGAGGGCCTGCACGGTGTCGTGCGCCAGCTGGTGGGTGAGGGGACGCTCGGTCTGGGACTCGGTCAGGACGCGCCGGATCTCGGCCGCCTCCGGCGTGCCGATGACGATCGGGAAGCTGCGCTCGCCGCCGCGCTCGCGCAGGTGGATGTGCTGCTGGTGAGAGCCGTCGCGGATGATCACCCGCCCCAGGCTCATCTCGACCATGCGAGCGCCCTCCTCGGCGGCGCTCATCGCGAGGCTCCCGTCGCGTCGCTTCGCACCCTCGTGCGCCGCGGACGCCTGCCGCGCTCGGCCATGACGATGTCCTCGAGCGGGCCCTCCTCTTCTGCGAGCAGGAACGAGCTTAGGGTCTCGTCGCGCAGGCCGCAGCGCGTGCAGCGGATCCCGTGGGTGGCTTCGGGGTCGAGGCGCTCCAGCGCCTCCTCTCCGCAGCGCGGGCAGCTCCGATCGACGGTCGGCGGGAAGAAGATCGAGATCCCCAGCCAGGCGAAACCGGTGCCGAAGACCGCCGCCAGGGCCCAGCCGAACAGGGCGTCGGGCCCGCGCAGGACCAGGGCCACGCCCGCGGCGGTCGCCGCCAGGAACAGAGGCGGCAGGAACCAGCTCGCCCGGGGCGAGAGGGCCGGGCCGGGGAGGACCGGCGGCTCTTGGGGCGGGGGAGCCAGGGTGATCTTGGAGACGCGGGCGCTCACAGGCCGGCAATGTACCACCCCGATCGCCCCGAAGCAGAGAGCCGGGATGGCAAGGGCGCCCCCAGGCGGCAAACTGTAGTGGGCCGAGATCGTCCCATGACCTCCTCCTTCCCCGAGAACCCCGCCCTCGTCCGCGCCCGCCGCGGCGGAGAGATCGAGTCCCAGCACCGCGGGGCCTGGGTGTTGGTGGACACCTCGGGCGCGGCGCTCGAGGGCGCCGGAGCCTTCGAGGAACCCGTCTTCGCCCGCAGCTCGGTCAAGGCCTTCCAGGCCCTGCCGCTCGTCGAGAGCGGCGCGGCCGAGCGCTTCGCCTACGGCGACGCCGAGCTCGCCCTGGCCCTCTCGTCCCACAACGCCGAGGCGGTCCACACCGACGGCGTGCGCGTCATCCTCGACCGCCTGGGACTCTCCGTCGCCGACCTGCAGTGCGGGGCCCAGCAGCCCAGCGACCCCGGCGCCCGCGCCGCCTTGCGCGCGGGCGGAGAGGAGCCCACCGCGCTCCACAACAACTGCTCGGGCAAGCACGCGGGCTTCCTGGCCCTCACCACCCACCTCGGCGCCTCCGTCGCCGACTACCTCGACCCCGACGGCGAGCCGCAGCTCCTCGTGCGCCAGGCCCTGGCCGACATGAGCGGCGTGGACAGCGAGCGCCTGTGGTATGCGATCGACGGCTGCAGCGCGCCGACCTGGCGACTGCCGCTGGCGGGGCTGGCGACGGCCTTCGCGCGGGTGGCGAATCCCGAAGGCCTCCAACGCCCCAGGCGCGATGCTTGCATCTGGATGCAGCGCGCCGTCGCCGCCCACCCGGGCATGATCGCGGGCGAGCACCAGCGCCTGTGCACCGACCTCGCGCGGGTGACCGAGGGACGCCTGTTCCCCAAGATCGGCGCGGAGGGCGTCTACGGGATCGGGGTGCGCGGCGGCGATCGCGGGCTGGCGGTCAAGATGGACGACGGGGTCGCGCGCGGCCTGCACGCCGTCGTGATCGCGCTGTTGGAGCGCTTCGGCTTCGCTACGCGGGCGGAGCTCGACGCCCTCGCCGTCTGGCGGGGCGACCCGATCACCAACTGGGCCGGTCAGGAGGTCGGGTCCCTGGAGGTCGTGGTGTGAGCGCCGCCGACCGTCTCCAGGGCCCGCCGCCGCCCCTTCCCGACGACGCCCACAAGGGCAGCGCCGGGCGGCTGCTGTGCGTGGCCGGCAGCGCGAGCTACCCCGGCGCCGCGATCCTCACCCTGCGCGCGGCGCAGCGCGCCGGCGCGGGGCTGGTGACCCTGGGATCCCTCGAGCCCCTCCTGAGCACGATCGTCGCGCCCGCCGTGCCCGAGGCCGTCCACCTCGACCTCTCCGGCTGGCGCGGAGCGGCGGACTCTCCCTTGCCCGAGGGGCTGGCGGGCCGCGCAGACCATGCGCGGGTGGTCGGCCCCGGCCTCGGCGCGCACGCAGCGGCGCGCGACCTCGTGCGTGCGCTGTTGGCCGACGACTTCGCAGGTCCCCTCGTGCTCGACGCCGACGGGCTGAACGCGGTGGCGGGGAGGCTCGAGCTCGTGGCCACGAGCCGCGCGAGCGTGGTGCTCACGCCGCACCCCGGCGAGGCGGCGCGCCTGTTGGGTCGGCCGGAGATCGGAAGCGACCCCGACGAGAGGCGTTCGGCGGCCCGGGAGATCAGCGCCCGCGCCGACGCCGTCTGTTGCCTCAAGGGGCATCGGACCGTCGTCAGCGCCGGGGGGCGTGTCTTCGAGAACCGAACCGGCAACCCCGGCATGGCGACCGCCGGAACGGGCGACGTCCTCGCCGGCATCCTCGGCGCCTACCTCGCGCGCCTGGCTGCCGGAGGTTGGGAGGGCGCGACCTGCTTCGACGCGGCGGCGGCGGCCGTCGCGGTGCACGGCGCGGCGGGCGACCATGCGGCCGCCGCCCTGGGGCGCACCTCGGTCGTGGCCTCCGACTTGATCGAGTTCCTGCCCGCCGCCCAACGCGCGCTCTCCGGCGACGAGGAGGTCTGAGGCTTGGCGTCGCTGTCGGGGCTCTGCCTGCTCGGCGCGGCGCTCGCAACGCCTTCGGGGGCACCGGCTGGAGACGGCTCGGTCGAGGTCGAGTGGACCGTGCGTCGCCGCGCTCTCGATCCGGCGGGCCACGCCGACGAGCTGAGCGCGTCCCTCGTCGCGCCCGCCTGGGAGGTGCGCCACGCCGGCCTCGACTCCCTGGCGCGCGCCCTGCCCTGGGAGGTGCCGCCGGCCCTCGCCGCGGAGGTCGGGCGCGCTCTGTCCGACGGGCACCCCAACGTGCGGCGCATGGCCCTGCGCGCCGCGGCGCGGCTGGACCTCGCCGTTCCCGAGGCGACCCTGACCGCTCTGGCGGACGATCCGTTCTGGGGGACGCGCGCCGAGGCCGCGCGCACCCTAGGCCTCGCCCGCGACGAGCACGACGGCGTCCTCTTGGCGCGGCTCGCCGGGGATCCCGATCCCCGGGTGGCGGACGCGGCCTTCGACCTGCTCTTCGGGCGTGGTGCGCCGGCCCTGGGAGCCCAGGTGGCGCTGTGGGAGGAAGCCGGACTCGGCGGGGCGAACCGCGATCTGTTGCGCGCCGCAGAGGCCGTCGCCCGCGGAGGGGGCAACGCCGTGTTGATCGACGTCGGGCGTCTGCGCCTGGCACGCGGACAGGCCTCGCCCGTCCGTGCCGCGCGCCGGGCTTGGTGGGAAGCGGCGGCCTTCGCCTCGCTCGGCGGGGGGCGCGTGGACCTGCTCCTGGACGGGTTCTTCTCCCCCGTCCCCGGGGCCGCCGCGGGCGCCGAGCGCCGCAGGCGGGCCCTGCTCTCCGAAGGCGCGCGCAAGGCGGGGGCGGCGTGCGCCGAGCCCTTCCTGACGGCGGCGCGGGCCTTCGACGCCGCCGCCGCCGGGCGCATGGACCTCGGCGCGGTGCGGGCGCTGTTGGGAGCCTGGCCGACCCTCGCGGGTCTGGCGGGCGCCGATCGCGGCGACGATCTCGAACGGGCGATCGAGCTGGTCGAGCTCGTCGCCGAGATCACCGGCGGCGTCGAGGGCGGCGGACCATCGGGCGGGGGTCTGCTCGCGACCCTGGGGTCGTGCTCCACGCCGACGGCCGTCGCCGGCTGGAGCGCGCTCCTGGGGCGCCGCGACCGCTGGGACGCCGTCGAGGTCGCCGGGTTCCTCGCCGTCGAGCGCGACGCCGAGCTGTGCGTGACCGTGATCGACGTGGTTTCGGAGACCCTCTCGCGCACCGCAGATCCCGGCGCCGGGCGGCTCCTCGCGGGCGCCCTCGACGATCCCCGCCCACAGGTGGCCGACGCGGCCTTCCGCGCCCTGTGCGAGCACCTCGCACCGGGGGAGGGACTCGACGAGCTGTACCGCTTCTGGAGCGCTCTGGAGGACGGCCGCGACCTGCAGTCCCTGCGCTTCCTGCCGCGGGAGGCTCCCGCGCCCCCGTTCCGCTCCGCCTTCCTCGCCCTGTGGGAGAGCGGCCGCTACCGCAAGGCGTCGCTGCTCGAGTTGCTCGGTCTCTTCCGCGGGGACGCGGAGATCGGCGAGCGATTGGTCCTTTGGATCGAGGAGGAGCTCGCGCTCCTCGCGCCAGACGCCCGTCCGCCGCGCGAGGTGCAGCGCGGTCCCTGGCGTGAGCGCGAGGACCGCATCAAGGCCCTGGCCGCGGCCCTGCACCAGGTCGAGGGCGAGGCGGCGGTCGAGCGCCTCGAGGACCTCCTCGAGCGCACCGACGCGCTCTCGGCCGAGGTGGCGAAGACCTGCGCCTGGGCCCTGGGCCGCACGGCGGCGGGCCGGGAGCGCCTGGTGCGCTGGCTCTCCGACGGCGTCTCCCATCGCGTCCGAACCGAGGCCGCCCTGGCCCTGGCGACCGACGGTGACGGCGCCGCGACCGACGTGCTCCTGGAGCGCTACGGGCGCTGCGACGAGGAGTTGCGCCTGCGCATCCTGCGCCGTGTGGGGGAGCTGTCCGCCGCGCGCTGCGTCGAGCACCTCGCGGCCGTCGTGCTCGAGCCGGGCCACTCGGCGGCGGAGCGCGTCGTGGCCCTCGGCGAGCTCGCCGATCACGCCGACGCGGCCCGTGCCGTGACCGCCCTGGCGGAAGTCGTCGAGCGCACCCGCGACGCGGACCTCGAGCGTGCCGCGATCGAGGCGTTGGGGGCGACGGGGCGCTCCGCCGCCGGCACGATCCTGCTCGCGGCCATGGCCGATCCCGCCCGGGCGGAGCGCCTGCGGGACGAGCTGCTCCCGGCGCTGGTGGCGCTCTCGACGGTGGCCACCGACGAGGTGCTCGCGCGCGAGCTCTGGCGCGTGGCGTTGGCGAACGCCCCCGTCGAGCTCTCGGCGCGTTTTGTCGGCCGCTCCCTGCCGGCGCGGGAGTTCGTCTACCGCGGCGAGCTGCGCGCCGCCGAGGGCCTGGCCAGAGACGGCCGCCTGCTCGCCCTCCTGGAGGGCGGAGCGCCCTGGTGGCGCCTGGACGCGCGGCTCTTGGCCGAACTCGCGGGCGCCGCCCTGGCGGCCGACGACCCCTCGTCGGGGGTGGCGGGGCGGCGGTTGTTGCGCGGCGCGGTCGCGGGGTTCGCGGGGGAGGGCCCGGGCGCGGACACCGAGCATCGCCTGTGTCGCGCGCGCGCCGGTCTGCTCTCGATGGCGATGGAGCGCGACGACCACGCAGCGGCTGCCTTCTGGGCGCGGGCCCTCCTGGAGGCGCGGCGCGCGGGCCGCACTTCGGTCCGGGCCTTCACCGACGTCTTCGGGCTGGCCGACCCCCGGCGCGGCCGCGATCCCCTGGCGTGGTTGGAGGCGACCCGCTTCCAGGAGCTTGCATGGCTGGCCCTGGAGCGTGGCGATCCGCCCGCGGCGAGGGAGCTCGCCCGCCGCGCCGCGCGTCCCGCTAGAGCGTCGCGGAACGCCACCGCCGAGCAGGCGCGCCTGCAGCGCGCCGTGGGCGAGTTCTAGAACCTGGCCTCCTCGACGACCCGTTCAGGGTCGCCTGCGTCGGCAGAACCCGCCAAGCGCCGCCCCGAACCGACTTGCCGTGTCTGGGGCATTGGGGCCCCGCGCGGAGGTCGTACCGCGGGGGCCGCGGAGATCAGCGCGCCCGCAGGAGGAAGTTCGCGGAACAGTCCGTCGCGTCCCTGCGAGTGGACCGCCCGCGTAACCCGGTGACGTCCAGTTGCAGGCCGAGCCGCGCGAGCGCGCCCACCTGCCCGCCGCGCTCGACCGCCTCGAACACCGCGAGGACCAGGTCGGGGTCGGCCACGGTCTCCGTGTCCGAGTAGGTCAGCGAAGTCTCGAGCTGGGAGAACGCCCCGGGAACCGTGCTCGAGGACGACCGCACGTGGGCCAGCCCGGTCATCCCGCCATGCTGCAGAGCGTCGCGGAGGACGGAGGCGGTGGCGAGCCCAGCGAGGTCCGAACCCGCGGGTGCGAAGGGGGCGGGAGGGTGGGAGATCACCACGTCGGTGTGGATCTGGACGCTCCAGGAGGTCTCGTTCTCCGGCAGGCCCCTGGTGGGCCTGGCGGAGACCATCGTCTCCGAGGCCACGAACAGAGCCTGGTCCCGCAGGTGATTCGTGATGCGGGCCTGGAGCTCGGACAGGACGGCTTCTGTGAGCGCCGGTCCGTCGCTCTCGGCGGGCGAGACGACCACCTCCGCTAGCAGCCCGTGGGCGCGCGGGAGTGCGGTGGGCAGGGAGCGCCGCCACTCGCCGCGGCCCCCCGCATCGAGCTGGGGATGGACGCTCTCGACCGACTTGGACGGCGCCTGTGCGGAGAGCTGGGAGACCTGCCAGCGAGCTCCGCCCCAGTCCACGCCCTCGAGGGCCGTCAGCAGGGCTCGGACGCTGGGGAGGACGGAGACCGCCGGCTGGGCGAGCCCGTCGAGGTGGTGTCCGAACTCGCGCAGGGCGCGTTCTCCGCTGAGCTCGAAGACGCCCCGATCCCCGGTGGCGCAGGTGACCTCGAGGGTGAGCCCCGCCTCGGCGTCCTCACCGAAGGCGAGCAGGGAGTCGCCGCGCCCCAGGGGAAACAGGGCGCGCTCGATCTCCTCGATCGCCGTCGGAGGGATCGTGCCTGCGCCCAGGGTCCCCTCGAGCAGCGACATCGTGTGCCGGGCGAGGTCGTCGCGGTTGCGGTGGAAGTCGTCGACGGTGACCAGCACGCGCCCTCCGCGATCGTCCCAGTAGGGAGACGAGCCGGCCGACTCCAGGGCCAGGTAGGCCTTCCGCTGCACGCCCAGGTAGGCATCGGCCTGCGCCACGGCGTCGGCGTCCATGCCGAAGACCGAGGCGAAGTGGGCGCTGACGCGGGGGACGCCCCGCTCGTCGAACTCGATCGTCTTGGAGACGATGCGTCCGTCCTCCTCCACGAGCAGGTCGCGCATCTCGACGAGGGCGGGTGCCGGGGCCGCCCGGACCCCGAAGAGGACGGCGGGAGCGAGGAACAGCGTCGCCAGGGCGAAGCAGGCCGCCACGCTCCAGCCGATGAGCGCGGCGTGCGAGCGCCGGGCCGGGGGCGCGACGGCCCTCACCGTCCCGGGACGGGCCACGACCTCGTCGACGTCCGTGCGCACTTCGGTCGCGGTCTGGTAGCGCTTGGGAGGGTCCTTCTCGAGGGCGCGCAGGACCACGTCGTCGAGGCGCACGTCGACCTGGACGCGCTGGGAGGGCAGGGAGAAGTTCCCGATGGGCAGCTCTCCGGTGAGCAGCTCGTACAGCACCACGCCCACCGAGTAGAGGTCGGCGCGGTGGTCGACCTCCAGCGGCGACTCCACCTGCTCGGGCGCCATGTAGTGGGGCGTTCCCATCACCTGGGTGGCGCGCGTGAGGGTCGGCGAGGGCCGCACACCGGCCAGCTTGGCCAGGCCGAAGTCGGTGATCCTGACCTGTCCGTCCCGGTCGAGGAGCACGTTGCCCGGCTTGATGTCGCGATGGACGACGCCCTGGTCGTGGGCGTATTGCAGGGCCGCGCAGACCTGGGAGACGATGGAGAGCGCCTCGCGCGGGGTCACGGCGCGGGTGTCGATCACGCGCCGCAGGTCCGTTCCCTCGACGAGCTCCATGACGAGGTACCACACTCCGCCGGCGCGCCCGAAGTCGTAGACGGAGACGATGCCGGGATGGGTGAGGCTGGCCAGGGCCTGGGCCTCGCGCTGGAAGCGCTCCGCGAAGCCGCCGTCGCTGTCGGGCGGGGCCGTCAGCACCTTGATCGCGACGGTCCTGTCGAGGCTCTTCTGGCGCGCGCGGTAGACGGCGCCCATGCCGCCGCGGCCGATCAGGCCCTCGACCTCGAACTCTCCGAGCAGCTCGGAGAGCTCCTCGGGCGTCGGGATGTTCCCCTGGGGGTGGTAGACGTTCTCCTGCATCAGTCCCAGCTCCACGAGGCGCCGCGCCATGCCCCCCGCGATCCGGGGATCGGGGGCGGGCGTCGCGCGACGGCCTTCTCTTGCGTGTTCGTTCATCGACTCTCGGCCGGGAACCCCTCCCGGCAGCCGTGGGAGCAGGGACCTCGTGGAGGTGTCACAGCATAAACGGGAAGAACCTCGCCGCTCAGTGTGACAAGACCAGCAACAGGTGGCGCAGCTCGTCCTCGACGTCGCCGGGGTCGGCGAGGGTCTCGGCCACCTCGGCCCGCAAGCGCTCCCCGAAGGTCTGGCGCAGACGCCAGGAGGCGGTGCGCAGGGCGCCCTCGGTCGTGCCGAGGCGCTCCGCGAGCGCGGCGAGGGTTGGGAGGTCGCCGCCGCCCTCCAGGACCGGGCGCAGGGCGTCGAACAGCTCGCCCTTGCCGGCGGCGTACCAGTCGTCGCCCACGGCCCGCAGGGCGCGCTCGAGCAGGGCCTGGGCCCAGGCGCGTTCGAAGGCCAGCTCGGGGTCCTCGCCCTCGGCGGCCTCGCTCGCCAGGCGCGCCTCGGCCGGGCCCGTGTCCAGGGAGAGCACGCGCTCGCCGCCCCCGCGCTTGCGGGCGCGCTGGCGCTCGCGCTCGTTCTGCATGTGGTGGCGCGCCGCCGCCGCCAGCCAGGCGCGGAAGCGCCCGCGGCCCGGGTCGAGTCCGGCGAGGTCGCCCCGCTCGAGGATGCGGGCGAGGACGCCCTGCACGAGATCCTCGGCCTCCTCGCGGCCGGCGCCGCGGCGGCGCAGGGTCACGTACAGCGGATACCAGTAGGTGGCGCAGAGCTCCTCGAGGGCGCCTTCGGTCTCCGGCGAGGGCGCCCCGCCGGCGCGGCGCACCAGGCTCCACGAGGTCGTCCCGAAGCCCGGGCCGCGTGCGGGCCGCGGTACATCCAGCCAGCCCGTGTCGGGGGTCTGCGCCATGGGCGAGAGTGTACGCCACGCGGGGCGCGGGCTCTGCGTCCGTCCTCTCCCCGGAGTTCCGGCGTCCGGCGGGCTCACCGGGAGGGGGTGGCGACGTCTGGGCGTCCGATGGCCCCGCGCTCCCCGCGGGAGCGGGTAGGATCGAGGGCGCATGACGCCGGCGCGACGACCCCATGAACCCGACCGCGGTCGGGTGCGTCCCGCGCCTCTTGGACCACCCGCGCGCCCGCGCCCTGGGCGAGCGCTTCGCAGCGCGCTGGCTGGGTGTGTTCCAGGTCGCCTCCCAGGCGGTCGACGTGCGCCGCTTCAGCGGCGTCTCCGAGGGCCTCAAACGAGCGATGGTGGAGGAGACGATCTGGTTCTTCGAGGACCTCGTGCGCCGCGACGCGAGCCTCTTGGAGCTCGTCGACGCAGGGCGAGGGGCACTACGTGAAGACGACGGCCCTGCTCTCGGGAGCGCGGGTCCACAAGACCGGTGGCCGCGACCTGCGCGTGGGCACGAGCGTCGATCAGCTGGAGGTCGACGCCTTCGGCGACGCCGACGGCCCCTAGCCCATCGAGAGGCGCTCCACCGCGACGGCGCCCTCTCCGCCGCTGATGGATCGACCGAGCCTCAGTGTTGGACCGAAGAGGCCTTCGCCTCCCTACGGATGCTCCCCGCTAGGGGCGCGGTGCGGCCAAGCGGAAGCCGAGCGCGTCGTGTTGGTAGTAGGGGTAGGCCCAGCCGCGGTAGGCAGAGCGCAGGAACATCGTCGGTGTGGTGTCGTCATGCGCACCACCGCGAATGACACGCTTGGTGCCGGTCGGGGGGCCCGTGGGGTTGACGATCGGGCTGCTCGCGTAGTAATCCCAGGCGTACCAATCCCCGCACAGCTCGCTCACGTTCCCGCTCATGTCGTAGAGCCCGTAGCCGTTCGCCATGTCGGCGCCGCCGGGGGTTTGGTCTCCGTCGAAGTAGCCCACGGGAGTCGTGCCCGGGAGAGTTCCCTCGAACGGGTCGCCCGAGCCCGAGTAGTTGGCCTTGGAACCGTCGATGGCATCACCCCAGGGGAACATCTCGTAGGGCCCGCGTGCTCCGCCCCGCGCGGCGTACTCCCACTCCGCCTCGGTCGGAAGGCGGTACCCGTCCGCGCCGAAGTCGCACTGCCAACTCGTTTCGTCGTAGGCCGGAATCAACCCGTGCGCCAGGCTGAGGCTGTTGGCGTACAGGCATGCCCCGTACCAGGAGACCTCCACCATCGGTTGGTCTTCCCAGCCGCTCACCGCGCTGAAGGTCGCGCTCCCCGCGTCCCAAGCGACATGGCTTGTTGCGCTGTTGTCGTGGGTGTAGCACAGGGACGCTCCGGCGCCGCCGACCTGCCAGACGCCGTCGGCTTGCTTGATGACCTCGCCGCGGGCGTGTGCGCAGTTGAGGAAGGCCGCGTACTCCGCGTTGGTCACCTCGAAGACCCCCATGTAGAACGCGCTCAGCGCGATCGGATGGAGCGGGTGCTCGTTCCCGTAACCCACGTCGTGATGGTCGCCCATCACGAAGATGCCCGAGGGAATGGGGCTCATCCCCTCGTACGGGCCGCCGCCACCCCCGCACTGGAAGGTGATCGCGTAGCCGTCGGTCAGGTTGAAGTTCGCGCCACCCGCGGCCGGGTCCCTGTACCAGGCTTGGAAGTACCAGGTCGAGCCCGCGGTGATCTGTCCCGCCGGGCTCGTCTGGGCCCCGTAGTCCACCGCCAAGCTCATCGTTCCGCTGCCGGTGGGGAGCAGCGGGCCCAGACGGAACATCCCGACGCCGCCGGGGGAGACGCACAGGAATCCGTTGCCGAAGGGCACGGAAGCCTGCCCCGCACCCTGGAAGAACAAGCCCACCCGGTTGGGCGGCAGGGAGGCGGCGTGCAGGACGAGGTCGTTCAGGGGGACGTCGGCGGTTCCGCTCGCGCCCATCAGGGCACCCGAGCCGGTGGAGTTCGCCCCAGCCGTGCAGTAGTTGGCGCCGGGGTCGGCGGGGTGGCCGGCGGCCGAGGCCGTGGCGAGCAGGAGGCCGAGGGCGCCGAGGGTGAGACGAGTACTCGAGGACATCGATACGTTCCTTTCGGGATTGGATTGAGGGGTTCGGTCCGGACCTGGCGCGCGTCCGGCACACATTGCAAGCCGGAGATCCCGGCGCGTGTCACGAGCATTCGGGGGAACTTCGTGCCCGACCCGAGGCGGGTGAACGAGGCGTGCCTCTCGGCACGGACGGACGCGACGACCGGGGAGTTCCTCGAATCGACCGGAGAGGCCCGCGGCCCGGGCGGACGTATCGGAATCGGGAAGGCTGTCCGACCGCCGCACCCGTGACCACCCTCGCACCGGTCTGGCCCGCTCCCTATGCTCAGGCCGCGATGAACGAACAATCGATCGACGCGGCGGCGGTCGCCGAGGAAGAGGAGCCGGGCTGGGCGGGCACCTGCCTGAAGCTCGCCGGGTGCGGCTGCCTCGTGTTCGTGCTCCTGGCGGCCTTCGGCGTCTGGTTCGCCGACCGCTGGGTGCCGTTCCTTGGTCACGAGTGGAACGTGAGCGAGACGATGCGGGTGCGCGAGGACCAGGTCTTCGATGACGGCCTCCTGTTCATGGGCCAGGACCTCTACGTGGACGGCGTCCTCGACGGCGACCTGACCATGATGGGCGAGAAGCTCGAGGTCGGCGGGACGATCCGCGGCGACACCGTCTTCATGGGCGCGCGCCTGAGGCTCTCCGGCACGATCGATGGCGACCTGCGCTTTCTGGGCGAGAAGTGCACCATCGAGGGGCGGATCACCGGGGACGTCGACTTCGCAGGCGAGCGGATGACCCTGGGGCCGGGGGGCGTCATCGAGGGCGACCTCGACCTGACCGGCGAGACCTTCGAGAACGAAGGCACCGTCGGCGGCTCCATCTCGGGCGTCTACAACAACTGACGCATGGGGGTCCCGCGCCCAGTGCCGCGGGCGAGCGGCGAGCTCCTCAGCGCACGCGCACGACCAGGGCGGGCCTCCAGACGAGGCGGCCGTCGGGGCCGGTCAAGGGCAGGGTCTGGCTGAAGAGGGCCCGGCCGTAGCTGTAGGAGTCGCCCGTGGGAGCGGGGGCGAGCGAGAAGCGCACGAACAGGCGGCGGGCTCCCTGCATCCTCTCGTTCAGGCGCGCCCGGGTCCGGGCGGTCGGCCGGGGAGGTGGCAGGTCGGGAGGGACGGTGCGGCCCGCTGCGGCGAAGTCGTGGCCGACGCCGATCCAGGGAACCAGCCGGTCCGGGGAGGGGCCGACGTCCACCCTGGCCCAGGAATCCACGCTGAGGCTCCGCGGACTGTCGAGCTCGACGTCGAGCTCGCCACAGGCCACGGGCAGGTCGACCCACAGGCCCAGGACGCCTCCTCGCGTGCCGTCGATCAGGCCGTAGTAGTTGGGGTGGTGGATCGAGGCGTCCGTGCTGCTCGCGCGCATGTACTCGACGTACGGGCGCAGGTTCTCCAGGGTGGCGATGCTCCCGCGCACGCGGTGGTCGAAGGGGCCGGCGAGCACCACCGTGTGCCACCCGCCCGCCCGGCCCACGAAGCCGGCCTCGCCCTCGGCGAGGCGGGCGAGCTCCACGGTCAGGGTGCTCATCTGAGGGCCCCTCGTGTCCACCGCGACCGTTTCGGGTGCGAAGCCGTCGGCGCTGATCGTGAGCTCGCAGACGCCGTGGGGCAGCTGGAAGCAGGACAGGGCGGGCAGCACCTGGGGCCCGAGGTCGTCGATGCCGGAGACCGTGAACTCCCGCACGCCCTCGTCGCCCCCCGCCCGCAGGGCGAGGAGCACCCAGGCGGCTTCCTGAGGCGGCCGCGGAGAGGGCTGGTCATGCGCCGTGTGCATGGGCCGGAGCTTCCCCCCCACGGGGAGGAAGCGGGTCTCGTACCAGTAGTTCAAGGCCACCACCACGGCCGAGGAGCGCTGGTTGGGGACGTCGAAGTGACCTTCGTAGTGGGCCGCCCTAAGAGCCAAGCGGCTCGGCTGGAAGGCCATGGACCATGTGTGGCGCCCGGGCCGGAGCCTGGTGGTGAGCGGCGTCACGCCGATCTCCGCGCCGTCCACCACCAGGTGCTTGCCCGAGAGCAGCGCTTCGAAGTGCACGGGCATCGGCGCCATCCACCACAGCTCGTAGACGAGCGCGAGGGGGGCGGCCCCGAGCAGCAGCAGGCCGAGGGCGGTGAGGGGGTGGCGCCGGGCGGCGCGGAGGCCGCGGCGCGGGACCGTGGGGCGGCCGTGCCGCGGGGCGAGCCCCCGCTCGATGCGCTCGAGGTCCTCTCCCAGGAGCTCGGCCGAGGGGTAGCGATCCACGGGCTGGACCTCCAGGCAGCGCCCGATCACCGGCCGTAGCCGCGGGGGAACCGAGCGCAGGGTGCGCGCGCCGACGGCCGGCCTACCGGCCAGGCGCCTCAGGAGCAGGCGGCCGTCCCCCAGGGTGTCCCGCACCTGGGGCTCCACCAGGACGAGGAGCAACAGGCCGAGGGCGTGGACGTCGGTCCAGGGGCCGGCGGGTGCCGCGCCGGAGAGCTGCTCGGGAGCCATGTAGAGGGGTGTGCCCGAGAGCCCGGCGCTCCTCGTGCTCCAGCTCGCGGTGATGCTCTGGCTCTCGACGCGTGCGAGGCCGAAGTCCAACAGGTGAGCATCGCCGTCCTCGTCCACGAGGACGTTGGTGGGCTTGAGGTCGCGGTGCACGACGCCGGCGGCGTGGGCCGCGGCCAGGGCCGCGGCGATCCGCCGGGCGATGCGCAGGGCGCGCGCGGTGCGCTCGACCCCGCCGAGCTCCTCGAGGGCGTCGAGGGGACGCCCCTCGATCCGTTCGCTGGCCAGCCAGGCGTAGCCTTCGTGCACGCCGCTCGCCACCAGGCGCACGATTCCCGGATGGTCGAGGCGGCCGATCACCTCGGCTTCGCGCGGGAGCTCCCTCTGGCGCCCGGGATCGGCGAAGGAGAGCGGATTGAGGACCTTGAGGGCGACGGGGGCCGCCTCGGGATCGTCCTCGTCCCGCGCTTCGTAGACGATGCCGAACCCTCCGCGCCCGAGCTCGCGCAGCAGGCGCCACCGGTCGAAGACGAACGTGGAATGGCCCGGGCCCCCGACCGCTTCGAGGTCCGAGCGCTCCCCGAAGGGGAGGTCCACCAGCGGCGAGGGGGGGCGCATGGCCTCGACCTCCAGGGCGGTCTCGATCATCCCGCGAACCCACGCGCGTCCCTCCTCGCTCGACGCCGCACTCCGGGCCGCGAACTCCGCCGGCGTGAGCCGCGGTTGGCGCCGGCGTGCCTCCAGCCACTGCTCCCAGCACTCGGCGGCGTCGAGGTGCATGGCCTAGCCCGGGTTATTCATGAACACGCACACCAGACTTCGCAACCGGCCGTCTTCGACGGCCTCTCGGCCCCTGGCGGCGCTTTTCGAAAACCTGGCTTCCTCGACGACCCGTTCAGGGTCGCCTGCGTCGCCAGAACCCGCAAAGCACCACC
>JASLMK010000027.1 GCA_030746555.1 Planctomycetota bacterium | reverse complement strand
GACTTCGCAACCGGCCGTCTTCGACGGCCTCTCGGCCCCTGGCGGCGCTTTACGGAACCTGGCTTCCTCGACGACCCGTTCAGGGTCGCCTGCGTCGCCAGAACCCGCAAAGCACCACCAGGAACCGAGTTGCTGTGTCTCGTGCACGTCTTCATGAATAATCCGGGTTCAAGACACTGCGTGGGGTCGGAAACGGGCCACCGACCCCCCCAGGGATCTGCATGCACTTGCAGTGTCACCCGCCTTGGCGTCGTGGGGTTGGGCGATCCGCGTGGTTTTTCGCCGATTCTCTGCGCCCGCTCCGAGAGGGTCGGGGGACGGCGTAAGATCGCCTCGCCCCCATGCCGGAACTCCCGCTCCCGCTCTGGATCGGCGTAGCCCTGCTCGACGCCTACGCCATCGCCCGTGCCCTCCTACGCCACCACGGCGTGAGCACGACCCTAGCCTGGATCCTCGCGATCCTCACCCTCCCCGGGGTGGGGGCGGCGCTGTACTTCCTCCTGGCCGTCCCGCGCGTGCGCCACGTCCTGCGCCGGCGGCGGGTGGCCGTGGCGGAGCTCGCGTCCGGCGGCCTCCCGGCTGCCGAGCGGGCGTGCGCGCCCGCGGCGGAGGGGCCGGGAGCCGCGGCGGCCGCGTCGTTGTTTCGCCTGACGAGCCGCCTGACCGGCATCGGGCCCAGCTCGGGCAGTCTCGTCGAGCTCATGACCGAGGACGAGCGTGCCTTCGAGCGTATCGAGGAGGCGCTGGAAGGCGCACGGGAGTCGGTCTGGGCGGAGTACTACATCGTCAAGAACGACGTCACCGGTCGGCGATTCCTGGGCCTGCTCGCGCGCTGCGCGGCGCGCGGCGTGCAGGTGCGCTTCCTCTACGACGGCGTCGGTTCTCTCGGCCTCGATCGTCGGCTGTTGCGCGACATCGAGAGCGCCGGCGGCAGCACCGAGGTGTTCCTTCCTCTCAACCCGCTTCGCCGTCGCTGGTCCTTCAACCTGCGCAACCACCGCAAGCTCGTCGTCGTCGACGGCAGGGTCGGCTTCACGGGCGGCATGAACGTGGGCGATCAGTACTCCGGCCGCTCGCGCCGGCGCGGCGCGCGGCACTTCCGCGACACCCACCTCGAAGTCGCCGGGCCGGCGGTGGCCGACCTGGGACGGATCTTCCGCGAGGATTGGGCGTATGCGACGGGAGGGGACGCCACCCTGCCCGAGCCGCCCTCGGTGCCCGCGCCGATCGACCGCGGGAGCGCCGTCGCCGTCCTCCCTTCCGGTCCCGACCAGGAGTTGAACGCGAGCGGCATGGTGTACTTCAACGGCGTGGCGGCCGCGCGGGAGCGCGTCTTCCTCACCAGCCCCTACTTCATTCCCGACGAGTCGCTCGTGAAGGCGATGACCGCGGCGGCCCTGCGTGGAGTCGACGTCCGCCTGCTCGTCCCCGCCCGCTGCGACGTCCTGATTGCGGCCATCGCGGGGCGCTCCTACTTCGAACCGCTGATGCGCAGCGGCGTGCGGATCTTCCGGTACACGCCCTCGATGCTGCACGCCAAGTCCCTCGTCGTCGATGGAGCCTGGGGACTGGTCGGCTCGGCGAACGTCGACATCCGCAGCTTCCGGCTGAACTTCGAGATCAGCGTAGTCGTGGCCGACGCGGGGTTCGCCGGGCGCCTCGAGGAGCGCTTCCTGGGGGCCCTGGAGTGCAGCGAGGAGCTCGACGAGGCCGAGCTGGCGGCTCGGGGCACGCTCGGACGCCTGCGCGACGAGACCGTGCGCCTGCTCTCACCCCTGCTGTGACCGAAGGCCGCGAACGCTATGATCGCCGCTCGAGAGGGCGCCCATGGTCAGGCTGAACCGCATCTACACGAAGACGGGAGACGACGGCACGACCGGCCTCGGCAGCGGGGAGCGGGTGGCGAAGCACCATCCGCGAGTCGCGGCCTACGGGTGCGTCGACGAGCTCTCGGCCGTCCTGGGCATGGCCTTGGCCGGAGGAGTCGAGGAGCCCTTCCGTTCGCGCCTGCGCGCGATCCAAAACGACCTGTTCGACCTGGGGGCGGACCTCTCCTGTCCAGGTGACGGCGACGACGTCCTGCGCGTCACCGCCGCCTACACCGAGCGCCTCGAGACGATGATCGACGAGGTCAACGAGGACCTCGAGCCGTTGAAGTCCTTCGTGCTGGCGGGCGGCACCAAACCCGCCGCCTGGATGCACTTGGCACGCACCGTCTGTCGAAGGGCCGAGCGCCACCTCGTCGCGCTCGCCCACGAGGAGACCGGTGAGGGGCGCGTCGCTCCCGAGCCCCTCCACTACCTCAACCGGCTCTCCGACCTGCTCTTCGTGTTCGCCCGTGCCCTCAACGACGGCGGACGGTCGGACGTGCTCTGGGAGCCGGGCGCAGGCCGCGAGGGATGATCGAGCTCGCCTGGCGCACGCCGCCCGCGTGGGCCACCCGGGTCGCCGAGCAGCCCTTGGCCCTGCTCAGCGACCACGCGCACTGCGAACTGAAGGCGGCCTCGACGGCACAGGCGTTGATCGCGCGCCATCCTGACGACGCTCTGCTCGTCGAACGCCTGGCCACCATGGCGGAGGAGGAGATGCAGCACTTCCACGCCGTCGTACGCCTGCTCCACGCGCGCGGAGGCACCCTTGGCCCGCTGCGCCCCAACCCCTACGCGGAGGCCCTCGCGCAAGCGGCGAAGGAAGGCCGGGGCGACGTGCTTCTCGATCGCCTGGTCCTTGCCGGGTTGATCGAGGCTCGCAGCCTCGAGCGCTTCCGGTTGTTCGAGGAGCACCTCGCCGACAAGGAGCTGGCGGCGCTGTACCGTTCCCTCGCCCCAACGGAGGCCGCCCACCAAGGGATGTTCTTCCACCTCGCGCACCGGCGCGGGGGGGAGCGCGTCGCGAGCGAGCGGATCGAGGTGCTGCGGCGCCGGGAGGGGCGCATCGTGGAGGACCTGCCGTTCGCTCACCGCGTGCACTCGGGCCTGCGCTGAACGGCCTCGGCGGTACGATCGGTCGCTACGGGGTGGGATCGGGCACGCTGGAGTTGTGCAATAGCCGACACCGCCCTTCGACCGCCGCACAGAAGACCCCTCTACGAGATGGACGCATTCGATCCCCGCCCTGAAGACAAGTTCTCCTTCGGCCTGTGGACGGTCGGCAACCCTGGCCGCGATCCCTTTGGCGGGCCGGTCCGCCCGACCCAGGACCCCTGCGACATCGTGCGCGGCCTGGCGCGCTGCGGCGCCTGGGGCGTCAACCTCCACGACGAGGACCTCGTTCCCTTCGGCGCTTCCGCGAGGGAGCGGGACGACATCGTCGCGCGCTTTCAGGCAACCCTCGACGAGACCGGCATCGTCGTCCCGATGGCGACGACCAATCTGTTCAGCCACCCGATCTTCAAGGACGGCGCCTTCACGGCCAACGACCCGCGCGTGCGAGCCTTCGCCTTGCGCAAGACGATGGAGGCGATCGACCTGGGCGTCGAGCTGGGTGCTCGCATCTACGTCTTCTGGGGCGGCCGCGAGGGGGCGGAGGCAGACGCCTGCCGCGATCCTCAGGAGGCGCTCAAGCGCTTCCGCGGAGCGCTCGACTTCCTCTGCGCCTACGTGGACGACCAGGGCTACGATCTGCGGTTCGCCCTGGAGGCCAAGCCCAATGAGCCGCGCTGCGACATGTACCTCCCGACGACCGGGCACATGTTGCACTTCATCGAGACCCTCGAGCGCTCGGCGATGGTGGGCGTCAACCCCGAGGTCGCCCACGAGACGATGGCGGGCCTGTCTTTCACCCACGGGGTCGCGCAGGCCATGGAGGCGGGGAAGCTGTTCCACATCGACCTGAACGCCCAGCGCATCGGGCGCTACGACCAGGATCTGCGGTTCGGATCGGAGGACCTCAAGCAGGCCTTCTTGCTCGTTCGCCTGTTGGAGGGGACGGCGGGAAACGAGGCGTACGAGGGCCCGCGCCACTTCGACGCCCACGCCTATCGCAGCGAGGACATCGAGGGCGTGTGGGACTTCGCCCGTGGTTGCATGCGCACCTACAACATCCTGCGCGAGCGTGCTCGCGCCTTCGATGCCGACTCCGAGGTCGCCGAGCTGTGCGCGCAACCTCTCGATCCCACGCTCGACTCGCTGCTCGCGGGCGGCTACGACGCCGGGAGAGCGGAGGCCCTGCGGGGCGTGGAGTGTGACGTGGACGCGATCGCCCAGAGGGGGCTGCGCTACGAGCGCCTCGACCAGTTGATGATGGAGCATCTGATGGGCGTGAGGCCCTGAGGCCCGGCCCGGCGACCCGTCGAAGAACGACCCACTGCTCCTTCGCCCACTCCAGCATGTCCCTCTTCCTCGGGCTCGACGTCGGCACGCAGGGCACCAAGGGCGTCGTGCTCGATGCGGCCGAGGGCCGCGTCCTCGCGCGCGCTTCGGTGGGCTACGGACTGCTCGAGGGGCTGGGTCCGGGCGTCTGCGAGCAGCACCCTCAAACCTGGATCGCCGCCGTGCGCACCGTCGCGACCGAGCTGCTCGGCGCCGAAGGGGTAGAGGAGGCCCGCTTCGAGGGCGTCGGAGTCTCCGGCCAGCAGCACGGGCTGGTGGTCCTCGACGAGGCCGGCGAAGTCGTGCGCCCCGCCAAGCTGTGGTGCGACACGTCGACCGCGTCCGAGGCGCGCGAGCTGGGCGAGGCCTTGGGGAGCCCGGTGCCGACGGGGTTCACCGCGTCGAAGGTCTTGTGGCTCGCCCGGCACGAACCGCGGAACTGGGAGAGGGTCCGCCACGTGCTCTTGCCCCACGACTTCGTGAACTTCGTCCTGACCGGCCGCGCCTGCATGGAGGCTGGTGACGCCTCGGGAACGGGCTTCTTCGATCCGCGCTCCAGGACCTTCGACCCTCACCGCGTGGCCGTCGTCGATCCGCTGCTGGCGGAGCGCCTTCCACCCCTGCTGGCACCCGGCGAGGCGGCGGGGTGCCTGAGCGCGGGCGGCGCGGCGCTCTTGGGCCTGAGCGAGGGCGTGCTCGTGAGCGCCGGAGGCGGCGACAACATGATGAGCGCCGTGGGGAGCGGCGCCACACGCCCCGGCGTCGTCGTCGTCAGCCTCGGGACCTCGGGTACGGTCTTCACCCACGCCGACGCGCCCGTGATCGATCCCGAGGGCCTGATCGCTCCCTTCTGCTCCTCGACGGGCGGCTGGCTGCCGCTGCTTTGCGTGATGAACCTCACGGGCGTGAGCGAGGAGGTCCGCGAGGGCTTCGGCGGCGGCCACGAGAGCCTGACCGCGGCGGCCCGTGAAGTGCCGGTCGGCTGCGATGGCCTGCTGTGGCTGCCCTACCTCGGCGGCGAGCGCGTCCCAGACCTGCCGGATGCCGCGGGAACCCTGCTCGGGATGCGGGCCGGGCACCTGCGTGGCGGCGTGCTCTACCGCGCGGCGCTGGAGGGCACGAGCCTGAACTTGGCGTGGGGCGTGGAGCGCATGCGCGGGCTGGGGATCGCCGTCGAGGGTGTCCATCTCGTGGGAGGCGCGGCCCAGAACGAGCTGTGGCGCGAGATCCTGGCGGATGTGCTGGCCTGCCCGATCACGCCGCTCGCCGAGCCGGAGTCCGCGGCCTTGGGAGCGGCCCTGCAGGCCGTGTGGACGTCGCGGCGCGCCGCTGGTGACGAGATCGGGCCGGACGAGGTCGCCGCGCCTTTCGTACAAGCGGTCGCCGCGCCGACCGAACCCGACGCGGGGCGTGGGGCCGCCTACGCAGAGCTCTCCGAGCGCTTCCGGGAGGCGGTCGCCGCGCAGTACGCAGAGCCCTGAGCGGAATCGTGACCCCGCCGTCGCCGTGGCGGCGTGCGCTCCGGCGCCCTGGTGACCCTGAGGGCCGACGGCTATGCTGGCCGTGGGCGCAGTCCGTTCGCCCTTGCCGGTTGCGAACCACGCGCCACCCGCTCGTCCCTCACCGCTCCGATTCCCTTGCAAGCCTCGTCAGCCGTCCGTCCGCGCCCCCTCGACTCGCGTCGCGGTACGGGGCTCGTCACCCGCGGCATCGGCTCGCTCGCCACGTGCTGCGCTCTCCTCGCCCTGGCGGCCTGCTCCAGCCTTCCGGGGTTCTCCGAGGCTCCGAATCCGCGCCTGCGCGGTCCTCTCGCAGTCCGCAACCAGCACCCCCTCGCCCTGACCCAGCTTGCCCTGCGGCCCCGTCGTCCCCTGACCACCGCGCGCGGGAGCAGGGCGCTCGCCGTAGGCGTTTCCTACAGCAGCATCGAGGAGGTCGAACACGCGGGCGCGCAGGCCGTGGCGTTCGACGGTGAGCTGTTGAGCGTCGTCCCCCGCGTGCGCTACGGCCTCGGTCCCCGCGCCGATCTCGAGATCGAGCTACCGATCCTGTTCACGACCAGCGGTTTCCTCGACGCGTTCATCGAGTCCTGGCACGAGCTGCTCTCCCTCCCCGGAGGCGGGCGGAGTGACGTCGAGGACGATCAGTGGAGCATGACGCTCTCCGACGGGGACGAGGAGCTCTACTCCCTCGAGGAGGATCGCCTCGACCTCGCGGACCTCTCCGTCGTCTACACCAGGCGCTTCCAGGAGGAGGGCCGGCACGCCCCGGCCCTGGCCTGGCGCGTGGGCGTGGAGGCTCCCACCGGATCGGAGTCGGCGGGATTCGGCAATGGAGCGTGGGACTTCGGCCTGGGGCTGGTGGGGGAGAAGAACCTCGGCCGCGTGACGGCCACCTTCGGTGCGGCGTGGCGCCTGCCCGGCCAGCCGGAGGGCTTCCGTTCCTCGGTCGAGCACGAGCTCGAACAGGGGATCGACCTACACCTGGGGGGCGAGTACCCCTGGAACGACTCCGTCTCCTTCCTCGCTCAGCTCATCTGGAGCGGACCGATGGTGACTTCGATCGAGCTCGAGGAGATCGACCGCGAGATCCTCGACCTGGGCCTGGGTGTCGCCTGGGACGTCGCTGACGACTCCGTCTTCTGCATCAGCTTCCACGAGGACCTGGTCGCCGCCACGGGGCCCGACTTCACCCTGCGCGCCGCCTGGCGCCGCGGGTTCTAGCCCCCCGGCTAGCTCAGGAACTGGGAGATCTCCTCGGCGCGCTCCTCGGCGTCCCTCTCGCCGGTCGCAATGAGCTGTTCGATGTAGTCGGGCTGGAACATGATCAGGCTCATGAGGTCCTGGTTGCGGCTCGCCTTCGTGCCCAGGCGCCGGGTCAGGAACCGGAACAGCGGCGGGAGGGACGGCTCGTACTCGTTGGCCAGCTTCCCCAGGTCGAGGGAAGGGCGCAGGACGAGCAGATCGATCGGGCGCAGGTCTCCATGCTGCTCCTCGGGCACGCGAGCGAGGAGGGAGTTCACTCGCTCGAGGTTGTGGGCGTCCTGATCGAGAAGGTCGAGGAAGATCGAGTTGAGCAGGATGCCAGCAACCTGGGCCGGGGCGGGGTAGAGATCGGTCTTGGTGAGGTCGACCTCCGCGTCGCTGCGGCCGTAGCGGGTGGAGATGGCCAAGATGCGGTCCGCTCCCAGGTGGATGGCGGGCGCGAGGGGCGCGTGCAGGCGAACGCCGCCGTCGCCGTACCAGTTCTTGCCGATGCGCACCGCGGGGAAGAGCCAGGGGAGGGCGGCGGAAGCCATGACGTGCTCGACGCGCAGGTCACCTGCGCGGGCGAGCCGCTGCGGGCGCTTCCACAGCGCGATGTCCCGGCCCTGGGTCCAGACCACGGTCTGTCCGGTGTCGTAGCGCGTCGTCGTCAGGGCAACGGCGCGCAGGTCCCTCTGGGTGAGGTTGCTCTCGATGCCGCTCAGATCTCCCCGGGCGCCGTCGGCGAGGCCGCGCTCGAGGAGCTTGCGCAGGGGCGCGGTGTCCACCATGCCGCGGATCGGCTGGGAGCCCCGGCGGCCTCCGAACCAGGAGAGCTGGGCGAGCCCGCGCACCACGTGGGAGAGGAGCGAGGCCCCGTCCACCCGGAAGACCTGATCGACCGTGATGGCGCGCCACCACTCCAGGAGTGCCTCGACCTTCTGTACGAAGGTGCCGGTATGGTTCGCCAGGAACGCCGCGTTGATCCCGCCAGCGGAGACCCCGGTCAGGATCGGGACCTCGAGTTCGGGGAAGCGACGGGCGAGGTGGCGCAGCAGGCCGAGCTGGTAGGCTCCGCGGGCGCCGCCCCCACCCAGGGTCAGGGCCAGCTCCCCGCCGGGCTCGCTCCGCTCTCCAGCCTCCATGGACAGCCGGGGACCTCAGCCGGCGGCCGGCAGTTGGAGGGACATGTGGCGGTCGGTGTCGATCACGATCTTCGCGTCGGCCAGGCCGCTCTCGTCGGCGATGGCGCGCAGTTCCTCGGGCGTGAAGGCCGCGTGCAGGCTGTCGGCGAACAGCCCGCGCTGTCGGTCGTCGCAGCCCGCGGCGTGGGTCTCGACGAGGGACTCGAGGAGCTCGTGGGTGGCGGGACGGAAGAGATCACGCACCAGCAAGACTGCTCCCGGCCGCAGGACGCGCCGCGCCTCCATCAGGAAGGGACGCGGGTCGGGGATGTGGTGCAGGATCGTGTTGGAGTAGACCGCGTCGAACTCGCCGTCGGAGAACGCGAGCTCCTTGGCGTCCATGTGTCGGTAGGTGATGCGAGTGCCGTGCGGCGTGCGGGTGAGGTTTCGCTCGGCCGCGCGGATCATCTGGTGCGCGAGGTCCACACCGACGATCGTCGCGGCCGGATCGCGGTCGCAGATCATCGGCGGCATGTGTCCGGGGCCGGTGCCGATGTCGAGCATGCGCCCACTGGCGCCGAGCTCGAAGAGCCGCGTCACGAAGGCGGCATTGGCTTGGGTGTGGTCCATGGAGTCGTAGCTCTCCGCCTCTGCCGGCGTGTCCATGGCCTCGGGTTCGAGGATGCGTTCGAGCATGATCAGATCGTGAAGTAGCGCGCCTCGGGATGGTGGACGACGATGGCCGAGGTCGACTGCTCGGGCCACAGCTGGAACTCGTCGGACATCTTGATGCCGACGTCTCCGGCGTGGAGCAGGTCGAGGATCTGCTGTTGGTCCGCGAGGTTCGGGCAGGCTGGATAGCCGAAGGAGAAGCGCGAGCCTCGGTAGCCTTGCTTGAAGATGCGGCTCATCTCCCGGGCGTCCTCGTCTGCGATTCCAAGCTCGCCCCGAATCTGCCGGTGCACGTACTCGGCGAGCCCTTCGGCGGCTTCGACCGAGAGACCGTGCAGGTGCAGGTAGTCCTGGTAGCGATCCTCCGCGAACCAGGCCCGCGCCGTGTCGGAGGCCTGTTGGCCTACGGTCACGACCTGCAGGGCCACCGTGTCGAGCGTTCCGTTGTCGCTGTGGAAGAAGTCGGTGATAGAGAGGTTCTTCTTGCCGCTCTGGCGCGGGAAGCCGAAGCGCGCGACCTCCCGCCCCGAGCCCTCGGGGTCGAACAGCACGAGTGCGTCGCCCTCGGGAGCGCACGGCCAGTAGCCATAGGCGGCCTTGGGTCGCAGGATCTCCTCGGCGGCGCAGCGCCGCATCAGCTCGTGGTAGATGGGACGCACGTGCTCCTCGGTGAAGCGGCGGTGCTCTTCGACCGAGCGGTTCTTGCGCCGGTAGCCCCACTGGAAGTGGAAGAGCGTCTTCTCGTTGATGTAGGGCATCACGCTCTGAAGCGGGATTGACTCGATCAACCGGTGTCCGAGGAAGGGCGGCTTGGGGTAGGTGAAGTCACGCGCGAGCCGGGGGCGCGACGGCAGGAGCGGATCCTCGAGGGGTTCGGGCCGCTCGCCCACCTCCGCGACGGCGCGCGCCGCGCTCGCGGCGGCCTCCGCCGGTTGGCTTGCCAGCTCTCCCGAAGGCTCGGGACGTTCCTCGCCGGCGACGATGCGCGCCATCGTGTCGAGGCCTTCGAACGCGTCGCGCGCATAGTACAACGGACCTTCGTAGACGCGCCGGCAGTCGTCCTCGACGTACTTTCGGGTCAGGGCCGCTCCGCCGAGGAGGACGGGCAGCGCGACGCCGCGGTTGTTCATCTCCACGAGGTTCTCGCGCATGATGACCGTGCTCTTCACCAAAAGCCCGCTCATCCCGACCGCGTCGGGGTCGTGCTCGTGCACGACGTCGAGGATGTGCTGGATCGGCTGCTTGATGCCGATGTTGTAGACCGTGTAACCGTTGTTCGAGAGGATGATGTCGACGAGGTTCTTGCCGATGTCGTGCACGTCACCGCGCACGGTGGCGAGGACGACCTTGCCGCGCGTGTCGCCCTCGACGCGGTCGAGGTGCGGCTCGAGGTGGGCCACAGCCTGCTTCATCGTCTCGGCCGACTGCAGGACGAAGGGCAGCTGGATCTCTCCGCGCCCGAAGAGGTCGCCCACGGTACCCATCCCGGCGAGCAGCACCTTGTTGATGATCTCCAGCGGCTCGCGCGAGCGCATGGCCAGGTCGAGATCCTCGACGAGTCCATCGCGCTCGCCCTCGACGATGCGCCACTCCAGGCGTTCGAACACGTCCGAGGGGGTGCTGCGCTCCGCGCGGGCCTTCACATCGACGCCCTCGAACAGGCGCATGAACTCCGCCAGGGGGTCGTAGTCGTCCCGGCGGCGATCGAAGATCAGATCCTCGGCCACCCGGCGCACGCGCTCGTCGATGCGGTGGAGGGGCTCGATGCGGCCGGAGTGGAGGATGGCGGCGGTCAAGCCGGCCTCTTGGGCGTGGTGCAAGAAGACCGAGTTGAGGACGTGGCGGGCCGCGGGATTCAGGCCGAAGGAGATGTTGGAGAGCCCCAAGAGCAGCCCGGATCCGGGGAGCTCACTGCGCACCCGGCGGATGCCCTCCAGCGTCTCAAGACCCAGCCGACGGTCGTCCTCGTTGCCCGTGCAGATCGTGAAGGTCAGGACGTCGAAGAGCAGGTCGTGGGAGCGCAGGCCGTGCTCTTCGACACACAGGTCGTGGATGCGCCGCGCGATGCGGACCTTGTCATCGGCGGTCTTGGCCATGCCGTCCTCGTCGATCGTCAGAGCGACGACCGCCGCACCGTGCTCACGGGCGAGGGGTAGGACGCGATCGCAGCGCTCGCGCCCGTCCTCGAGGTTGATGGAGTTGACGATCGAGCGCCCGCCGCACAGTTCCAAGGCACCGCGCAGCACCTCCTCGTCGGTGCTGTCGATCATCAACGGCACGGAGACATCCGTGCGGTAGCGCTCGATCAGCCGCGTCATGTCCTCGAGTTCGTCACGGCCGACGTAGGCCGCACAGACGTCCAGCACGTGACTGCCGTCTCGGACTTGTTCGCGGCCCATCTGGACCATGGCGTCGATGTTCCCGTCGAGCAGGTGCCCGCGGAAGGCCCGGCTGCCGTTGGCGTTGGACCGCTCGCCGACGAGCAGGACCGAGGATTCCTGTTCCAGGGCGGTGGCGCCGTAGACGCTCGTCACCTGGGGCGTGGCGGTCACATCGCGCCGGCGCGGTGAGCGCTCCCCGATGGTGCGCACGACCGCTTCGAGGTGCTTGGGCGTCGTTCCGCAGCACCCGCCGACCAGGTTCACGCCGTCTTCCTCCACGAACCGCTGCAGCCAGTCCGCCAGCTCCTCGGGCGTGAGCGGGTAGAAGGGCTGGCCGTTGACCAGTTGAGGCAGGCCGGCGTTGGGGTAGACGCCGATGCGCTTGGTGCAGGTCTGGCCGAGGAGTCGGACGTGCTCGCCCATTTCGCGCGGCCCGGTGGCGCAGTTGAGGCTGACGACGTCGATGGGGAAGGGCTCGAGCAGGGCGAGGGCGGCCGCCATCTCGGTGCCGACCAACATCGTCCCGGTGGCCTCCATCGTGACGCTGACGAACAGGTGCGTGGTCTTGCCCGCTCGCTCCCGGGCCGAGAGGGCCGCGCCGATCGCGGCCTTGCACTGCAGGGGATCCTGGCAGGTCTCGATCAGGAACGCGTCCACGCCGCCGTCGACGAGCCCGAGGGCTTGCTCGACATAGGAAGCCTTGAGCTGGGAGTAGCTCGCCTGGCCCAGGGTCGGCAGCTTCGTGCCCGGCCCCATGGAGCCGAGGACGAAGCGGGGGTGATCGGCGCTGGAGTGGTCGCTCGCGGCCTCCCGGGCGATGAGCGCAGCGGTACGATTGATCTCACGCGTGCGCTCGGAGAGGCCGAACTCCTCGAGGACCAGGGCGCTGCCGCTGAAGGTGTTGGTCTCGACGGCGTCGCAGCCCACGGCGAGGAAGGCCTCGTGGATGTCGCGGATGACCTCCGGCCGCGTGAGGTTGATGATCTCGCAGCAGTTCTCGAGGTCGTGGTAATCACGCGCGAGGTCGAGGTCGGCGGCATGGATCTGCGTGCCCATCGCGCCGTCGGTGACGAGGACGCGGCGATCGAGGACGGAGAGGATGTCCGTGGCGGTCATGTGCGGGTACCGGTGGCGACCAGGGTCATGAAGTGGGGGGGTTGGGGGTCGCGGGCGGCGCGCTGGACGCGCACGGCCTCGAAACCCGCGGCGTCCAACAGCTCCGCCAGAGCGGCCTCGGTGAAGCCGAGGTGGGCGTGCTGGTGCTTCTCGCGGACCCACTCCTCGCCGTGGGCCAACAGGTCGATGACGAGCACCCGGCCTCCTGGGACGAGTACGCGCCGGGCCTCCTCCAGAGCCCGTTGGGGGACGACCGCGTGGTGGAGCGCCTGGCTGAGGACCGCGCAGTCGTGGGAGGCGTCGGGCATGGGCAGGTCTTCGATCTCGGCTTCGATCCACTCGATGTTGTCGATGCCCCTCTCTGCGGCCCGGCGTGCGAGCTGGGCCAGCATCTCGGGCGAGATGTCGACGGCGCTGACCGAAACCGCGATCTCGGCCAGCATCAGGGTGAGCAGGCCGTCGCCGATGCCCAAATCGACGTAGCGCCCGCGGGGCGCGAGCTCGAGGAGGGCGCGAGCCAGGCCCTCCCAGGTGCGACCGGGCAGCAGCTCCTCGCCGAAGGTGGCCGCGACCCGGTCGAAGTAGGCGCGTCGGGCGTCCTTGCGCCGCGCCCGCAGCTCCTCGAGCCCCGCGAGGTCGGCCTCGAGCTCGGGGGTCGGCCCCCCGGCGGCGAGGGCGGACTCCCAAAGGCCCGCGGCGGGGCCGGGGGCGATCGAGTGGTGCGTGCGGCGCCCGACGCGCCGGTCGTTGACCAGGCCGACCTCCTTGAGCAGGGCGAGGTGGGTCGAGATGCGGCTCTGGCCGACGTTGAGGATCTCCATCAGGTCGGTGCCCGACAGCTCCTCCTGGGCCAGGAGGTGCAGGATGCGCAGGCGCGTCTCGTCCCCCAAGGCCTTCAGGAGGCGTGAGGTGCCGGTGAGGCCGATCATGGGCTCAGATATCTTGGTATCCGGATTCAATGATATCAAGCCGTGAGGCGGCGGGTCGCCGCCGGGGCCGGAATCCTCCCCAGGAGCGACCTCGGTGGAAACCGAGGGCGCGTGGTGGAAGGCCACCAGGTCGCCCCTGGGCGGGCGCTCAGCGCTCGAACAGGCCCTGCTCCACGAGCCAGCCGCCGATCCGACGCGCCACGATGGCGTTGCCCTTCTCGTTGTAGTGCACGAAGTCGGAACGGTCGACGCGCAGGGTCGACGGGCGGTTGGCGCGCACGGTCGTGCGCAGGGTCACGACCTCCAATCCGGCGCGGCGCGCCTCCATCTCCACCAGGGCGTAGGCCCTGTCGTAGAGGACGTTCAGCCCGGCCTCCCCGAGGACCGGGAGGATGACGAGCAGCGGTCGGAAGCCGTGGTCGGTCGCGAGGCGCGCGAAGCGCTCGAGGGAGGCGCGCAGCTTGCCCACGTGCGGGCGCGAGGCGTACCAAGGGAGGTAGGTGTGTCCGGCGGGGATCTCGAACTGCCCGAGCAGCTTCTCGATGTCGCGCAAGTACGCCAGGGTGGTCGGATCGTCGTCGAGGTCGGTGATGTACCCCTCGTTCTCCCCTCGGAAGCGCTCCGGTTCGTTGCGGCGGACGAGGTCGATTCCGATGTCGGCGGTGTCGCTGCGGATCCGCAGCCACTGAGCGATGCGCAGGCGATACAGGGCCGAGGCGTACTCCTGGGTCTTCTCGACGTACCGGCGGGAGAGGGAAACGGTCCCGATGTCGTTCACGCAGTAGCCGAGGACGACCACGTCGGGCTCCAAGGCCAGGCCAATACGCTCCAGGCACAGCAGGCTCTGCAGGACGTCGTAGCCGCCCACGCCGAGGTTCAGCACCTCGGCCGGGTAGCCGTTGTCGTTCAGGGCGCTCTCGAGCTGCGCGGGGTAGGCGTGCTCGACGGGCAGCTTGTTGCCGAAGGTCACCGAGTCGCCGATCGCGGCGATCCGCAGGACTCCCTCTGCCGCCTCCAAGGCCACCTCGCCGCCGCGGAAGCCGTGGCTGTTGATCTCGATCTCACAGTCCCAGCCGAAGCCCCGCGCGCCGGGGACGAGCTCGTAGGCCCCGATGGGGTCCTCGGTGGCGCGCACGAGCGCTCCACGCCAGTCCTGACCGTGGAAGTCCTCAAGCGGGTAGTAGCCCGCGATTCGCAGGCCGACCTCCCCGACCCCCGCCAGGATGACGAGGGTGCCAAGAACGGTGGCGGCGCGCGCCGTGACGGTGGAGGGTTTGCCCACAGAGTCCTCAGGGGGCCTGCTCCCCCTCGGCCTCCAGCGTGCGCGGCAGGTTCAGGAGGCGCTCGCGTTCGTTCAGTTCCGCCAGTGGCGCGACGCCCATGGCGCTGCGTTCCTCGTCGGTCGTGCGCGGGTCGAGCGGGTCCAATCGCCACTCCTTCAGAACGGGCAGGTAGCTGATCTGCGTCCCGTAGCGCTGGGGCTCACCCTTCAGCCGCAGGCCCTTGTCGATCGCTTCGGCGGCGACGCGGAAGCCGCGCGCCTCGCCCAGCTCGCCAGCCTTCAGGCCCAGGGTGCGCGCGATCTCCAGGTCCTCCGCCCCCGAAGAGGCGGCCAGGATCAACCCGGCGAAGTAGTGGTCGGCTGCGCTCGAGATACCGCCCTCGTCCGCAAGCTGGTGTACGCGCTCGATGCGCCGCGCCTGCTGCTCGGCGAACTCGTCGCCCAGCGGCGTCAGGAGGCTACCCTCGGCGACCTGGCGTACGCTGTTGCGGTGCATGCTCTCGAGCTCCGCAGAGGGAGAGAGGCAGGCGGCCAGGGCGAACATGGAGATCCCTCCCAGGGAGCGGACGGCGCGGGACACGATGGGGCTCCTCATGGTCTGGGCGTGCCCGAGGCGAGCTCGAGCGGTGCAGGGCTCCATCGTGCCCTCGGCGCGGCTTGCGTCAAGGCCTCTAGGCCTCGCCCCGTTCGCGCAGCCGTACCTCGAGGGCGCCGCCGTGACCCTGGCGCTGGAAGGACTTCACGCCCACGCGTCGGGCGGGCTCGGTGGCGAGCCAGGCCTCCACCTTGCCCCGCAGGACCGGCTTTCCCGTGTCGTTCCCCCAGCCTCGGCCGGTGACGACGACGACCTCCGTCCGGCCCCTCACGCGGGCCGTCTGGAGGGCGCTGAACAGGCGCCGCAGGGCCTGTTCGGGCCTCAGGCCGTGCAGATCGATCACCTCCCCCCCCCGCGAGGGGTCGACGGGCTCTCTCATGGCTCCCTTGTCGACTTCACCATCGATTTACGCAAGTTTGGAATCACGCCGCGCCGCGGCCCCCGTAGCCTAAGGACGCCCGGACGAAGGTCGTCTGGGAATCAGACCACGGCTCGACGCCGCCCTCTCGGTGGAGGACTCCCCAGACGGAGTTCTCGGCCCCCGGCGGGGTTCGACGGGCCCTTCTACCCCCTCGGCCGGCGGAGAGCCTCGGCCGGCCACACTACGCAAGAAACATGAAGAAACTGATCCTCGGCTTCGCCATCGCCGCCACCTGCTTTGCCTGCGCCTCCAACGACTCGACCCAGGTCGAGGACGGGAGCAGCGCCGCCGTTCCCGCCAGCGACTGCTGCGCCGAGAAGAGCGAGTGCTCTGACGCCGACGCCGCCGAGTGCGCCGTCAAGGGCGAGTGCCCCAAGGCCGAAGCCAGCGAGTGCGCCGGCAAGGCCAAGAGCGAGTGCTCGGCGGAAGCCGCCTCGGAGTGCTCCAAGGGCCAGAAGACCTGCCCCGTCACCGGCCAGGTCATCAGCGGCTGAGCGCCCTCCCGCGCAAGACACGAACGGAGCGGGCCCCCTGCGGGGCCCGCTCTTCTCGTATCGGGGCGGTCACGCCGGGGCGACCCGCTGCGGGCGCTCAGGTGAGGTGCCGTCAGGCCTTGCCGGCTGCCCTACTTCGGCGAGACCTCGATCAGCGCGATCGAGAACACCAGGGCCGTGTCGGGGGGCACGAGGCCCGGCAGACCCCCAGGGCCGTAGGCCTCCTCGCTGGGGACGAACAGCCGGCGCTCGCCACCCTCTCGCATGCCGGGGATCCCCAGGTTCCAGCCGGCCACGGGCGCCTCGCCGAGGACGAAGGTCACCGGCCGACCGCGATCGAGGCTCGAATCGAAGCGCGTGCCGTCGTCCAGCCAGGCCGTGTAGTCCACGGTGACCGTGCGTCCCTTGCGCGCGGCATTGCCGACCCCCTCGACGACGTCCTCGAACTCGACCCCCGAGGGATGGGCGACGCGCCGGCGCTGGACCTCTACCGGTCGGGAGAAGCTCGAGCACCCCGCGAGGAGCCAGAGCGCACAGAGCACCAGGAGCCTGCTCTCCCTGCTCATGCCGACAGCACTGCCGCGATGCACGCGGTGTCCACGATGTCCTCGGCCGTACACCCGCGCGAGAGGTCCATGTAGGGCCGGTCCAACCCCTGGACGAGGGGCCCGAGGGCCTTTGCGCCGGCCAGGCGCTGGGTCAGCTTGTAGCCGATGTTGCCCGAGTCGAGGTCGGGGAAGACGAGCACGTTCGCGCGACCTCCGAGGGGGGAGCGCGGCGCCTTGGAGGCGGCGACCTCAGGGACGATGGCCGCGTCGACTTGCAGCTCGCCGTCGCAGCACAGATTCGGCGCGCGACGTGCGAGCTGTTCCGCCGCTGCGCGCACCTTCTCGACCCGCGGGTGCTCGGCCGAGCCCTTGGTCGAGAACGAGAGGAGGGCCACGCGCGGGGCCTGGCCCGCGAGGCGCCGGTGGCTCTCGGCGGACGCCAGGGCGATGTCGACGAGCTGCTCGGCGGTCGGCTCGGGAACTACCCCGCAATCGGCGAACGTCAGGGCGGTGTCGGGCAGGATCATCAGGAAGCACGACGAGACGGTCTCGATGCCCTGCGCCGTGCCCACGACTTGGATCGCGGCCCGTAGCACGTTCGCGGTCGGGCTGGCGCTGCCGGCGACGGCCCCCTGGCAGTCGCCGCTGCGCAGGAGGAAGGCGCCGAACACGAGCGGGTCGAGGACGTGCTCGCGGGCCTCGTCCTCCGTCACTCCCCGCTCCCGGCGCAGGTCGAAGTACTCACCGACGAACTGCTCCAAGCGCGGGTCGCTCTCGGGGCGCACGCTCTCGGCTCCCGGCGTCGGGGCGGTCGCGCCGCCGTCGATGAGGACCGGCTCGCAGAACCCCTCGGCCGCCAGGACGGCAGCGGCCTGTCGAACGCGGGCGTCGCCGGCTTCCGGCAGGACGATCCGCCGCCCCAGCCGCCTGGCCTTCTCCCGGGTCTCCAGGGCGAGGTCCATCACGGTCAGGGCGCCGGCGTGGCGTCGAGAACCTCGTCGGGGACCGAGAGCTCCATGCGCAGGAGCGCGAGCCCGTGGGTCTTGCCCTGGGCGTCGGTCAGGAGCGACTCGGAACCGCCGCCTCCGAGGCTGTCCGCCAACAGGAAGTTCAGGACCAGCATGTTGTCGGCAGTGTAGCGCGTCACGGCCCCGCGGTTGATCGCGTGCATGTGGTCCCGCACAGCCTCTTCGGTCAGGACCTCTTTCAGGAAGGCGTAGGCGCCCTCCGAGCGCGCGAGGACGCCGACGTTGGAACCGCGGCCCTTGTCGCCGGAGCGGGCGGAGGCGATGCGTGCGAGGGGGACGATGGGCATGGCGGTCTGGACGCGGTCAGGCGCCGGAGGGGTCGAAGACCTCGACGCTCGTCTCGATGCGTTCCTTGGTCACGAGGGCGGGCCAGAACCCGATGATCTCCGTCGCCTTCGGCCGCCCGCCCGCGAACCCCGTCACGCCGGGCGGCCCGCTGGTCACCAGCGGCACCAACTCCGGCCCGAAGCGGTCCACCTTGGCCCGGTCGGTTCCCTTGACGCCCATGCGCAGGACGACTTCCGAGGGCTCGGGGGTCTCCGCGGCGGCGATCCCCGCGTGACAGGTGTTGGCGCCGACCAACTCGACCATGCGCTCGTCGGGGCCGAACTCGACGCCGTCCAGGCGCAGGCGGTCCCACACGATCTCCGCGCACACACGCGCCTTCTCGACCGCGTCGGGGCCGGCGACGGTGAGCTGGCCGACGGCCTTCCATCCGTCGCGGTAGGCCATGGAGACCTTGTAGGTGGGGGTCGGCGGCGCGCCGGTCACCCCGCTCACCTTCACGCGGTCGCGCCCGTCCTGCTCGAGACGGAAGCTCGTGAAGTCCGCGATCACGTCGGGGGTCACGTAGTTCGCCGGGTCGCCCATCTCGTACGCCAGCTGATGGGTGACCGTGTCGACGTCCACTCGCCCTCCGGTTCCGTCGTGCTTGGTGACGGTGAACTCCCCGTCCGGACGTGCGGCGACGATCGGGTAGCCGATGCGGGCCATGTCCTCGATCGAGCGCCAGTCGGTGTAGTTTCCGCCGGTGCACTGAGCTCCGCACTCGATGATGTGCCCCGCAACCGTTCCCGCGGCCAACAGGTCGTGATCCTGCGTTCCCCAGCCGAACTCGTGGATCATCGGGCCGAGCACGAGCCCGGGATCCGTTCCGCGGCCGGTGATCACGATCCGCGCGCCCTGGTCGAGAGCCTCGGCGATGGGGAAGGCGCCCAGGTAGACGTTCGCGCTGGTGATCCTCTCGCGCACCTCGGACAGAGGTCGCCCGGTGTCCATGTTCGCGAAGACCTCGCCGGCGTCGGTCAGCTCGTCGAGCCGCCCGAGGATGTCGTCTCCCTCGACCACGGCGATCTTCACGCCGTCGAGGCCGTGGCGGGCGACGACCTCGAGCAGGGCGTCCTTGCAGGCGTGGGGGTTCACGCCCCCGGCGTTGGCCACCACCCGCACGTCGCGCTCGACGAGCGCCGGGAGGATGCGGTCGATGAGCGTCACGAAGTCGGTCGCGTAGCCCTTGGAGGGATCGCGCGAGCGCAGCTTCTGCATGATGCTCATCGTGACCTCCGCCAGGTAGTCGAGGGTCAGGTAGTCGAGCGGACCCTCCTCGACCAGGCGCACGGGTCCGAGGATCGAGTCGCCCCAGAACCCCTGTCCGTTGGCGATCAGGACCTCTCTTCGGTCGCGGTGGTCGGCGGCCATGGTGACAGTCTATGAGCCGGTGCGCGAAGCGTCACTCCCGGTGCGCCCGTCCCGCGCGGTAGGCGAGCAGGCGCGCCTCCATCGCCGAGACGAGCTCTGGGGCCAGCCTGCCGCGCGCGCCGGCGAGGGCTTGTTCGGCCGCGGCCACGGCCGCGGGGAAGTCCCCCGCGGCGGCCAGGGCGGCGGCTAGGACGTCGGCGAAGCGCGGGTTGGCGGGCGCCGCGGCCCGGGCGCCCCGTGCGAGGGCGACGGCCTCCCCCGGCGAGCGCAGCCGTTCGTTCCCGCTCGTCGCCAGGACCCACGCCAGACCGGCCGCGAGGTCGGCGTCATCGGGGAGCGCCGCGTGGGCGGCCCTGCGGGCCGCCAGGCCCTCCTCGCGCCGTCCGCTGCCCTCCAGGATCATCGTCAGGCCCACGTGGGCCTGCTTGCAGGCCGGATCCAGGCGCAGGGCGGTGCGCAGCTCGCCCAACGCCTCCTGCCCGCGCCCGCCCTGGGCCAGGACGCCGGCCAGGTTGCAGCGCGCGTTGGGGGAGTCGGGCTCGAGCTCGACGAAGCGGCGCAGGGCCGCGAGGGCGGCGTCGACCTCGCCCCGCTGGGCGCGCAGGAGCCCCAGACGGCTGAACGCCTGTCCCTGGGTCGCATCGAGCGCGACGCAGCGCTCGTAGGCGGCGATCGCCTCCCCTACGAGCCCCTGGCCCCGCAGGGCGTCGCCCAGCCCCAGGATCGTGCCGGGGAGGTCGGGATTGCGGACCAGGCTCTCGCGGTACGCCTCCGCCGCCCCCGCGAAGCGACCCAGCTCGAGGCGTGCGCTGCCCAACACGGTCCAGATGCGCGCCGACTCCGGGCTGCGCTCGACCAGGGGCTCGATCACCGCCAGGGCCTCCGCGTGGCGGTCCTCCTTGAGGAGCTCGGAGGCGTGCTTGGTCTGGTAGTAGACGTCGTAGGCGTCCCGTGGGTCGCGCAGATCCTCGAGCACGGTGCCCTCGGGGAGCTCGAAGCTGCTCTCGAGGTAGCCGAGCATCGCGAGCTCGCGCGCCTCGTCCGTCCCGTCGTGGGCCTCGGTCACCTCGCGTCGGGGTGTGCTCTCGCGGAAGGCCGTCAGGGCCGCCCGCATGCGCTCGGCGACCTCGGGTCGCTCCGTGACGAGGTTGCGCGTCTCGCCCGGGTCGTCCTCCAAGTGGAACAACTCGCGCTGGGGCGCCTCGGTGTACTTCCAGGGGTGCTCGACCCAACCGCGCAGGGGCGCCCAGCCCATCGTGCGCATGCCGTATTCACTCTCGAAGTAGGCGAATCCGCCCCCGGGATCTCCTCCCGCGAGCATGGGCGAGAGGTCGCGCCCCTCGATCTCGCCCGGCGCCGCGACGTCGAGTTGGGCCAGGATCGTCGGCATCACGTCGACCAGCCCCACGGTGGTTCGCGGTCGGTGCCCGGGAGTCACCGACCCGGGGCGGGAGAACATCAGCGGCACGCGCATGGTCGTGTCGTAGACGAACAGGCCGTGGGTCTCCTCTCCGTGCTCGCCCAAGCCCTCGCCGTGATCACCGGCCAGGACGACCAGGGTCCGCTCCCGCAGGCCACGGGCGTCCAGCCAGTCCAACAGGCGTTCGACCTGCGTGTCGATGAAGGCGACCTCGCCGTCGTAGGGATGCTCGCCGACGTCCTCGAAACCCTCCCTGGGCGTGTAGGGATCGTGGGCGTCGAAGAAGTGCACCCAGGCGAAGAAGGGAGCATCGGCGGTCTCGTCCAGCCAGGCCAGAGCATCGTCGCAGACGAGGTCTCCGGGGCGTGCCAGGCGCTCGGGAGCCTCGGGATCGTCATCGGGAAGGGGTCCGATGTCGGAGTAGCGCTCGAATCCCCGGGCCAGGCCGCAGTGCTCGTTGAGCACGCGGGCGGCGATGAAGGCGCCCGTGCGGTAGCCGCGAGCCGCCAGCACGTCGGCCAGGGGGCGCACCTCGTCGGAGACCGCCACACGCCCCGAGTAGTTCACGTGCACGCCGTGCCCCGGCGGGTGGTTGCCCGTCATGAGGGTCGAGTGCGAGGGCAGGGTGAATGGCGTGGGGGCGAAGGCGCTGAGGAAGCACGTGCCCGAGGCCGCCAGGGCGTCGATGACCGGCGTGTGAGCGGGCTCGTAGCCGTAGCACCCCAACCGGTCGCCGCGCGTCGTGTCGAGGGTGATGACCAGCAGGTTGGGCGCGTCGCGCCCAGGCCCGGACCCGCTGCACCCGCCGCCGATCGCCGCCGCCCCCGCGAGGGCGGCGCACACCAGGCTTCGGCGACTCATGGGGGGGAATATAGCGGTTCGCACGCCGCCGGCGGCGCGCGAACCGCGGCGGTCGGCTCCTCCCTACAGGAACCCCAGGTTCGTCTCGATCTCCAGCGGTTCGGGGAACACGGCGGCCAGTCCCTCCGAGCCGAGCCCGAAGTGATCCCGCGCGATCTCCTTGTAGATCGAGCGGAAGTCGAGGGAGTAGGTGAGGCTCTCGGTGGCCGTCAGGTCCGTGTCGGTGAGCGGATCGCCGTACAGCCCGCCGACGACCGACCCGCCCAGGGCCAGCATCGAGTTCGCCGCGCCGTGATCGGTCCCGAACGAGCCGTTCTCGAAGCTGCGCCGACCGAACTCGGTGACGACGAGCACGATGGTGTCGCTCCAGGCACCCATCTCGACCAGGTCGGCCCGGAAGGCCCCCAGGGCGCTGTCGAGGAGCCCGAGCAGCTCGGCGTGCAGCGGTCCCTGGGCCGCGTGCGTGTCGAAGCGATCCTTGGCGATGCAGTAGACGTTGGTCTCGAACCCGCCCTGGATCAGCTTGGCGATCGTCCTGAGTTGGCTCGCGATGGCGTTGTTCTCGGGGTAGGTGACGCTGCTCGCGTACGAGGAGTCGGCATCGCCGATGGCGCCGACGAGTCCGTGGCTGATCGCCTGCATGTCCCGCACCGAGCCGGCCAGGGATGAGGACGGCTGGAACTGGTCGAGGATCGCCTGCACGGTCGCCTTGCGGTGCGGGTCGTTCGTGCTGCCGTAGGCCCAGTCGACGTCGAGGTCGAAGCTCGACAGGGTCGACCCGATGCTGAGCAGGGGTGACGAGCCGCCCCGGAACTCCTCGGGGTGTCCCATGCCGACGGCGATGGCGGCGGTCGGCGACGGACCCATGGTGTCGGTCAGGCGCGCGATCCACCCGCTCGTGTCCAGGTCCGTGCCGCTGTCGATGTTGCGCCGGGCGCGGCTGTAGATCGTCTCGCTCTCGAAGTGGCTCTCGTTCGCCCCCGGGTAGCCGACCCTCTGGAAGACCGCCAGATCACCGGCGGTGAAGGCCGCCTGGAGCGCGGCGAGCTGGGGGTGCATGCGGTACTGGCTGCTCGCCCCGGGCCCCGTGTTCATCGACAGGGTCTGGCCGCTGGTGAGGGCCAGGGTCGGCCGCTGGTCGTGGTAGCTCTGCAGGTCGACGGGGACGATCGTGTTCAGACCGTCGTTGCCGCCCTTGAGGTTCACGATCACCAGGCGCGGGCCTGTCCAGGGAAGCGGGGTGGAGCCCGCGGCGGATGCGCGCACCAGGGGTGCGAGGGACACTGCGCCGAAGGCGCCGGCGCCCATGCGCAGGACCTCCCGGCGGGAGAGACCCTCGAGTGTGTCGGCGCCCTCGCGTCGGGCGGCATTGGATTGGGTGTTCGTCATGGTGCGAGTGCCCCTAGCTCAAGAGGAAGGTCGGGTGTTGGAGGAGGATGTACAGGAGCCCGCGCAGCCGCTCGTCGAGGTGCCCGGCGTCGTCGGGATCGAAGGGCGAGTCCTCAACCGCCCCGTTGCCATACCGGCGCGTGTTCATGTACTCGAGCAGGAGCTCACGCTCCGCGGCGCTGACCTCCAGGCCCAGCCAGTGGGTCCAGTGGTCGATCACGTCGCCGGCCTGGCGCGGGCCGTCGGGGAGCAGGCTCGCCATGTCCAGGCCGAGCTCCTGCTCCTGGTAGTCGCGGGCGATGATCGCGTCCCGGCCGATGTTGGCGATCTCCAGCATCGTGAGCGAGGAGAGCAGGTCGAGGCCCTCGCTCCAGCCGTCCACGTCGGGGGGCTGGGTGGGGAGCATGCCCGCGCTCTGCAGGGAGCCCGTGAGCGTGTCCGCCGACACCAGCAGGCCGGTCGATCGCACGAAGCCGATGCCGGCGGCCAGGGGTGTCTTGACCATCGGCGCGCGGGCCTCGTCGGAGTAGAACGCCTCCGACTTGAACAGGGTGGCGAACACCGGCCGCAGCTCCCAGCCGTCGCGGAGGATCTGTGCCAGGCCCTCCACGAGCTCGGCGGGGGGATCGACCGAGTGGTAGTGGGCCAGGATCTTCCCGCACAGGAAGGTCGCCGCGTCGCCCTTGGGCCCGGTGAAGCCCAGGGTGATGTCGATCACCTCGCTCACGTCGTCGTGCTCGTCCGCCCCGGCTCCGTGCTGCGCGGCGACCGTGGATCCGAGGATGGTCTTGGCGTCGTCGGCGTGCTCGTCGGGATCGAACACGACGCTCTCCAGATCGGTCTGGGGGTCGTTGACGATCTTCAGGCCGGTGTGCGCCCGGGCGGACTCGACGATGTCCTCGTGGGTGTATCCGTTGTCCACGCCCAGGGAGAACAGCTCCCACAGCTCGCGGGCGTAGTTCTCGTTGATGTTCTCCTCGTCGTTGTCGGTCTGGTCGAGGGACTTCGCGACGGCGGCGTCGCGGCTGATGCACTCGAGGAAGTCGCGCAGGTTCCCGGTGCCCTTCTCTCGCAGCAGATCGACGTAGCGCTTGACCCAATGGCGCTGGTCGTGCTTGAAGGCCGCCTCGGGCACGGCGAAGTGGTCGTGCCAGAAGAACGCGAGCTCCTCCTGGAACGGGTGCTCGCTGTGCATCATCAGGTGGACCCACCAGTTCGCCAGGTCGGCGGTAGAGGGGAACATCCCCTCGAGTCCGGGCGGGTCGGTCTCCTGGGCGAGCCACTCGAAGGCAGCGGCCTCGGCCGCGGTCGTCCCCGGCTCGGGCAGGTCGAGCATGGCGTCGACGAAGGCGGGAACTCCCATCGCCACGACCTGGGCGTACTCGCTCTCTCTCACGCCGAAGTGTGTGCGGCGCAAGAGGTGCAGGATGTCGTCCGAGTCGAAGCTCTGCTTCTGCTCGAGCGAGGTCGAGCTCGAGCCCCCTCCGCCCGGATCGCCGCCCCCTCCGGGATCTCCGCCGCCTCCACCCCCGCCCGGGGGCGCGGGCGTGTCCACGCCTGAGCTGCAGGCCCCCAGGACCAGGCAGGTTGCGGCGAGTGCCGTGCGGGTCCATCCCCCTACGCGATGCTCGGTGGCGATGCTCGATTCCCTCATGTCCGTTGCTCCCGGCCCTCTTGCGGTCGTGTCGTTTTCGATGCGAAGTCCTCGGGCGCGATGGGATGACTCGCCCGCGTACAGGCGCGGGCTGAACACCGCCCGCACTCCTGACGTCCTCTCTCTCGTTCCCCCCGGCGGCGCTATCGTCTCGCGCTCGGCGCCAGGTGTAGGTGTTGTGATGAAAACCGTGCCGACTACTCGGCTTCGATGAACTCGATCAGCCCCGCGTACTTGGGCGCCTCCTCGGTGGGCTGGTCCTGGCGCTCGAGAACGCCCCAGCGGCCGTGGTCCACCCACTTCTGGAGGTAGTTGAAGGCCACGAAGATCCCGCCGCCGGAGTCCTTCCAACCATTGAGCTGGTCGAGGTAGATGTCCTTCATGCGCGGATGGCGCGTCGCCTCCTCGAACAGAGCCACCAGGGTGGGGTTGTTCGCGTAGCCGGCCAGGGCGAGGCCGCCTTCGTAGGCCAGGGTCGGCAGCCCGTAGGCCGCGGCGGTCTGGATGCTGGGGATCAGGCCGCCCTCGCGGTGGACGACGACCTGCTCCTCGCACCAGTCGAGCATCTGGTCGACCGACCATTGCTCGACCTCCTCGATCGGGAACTCGTCGAGGCCGCGGCCGAAGTAGGCGGCGACGGCGAAGGCGTCGGCGTGCTGGTAGGCGTCCTGCCAGGAGCAGATGACGCCCGTGGAACCGACCGCGCCGCGCTGGCCGCCGAGGACCCGCACGAGGCGCTCGGTGCCCCCGAAGACCTCCTCGAAGATCGTGAAGACCTCCACGGAGCGCTGGGAGTAGAAGCGGCCGAGCTGGATGTAGGCGGATTCCTCGGGCCACAGGAGCTGGCCTTGGGCGTAGGCGTAGTCGGCCTGGCTGAAACCCCAGTTCCAGACCTCGTTGCTGTACTCGATGTAGCACCGAAGGTCGGGATCGAGGCGATCGCGCACGACCTCAGCGAAGCGGGCGACGTAGTCGTCGGAGGCGAGGTGGGGGATGCACAGCCAGGGATCGGCGTGCAGCGTGTTGGCGAGCTCGATGGCGTGCTCGACCGCGACCCCCGAGTCGACACTCTGCTGGGCGTATTCGGGCGTCGTGCGCTCGCTCCACTCGACGATGGGGGAGTGGTTGATCTTCTGCCAGGGCATGAAGCGCAGGATCGAGAACTTCGCCGCGCGGGCCAGGAACAGGGGGTGGAAGGGCTCGTCTTCGTAGACGTCCTCGAACCCGGGCATGACCACCCGGATGTTGCGCAGGGGATCGGCCGGGTCGGTCTGGGCGAGGCGCAGGGTGATCCCGTTGGACGGCGAGACGTCGAGCAGGACGTGTCCGACCTGTTCGGAGACGACTTGGGCGTCGCCGCTGAACTCCAGCACGCCGTTGCCGTCGTAGAACACGTTGTAGGCGCCGCCGGGGTACTGGCCGCTCACGCCCAGGTACATGTAGGTCACCGCCTCCTGGCCGGGGCCGAGGGATGCGACCCAGCCGTCGGGCGTGAGGTCGACGGGATCCGAGACGGGGCCGCCGTTCTCGTGCAGCTGCCAGGGCCGGGAGGTCTTGAAGATGTCGACGAAGCTCCAGGCCTTGGAGTGGTAGGAGAGGGTGCCGAGGTTGATACCGACCGGGGATCCTTCGTTGGGCCAGGCGCCTGGGTCCTCCGCGCCGTCCTCGTAGAGCGAGAGGTAGTCCGTACGCACGAAGGCGTCGCTGCCGCCGGGACCGCTGACGGTGAGCGTGACCGTGTAGGATCCGGCGTCGGTGTAGGTGTGCACCGGCTCCGGATCGCTGGAGGTGGCGCCGTCCCCGAAGTCCCAGCTCCAGGTCGTGATCGGGCCGGTCGACGCGTCGCTGAAGGCGACCTCGGCCGGGACCAGGGCCACCAGGGGGGAGGCGCTGAACGACGCGCTCGGAGCGGCTTCCGGGGGCCCGCCGTCCCCCCCGTCGCTCCCGCCTCCGGCGTCCCCGCCGCCGACGCCGCCCCCGCTCGAACAGGCCGCCAGGTGCGCGAGCACGAGACCCGCCAGGATCGTGAGTGTCTGCTTCGTCATGGTCTCATGCGGCTGTACGCCTTCCCTCGCCCCTCTGCGTGCCGTCCTCCCCCCGGTCGGCGTCCTCCGCGTCGCTCGCGGCGTTCTTCTTCCCTCCGCCGGCGGCGCGGCGCCGGATCCATCCACCGTTCGACCTGCGATCGGACGGGACTTGAGCTTCCCTCTCCGTGGCGTGCGCGGCCCGGCCGGAAGGGCGCGGGATCGGCTCAGTCCCCGCCCGTGCCGGAATCGGCGGCCGGGGCGGGCGGGAGGGGTGCCGACCGCTCGTCGGGCCTGGCGATCGCGGCCCAGGCGTGCCGGGCCCGCGAGGAGTGTGACGCACCGCCGCCCGGCGGCTGCCCCTCGCCGGCGGGCGGTGAGTCGTCGACCTCTTCCATGCCAGAGTCTACGACGCACCCGACACCCTGCGTAGAATCGGCCCATGGGTCACCTTCGCGTGTACGCCGTGTTGCTCCTTGCGGGCGCTCCCGTCCTCTCCCAGGAGGCCGCGCTCCCGCGCGTCCTGTTGATCGGAGACTCGATCTCCATCGCCTACACGCCCTTGGTCGAGGAGATGCTCGCCGGACAGGCCGATGTGCGGCGCATCCCCGGCAACGCCGAACACACCGCGACCGGCTTGCGGGAGCTCGAGGGCTGGCTGGGAGAGGAGTCCTGGGACGTCATCCACTTCAACTGGGGCCTGTGGGACCTCTGCTGGCGCGGGGAGGGCGGACGCGGCAAGGACAAGGCTGCCGGCGCGCTCACGCACACGCCGGAGGAATACGAGCGCAACCTCGAGCGGCTCGTCGGGCGCCTCGAGAACACCGGTGCTCGACTGATCTGGGCCAGCACGACGCCGGTGCCACCGGGTGAACCGGGCCGCGTCGAGGGCGACGCGGCGCGCTACAACGCCGTGGCGGCGCGCGTGATGGAGCGCCACGCTGTCGCGACGAACGACCTCCATGCCGTCGCGGCGGGGCGCATGGGGGAGCTGGGTGTGCGACCGGGCGACGTCCACTTCAACGCGACCGGCTCGCGCGAGCTCGCGGCGCGGGTCGCTGCCTCGATCCGCCGTGAGCTGGCCATCCCTGCGCCCAACGTCGTCCTCGTCCTCGCGGACGACCTGGGCTGGTCGGACCTGGGCTGCACCGGGAGCGACTTCCACCTGACGCCCCACATCGACGCCCTGGCGGCCGAGGGCGTGCGCTTCACAGCCGCCTACGCGGCCTGTGCGGTGTGTTCGCCTACGCGTGCCGCGGTGTTGACCGGGCGCTATCCCGCCCGGGTGGGCGTGACCGACTGGATCCACGATTCGGGTCCCGAGGCGGCGGAATCGGCGCAGGCGGGCGAGCACATCGGCGGCTACGACCTGCCCCGGGGCCGGGAGCTGCTCACCCCTCGCAACCGGGCCTGGCTCCCCGCCGAGGAGGTCACGATCGCCGAGCTGCTGCGCCCGCGCGGCTATGCCACCGCGCACGTCGGCAAGTGGCACCTCGGCGGCGAGGGGCACGAGCCGACCGAGCAGGGGTTCGATCTCAACGCCGGCGGCTGCTCCTACGGCCAGCCTCCCAGTTACTTCGACCCCTACGGGAACGCCCGTCGCCCCGCCATTCCGCACCTGCCTGCAAGGTCCGAGGGCGAGTACCTGACCGATCGAGAGGCGGACGAGGCGGTGCGTTTCATCGAAGCGAATCGCGACCGACCGTTCTTCCTCTACCTCGCCCACTACGCGGTCCACTCGCCGATCCGGGCGCCGGCACAGGAGCGCGAGCGCTGCGAGGCGCGCCTGGCCGACGGCGTGCAGCGGCGCCACGACTACCCCGCCTACGCCGCCATGGTCGAGGGCGTCGACCGCGCCGTGGGCCGCGTGCTCGAGGCCCTCGAGGCCCACGGCCTGAGCGAGGACACGCTGGTCGTGTTCACCTCCGACAACGGAGGCGCGACCCACTTCCGTGCGACGGACAACGATCCCCTCAGGGCTGGGAAGGGCTTCCCCTACGAGGGGGGGCTGCGCGTGCCCATGATCGTGCGGCCGCCGGGTGGCGACCGCCGCGGTGCGCTCTGCGGCGAGCCGGTCATGAGCATCGACCTGCTCCCCACGGTGGCGGAGGTCTGCGGGGTCGGCCTGCCGCAGGAGCGGCAGATCGACGGGTTGAGCCTCGTGCCGCTGTTGGAGGGGACTGGGGAATGGACGCGCGACGAGCTCGTCTGGCACTTCCCGCACTACTGGTGGGGGACGCGCATCGAGCCCTACAGTATCCTGCGCCTGGGGCGCTGGAAGCTCGTCCAGCGCTACGCCGACGGCGGCCTGGAGCTGTTCGATTTGGGCACGGATCCGACCGAGGCCCACGACCTCGCGGGTGAGAGGTCTGTCTTGGCCGGACGCCTCGCCGCGCGCCTCACCGAGCTGCTCGCCGCACAGGGCGCGCTCCTGCCCGCGGTCAACCCCGAGTTCGAGGCGCGAGAGCGCTGAGGTAGGATCCCCCCATGGCGCTCGCCCGCATCCTCGTGACCGGCTTCGGACCCTTCCTCGACGTGCAGGACAACCCCAGCGGTCGTCTCGCCCGAGCCCTGGAGGACGATCCGCCCCCGGGGGCGGGCGTGACCGCGAGCGTCTTGCCGGTCGCCTTCTCCGGAGCCCCCGCGCGCCTGGGCGAGGCCCTCGCCGCCATGGACTCGGGGCCCGATGGCCTCCTGGGCCTGGGAGTTCACGGCGGTGACGGGTTCCGTCTCGAGCGCCGGGCGCGCGCCGTCCTCGACTCAGACAAGCCCGACGCCGAGGGTCGCCTCGGCGCCCAGATCGCGCCGCTCCCCGAGGGGGATCTCGAGAGCGCCCTGGACCTCGAGCGATTGTGTGCGGCACTGCTGGACGCCGGCGCGGGCGAGGCCTGGATCTCCGAGGACGCGGGAGGCTACGTCTGCGAACGAACCTACCACGCCCTCCTCGCGCGCGGCCGCCGCCTGGGTATCCCGGCCGTGTTCCTGCACGTCCCGCCGGTCGGCTCCCTCGCGGTCGCCGAGCAGTTCGGCATCGTCCGCGCCCTCGTCGCAGAGGTGGCCGTATCCTGTTGCGCCAGCGCTGATGCGCCTTTGGCCCCACCCCATCCCCCCAAGGAGCACTGACCCATGGCCAGACGAGTCGACTGGTACTACCACCGCAAGGGCTGAACGAGCTGCGGTCGCGCCGACGACTGGTTGGAGGGTCGGCCGAACACCATCCGTGAGGTGGTGGACGCTCGGGGGACGCGCTTTGGGAGCGCGGACCTCCCCGCGCTCTTCGAGGGCGCGCGGCGCATCGTCGCCGTGCGCGGGAAGCGGGTCGTGGACCTCGACCTCTCCGCGGATCCGCCCGACCGCGCGGAGCTGGAGAAGGCCGTCTTGGGACCGAGCGGCAACCTGCGCGCACCGGCCCTGCGTCTGGGGAAGACCTGGCTGATCGGCTTCGGCGCACAGACCTACGAGGAGCTGCTCACCTGAGTCCCTCGTCCCCGTGCCGGGCGGCGACCGTCGCTCTCGTCCTGACGTCCTGCGCGGCGTCCGTCGAGCACGTCGACTCCCCCCCCGGCCTCCCGCGGCAGACGATCGACTCCTCGGTGCGCCGGGCGACCGTCGAGGTCCTCGTCGCGGGACACCTGGAGGGCACCGGGTGGGCGGCGGATGCCGAGGGCTGGATCGTCACGGCCGCACACGCCGTGGTGGGCTGGCGCAGCGGCATCGAGGTCGTCTCTCAGACGGGGGAGCGCTTCCCGGCGGAGGTCGCCGCCGTCGATCTCGGCAGCGATCTCGCCCTCCTGCGCGTGGTCGGGAGCGAGGGATCGTGGCCGGTCCTGCCCCTCGCGGCCCGCGTCCCCTCAGCGGGGGAGGAGCTGTCCCTGTTCGGCACGGCGCTGTTCCGTCATGAGCTGCGTCTGGCCGGGCGGGTGGCGCGGTCGGAGGCGACCTTCGAGCCCCTCGCCGCGACGAAGGAGTACGCGCGCGTGTTCGTGGTCGACGCGGCGGTTCCCCCGGGCCTCTCGGGCGGCGCTTGGGTCGATCGCTTCGGGCAGGTGGTCGGCTGCCAATCGGGAGTCGTCACCGAGCAGGGCCGGCCGGTGGGCCTGGCCCTGGCCGCGCCCGTCGATGCGATCGATCGTCTCCTGGCCGAGCGCACTGATCGGATCGTCCCGACGATGGGCTGCGGTCTGGAGGAGCTCCCTTCCCAATCCTCGGGGTTCCTCGCGCGCCTGCCGACGGGTGTCGAGGGCCTCGTTTGCGTGCCCGTGCACCCCGACTCCCCGGCGCAGGCCGCGGGCCTGACCGAGGAGTCGGTCGTGGTCGCGGTCGAGGGCCTGGCCGTGCGTCGGCGCGAGGACCTCCTGTCGGTCGTGCGTGACCACCATCCCGGGGACGTCGTCTCTCTGACCGTTCTCTCGCCTCGCGAGCCGGATCCGCGACGAGTCGACGTGCGCCTTGGGGTGCTGGGCGACTGAGGGGGCGAAAGACCGATGACCGCCAGCGGCAGCGCGGACGCCCTCGTCATCGGCGGGGGGATCCTGGGCTGCTCGATCGCCTGGAACCTGGCCCGGCAGGGGGCGGGGCGCGTCGTGCTCTGCGAGCGCGGGGAGGTGGGGGCGGCGACCACCTCGCGCGCGGCGGCCCTGGTCAGCGGCGTGCGCAGCGATGCGGCCCAGACCGCCCTCGCTCTGGAGACGCGGCGTGCGGTCGCCGAGTTGCGCGAGGAGCTGGGCGACGACCTCGCCCTGCACGAGGTCGGGAGCCTGCACCTCGCCGCCTCGCCCGAGAGCGAGCGGACGCTCGAGGAGCTCTCCGGTCGCGCCCGGAAGTGCGGTGAGCCCTGCGAGTGGCTCACTCCCGCGGAGGCTTCCTCGCGCGCCCCCTGGTTGCGGACCGTCGGGGTGACGCGCGTCGCCTATCTCCCGCGGGACGGGTTCATCGATCCCTACCTCCTGGCCGCGGCCTACGCGCGCGCCGCCCGCGCGCGGGGGGTCGAGATCCGCACGGGGGTCGAGGTGCTCGGCATCTCCATAGAGGGAGGTCGCATCCGCGGCGTGACGACCTCCGCGGGAGACCTGTCGGTTCCCCTGGTGTTCGACGCCGCCGGGCCGTGGGCTGGCCTGCTGGCCGCCGGAGCGGGCGAGCACCTGCCGATGGCGCCCGTGCGCAGTCACTACTGGATCACCGCGCAACACGGCGACGTCCCCGCCGGTTCCCCGGTCGTCGTCCTCCCCGACGCGGCGGCCTACGCCCGCCCCGAGGTGGGCAGGCTCCTGTTCGGCCTGCGCGAGTCGACGAGCATCGCCCTCGATCCGCGCGCGGTCCCCGCCGATCTCGCCGACCTGCGCTTCGAGAGCGACCCCGACGGTTGGGAAACCCTGGAGGAGTGCGCTCCCGCCTTCGCGCGGTTCTTCCCGGCCCTCGAGCACATCCCTCTTGAGCACTACGTCAGCGGGCCGTCCTCCTATACGCCCGACGGCCGCCACGTCGTCGGCCGACTGCCCTCCCTCGACGGATTCTGGGTGGCAGCGGGCTGCTGCGGCGCCGGGATCGCCGTCTCCGGCGGGGTCGGCCGCGCCCTGGTCCTCGCCGCCTTGGGTCTCGACTCGCCCTTCGACCTCGAACCGTTCCGCCCCGACCGCTTCGGCTCGGTCGACGCCTTCGAGCCCGCCTGGCTCGCCCGCTGCGCCGCCGGGCGATCCCGCAAGCGCTCCGGTTAGTCAGCGAGCACGATCTTCGGTCGATCGTCGGCCTCGGCCGCCTCGCTCTCCCGCGCTCGCTCCGCGAACCCGCGGAAGCCCGCCACGAAGCGGTCGACCGCGAGCCCCATGTACCGCGAGTCCGGGCGCGGGGCGGCTTCGTCCAGCTTCGCCGTGCCCATCTCCGCAAGGCGCGCGAGGCCGCGCGGCTGGTCCATGGAGAGCTTCAGGGCGGCCGCCGCGCACTGGATCAAGCCCTGCAGGAAGCCTGCCTGGCGCGCGTCGTGCCGGGCGGCGTGCCAGATCCCCTCCCAGGCCTCGTGGGCTTCCCACAGGAAGCCGCGGTTGTAGAGATCGACGCCGAACAGGTAGTCGGGGTTCTCACGCCAGCGCGCGGCCTCGATGTAGGCGGGAGTCTCCTCGTGGCCGCGGGCAAAGGAGTGGCCCTCGGGGTCCTGGGTCGGGTGCGGATCCCGGCCGGGGAGGTAGGCGTAGGGCGGAAGGGGGAGCTCGGGCGCGTAGCGGCCGGGCGTTGCGTCGGAGTTCACGGGTAGATCTCGACCACCGCGTCCTCGAACACGCACTCGCCGTCCTTGACGAACACTCCCACGTGGCGGGGAGGGGCCAGATCCTCGGGCAACTCGATGTCGAGCGGTTCGCGGTCCTCGACGGTGACGGTGAGCCGTCGTCCAGCGACGTGGGCCGTGATCCGCGGATGCTCATCGGCGGCCACGGGCCGGTCGAGGAAGAGCTTCTGCATCGAGCGCGAGAGGGCGCCGCCGCCCTCGGTGGGGGAGATGCGCCACAGTCCGGCGCGCCCCTCGCGTCCGATCCCGAAGACGATCCAGTCGCCGTCGAGGGGTGCGTGGACCACGAGGCCGTGGACCGAGCTCATGAACACCTCGCCCACGCGCCGCAGGCGCGCGCGCACCTCGTACTCGACGCCGACCTTCAGCGCCGTGTTCACGTAGGCTGCGGGGCGGACGGCCGCGATGCGCACGCCACCGGCCGCGCCGGGATCGAATTGGCGGGCGTCGGCGCTGAAGACCGTCTCCCAATCGGTCTTGCGGGCGCCGAGGGGGCGCACTTCACCGAGGAGGATTCCCGCGTTCCGGGCTCTCTCCCGAAGCTCGTCGGCGAGCGGGAGGAGCTGTTCCTCGTCATCCAGGGCGGTGCCCGCCTCGGCGGCGAAGGTGTAGGCACGCAGGAGGAGCGGCGGCTCGACCTCCAGGTAGTCGTCGGTCAGGCGCCGTGCCGCCCGGGTCAGGCCCGCGATGCGCGAGCGCGCGTTCCTCAGGGCCCAGTTGCGGCGGTCGAGGGTGCGCAGGCGCTTCTCGAAGTCCTCATAGCGCTCCTCGTCGAGCTCGAACCGACCCTCGTCGTAGCCGTCGAGGACCTGCTCCAGGAGGGGCGCGCAGGCCGAGGCGCGCTCGAGCCGCGTGAGGACGTCTATCTGTCGGGTGAGGAGTAGGAGGTCGGGACCGTGTTCGGCGTCGATCTTGGTCCGCACGTGCTCGATGTGGCCGAGGGCGCGGGAGAGGAACTCGCGCTCGGCGGGGGTCGTCTTGCGTTTCCCGCCCGCCGCCTCGGCGGCCTCGAGGTAGCGCTCGACCGCGTCGGTCCGTCGCTTGCGCTGTTCCGTGCTCGGGCCGATGTGCAGGGGCTTGACCTCCTCGAGGATCCAGCGCCGCCAGTCGCGCTCGAACCCCGTGAGGTCGGTGTGCCCCAGAGGGGAGTCCGCGCCGAGGAACACCTCCTCGAAGAGATCCATCGAGTCGCCGCCCCTGCTGGTGATGTGCTCGCGGTAGCGGGCGTAGAGAGGACGGTAGACGTAGGCCAGCGTCGTCGGGTCCTCGTACTGCTGCATGAAGTACACCAGTCCCCAACCGAACGCGTAGTACTCACCGGGATAGGAGCCGCGCCCCGAGTAGCCGATGACGTCAGTGAGGGTCGGTCCCGTGCCGTGTTCGAGCATCCCGGCCAGGTTGCGCAGGCGACCGATGGCGGCGTCGGGCCACAGGACGCGATGGTCGGCCATGGCGACGGCGCCCTCGAAGAAGGTCGACGTACCCTCGTTCAGCCAGGCCGGCGCCCAGCCGCCCTTCTGGGAGAGCGCGGTCATGAACTGGTGGCTCGCCTCGTGGAACAGGGTCAGGAGCATCCAGTCCAGTGACCCGCCCTTGGTTCGCGTGTCGTAGCAAGTGACCTTGTTCTCGCCGGGCGACCACCAGCCCTCGGGTCCGTCACCGCCTCCTCCCCAGTGCTCGAGCATCTTCTCGCGATCGGGATGGATGCGGATCGTGGCCTTCGCTGAGCTGATCGCGCCCTCGTCGCCGTCGAGGTAGAGCGACACGTAGTAGGCGTGGATGTCGTCCATCGTGTCGGCCACCAGCTCTACCACCTCCCGTTCGAGGTTGCAGCGCAGCTTGTAGTGGTCGCTCTCGAGCTCGATCAGGGGCCATGCTCCCTCCTCGCCGCGCTCCACCGTCGCCGAGTCGAGGTCGATCTCCTCGAAGGCCGCCCGCACCGTCTCGTGGAGCGTGGCCACCTTGGCGGCGTCCTTGCCCGTGGCGACCGTGGAAACCCGATCGAGCAGGTCGAGGGCGCGCTCGGCGTGCCCGCTCTCGTGCAGGCCCTCCGCCGCCTTGAGGAGCTTGCTCGTGATGTCGCGGAAGACGCGCTCGCGGCGGCCATTGAGCTTGTCGGCGCGCCCGAGATCTCGCCGGGCGTTGCGTGCGCCGCGCGTGTTCCCGCCGGTCTCGATCAGGCGCACCGCCACCGAGAGGTGGTGGGCCGCCTCGTCAGGGCGTTCGAGGTGCAGGAGGGCGCGGCCGAACAGCTCCCGTGCGCGGGCGTCCTCGCCCGCGCGCATCACGTGCTCGCGCAAGAGCCCTGCGGCGGCGTCGTACTCCTTCTCCTCGAGGAGCTCCTCGGCCCTGGCGTGGACGTCGGGCGAGGGCCTCGGTGAGCGCGCCGCAGACGTCGGCCCGAGGGCGAGCAGGGCGCACAGTAGAGCTCCCGCGCTCGCGGGCGTGGGGAGCATGGCGTCGGACTACTCGAACGTGGCCGTGGAAGTCATGGTGCCGGACATCTCCATGACCTGCTCCATCTCCATCTCCATGCCCTGGGCGCTGATCGCCATCCCCATGTCCATGGTGAACTCGAAGTCGCCGGAGAGCTCGAAGGACTCGGCCCGACCCTCCTCAAGGTCCCACAGGAGCGTTCCTTCGGCCTCGATGGTGATCTCGAGGTCCATGTGGTCGATCTCCATGTCCTGGACCTCCGGGGGCAGTTCCGCCTCGTCCATCGCTTCCAGGACCATGTCGGTCAGATCGACCGCGCTCTCGATCTCGACGACGACCTCGATCACCCCCACGGAGGCTCCGTCCTCGCTCTCACGGGTGCCACGGAACGTGGCCAAGACCTCACCCTCGACACCGTCTCCGACCCAGTCTGAGAAGCTGCCGAAGTTGCTGTTCATGCCCATCATCCCGGTGTCCATGTCCTCGGGGACGAGCTTGAGGTCGCCTCCGGGCGCGAGGACCGCGGTGAAGGCTGCGAGATCCACCTCCCACTCGTCGTCAACGTCCACCTCGCCGTCGGGGAGGAGGGAGCGGAAATCCATGTCCTCCATCAGGTTCTCGAGCAGCTCCTCGTCGCCTTCCCCCTCGGAGAAGCCAGGGACGTACTCCTGTTCGTCGCCGTCCCACTCGAACGTCACCGTGACCCCCTCGAGGTCGCTGGAGGCGCTCGTCGGGACCTCCTCGCTCTGGATCTGCCCCATCATGTCGATCTCCATCGCCATCTCGGTGTCGCTGGCGAGGGAGTCGAAGGTGCGCTCGAGCATCCGGGGCATGCCGTCCCTCACGGAGACGTACTCGTCGGTGACCTCGATCTCGTTCACCACCGACACGGACATCTCCATCTCGGGCATCATGGGCGGCTCCTGGCCGTTCATGGTCATCTGCATGTCGTCCAGGGACATTGAGACCTCGCTGCTGAAGGCCTTCGTCACCGACGACCCGCTCTCGATCCCGAAGGAGAGCTCCGTCCCGCGCGGAGAGGAGGCCAGGAGAAAGGGGAGGGAGAGCGCTGCGAGGGCGAGGAGGGGGCGGTGGGTCATCGGGCTTGGGCGCGGACTCTGCCGGCGGGGTTGGGGTGAAGAAACCGTGTGGGCTCTGGCTGTGATCAGCCGCGCCTAGAGTAGCGCCGCCGGGCCGAGCCACGACGAGTTTCCGTCTACGAACCACCCCTTACGACATTTCCCGCCGCTGCCGCATCCTCGCGGCCCACCCGTGACCTCGTCCGCCGCACACCCTAGAAGCGCCGCGGCGCGGCGGCCGTGCCCTGCTTCTCTACCCACAGGGGGTGCGCGCCGTCGTCGCCGCGCACCCCCTGCCGGACGGGCGCCTCAGTCGCAGAACTCGACCTCGAGGGCGTCGGAGAGGCCGATGGGGATCCCGTCGGGGGCCTGGGGATCGCGCAGCCACTGCTGGTAGTAGCGGGTCGTGCCGACCATCGCCGGCGTAACCGGGACGGCGGCCTCCCCGTTACCGAAGCCGTCGAGCCAGTAGATCGCCTCGCGGGTGAGCGGCGGGCTCACCAGCCTGGTCCCGCCGAACATCGGCGTGTTGTCGGGGGCCGTGCCCGAGAACAGGACCGTGGGCTGGTTGGGGACCCCGGCCAGGAGCGTCACGACGAAGTCGTCATCGCTCAGGGTCGGTGATCCGCTCCACCCGATCGAGGGGAAGCCCCCATGGGAGGCCTGCTTGGCCTGACCGTAGTTCGTCGGCTGCGGGCAGGTCGGCGCATAGCTGACCTCGAAGTCGTCGATGTTCCAGCCGCCGTTGGTGACGAAGTTGTTGGTCTGCAGGGAGAACTCGACCTGGACGGCGGGGTTGCCGTCGGCGATGGCGGAGATGTCGATACTTACGTCGACCCAGTCCGTATCCGCGACGTCGGAGTTGGTCGGATTGGCGTAGACCGTGACCCCGTTCACCATCACGAGCGCCTGGTCTGCGTTTCCGCTCTGGACGTGGAGCCAGCGCTTGAAGCGCAGGTGAGTCTGGGCCGCCTCCGAGCAGTCCATCGTCGGCGACCGCAGGTAGTTGTGGACGTTGTTCTGGTACGCCCCGTTCCAGCCGGGGGGGCCGAGGTCGTTGCCCCAGCACTGCGTGCCGCTGTAGGCGAAGTCGGGATCGTCGGAGTCTCCGTCGGGTGTCCCGTGCTGCCAGTCGTCCTGGTCGTTGGAGGTGTCGCCGTAGGTGTCGTGGGTCCACCCGTTGTCATCGGGGGTCTCGAAGTCATCGAACAACAAGACGATGATCCCGACGCGGAAGGTCAGCAGGTTCGTCGGCGCGCCATCGGGATAGGTCTCGCTCGTGTTGGCCGCGTCCGTGGCGGAGATGTAGTAATCCACATAGGACCCCGTCGCCTGGCCAGGGATGTCAGCCGTGTAGTCGTCGCCTCCCACGTTGCTCATCGGAGTCTGGTTCCAAGGACCCTGATTGGAGCGGTAATGGAGGAACGCGCTCTGCAGCGGCGGGTTGAGGTCCGCGTCGATGTTCGCATTGACCGTGTAGGGCCCATTCTCATCGAGGGTGTCGGGCAGCTGGGTGACGCCGGTGATGATGATCGCCGCGACGTCGTGGCCCGGGAATCCCTGGTCGACGAAGCCCTGGTCGATGTCGTCGTGATTGGGGGTCCCGTTGTCGATGTTCCCGTCGGTGTCGTCGAGGGTCAGCCATTGGGTCTCGATGACCGGGACGATCTGGGTCTGGTTGTAGACGTTCAACCAGCCGCTGAAGAGGCCGTCGGCGATCGCGTCGCCCGCGGCGTCCCCGTGGGTCAGGTTGAGGTAGTTGCGTACCTTCCAGGCGGCGCCCATCCAGACTTCACCACTGTCGTGGACCCCGCCGTGGCAGCTCGTCGTGTCGTCGGCGCACAGTTGTCTCGTGTTGTTGCCATTGCGCACGTGGCACCCGTTACCGCAGAAGTTCTCTCCCACGAACGGCGTGTCGTACTGGTACATGGCGTACACGTCCGAGTTCCCCTCGCCCATGCCGTCGTTTCCGTTGCCCGTCCCATAGCGGACGTTGAGCCAGTGGCCCATCTCGTGGGCGATGACCGTCGAGTACGCCGTGTTCGGGCAGCCGCCGCCGGAGGTGTAGAAGTTGACCGAGCCGCCGTCGAAGAATGCGTTGCAGTTCGCGTTCAGGTTGCAGTTGGCGAGGGCCTGGAAGTCGGCCGTGTCGTCGGCGGGGTCGATCGAGCGGATCCAGTCCCGCAGGGTGTTGATCCCCCGGAAGGCGTTCGCCTGGGAAGTCGTGTGCTGGGAAGGGCTGGGGTTCATCAGGACGGCGTTGCCAGTCCCGGTCAGGTTCGCGTTCAGGGTGTACTGGGCGCCTGCTTCGTTGTCGACGTTGGTGAAGGTGCCGAAGTACTCGAAGGTGCAGGTCAGCGGACCGTTCACCCCGGGGAAGTTGAAGTTCCCCGCCGCGTCGGTCGTGACCGTTCCGGCCGAGCTCGTCACCCGGCCGTAGGCGGCGGGGAAGCTCTGCTCGGGGTTGTTGGCGTCGTCGGGCGCGGTCCCCGGCGTGGACATCGAGGAGACGGTGCCACCCACGTCGAGGTTGTGGATGTTGGTGACCGCCCGCACGAAGGAGCCGTCGGTGGCGTCGATCCAGCAGGTGCGCCCCTCGGGCTCGCTGTCCGTGCCCTCCCAGTACACCTCGACCTCCCAGACCAGGACGGGGGCGCGGCGGCCGTCGACGGTGTGCTGGGCGATGGCCAAGCTGGCGAAGGAGGTGCGCGTGGCCGGCAGGCCCGTGCGCTGGGTGAACAGCTCGGCCGCCCGCTCCACGCCGCGCTCGGCGCTCAGTGTGGGGCGGGTGGGGACGCCGGAGAGCGCGGGCATGGCGGTCGTCTGGACCGAGAGCAGGTCGCCGTCGAGGCTCATGAGCACGCTCAGGGAGCCGCCGAGGACCGGCACCGAGTCGAGGGACTGCTCGTAGAGCACGGCCACCTTGTCGGTGCTGCCGATCATCCCGAGGGGGATGAACCGGACCTTGCCTTCGTCGAGGGTCGCGGCGCCGACGCCGGTCATGGGGGCGGTCTGGGCCACGAACAGCTGGGCGAGGTCGCGGTAGTCGTCGTCGACCCGCGGGGCGAAGGCGCCCCGTGCGCTGCCGCCGCCGACGAACTCCGCGTAGCCCGTCGTCCGGTCGCGGAACAGATGCCAGCCGGGTCCGTGCTCAGCCTTCCAGGCCTCGAAGCGGGCCGGCACCAGGCGCGTGGCGGCGTCGAGGCCGCCCTGCTCCTGGGCGTTGGAGGGTACGAAGGCGGCCAAGAGGCAGAGGGCACTGAAGACGTGGGTGCGCATGGCGATGCTCCGGTTTCGGTGGATCTACTCGGCGATCGGGGTTGGGTCGTGGATGCGGGCCCTCTTCGATGGTAATCGGGGCCGCTCGCCGGCCGCTAGGACCGTTGGGCGGGCCGGGCTCCGTGGGGCGTTCGATGTGCGTAAGACGGGTCCGAGGGCCTATGATGGTCCCTCGAATCCGCAAAGGAGGTGCGCCCGTGCGAGCTCGGATCGAATACTGCGTGCAGTGAAACTACGGACCCCAGGCGGCCGGTCTGGCCGCCGAGTTGAGCGCCTGTTTCCCCGGCCTCCAGGTAGAGCTGGTGGAGTCGGGAGGCGGTGCCTTCGAGGTATCGGTGGACGAGGAGGCCGTCTTCTCCAAGCTCTCCGCGGGACGCTTTCCCGCCTACCAGGAGATTCCCGAACTCCTGGGGCCCTGAGCCGTCACCCACTCGACCGCCGGGTGGCGTCCCGTTCGCGCGCCAGCCTCCTACAGAAGCAGGAAGCAGGCCACCAGGCCCAAGACCAGGGAGAACAGGACCACCGTGGTGGCTCCCGGCACGGTGCGGTCTTGCACCGAGGCATCGTTTTGCATGGCTCGCTACTGGGCGACGGGGTGGGGGGGAGGGGATTTCGAACTCTCCTCGATCTTTAGCACGGATCCCAGATCCGTGGGGTCGAACCCCGAGAATCCCCGGCGCAGGCGCGTGCAGATCCGGCGGAGGGCAGTCGCTAAGCTCTGCGAACCATGAATCCCGCCCCGCCCGATCCCCGCCGGGTCCCCTCCCGGCTCCGCTCGCGGACCAAGATCGTCGCCACCATCGGCCCCGCTTCCGAGGGTCGGATCGGCGATCTGATCGACGCGGGCATGGACGTGGCGCGCATCAACTTCAGCCACGGGGAGCCGCGGGAGCACCGCCGGCGCGTCGAGGCCGTGCGCGGCGCCGCCGGGGAACGGGGACGGGCTGTTGGCATCTTGGCCGACATCCCCGGTCCCAAGCTGCGCCTGGGGCGCTTCGAAGGCGGTGAGCGCACGCTGATGGAGGGAGAGGTCGTGCGCGTCCTACAAGGCGACGCGGTCGCCGGCCCGGGCGAGATCCTGTTCGACTTCGGCGGCTTCCTGCAGTCGGTCGCGCCGGGGCACCGCATGATGCTCGCCGACGGGCAGGCCGCGCTGACGGTAGAGGAAGTGCGCGGCGACTCCGTCGTGGCCCGAGTCGCCAGACCGGGGGTCCTGGGGGATCGTAAGGGGGTTCATCTGCCCGACTCGCCCCTCGACTACGAGCTCCCCACGCCGCGCGACCGCGAGTGCGTCGAGCTCGCGGTTTCCCTGGGCGTCGACATGCTCGGGATCAGCTTCGTGGGCCGAGCGGAGGAGGTCGAGTGCGTGCGCTCCCTCGCCCCGGGCATGGCGATGGTGGCCAAGATCGAGCGGAGCCTCGCCCTCGAGAATCTCGAGGCCATCCTGGAGGCCAGCGACGGGGTGATGGTCGCCCGCGGTGATCTGGGCGTGGAGCTGGACCTCGAGCGCGTTCCGATCGTCCAGAAGGCCCTCCTGAGGGCGGCTCGCGACGCGGCCTGCTTCAGCATCACGGCGACCGAGATGCTCGAGTCGATGACCGGCCAGAGCCGGCCGACCCGTGCCGAGGTCGCCGACGTGGCCAACGCCGTGCTGGACGGCACCGACGCCCTCATGCTCTCGGCCGAGACGGCCGTGGGCAGCTTCCCGGTCGAGGCGGTACGGACCATGGGCCGCGTGGCCGCGGAAGTGGAGGGCGGGCCGGACTACACCGACCGCAGCGATCGATCCCTGCGCCGGGAATGGAAGATCGACACGGCCGACGCGATCGCGATCGCCGCAGCGCGCCTCTCGGGGGCCCTGGAGATCCCCAGGATCGTCTGCTTCACCGAGAGCGGCCGCTCCGTGCGCCTGGTCTCGCGCTGCCGGCCGAGCGCGGAGATCATCGCCCTCTCGCCAGACGAGCGCGTCGTGCGCCAGATGACCGTCCTGGCCCACGTGCGCCCGATGGTCTTCCCCCGGGTCGAGAATCTCGAGGACATGCTGGCGCGGGCCTCGCGCATGCTCAAGAGCGAGCGCTTGGTAGACGAGGGCGCGGAGATCGTCTTCGTGGCCGGCGTCCCCGCGGGCGTATCGCGCAGCACGAACCTCGTCAAGGTCCACCGGGTCGGGGAAGACGTGAAACTCCACTGAACGTCACGCGACTTCTACCGCCCCGGCATTGACCTTTCCGCAAGCCCGCGGAAGATGGCGACTGAACCATCATGCTCAACGTCTCGCGCTTCGACTTCGGCCAGATCCGTGCCCTGCGCCGGTTCATCGATGCGGATCGCCGCATGCGCGAGCGCACCGACCAGGCGGCGCGCGTCGTCTGCATCGCCAGCGGCAAGGGCGGGACCGGCAAGAGCGTCGTCGCCACCAACCTGGCCGTATTGCGGGCGCGGCGCGGCGAGCGCGTCTTGCTCGTCGACTTCGATTCGGGCCTGGCGAACGCGCACCTGCTCTTGGGCCTGGCCCCGGCCCACGACCTCGGCGACGTGCTCGACGGCAGCGTCCGTGCCCGCGACGCCCTCGTCGAGGGCCCCGAAGGCGTCCACCTGTTGTCTGGGGGCGTGGGGCAGCCGGCCCTGTGCAACCCGACCCGCCGCGAACTCGACCGCCTCTATCGCGCCCTCGAGCCCCTGGAGAGCGACTTCGACCTGATCATCGTCGATCACGGCGCCGGAATGGGCTACGCCACGGTCACCCAGCTGGCGGCCACGAGCGCCATGCTCTTGGTCGCCAACCCCGAGGTCACCTCCCTCTCCGACGCCTACGCGATCTACAAGCGTGCCCTGGGGGTCAACGAGGGCATCCGCGCCGGCCTGATCATCAACCGCGCCCCCGACGAACGCTCGGCGCTGGGCGCGCGCGAGAAGTTCGACGCCGTCTCCCAGCGCTTCCTCAAGAGCCGCCCCGAGTTCGTGGGCTGGGTGCCCCAGGACGACGCCGTAGGGCGTAGCGTGAACCTGCGCGAGCCGGCCTGCCTCTCGCAGCCGCACGCACCGGCCTCGCGGGCCCTCACGGCCCTGGCCGACTGGGACGGCCTCTCGTGCGCTCGGACCGCCACCGCCTTCTACCGCCGCGCCCGCCGCGCCCTGCGATGATCGGACGACGGACGACGGTGCGCGCGGCGGGGGAAGCGACCTCCTTGATCGGCGGGCGGCGAGGCGCTGTTGTATCCGCCCGGGAGCACCGCGCGTGAACACCCTCGCACTCGTAAACCAAAAGGGCGGCTGCGGCAAGACGACCGCCGCCATCAACCTGGCCGGCGCCCTCGCCGAGCGCGGTCGGCGTGTGCTCCTGGTCGACCTCGACCCCCAGGCCCACGCCACCCTCGGGCTGGGCTGCGCGCCGTGCGACGAGCCGACCCTCATGGAGGTGCTGCTCGGCGAGGTCTCGGTCGAAGGGGCCGTGTTCGACGCGCCGGGCGGGATCCATCTCCTGCCGGCGACCTCCGACCTCTCGGAGTTCGAGGACATCTCCGCGCGCCTGATGCACGCCGAGAGCGCCCTGGCGACGGCCCTGGAGACCGCGGTCTCCGCGCCTGCGGGCAGACCCTTCGACGATGTGGTCCTGGACTGTCCGCCGCGAGTGGACGGCATCCTGGCCCGCAACGCTCTGCGCGCCGCCGACACGGCCGTGCTCGTGGTCGAGACCGGCGCCTTCGCCCTGCAGGGAGCCGTCCAGGCGATCGGCGTCCTCGACGAGGTTGCGGACGGCATCGGCGAGGCGGCCTTCGATCTGAAGGTGCTGGGGACGATGTTCGATCGGCGCACGCGATTCGCCCGCGAGTTGTTGATCGCCCTGCACGCGCGCTTTGGACCGGCCATGTTCGACACGGTGATCCGCACCAGCGTGCGCCTGCGCGAGGCGGCGGCCCACGGCAAGCCCGTCCAGATCCTCGACCCCGCCTGTCGGGCCAGCGGGGACTTCGCCGCCCTGGCGGAGGAGTGGGTCGCCCACGTCGAGTCCGACGCCCACCGGCTCGTGGTGGGCCCGAGGGCGTGAGCGGCGCGCTGGAGTTCAGGGACACGATTCGATAGACCAGACGAGCGAGGAGCGCGCGAGACACCGAAGCCACAAGGAGCAATCGACGATGGATGCCATGGCACTACTCTGCACCCTGCACGCCGACGGTCCCGCGAGCCTGCGTCGCCTGCGAGAGGCGGGCTGCACGACGTTCGAGGACCTTGCGGCGCTGGAGCCCGAACGGGCGGCGGAGGTCCTGGCCGTCTCTCCCTCGGCGGCCCGGCGACTGCTGCGCACGGCCGAGGACCTGCGCGAGCGCGTGGGCGAGGAGATCCTCGAGCGCGAGGAGGTGCTGCACCCCGCGACGGCCGCGTCGGGTCCGGCGGAGGTCGCGGCCGGCACGGCGCCGGCCGAGGAGCCCTGCGCCGGGCTCGGTGCCCCCCGCACCATGGAGGAGCCGGCTGCGTGGGGCGCGGGGATTCCCGCGTCACCAGCCGAAGCCGGCCCCGGCGCCGCCCCGGCGCCCGTGGGAGACCGCGCCCTCGTGGAGCGCGTCCTCGATCGCTGGCGCGAGAGCGATGCGCGGATCGAGGAACCCGCCGGGCCTGTCGCCGAGGCCTTCGCGGCCGCCTTCGAGCCCGCCTCCGACCTGTGCCCGGGCGTGATCGACGGCCTGGACGAGGCCCAGCGCGGCGTGCTGCTCGAGGCGGGTTACAGCACCCTGCAGGACGTGGCGGAGGGAGACGCGACCGAGATCGCCCGCACCTGCGGCATCGGCTTCTCCCAGGTGATGCGGATCCAGTTCCTGGCGCGACGGGCCCTCGCCGCGCGCGAGGAAGCTCGCGAGTCGAGCGACGAGCTGATCCCCACCCCCCCTCCCGAATCGACGGACCCGGGCCCGGGCGAGCGCATCTCCCTGGCCTTCCCGCCCGCCCCCGGTCCGAGCCCGGACGTCGCGCCTCCCGTGCCCGCTGTCGGGGAAGGCGTGGGGGGACCCTTCGCCTGAGGGGAAGGCGGGCAGCGGCCGAGGCGCGGAGCTATCCTGGCGGGCGGCGCTGACCCGCACGCTCACCATGCACCTCTCGTCTGCACTCCGCCTCCTTGCCGTCGCGGGCCTGGCTTGCACGGCGAGCGCGTTCCCGGCGGCGGACGACGAGCACCTCGCGCCCGACGGGCGACCCGGACTGGGGCGGGCGCGCAGCGCGCGCGAGCTGGGGCGGTTGTTCCGCTCCTCCGACGATGCCGAGCGCCGGATGTTGGCGGGGATCATCGGACTCGAAGGCGACATCCTCGTGCTACGCGAGGAGGCGGTGCGGGCCTACCGTGACGCGGGCTACTTCGAGCTGTTGGAGGTCGACGATTTGGAGGAGCTGCACCGGGCCTTCCCGCGCTTCCGCTCCGAGGTGATCGAGTACGTCGGGCGCGGTGGCGCGATCGGTGAGCGCGCGGCCCGCCTCTTCCTGGACCTGCGCCTGCGCCTGCGGCGCGAGATCCTGGCCCGCTTCGAGTACGAGGCGCGGGAGGTGCGCGCGGGCTTGGCGCTCCTGCGCGCCTCCGCCGAGGGATTCGTGCTCCTCAAGAACGACGAGGCGCGGCGGATCGCCGCGCGCGTCGATCTCTCCAGCGCCCTGCTCCGGGCCTCGAGGCTGGACCTCGAGGCCCTACGTCAGACCGGGGACGCCCACGCTCCGGGAACTCCCGACGAGGGCTGGTGCGCGGAGCTGATCGCCCTGGCGGCGGCCGGGGACGCATCGCGGGCGCACGCGGAGCTCGCCGCCCTCGAGCAGCGCCTGGGCCGAAGGCGCTCGCGCCTGGCCTCGGCCTTGTTCACGCCCCGTGTGACCGCGCGCCTGGCCGAGGCGTGCGCCCTACGCGGCGGAGCTTGCGACCAGGCCGCCCTGGCCCTGCCCGGGATCCGCGAACTCCTGCCTGAGACCGAGGAAGGCCGCGCCGCGCCGCCGCAGATCGCGGAGCTCGCCCGGCACCGTCGCTACGCCTACGCCCTGCGCTTGGCGGTCGAGGCCCTCGCCGTCGACCCGCTGAACGAGGAGCTGTCCTACCTGGCCGGCGTGGCGGCGGCCTTCCTGCTGGATGGGCGCGAGGTGCGCGCCCGGTTCGATCGCTACCTGGCCCTGCGCGGCATCCGATCCGGGGACGACCGGACCTTCCGCGGGCGAGTGCTCAGCGCCGAGGAGACACGCGCCCTGGCCGCGGTCCAGAGTGTGGGACCCCTCGTCCGCTGAGGGGGCGGCGCGCCCTCAGCGGACCCGGTCGCCCTCACCCAGAAGCTCCAGCCGCCCTCGCAGCGTGCTGTCGCCGGGGTCGAGCTCCAGGCCCCGGCGGACGGCCGCGAGGGCCTCGTCTCGCCGTCCGAGGGCGAGCAGTGCGCAGGCCAGGGCGTCCTGGTGGCGGCTGTCGTTCTCGGCTAGGCCGATCAGGGCCCGCGCGACCTCGAGGGTGAAGGCCTTCTCCTCCTCGCTGCTGCGCCCGCGCGCCTCGAACTGGTCGGCGACGAGCTCGAGGCCGAGCTCGGCGCGCATGGCGGCCGGACAGCTCGTCCACGCCATGCGCTGGGCGTGGCGGGCCCGGTCCAAGTGGGCGTCGCGACGTCGCTCGGCGGCGTGCGCCGCCTCCTCGCGGCCTTCACCGCGCTCGAAGTCCGCCTCGATGCCCGCCTGCCGGGCCAGGTGGCTGCGCTGCAGGCTACGCACCCAGTACCACCCGCGGAAGAGCAGCTCGTCGTCAGATTCCTCGGCGAGGAGTGCTCGCACCTCGGCGTCGTCGAGGGAAGCGCGCATGCGGTCGAGGGCGTCCTCGAGCTCGACTGCTCGCGCGGCCGCCGTGCTCCCCTGGGGGTCGAGGGCGCGGATGGCCCGCTTCTGAACCTCGAAGAGATCCAGAGCCTCCACGGCGCGCAGCTTCAGGGCCAGTTCCCAGCGGCTGCGCGTGCTCTGGGCGTCGAATCCCCTCCCGGCTTCGATGCGCTCACGGGCTCGGTCGAGCTGCACGCCCGACTCGCTGAACTCGCCGAAGGCGCGCAGCTTCAGGACGAGGTCCAGGCGCACGATGACGTCGTCCTCGTCACGTGCGAGGGCCGCGCGCAGGCCGGGCAGGGTGCCCTCGTCGCGGGCGATCCGCGCCAGCTCCTCGCGCATGCGCGCCGGGGCCAGGTAGCCGAGCAGGATGTCGCGCGGCGAGCCGTCGGGCTCTAGGACGACCATCGCCGGCAGGGAGCGGATGCCCAGGGCGTTGGTGAGCTCGGCGGCATCGGGCGCGTCCGTGTTCTGGGCGAAGCACAGGTACCCCGCGAGGTCCGCGACGACCGCCGTGTCGCTGAACGTGACGCGATCGAGCTGGTGGCACGGCTCGCACCATGGCGCCCAGAAGTCGATGAACACGTTGCGCCCGGTGTCCCCGGCCTCGGCGAGCAGCTCCTCGAACGAGCCTTCGAACCAGGCGAGCTTCCCCTTGGGGGGCGACTGCCGGGCCGTGCTCGGCAGCGACAGAGCCAGGACCAGGATCGGGAGGATCGACATGGGAGATCTCGGCGGCGGCCTCGCGGGGGGAGACTATACTGTGGGGCCACCCGCGGCGGGGGCGCAACTCCGGCCTGCCGTCCGGCGCCCCGGGCGCCACCGCCGACGGACCTCGCAAGTACAGGCAGCCAGTGAGTTCGACGATCGCGACACCCTTCGACAGTTCCCTGATTCCCGCCGTCTCCGACCGACCCGGCGACGACCCGATCTTCAGCCTGAACGCCGAGGCGTCGCGTCGGGCCGCGGCGGGGGAGTCCGTCCTGAACGCAACCCTGGGCGCCCTGATGGACGAGGAGGGCCGCCTGGCCGTGATGCCGACGGTCTCGCGCGCCATCTCCGGCGTGCCGGCGGAGACCGCGGCGGCCTACGCGCCGATCTCGGGTCCGCCCGCCTTCCTCGAGGCGGTGGTCGCTGACACCTTCGGCGACAGCTCCCTGGCCGAGATCTCCGTGGCTACCGCAACCGCCGGCGCCACCGGCGGCCTGGCCCACGCGATCGCGACCTTCCTCGACCGCGGCCAGGCGCTGTTGACCACCGACTACTACTGGTCCCCCTACAGGATCATCGCCAGCCACGCGGGGCGCGAGGTCGAGCTGTTCGAGATGTTCGACGACGGCGGCGCCTTCCACCTAGCGGCATTCGAGCGGGCCCTCGACGATCAGCTCGAACGCCAGGGGCGGGCGCTCGTGCTGTTCAACTTCCCTTGCCACAACCCGACCGGCTACTCCCTGGACGAGGCCGAGTGGGAGGGCGTCGCGGAGATCGTCACCAGGGCGGGAGCGCGAGCGCCGGTCACTTTCCTCGTGGACCTGGCCTACGCCCGTTTCGGAGCGCCCGGTTCGGAGAGCTGGGTGCGTCACGTGGAGCGCATGTCGGAGAGCGCGCAGGTGCTGGTGGCCTGGAGCGCGTCGAAGGCCTACGCGCAGTACGGCGCGCGGGTGGGGGCGCTGATCGCTCCCAACCGCGACCCCGACGAGCGCACGCGCATCGCGAACGCCCTGGGGTTCGCCTGTCGCGGGACCTGGTCGAACTGCAACCACCTCGGCATGCTCGCGATGACCGAACTCCTCATCGACGCCGGCCTGCGCGCGTCCGTGGAGGACGAGCGGGCCAGCTTGCGCGGCCTGCTCGCCGAGCGCGTGCGCTTGTTCAACGCGGAGGCCTCCCGAGCGGGCCTGCGCTATCCGCGCTACGAGGGCGGGTTCTTCGTGACCGTCTTCACGGAGGCTTCCCAGCGGGCCGCGGAGCGCATGCGCGAGCTGGGGGTCTTCGTCGTCCCCATCCGCGGCGCCCTGCGTGTCGCCATGTGCTCGACCCCCGCGGCGCAGGTTCCGCGCCTGGTCGCGGCACTGGCCGAGGGGATCGGAGCGGGAGCGGCGGAGTGACGCCCGGAGGCGAGCAGCAGACCGCGCCAGAGCGCGCCGTCGCGGCGGGGGAGATCGCCCATGCCTACGGGCCGCGCGTGCACCTGCTCGACAATCTGCTCCTGCGCAGCGCCCTGGCGCGCGTGAGCTCCCCCGATCCGCGCCTGACCGAGGTGATCGGCCTGGTGCGCTGCGCATACGAGCACCTCCTCGCGGCCGCCGCCGGGGAACTCGCCAGCATCGAGGTCGCGCTCGAGACGCGCATGGCCCCCGCGCACCATCGGGAAGGGGTGTTTCGCGGCACGATCCTCGATCCCTCAGCACCGGTCGTGGTCTGCGACGTGATCCGCGCGGGCCTGGTTCCGGCGCAGGTTTGCTTCGAACGCCTGCTCTCGGTGCTGCCCGACGAGGGCGTGCGGCTCGATCACCTCAACATGTCCCGCGTCAGCGATGCGCAGGGGCGCGTGAGCGGGGTGGACCTCTCCGGCAGCAAGGTGGGCGGCTCGGTGGAGGACGCCGTGCTCTTGATCCCCGACCCGATGGGAGCCACGGGCTCGACCGTCGTGCGCGCGCTGGAGCACTACGTCAATGAGCACGGAACGCCGCGCAAGGTCGTCTGCCTGCCGATGATCGCGACGCCCGAGTTCCTGCGTTGCGTCCTCGACGCCTTCGATGAGCTCGTCGTCTACACAGCGCGCCTCGACCGCGGCCTCTCGCCCCCCGACGTCCTGGCCATGCCGCCGGGCGCGGAGTGGGAGCGTGAGTGCGGCCTGAACGAGCAAGGCTACATCGTCCCCGGTGCAGGGGGGATCGGCGAGCTCTTGAACAACGCTTGGTGTTGAGGGCCGCCGCGGTCACTCAGCGCGGCTCGATCCGGTAGAGCCGGAAGAAGTCGTAGGGCGAGCCGTCGCTCTGTCGAATGTCGGGCGGGCTGCGGTAGAGCAGGCGATAGCCATCGACGCCCTCGAGGCGCTTGGGATCCTGGCTCAGGAAGACGCTCGCGGCGCTGCCCTCGGGGAGCTCGCGCGCCGCGATGGGGATTCCCGCCGCGTAGCGCGAGGCGTGCAGGATCCCGAGGGTGAAACGGTCTACGAGCAGGTGCTCGATCCCCTCGTCGGTGAGCCACGCCGCGAGCTCGGCGGGGGTGTCGTGGAAGAACGACGTCAAGAAGCGCTCGGCGCGGCGCCGGGCGGCGTCCGTCTCGTACTTGGGCTGCAGGTAGATCGGCCGTCGCGTGTGGGTGAGGATCGCCGTCGAGTTCATGAAGTCGCAGGCGATCGGCGCGCCGGGGGGAACGAGCTCCTCGACCGCGGCGACCATGCGCGCGATCTCCTCCTGGCGTCCCGGCGGCCGATACCAGGGGCTCTCGCGGCCCCGGACGAGCGTCGCGACGAGGAGGATCTGCAGACCCAGGAGCCCCGCGGCCCGCGTGCGTCCGGCGTTCTTGGCCAGGCCCGCGGCGGCCAAGGCGGGGAGCAGCAGGGCGGGCAGGATCTGTACGCGGCCGACGAGCCAGGCCGCAGGCAGGCCGAGGAGGGCGTAGAGCGCGACGACCGTGCCCAGCGTCGCGGAATCGAACCGCGCGGCCTCCCTTCGATCGCGGAGCAGGCGCGCGGCACCCAAGACACCGACCAGGGAGACTCCCAGGAGGGGGACCAGGCGCGCGAGCGTGAGCCCGTCGAACGGCCCCTGCCACAACAGCCGCGCGTCGAAGGACAGGGCGGCCGGGTCTGCGGGCAGGCGGCCGAAGTGGACGAGCTTCGCCCACAGGACCTCGTGGACGTGGGCGTACTCTCCGTCGCCAGCGAGGGCGCCCAGCAGCGCGACGAGGGCGGCCACGGCGACGGCGGTCAGCGCCGCGGCACAGCGCGATGAGCTCGGCCGCAGGCGGCCCAGGGCCGCGGCGGCGGCCAGGCCGAACAGGAGCGCCGCGGTCGGCCCGAGGAACACGGCGAGGGTGCGCGTCGCCGGGACCGCCCAAAGGAGTGGGATCGCCGTGAAGCTCCAGGCGGCGCCAGGCAGGGCGAAGGGGTTGCGGCCGGTGCGCAGGAACACCCCGAAGGCGGCGCCGGCGCCGATCGCCGTGAAGAAGCCCATCGCGTGCCAGGTCGCCAGGGCCGCGGCCATGGCGATCCCGGCGAGAGCGAAGCGGCTGGGGCGGGGAGCGCGCACGGCGCGGGCGGCGGCCCACAGCGACGCGGCCAGCAGGGGGAAGCTCAGGTCCTCGCGCACGAGCAGGAACCCGACTGTGCGGTAGGCGGCGGGGGTCGCGGCCCACAGCGCCGCGGCGAACAGTCCCCATCCCCGGGAGCCCGCCAGCTCACGGCCGAGCCCGTAGGCTCCGACGGCGGTCAGGGAAGCGCACAGAGCCATCCACCAAAGAGCGGTCAGGTGCAGGGGAGGCGCGCTCCCCATTCGGTGAGCGAGGGCGTGTGCCCAGGCGACGAGGAACTCCTGGCCCACGGTGAAGGATGCGGGCAGGTCGGTGAGCTCGGGCCAGGCTACCCGCCCGTCGGCGCGGAAGTCCTCGGGTGGCGCGCCGCCCGCTTCCACGATGCGCTCGGTGATGTAGTGCAGGAGCGCCGGGTCGCTCTTCAGCAGCCCTTCGGGGCGCGCCGCGTTGAAGTTGGGGTCGAGGAGCGCGGTCTCGACGCGCAGGAGGGTGGAGAGGGCGACGAGGGCGAACAGGACGATGGCGGTGTTCGCTCTGGTCAGCTGCACGCGGGGTGCCTCCGGCGTCGGGGAGGGAGCGGATGAGGAAGGGTGCCCATCGGTGCCGATTGCACAGGCCCGGGGGCGCCTCCGCCAGCCCGGGCCGTCGGATCCGGTCGCTTCGCCCGTCGCGTCGGCCCGGCGTTCCGCGGCCGGACCGTACACCCTATGCTCGGCGCCATGGTGCGCATCGTCTACGGAGTGTCGGGCGAGGGAGGCGGGCACGCCTCGCGGGCTCGGGCCGTGCTGGACCACCTCGAGGGGCGCGGGCACCGGGTGAAGGTCGTCAGCTACGACCGGGGCTGTGAGCTCCTGCGCGACGACTTCGACGTCTTCGAGACCGAAGGCCTGCACCTGGCGAGCGTCGAGAACAAGGTCTCGGTGGTGCGGACCTTCACGGACAACCTCTGCCGCCTGACCGGCGGCGTCGCGCGCCTGCGCGACCTACGGCAGGCCTGTTTCCGCGAGTTCGAGCCGGAGTGCGTGATCACCGACTTCGAGCCGATGACCGCGCACCTGGCGAACCACCATCACCTGCCGCTGGTGACGATCGACAACCAGCACCGGATGCGCTACATGACCTACCCCAGGGTTCCGCGCCTCGCGGCGGACGCCCTGGTCACCGAGGCGGTCATCCGCGCGATCGTTCCGCGGCCCGACTACTCCCTGGTGACGACCTTCTACCGAGGAGACGTCTCCAACGAGCGGACGATGCTGGTGCCGCCGGTGCTGCGCAGCGAGGTTCGCGAGGCGCGACCTGAGTGTGGAGAGCACGTGCTGGTGTACTTCACCCACAGCTTCGATCGCTTCCACGAGCACCTGCTCGCCTGCGGGCGCGAGCGCTTCATCGTCTACGGCGCCGGGCGCGAGGGCGAGGAACGCAACCTGCGCTTCAAGGCCCCCAGCCGCTCGGGTTTCCTGGAGGACTTTGCGACCGCCCGGGCCGTCGTGGCGACCGCGGGCTTCTCCCTCATCACCGAAGCTCTGCACCTCGGCAAGCCGTACCTCGCGCTGCCGATGCGCGGGCAGTTCGAGCAGGAGCTCAACGCCCTGATGCTCGAGGCGATCGGTTGCGGCTCCAACGGTCGGGAGGCCCGCCGCGAGTCACTGGGCGACTTCCTCTACCGTCTCCCCGACTACGAGCAGTCCCTGGCCGAGTACCCGCGCGCGGCGGGCAACCGCGAGCTCTTCGGACGCCTCGACGAGCTCTTGGCGGACGACTGCAGGGAGGCACGGGCCCTGCACCGAGGTTGAGGCTCTCTCGACCGCGGCCGGGGAGCGAAGTACGCTCTCTCGGTATGCCGTCCCTCTCCCGCAGGCCCGTGCCGTCCCTCGTCGGCCGACTCGCCGCCCTCGCCCTCGTCCTGGCGGCGGGCGTTTCCGCCGGGTGGGCCGCGGACGAGCCCCTGCACCTGATCGTCCTGCACACCAACGACGTGCACGGCCAGGTAGAGGCTCGGCCCGCCGTCTGGCTCTCCGAGGAGGACCCTCCGCCGATCGGCGGCCTGCGTCGCCTGGCGGGCACCGTGGGCCGCGTGCGCGCCGAGGCCGAGCGGACAGGCGCTGGCGTCCTGGTCGTCGATGCCGGCGACTGGTTCCAGGGCACTCCCGAGGGCCTGGTCGACCGCGGCCGGGCCTTCGTGCGTGTCCTGTTGGAAGTGGGCTACGACGCCATGTGCGTGGGCAACCACGAGTTCGACCACGGCCTCCCGCATCTGTTGAGCCTGTTGGCCGACTTCCGCGTCCCGGCGGTCTGCGCCAACCTCCACGAGCCCGAGGCTGGGCGCGTCGAATGGGTCGCACCTTGGAAGGTGTGCGAGGTCGCGGGCATGCGCGTGGGGCTCGTCGGGCTCTTGACTCCGCAGACGCCGCACATCACCCACGAGGACGCCGAGGGCCTGCGCTTCGTCGATCCGATCGCCGAGCTCGCCCGCGTGCGCGCGGAGCTGGGCGACGATGTGGACTGGATCCTGCCCCTGACCCACCTCGGGGTCGAAGCGGACGTCGAGCTCGCCGAGGCATTTCCCGACCTGCCGCTGATCGTCGGCGGGCACTCGCACACCTTCCTGCGCGAGGGGCGCACCGAGGGCGAGACCCTGATCGTGCAGGTCGGCTCCAAGGCCAGCGCCGTGGGGCGCGTCGACCTGTGGTTCGACGCGGACACCAAGCAGCTGCTGAAGCTCGAGTACGATGTGATCAGCCTGCTCGAGGAGATTCCGGCCGAACACCGCAACGACCGCGTGGACGAGATGTGCGAGCACCTCGTGGCCTTCAGCGCGGAGCGCATGGCGGTCGTCGTGGGTGAGCTGCTCGGCCCCCTGCAGCGCACGCGAGACCGCTTCCGCTCCTCCTCCGCCGGGAACCTGATCTGCGACGCCATGCGCGCGGCCCTGCCGGCGGACGTGGCGATCCAGAACCGCGGCGGGATCCGATGCGACTGGAAGCCGGGGCCGATCACGCGCCGCGACCTCTTCGAGCTCCTGCCCTTCGGCAACCACCTGGTGCGGTTGGAGCTCCCCGGCGCACGGATCGTCGAGTGCGTGCGCGCGGCTGTCGAGGGTACGGCGCACAGCGGGCTGGAGTTCAGCGGCATGGTCGTTGAGGTGGAGGTGGACGAGGCGGGCGGCGGCCACCTCGATGGCATCCTGATCGGCGGCGAGCCCATCGACGACGAGCGCGTCTACTCCTTGGTGACCAACAGCTTCCTGGCGGACGGAGGTGATCGCTACCTGAGCCTGAAGGCGGCCAGCTCCCGTCTCGATGACCCGCGCATGCTGCGCGAGATGCTCGAGGAGTACCTCGGGGAGCGGGGAAGGCACGAGCCGTCGGTGGAGCAGCGCTACCGGCGAGTGGAGGGTCGCTGATGGGCGCGGCCTTGGGGCTCGCGGCCTGTGCGGCGATGGTCGCCGGCACCGCGGGCGATCTCGACACCCTCAAGAAGGCCCTGGACTCCGACAGCGCCCGCGAACGCCAGCAGGCGGTCGTCGCCCTGGCCGAGGACGGCCGCTCGGAGGCCTGGGAGCTCGTGCTCGAGGCGCTCGCCGATCCAGAGCCGCGGGTCGCGGACGAGGCGCAGATCCGCCTGGAGGGGATCCGCTCGCGGGAGGATCTGGAGGAGCTGTTCGGGAAGGCCGGGCTGAAGGTCAAGAAGGGGATCGTGGCCGAGCGCGTGGCCGAGGCGCTCGGCCGCATCCCGCTCGAGATCGACGAGGAGCGGCTCGCGCGGCTCATCGCCCACCGCGATCTCGCGGTGCGCGCGGCCCTCTTCTGGAGCGTCGAGCGCCTCGCCGCCGCGGGGCGGATCGCGTACTCCGGAGACGGGAAGCTGGAGAAGGCCCTCTCGAAGGCCAGCACGAAGGACAAGGACCCGCACGCGCGTGCCTGCGCCTTGTCCGCCCTGGCTGCGGTCTCGGGTCCCCAGGCAGGGAGCGTCGCCGCTCGGCTGATCTCCGACGAGGAGGTGAGCGTGCGCTGCGCCGTGGCCTCGGTGCACAGGTTCGTCTCCATCGAGTCGGTGGGCGGGAACGTCCTGGGCCTGCTGGCCCTCGATTCCGCCCCGGCCGTGCGGCTGCAGGTGGCGGAGGAGTACGCCCGCGAGGCTGACTCCACCGGTGCGCGGGCCCTGGCCGGGATGCTCTCGCGCGAGCAGGAGCCTCGTGTCGCTTGGCGCATCGTGGAGCTCCTCCAGGACCTCTCGGGCCTGGGGTTCGGCCTGGACGCGCGCCCCTGGCGCGACTGGGCAGAGGACCTCGACGCCGACTGGAGTCCGGCGGAGTCGAGCGCGGAACGCACCTACGAGGACATGACGAGCGCCTTCGCGGGGCTGGCCGTGCTCTCGGACCACCTCGCCGTCCTGATCGACATGTCCGGCTCGATGTGGGACGAGGGGGAGGATGGGCGCTCGCGCAAGCAGGCGGCGGACGCGGAGGTGCGTCGTCTCCTCGAGTCCATCTCCGACGAGACCCTGTTCAACGTGGTCCCCTACAGCGGCGTGCCCCAGCCTTGGGAGGACGAGCTCGTTCCCGCGTCGCAGCGCAACGTCTCCAAGGCGATCGCCGCCTTCGAGGGCAGCAAGCTGCGGGGCAAGGGGAACTTCTGGGACGCCTTCTGGCGGGCGCTCGAGGACCCGCGCGTGGACACGGTGATGGTCCTCACCGATGGCGCGCCCACCGGCGGGGACCGTTGGAACCTGACCCTGATGAAGACCTTGCTCCCCCAGGGAAACCGCTACCGCAAGGTCGTGCTCGATGCGATCCTGTTCGACTCGAACGGGTTTCTCGAGAGCCAGTGGCGCGAGATGTGCGCCGCGACCGGAGGACGCTGCACGACGATCGACCTCTGAGCGAGGCCGCGGCGCGTAGACGCGCAGTGGCCGACCCCCATCCCATCACCCACGGCACAGGTACGTCTTGCAGGCAGTCAGGATCCAACACCACGGAGGCCCCGAAGTCCTCGAGATCGTCGACCTGCCGACCCCCGAGCCCGGGCCGGGGCAGGTGCAGGCGCGGGTGACGGCGGCCTCGATCAACCACCTCGACCTTTGGGTGCGGCGCGGGATCCCCGGCGTGCGCTTCCCGCTGCCCCTGATTCCCGGCTGCGACGGGACCGGCGTGATCACCGGCTTGGGTGAGGGGGTCGGCGGCCTAGGGGTCGGGCAGAGCGTCGTGCTGCTCCCCGGCGTCTCCTCGGGCGAGTCGGAGTTCGATCGTCGCGGCGACGACCACCTCTCCGACGACTACCACATCCGGGGCGAGCACTGCGACGGCTACGACTGTGAGTCCGTCGTGCTCGACGAGCGCTTCGTCCTGCCCCTGCCTGACGGCGTCGATCCCATCGAGGCGGCCGCGGTCCCCCTGGTCTTCGTCACGGCTTGGGGCATGCTCGTCACGCGTGCCGCACTCCGCTCGGGTGAGCGCGTCCTGGTGTTGGCCGGCTCGAGCGGCGTCGGCTCGGCGGCGATCCAGATCGCCCGAGACCTGGGTGCGCGGGTGATCGCCACCGGGGGCAGCGCAGAGAAGCGAGCCCGCGCCCTCGAGCTGGGGGCCGAGGAGGCGCTCGACCACCACGACCCCGACTGGCCCAAGCAGGTCAAGGCCTGGAGCGGAGGCGGTGGGGTGGACGTGGTCGTCGAGCACGTCGGTCCGGCGACCTGGGAGGGCTCGATGCGCTGCCTGGCGCGCAGGGGCCGCCTAGTGACCTGCGGCGGGACGACCGGCCCAATGGTGTCCCTGCTCCTGCCGCACCTGTTCATGAAGAACATCGCCGTGCACGGCTCCACCATGGGGCCGCGTTCGGCCTTCCCGACCATCTTCGACAAGGTCGCCGCCGGTGTCTTTCGTCCGGTCGTCGATCGCGTCCTTCCGCTCTCGGAGATCGTCGCGGCCCACCGCGCCCTGGAGGCCGGCGAGGTCAACGGGAAGGTCGTCCTGACTCCCGATCCCTGAGCGCCGGCGGGGACGCCGCCGGGTAGGATCTGCTGCCATGAACGCAGCGCAGATACAGACGGCGGCCGTGATCGGGGCCGGCACCATGGGACACGGCGTCGCTCAGGTCCTGGCCATGTGCGGCATCCGCACGAACCTGTTCGACGTGGACGCCGACGTCGTCGAGCGCGGCCTGGCGAAGGTCGCCGCGAATCTGGAGAAGGGAGTCGAGCGGGGCAAGGTCGAGGCCGCGGTGCGTGACGCGACCCTTGGCCGACTCGAGGGTCGCAGTGAGCTGGCGGCCGCGGTCGAGGGCGTCGAGCTCGTCGTCGAGGCGGTCCCCGAGCGGCTCGAGCTGAAGCGCTCGATCTTCGGCGAGCTGGGCGAGCGGCTCGGCCCGGACGTGCTCCTGGCCACGAACACCTCGTCCCTTCCGGTCGAGGCCATCGCCGCCGCGACGCGCCATCCCGAGCGAGTGGTCGGGATGCACTTCTTCAATCCGGTCCACATCATGAAGCTCGTCGAGGTCGTCGAGGCGCCCACGAGCACCGAGGAGGTCGTCACGACGGCGCTGGAGCTCGCGACGCGCATGGGGAAGGAGCCCATCCGCGTCACCGACAGCCCCGGCTTCGCCTCCTCGCGCCTGGGCCTGGTGATCGGCCTCGAGGCCGTCCGCATGCTCGAGAGCGGCGTGGCGTCGGCGGAGGACATCGACAAGGCGATGACTCTGGGATACGGATTCCCGATGGGACCGCTGCGCCTGACGGATCTCGTCGGCCTCGACGTGCGCCTGTCGATCGCCGAGTACCTCGCCGGTGAGCTGGGCGAGCGCTTCGCTCCCCCCGCCCTCCTGCGCGAAATGGTCGGCCGGGGGGAGCTCGGCAAGAAGGCGGGGCGGGGCTTCTACGAGTGGTAGAGAATCCCGCATTGTCCCGAATCGCGTGTGCCAAGGGGCGTAGGATCCTCCGCCCCGTGGGCGCCTACTCGCCCGTGCGACCCGCCCAGAGGAGCTGAGATGACCGCCTTCGAAGAGCAATCCACAGGCTTCGACGACCAACCCGTCGCGCCTCCCGCCAAGCGCGCCTTCCCCCTGTGGCTGCTGTTCTGCGGAGGCGGCTGCCTGCTCGCCGTCCTCGCGGCCTTGGTCGTGGCCGGCCTGCTCTTCAAGCAGTTCCAGGGCTTCAACGACCCGGACGTGCAGTGGCCTCGGATCGAGGAGCGCCTCTCCTTCGACCAGCGCCCTGAGGAGCTCAACCTGCTCTTCGGCGGCGGGATGATGGGCGTGGAGATGTTCACCTTCGAGGACTCCCGGGGATACGCGGTGATCTTCCAGTCCTTCGACATCTCCGAGGCGGACGAGGCGCGCGACCAGTTGTTCGACCCCGAGTTCACCGGGAGCATCGCCGGCCTGGGCGGCCGCAAGGATCTGCAGGCGGGGACGATCGAGATCCAGGGCAGGGTGCTCGACGTGCTCCGCTTCTACCAGTTCGAGGACGAGGAGGCGGGCGAGGGCGGCGAAGGCTCGCCGGCGCGCGCGGGAGTCTCGGCCCTGATCGACCTGACGGCTCCGGGGGATCCGGGCCTGTTCGTCGTGCAGGTCGTGCGCGCGACCCACACCTCCGATCCCGTTCCCGACGAGTACCTGCGCGAGCTCCTCGCGCCGTTCCACGTCGGGCCGCAACGCTGATCACGATGGTCGCCCCCGTCCCGCGCGAGACGGTCTCGGGCGTCCTGGGGATCGGCCTCGCCCTGGCTGCGATCGCCGGCGCCTTCGTCGTTCTCGTGGGCATGGGGGAGCGGAGCGAGGATCCGGCCGCCCTGCTCGCAAAGGACTTCGATGTCGGCGAGCTGCCCTTCGGGCTGGCGTTGCTGGAGGCGCGCGCCCTGCCGACCGGCGAGCAGGTCGTCGTGCTCGGGGTGCCCGGCGAGGGGGCGTCTCCTCCCGATTCGATCGCTGAGGACAGCGCTCCGGCCCCCTTCGAGCGCGCGTTCCTCGTGCGCCATCCAGAGGACGCCATCGAGGCCGTCCTCGAGCGCCAGTTCCGGAGGCTCTCCTACGAGCCTCCCCGCGAAGGCCCCGACAAGCGGGTGGACCTGCCGTTGGCCGGCGGCCGCCTGCGCTGGGGCGAGCTGGCCCCTAGCTTCGTCCGCGTGCGCCGCAAGCTCGCCGACGGGTACCGGGAGTCCGTGCGCGCCAACCTCTACCGCCCCGGACGTCCTTGGATCGCCTACGCGGTCTGGCCCGCCGGCGAGCCCGCCTCCGAGGAATCCCTGCAGGCTCTCCTCACCGCCCTCCCGCCGCTCGGCGGGGCTCCCTGAGCGGCGAGGAGCTGGAGGAGGAGACGGGGGGCGGTTCGCAAACCGCGCACGTGCCGTCGTGCTCGCCGCCGCCTCGCCGGCTTCCCTTCCCACGCCGGTAGGCGCGGTGGCCTCGGGTCAGGGAGCGCGGGTGCCGGCTCAGTCGTCGAGGGCGCGACCGAGGACCTCGGCGAGGTGCAGGACCTCGACCTCTAGCCCGGCGCGGCGCACGCCGGCGGCCCACTGGAGCTGGCAGCCGGGGTTCGCGGTGACCAGGGTTTTGGCGCCGGTCGCAGCGAGGGCGGTGAGGCGCTCGTCGAGGATGGCGGCGCTCGGCTCGGGGTGGGTGAGGGAGTAGACGCCCGCCGAGCCGCAGCAGGACTCGCTCTCGGCGAGGTCCACGCGCTCGGCGCCGGAGACTCGATCGAGCAGGGAGCGCGGTTGGTCGCGCACGCCCTGTCCGTGACAGAGGTGGCAGGGATCGTCCCACACCACGGGGCCGGCGAGGTCCGCGGACCGGCCGGAGAGCGCGGCGTCGAGGAGGTCGTCGGGGCTCGCTGCGAGGTGCTCGCTGAAGTCGACCACCCGCGCGGCGAAGTCCCGAGCGCGCCGGCTCCAAGCGGGATCGTCGGCCAGAAGCTCGCCGTATTCCTTCATGTGCGAGCCGCACCCCGCGCTGTTCACGACGATGGGCGCCGGCGTGCCGTCGAGATCGAGGAGGTCCTCGTGGGCGGCGATCGTCCCGCGCGCGAGGGAGCGCGCGGCCTCCAAGTCGCCGTTGTGGGCGTGCAGGGAGCCGCAGCAGGTCGCGCGCGGCGGGCTGTGGACTTCGAAGCCGCAGGCGGCGAGCACCCGCACCGTGGCCCTGTTCACGCGCCCGAACAGGATGGGCATCACGCAACCGTCGAGCACACCGACCCGGCCGTGCGTCTCGCCCTGCGCCGGAGTGCGCGCGGGCAGTGCCCCGCGCTCGGAGGCGGGGGGGACGCCCGGGAGGTGGGGCAGGCCGGCGCCTCGACTCCCCAGCAGGGCGGGGGCCAGGCGCACCAGACCCGACCTCTGGGCGAGGCGCAGGGCGCCGGCGAGCACGCTCACCAGGCCGCGGCGGGGGAGGACGAGGCGGAAGCCCAACCAGCGCGCCGCCCGTGACCAGAGCGGCCGCCGTCCGTGGCGCTCGAGGCCGCCGCGGGTGAACTCCATCATCGTCCCCATGCGGATTCCCGAGGGGCAGACACTCTCGCAGTGGCGGCACAGCAGGCAGGCGTTCATCTCTTCGGCGAAGCCCGCGTCGGCTTCGAGCTCGCCCTCGGCGACGGCCCGCATCAGGTGTACCCGTCCGCGCGGGCCAGCGGACTCGACACCGGTGAGCCGGTAGGTCGGACAGGTGTTGAGGCACAGACCGCAGTGGATGCAGTCGAGGGTGCGCGCGGCTTCGACGAGACTGGAGGGTTCCATCGCCGTCATCCCCAGAGCACGCTGTCGGGTGCGAAGCGACCGTGTGGGTCGAGGGCCTCGCGCAGGCGGCGCATGAGGTCCAGGCCAACGGTAGGTCGTTCGAGGGGCTCGAAGCCGCCGGGCAGATCCGAGCCTTGCACGCAGACCCGCGCCCCTTCGATCGCGCGCAGTTCCTCGACCACGGAAGCCAAGCCCTCCAGGCCCTGCGGCAGGGCGATGGCGATCGTCGCCACGCCCGGGTGGAGGAGGCTCGTCACCTCGAAGCCGACAGCCGCCAGTACGGATCGGGCGCGATCCAAGACGGCCGCGGCCTTCGACGGTCGGCAGGTGATCCGCAGGGCGTGGGCGCTGCTCGGATCGGGTTCGAGGTCGCGCAGGAACGCGGCGCGTACGACGCCGTCGTCGATCACCGTCGCATTGGGGAGGGCGGCGGTCACTTCGCCGCACTCCCAAGCCACGCGCGCCGCCCGCCCGCCGAGAACGACCTCCACGGACCATGGTGCGCCCTCGACCTCGGGCCGGTCGGTCAGCACGACCGCCACAGGGGCGACCGGCAGCGCCGCGACGACCCGTGCCGCTGCCAGGCCGGCGTCGGCCTCGGAGAAGGGGGCGCGCACGACCACTTGCCGTTCGGGCAGGGGGAACAGGCGCAGGGATGCCTCGAGGATGACGCACAGGCTCCCGCGCGAGCCGCAGTACAGGCGGTGGAGATCGTAGCCGGTCACGTTCTTCACCAACCGCCCACCGCTTTGGGTCACCGTGCCGTCCGCCTCGGCGATCCGCGTTCCCAACACGTGCCAGCGCGAGGGGCCGTGGCGCAGGCGGTCGAACCCGCTCGCGCCGGAGGCGAGGACGCCGCCGAGGGTCGTGGCCGCTGGACGCGCCACGTCGGGGGAGAGGTGGTGGCCTCCGCCCGCGGCCGTGCGCGCAACGTGCGCCATGGGCGTGCCCGCCTGGGCGGTCAGGGTCCCGTCTCCGGGTTCATAGGCCACGATGGCGTCCAAGCGCCGGGTCGAGAGCGCCAGGTCACAGCCGGCGGGGGGGCGACACGCTCCCACACGGCTGCCGGCTCCGACCGGCAGCACGCGCCAGCCCTCGTGGGTTGCCAGCTCCAAGACGGTACACAGCTCGGCCTCCCCGGGCGGGAGAACCATGGGCAGGGGCGCGTGCCCCGCGCCGAGCGTGAGCTCGTCCACGGCCTCGCTACCGAGGAGGGCCTCGAGTCGCGCGCGAACCGCCGTCATGGCCGCGCCCCCCCGACAGCGGCGATCGGCCGCGTGGACAGCTCCATGCAGATGCGCACCGGGATCAGCTTCCCGGGGTTCATGCGCCCTCCGTCGTCCCAGGCCGAGCGCACGCGCAGCATCGTCTCCAGGCTGGGAGGATCGAAGACGAGCTCCATCTCCTCGCGCTTCTCCAGACCGATCCCATGCTCACCGGACAGGGAGCCGCCGGCGGCGACGCACAGCTTCATGATCTCCCGGCCCGCGTCGAGCACGCGCTCGACCTCCTCGGGGTCGCGGCGATCGTAGGAGATGTTGGGGTGCAGGTTGCCGTCGCCGGCGTGGAACACGTTCGAGATCCTCAGGCCGCGAGCCTGGGCGATCTCGGTGCTCGCGAGGACGAGCTCGCGCAGTTTGGTGCGCGGGACGACGACGTCGGCGACGTACAGGTCCGGCGCGATGCGGCCCATGGCGCCGAAGGCGCCCTTGCGGCCGGCCCACAGGCGTGCGCGCTCGCGCTCGTCGCGTGCACGGCGCTCCTCGAGCACGCCGTGGCGCGCGAGGACGGCGCGCATGTCGGCGACGTTCTCGTCCACCTCGGCGGCGCTGCCCTCGGCCTCGAGCAGCAACACCGCCTCGGCCTCCTCTGGGTAGCCCGCGGCGTAGACGCTGGCCTCGACCGCCCGAATCGTCATCTGATCGAGGATCTCGATCGCCGACGGCTCCAGTCGCGCGGCGATGATCTCGGTCACCGAGTCGCAGCAGGCCTCGAGGCTGGGGAAGATCGCCAGCAGGGTCTCGGTGACCTCGGGCAGAGGGACCAGGCGCGTCGTAACCTCCGTCGCCAGGCCGAACATGCCCTCGCTGCCGACGAACAGGCCGACGAGGTCGTACCCGAGGGGATCGACTTCGGGTTCGGAGAGGTCGATCACCTCGCCCTCGGGCGTCACGATCTTGAGGCCGAGGATGTGGCGCGTCGTCGCCCCGTACTTGAAGCAGTGGGGGCCTCCGGAGTTGTTGGCGACGTTCCCGCCGATGGTGCAGGCCATCTGGCTGGAGGGGTCTGGAGCATAGAACAGACCGTGCCCGGCGCAGGCGCGGCTGAGGTCCAGGTTCACCAGGCCGGCCTCGACACGGGCGAAGCGATCGACCTCGTCGATCTCCAGCACCCGCCGCATGCGCGAGGTTCCCACGACCACGCCGCCCTCCAGGGGCGTGGCCCCGCCGGCGAGTCCGGTCCCGGCCCCGCGCGGAACCACGCAGACGCCGGCCTTGGAGAGCAAGCGCATGCAGCGCACGGTCTGCTCGGTGTCCGCGGGGAGCAGGACCAGCTCGGGCGCACGCTTGTGGAAGGTGAGCCCGTCGCACTCGTAGGGCTTGCGGCGCACCGCATCCCCGATCAATCCCTCGTCGCCGACGACGTCGCGCAGAGCGCCGAGGAGGGCGTCGTCCATCAGAAATCGACCGTGCGGATCCGGAGCCAGGCCAGGGCCAGCATGAGCGAGGCGAAGGCGAGGGAGCTGCCGATCGAGAAGAACGCGTTGAACGCCAGCGGCGAGCCCCAGTCGAACTGTCGGCGGTACCAGGTCGAGGGATCCATGAACTGCTCGCTGCCGAGGGTGATTCCCTCCAGGAAGGCTTCGCGCCACTCGTCGCGCTCTTCCTCGCTCAGGGTCGCTGCGGGCAGGTCGATCTCGAGGCGGTAGTAGCCCTCGGCGAAGGTCAGGAATACGGCCTCGCGGTCGGTCCACACGCCGTCGAGGTCTTCCTGCCAGCGCACGGTGTGGGCCTGGACGCCGCTGATGCGCACGGTCTCCCGCCTCGCGGGCAGGTCCGGGTCCGTGCGAGAGTCCACAGAGTCGAGGAAATCCTGCGCCGCGGCGCGCGCCTGGAGGGGGCGCAGCCTGCGGCGGATGCTCGGCCCGCTCTCCACCTGCGGGCGCTCCTCGACCCTGAAGCGCACAGCGCCGCCGTCATCGGCCCGCCAGAGGGCCGTCTGTTCGGGGAAGGCGTCGAGGGAGGCCCCCTCGGGCGCGAAGCCGGTGGGGTGGTCCTCGACGACGACGTCGTAGTCGTGGTCCTCGAGCACCGGGCCGAGGCCGCTGAGGGTGCGCCTGAGCATCGCCGTGATGACGTCCGCATCCGTCGTCTTGGGGAGGGTGTAGTGCAGGATCTCCAGGGTCGTCATCAGCACCTGGACGACCCCGTGGGCCTCTTCCTGCTCCTCCCGCTCGGCCTCGGACACGTCCGCGCTCTCGACCTTCCGTAGGCTCGTGAGCAGCTCCTGGTTGCTCGCCCACTGCATGCCCATCCAGGTGCGATGGATCCCGCCGGAGATCACGAACAACATCAAGGAGAGCAGGATCGCCGCCACGCTGCTGCGTGTCCACGTCGCGACCATGATCGAGAAGGCGTGGATGAGGCTGTAGAGGTAGACCAGGGTCAGAGCGCCCCATAGGAACCCGGGATCGCTGTAGCCCGAGGTCACCCAGAATCCGAGGAACATGCCGAGCACCAAGACGGCGGCGAGGATCGCCACGAAGAGGATGCCGGTGAAGTAGCGCGCCAGGAGCAGGGTCGCTCTGGAGACGGGCTTGGAGAACAGGGTGTCGGCCGATCCCTTCTCCATCATGCGCGGGACGAAGAACGCGGTGGCGGCGACGCAGAAGATGATCCCCACGGTCCCGCCGAAGAAGTTGATGAACACCTCCTGGACGCCCTGGATGAAGAAGTGGCCGACCTCGCCGATCTCCATGGGCGGGCCGCCGAAGGTCTCCAGGAACGTCTGGTAGTCGATCTCCCACATCCCGAAGAGGATCGTGATCCGCTCCTCGCCGAAGCCGACGAGGAACGTGAAGCTGATGGGGACGATGAGCAGGACCACCATCAGCCGGAAGACCATGTTGTCGAGCACCTGCTGGCGCGCGTCTTCCAGGAGCGCCTTGAGGATCGTGACGTTCATCTCCGCTCTCCCTGCACCAGGTCGATGAACGACTGCTCGAGGCTGAGCTTGCGCGGCGTAATGGAGGTGATCGTCACGCCCCGCGCGCGCAGGCGGTCGATGGCGGCGTCGATCTGCTCGTCGCCGGTGATGTCCAGCTCGAAGGAGCGCGCGTCGGTGTGCCGCAGGTCGCCGAGGCCGTCGATGACCTGCTCGAGGTCTGCGGGGATCTCGCGGACCTCGAAGCGCACGCTCCCGGTGCGTGGGGTCAGCTCCTCGATCGTTCCCTCTCGAAGGATGCGGCCGCGGTCCATGATGACCACGCGGTCGCAGATCATCTCGACTTCCATCAGGAGATGGGAGTTCAGGAACACGGTCACGCCCGCCTCCTTGAGGTCCTGCACCATCTCGCGGATGGTCATGCGCCCGACCGGGTCCACCCCGTCGGTGGGCTCGTCGAGGAACACGATTTCGGGTTCGTGGATCAGCGCCTGGGCGAGGCCGAGGCGCTGCTGCATGCCCTTGGAGTACTCCTTCACCTTGCGCTGGGCGTCCTTCAGCATCCCGACGCGCTCGAGGAGGGCGGGCGCCCGCCGCTCGACGTCCTTGCGCGGGCGGCCGGCGAGCATCCCGAACAGCACCATGACCTGCCAGCCGGTCAGGTAGTTGGGGAGCCGATGGGCTTCGGGCAGGTAGCCGACCCGGCGCCGCGACTCGCTCGAGCCTGCGGGGAGCCCGAAGACCTCGGCGGTCCCGCCGTGTCCGCGGACGAGCCCCAGGAGGATCTTGATCAGGGTCGTCTTGCCGGCGCCGTTGGGGCCGAGCAAGCCGAAGACCGAACCCCGGCCGACCTCGAGGTCGACCTTGTCGATGGCCTTGAAGCGCCGCCGCCAGAGGAAGCCGGCGCGGAACTCCTTCTCCAGGCCGCGGATGCGGAGGACGGGATCGTTCTCGCTCATGGCAAGCCAGGATAACGACGTGGGGAGGCCTGGCTCATCGCTCTCGGCTCAACAGGTCATGCGCGCGGCGCCGATCCAGCCGGCGTCCGGACCCAGGGTGGCGGGCAGGATGCGCAGGTCCTCGCGGTCGGGGCCGGTGGAACGCTCGGCGATCCCCTCGGCGATCCCCCCGATCAGGACGTCGAGGGCGCGTCCGAATCCGCCGCCGATCAAGAAGCAGCGCACGTCGAGCAGGGTCACGACCGTGCCGAGCCCGCGGCCGAGGTCGCGGCCGACGGCTTCCAGGAGCGTGCGCTCGGGTCCCTGCGCCGCCCGTGCCGCGGCGGCGAGCTCGATCAGGTCATCGGACAATCCGGCCTCCAGCGCCCGCCGCCGGGCGGCGGTGGCGGAGGCGAGGACCTCCACGCAGCCGCGCTGTCCGCAACCGCAGGGGGGGCCGGCGGGGTCGACGACGGTGTGGCCGACCTCGCCTCCGCCGCCGTCTCCGACGAACAGGTGGCCGTCGAGGATCAGGCCCCCGCCGACGCCGGTGCCCAGGGTGATCATGAGGACATGGTCCTCGCCGCGCGCTCCGCCCAGCCAGTGCTCCCCGATGGCGGCCACGTTGGCGTCGTTCTCGATCCGGACGGCGGGGGGAGCGATGCCCAGGCGCCGTGCCAGCTCGTCTCGAAGGGGGAAGCCGTCGAGGGGGCGGAGGTTGGGCGAGGAGAGCACGACACCCTCGTCGCGGTCGAGCAGGCCGGGTACGCCCAGGCCCAAGGCTGCACGTGCACCCAGGCCGCGAGCCAGCGCGGCGATGCGATCGACGACGGCCTCGGGGCCCTCGTCAACCGCGGCGGGGATCTCCCCCTTGTCGAGGACCTCCCCGTCGGCGCTGACGGCCCCGCCCTTGATTGCAGTGCCGCCGACGTCGATCCCCACCAGGGCGCTCAAACCTCCTCGAGCTGCGCCTTCACGCGCCGTGTGACGCGGCGGTAGGCCTTGAGGTAGTTGGTCGCCGTCGCCTGCCAGGAGAAGTCGAGCTCGAGGCAGCGGCGCACGGTCTCCTTCCAGCTCGACGCGGCCTTGTAGGCCACTCGCACCGTATCGAAGGCCTCGAGCAGACCCGCTCCGCTGTAGTGCCGGAAGAAGAAGCCCGTGCCCTTCTCCGGTTCCGCCTCGAGATCGACGACCGTGTCGTCGAGTCCGCTGTGCTCGTACACGACGGGGACGGTCCCGTAGCGCATGCCGATGGCGCACAGGGCGTTCGAGGGCTGGTAGTGGGAGGGGAGGGCGAGGATGTCGATGCCGGCGAGGAGCTGGTGGGCAACCTGCACGTGGTAGCCGTCGATCAGTCGGCAGCGCCCCATGAAGGTGCTCTCGATCGTGCGGATGCGGTCGAGGATCTCCGCTTGTCCCGAGCCCATCATGACCACCTCGAAGTTGCGCTCGAGTACGTCGGTCATGATCTCCGCCAGGAGATCGCAGCCGCTGTCGGCGTCGAAACGCCCGATGACGCCGATGATGGGCGTGCGCGGGCCGCGGTCGAGCTTGAGGAGATCCTGCAGGGCCGCCTTGCACTTGCGCTTGCCGGGGTAGTCCCCGCCCGCGCCCGCGTCTTCGGCGGTGAACGTCTGGGCCAGGAGCTCGTCGCTGCCGGGGTCCCAGGTCGAGTAGTCGATGCCGTTGGTGACCCCGACCAGCTCCTTCTTGCGTCGCTGGAAGGTCTCCTCCAGGCCGTAGCCGCGGTCGGTGTGCTGGATGCGCTGCGCCTGGGCGGGGGAGTGCGTGCCGATGATCGTCGCGAACTCCGCGCCGGCCTTGAGGAAGTTGACCCGCCCGTCGAGGGCCACACCCCGGACGTGCTGGAAGGTCTCCATCGGTAGCCCGATGCGCGGGAGGATCTCGCGTTCGAAGCTGCCCTGCATCGCCAGGTTGTGGATGGCGAAGTAGACGCCCGCCCGCGAGGCGGGGTGGTCGGGCTTGGAGTTGAGGTACTCGAGCTCCCGGTAGACCGGAATCAGCCCGGCGGTCCAGTCCATGCAGTGCAGGATGTCCGGCCGGAACCGGAGCTCCTCGAGGGCCTCGAGGACGGCGCGCGCGAAGACCGAGAAGCGCAGCCAGTTGTCGAGGTAGGGTCCGTTCTCGTCCCCGTAGGGGTGGCGGTTGCGGAACAGCTTCTCGTGGTCGAGAAGGATGACGGGGAGGTCTCCCAGCAGGCCCTGGTGCAGGTTGATCGACACCGGACCCAGCTCGCCCTTCACTGTGACGCTTCCGCAAGGGTCTAGACCCTTCATCGGGAAGGTGTTCACGTCGCGGGTGAACGGCATGAAGACGCGGATGTCGTGGCCCGCCTCGCGCAAGGTGCGCGGCAGGGCTTCGGAGATCTCCGCCAGGTTCGTCCGGCGGACGAGTGACTGGAGCTCGGGGGTGACGAAGGCGATCTTCACGGTCGGGGGAACTCTGGGCCGCACGCAGGGCGCCGGCGGGGGCCATCCGTAGGTGGACCCGGCCGGTTCCCGTGCCCGGCAGGTGCTGGTCTGGACTCTGCGGAGACTCCGCAGTCAACCGCCGGGGCACGGAGGATTGAATAGAGGAACCCTAGGTGATTAGTGGCCTAGACACCTAAACCATTGAGATAGCGCTAGTTATAAGCCCGAGTGGCGAGGTGGACCGGGCCCTTTTTTCTCGCTCCGATCCGGGTGAGCGGCCTAGGGTGCCGCCCGTGCAGCCTCGTAGAGGGGCAGGACCTCCTCGAGGGCGCGGCGGATGTCGGCGATGCGAGTGCGCTCGGAGGGGTGGGTGGAGAAGAACTCCCCCAGGCGCCCGGCGGCGCCGCCGCCGCCGGCCGCCATCCGTCCCCAAAAGCGCACGGCCTCGCGCGGGTCGTAGCCGGCGTTGGCCATGATCCGCAGGCCCAACAGGTCCGCCTCCGACTCCTCGGTGCGGCCCCAGGGCATCATCAACAAGAGCGAGCCCAAGACGCCGGCCCGCTGCGCCTCCTCGGGCTCGTCGGTGAAGATCGCGATCAGTCCCGCCGCCGCGGTCTCGCGGGAGGCGCGCTGGGTGCCGTGGCGCAGGAGGGCGTGGGAGATCTCGTGGGCCATCACGACCGCCAGGCCGGCGTCGCTCTCGGCGACGGGCAGCATGCCCGAATGGACCGCCATCTTCCCGCCGGGCAGGCAGAAGGCGTTGACGACGTCGGGGGCGTCGAGGACGGTCACCTGCCAGTCGAAGCGCGGGGCGAGCGCGTGGTCGAGCTCCAGGGCCGAGGCCACCAGGCGCTCGGTGACGCGCTCGACCGTCTCGACCTCGGGGCCGGAGGCCAGGGTCGCGCTCTGCGCCAGGAGCTCCTCGTAGGCGCGGCTCCCCATGGCCTTGTCCTGGTCGACGCTGTAGAGGTTCAGGTCGGGGTAGTCGGTGGAGGCGCAGGCTCCGCACAGGGCGAGCCCGGCGCCGAGGGCGCCGCGGAACCAGCCCCGGAGGCGCGTCCGCATCCCGCCCGCGGGGTAGACTCTTCGGGCGTTCTCCAGGCGAACCGCACGGCGGGTCGCACTCCTGGTGGATCGTTCCGTCATCGTCCCTCTCTTCGGCTCCGGCCGCCACTCGGCGCGGCGCGCATCCAGTATGGCGTGCTCGTGCGAGGCCGGCGAGCCCTGACCCCGCACCCTCGTCCCATGCCGACGCTCGTCCTGCTGCGCCACGGCCAGAGCCAGTGGAACCTCGAGAACCGCTTCACCGGCTGGAAGGACGTCCCGCTCAGCGAGAGGGGGCGCTCGGAGGCCGCCGATGCCGGCCGGCGCCTGTCCGCCCACGACTGGGACCACGACGGTCCGCTGTTCGACGTCGCCTACACCTCTCTCCTGCGGCGGGCGATCGAGACCCTGTGGCTCGCGCTCGAACGAATGGAGTTGATGTGGATCCCCGTCCACCGCACCTGGAGGCTGAACGAGCGGCACTACGGGAAGCTGACCGGCCTGGACAAGGCGGAGACGGCGGCGCGCCACGGCGAGGAGCAGGTGCTCGTCTGGCGCCGCAGCTACGACGTGCCTCCGCCGCCCTTCGACGTCGACGACCCCGCGAATCCCTCTCTCGATCCGCGCTACGCGGACGCGGACTTCACCGCGCCGCCCCTCGCCGAGTCCACGGCCGATACGGTCGAGCGGCTCATGCCCTGCTGGGAGGGGAGCATCGCCCCCGCCTTGCGGGATGGCCGGCGCGTGCTCGTCGCCGCCCACGGCAACAGCCTGCGCGGGCTCGTCAAGCACCTCGACGGCCTGGGCGAAGAGGAGATCGTCGGCTTGAACATCCCCACCGGCATCCCCCTCGTCTACGAGCTCGACGACGAGCTGCGCCCGCTGCGCAGCTTCTACCTCGCTGATGAGTCCGAGCTCGCCGCCGCGCAGAAGACCGTCGCCGACCAGGGCAAGGCACAGCCCTAG
>JASLMK010000026.1 GCA_030746555.1 Planctomycetota bacterium | reverse complement strand
AGGACGATCGGCGCGCCGTCGGCGCCGGCCCGCTCCGCCAGCCTCGGCACGTCGACCCAGTGCACCGTGCGCGGTCGGGCGAGAGCCGCGCGCGTGGAGAGCACGAGCCCGCCGAGCCAGGTCAACACCGAGTGGCCGAGCCCGGCGAGGCGGGCCGTCGCGTCGCCGATCGTCTGGAGGATGGGGGGCTCGGGGAGCGCGGCCGAGTCCGCCGGGCGCGGGGGGCGCTGGGTCGCCAGCTCGAGCAGCCCGACGGCCTCGGCGGGCGCGCCGACGAGCGCCGGCACCGTGCCCGGCGCCGCGGCTGCGTACCAGGCCTCGGCCAGGACGGCCGCGCCCGCCCCGTCGACGCGGCGCACGCCCGACAGGTCGACGCGGGCCAGGGTTTTGGTGCCCACGGCCTCGGCGAGGCTGCGCCTGAGGGCCTCGGTCCGCTCCAGGACCAGGTCGCCGGCCAGGCGCACCTCGACCTCCCCGCCCGCTAGATCGCGCGCCTCGACCCGGTAGCTCTCCTCCGCCACGGGGGCACTATCCCACGCGGCGCGGGGAGAGTCCAACCTCCCCGTGCCAGGCGCGGCTCACCCGTTCTCGTCGAACTGCAGCTCGTGGAGCCGGGCGTAGGCGCCGCCCTCCCTCAGGAGCTCCTCGTGGGTGCCCTCCTCGATCAAGCGGCCCCGCTCGATCACCAGGATCCGGTCGACATCCCGGACGGTCGAGAGGCGGTGGGCGATGATGAGGGAGGTTCGGCCGCTCGTCAGCTCGTGCAGGGCGGTCTGCAGCAGGTGCTCGCTCTGCGAGTCCACCTGGGAGGTCGCCTCGTCGAGGGCCAGGACCGCCGGCGCCACCGCCAGGACCCGCGCGAAGGCGATCAGTTGGCGCTCCCCCGAGGAGAGGTTCGCCCCCCGCTCGCGCACCGGCTCGGCGTAGCCGAGGGGGAAGCGCTTCACGACCTCGTCGAGGTGCAGGCGGTCGGCGGCGGCGCGGGCTTCGGCCTCGGAGATCTCGGGATGGCCCAGCCGCACGTTGTGCAGGACGTCGCCGCCAAACAGGAACACGTCTTGGGGCACGATGCCGATGCGCGAGCGCAGCTCCGAGAGGGGGAGCTCGCGCACGTCGACGCCGTCGAGGGTGATCGAACCCTCCTGCACGTCGTAGAGGCGGGTCAGGAGCTTCAAGAGGGTCGTCTTGCCTCCCCCGGTCGCGCCGACGATGGCGACACGCTCTCCGCAAGCGACCTGGAAGGAGACGCCGCGCAGGACCGGCTCGGCGGGGTCGTAGCCGAAGGTCACCCCATCGAACGCGATGGCGCCGCGCGTCCGTGGGGGGACGATGGGGGAGGCGGGCTCGGGGAGGAAGTCGTCGCGATCGAGCAGGTCGAAGATGCGCTCGGCCGCCGTCATCGCGCTCTGCAGCACGGTCACCTTCAAGCTCAGGTCGTTGAGGGGCACGAAGAACTTGCGCATGTAGTCGATGAACGCGAACAGGGCGCCGAGGGTCAGGCCCGTGGCCGCCGGTGCGTCCAGGAGCAGGGCGCCGCCGTAGGCCAGGATCAGGGCGATCGTGAGGTGGCTCAGCTTCTCCGTGGAGGCGGAGAGGGCCGACTCCCACCAGACGCTGCGCAGTTGGGCGTCGCGCATGTCGCCGCTGATCCCGTCGAAACCGGTGCGCGCGCGCCGCTCGCGGGTGAACATCTGGACGACGGCCATGCCCACGATGTGCTCGTGGAGGAAGGCGTTGAGGCGCGAGCGACTGTCGATCATCTTCGCGTAGGCCGCCCGCACCCGCACGCGCATCCACAGGGTGAGGCCGACGAGCAGGGGCACGACGACCAACACCGCCAGGGTCAGCTTCCACTGCAGGCTGAACAGCAGCACCACCGTCGCGCACAGGAAGATCAGGTCCGCGAGGATCGTGACCACGCCGGAGGAGAACATCTCCTGCAGGGCCTCGATGTCGGTCGTCACGCGCCCGACCAGGCGGCCGGTGGGCGTGCGGTCGTGGAAGGCCGAGGAGAGGGCCTGGAGGTGGCGGAAGAGGGTCGAGCGCAGGCGGAGCAGGGCGTTTTGTCCGGCGACGTCGACGGTCCAGGTGCCCAGGGCGCGGCCGACCACCTCGAGCAGGGCGAGGACGCAGAACCAGGCCAGCAACACCCCCAGCCCCGCGCCCGTGTCCGTCTCGAAGTGGCGCTCGATGGCGAGCTTGAGGACCCAGGTCGTCGCCAGGGCAGCGGCCGAGGTGCCCAGGAGCAGGGCCAGGCTCGCCAGGAGCAGGCCACCCTGGGGGCGGACGAAGGGCCACAGCCGGCGCAACAGGCGCAGGTCGGCGCCCCGGCGGGGGGCTCGCTTGCGGGGATCGCCGCGGCCCATCAACGCTGGCCTCCTTCGGTCTCGCGCCGAGACTGGCGCTCCCAGAGGGCGGCGTAGAGCCCCCCGGCGGCGAGCAGCTCCTCGTGGGTGCCCGATTCCGCCACCCGACCCTCGTCGAGGACGACGATCCGCTCGGCGTGGCGCAGGGTGGCGAGGCGGTGGGCGACCAGGAGGGTCGTGCGCCCCTCACAGTAGGGGGCGAGGCCGACCAGGATCTCCTCGGCGGTGTGGGAGTCGACGGCCGAGAGGGTGTCGTCGAGGATCAGGATCGGGGCGTCCACCACGAGGGCCCGGGCCAGGGCCGCGCGCTGACGCTGCCCCCCGCTGAGGTTCACCCCCCGTTCGCCGACGATCGACTCGAGGCCGTCGGGGAACTGCGCGAGGTCCGCCTCGAGGCGGGAGGCGGCGGCGGCGGCGGCGAGCTCTTGCGGGGTCGCCTCGGGCCGCCCGTAGGCGAGGTTCTCCGCCAGGCTGAGGCTGAACAGGAATGCGTCCTGAGACACGTAGCCCACCGCCGCGCGCAGGTCCGCGGGGCGCAGGTCGCAGACGTCGATGCCGTCGATGAAGACCTGGCCGCGCTCGACCTCCTGGAGGCCCGCGACGGCGCGCAGGAGGGTCGTCTTCCCCGAGCCGGTGTGGCCGACGATGCCCAGCGTCGACCCGGCGGGGACGCTGACCGACACGCCGTCGAGCACCACACGCCCGCCGTCGGCGCGCGCGTCGTCACCACAGGTCTGCGGCCGGCTGCCGGAGAGGTGCGGCTGCTCTGAGAGGGGGTCGTGGCGGACCGTGAGCCCGCGCAGCTCGAGGGCGCCCGCGCCGACCCGCGGCCAGGGGGGGCCGCTGGGCGGATCGGGCAGGCTCACCTCGCTGTCGACGATCTCCCGCAGGCGGCCGAGGGCCGCGCTCCCGCGCTTGAGCGAGCTGATCACGAACCCGAGCGTGCGCGTCGGCGAAGTCAGCATGCCCAGGTAGAACAGCAGCGAGAACATCGAGCCGAGGGTGAAGCCCGGCTGGTCGGCGGGGACGACTCGCCCGGCGGCGCCAACCACCACGATCAGGGTCGACAGGGAGGCGAGGCCGGCCATCAGGCCGATCAGGAGCGCGCGCTTGCGCGTCACCGCGAGGTTGAGGGCGCGGTACCGCTCGCAGTGGGCGTCGAACCTCCCGCAGGCGGCCTCCTCGAGGACGAGGGTCTTCAGGACCGCCTGCCCCTCCAGGCTCTCGTCCACCCGGGCGCTGATCTCGCCCAGGCAGTTCTGGGCGGCGCGGCTGCCCTCCTGGATGCGCACGGCCATGCGCCGCGACGCGTACAGGAAGAACGGGAAGGGCGCCAGGGCCAGCAGGGTCAGGGTCGGTTCGATCGTCGCCATCATCGGGACGGCGATCGCGTACAGGGTCAGGACTTCGGTCAGGTACAGGATCACCGGCCCCACCAGACCCTGGACGTTCTGCATGTCGTTGAGGAAGCGCGACATGATCTGGCCGGCCGGATTGCGCACGAAGAACGACGGCGCGAGGCGCGTCAGGTGCTCGAACAACTCGGTGCGCAGGTCGTGGGCCACGCGCCGCGAGGTGCCCAGGATCAGCAGGCGGCTCCAGGTGCGCACGAGCGCCACGGCGAGGGAGGTGGCGACGATCCACCCGACCGCGGCGAACAGGCCCTCGCGCGCGGTCGGTCCGCCGCGGTCGAGGGCGTCGAAGGCGTCCTTGAGGAAGACGGGGATGCGCAGCTTCAGGAAGATGCTGGCGACGACGCAGACACTGCCCGTGACGTAAGCCGCCAGGTGGCGGCGCAAGAACGGGAGCAGGAAGGGGAGCTCGCGCCGCATGAAGCCCCGCCGCGGCGCTCAGCCGCCGGTCTTCACGCGGGAGCCGGGTACGATGTCCAGCTCGCCGTCGCTCCAGCGCACCAGGCACTTGGTGCCGCCGTCGTAGTCGCGGGCTTCCAGGAGCAGCAGCGCCTCCCGCCCGGCCACCGTGCAGTCGCGTTCGAGGGGCGCATCGAGCCCCCGCCACAGGCGCACGAAGGGGTTGTGCTCCCACTCCTCGCCGATCGTCGTCTCCTCGGTGTGCCCGGGGTGGACGGGCATCTCGGCGGGCAGGCGCAGCAGGCGCTCCATGATCGAATCTCGCAGCTGGTCGAGGGTGCCGTGCCCCGGAGCCTGGGTCCCGCCGACGGCGCGCCGGAACAGGGTGTCGCCCGTGAAGACGCGCTCCTCGTTCACCAGGAAGGCGAGCTGCCCCTGGGTGTGGCCGGGGATGTGCAGGGCGCGGACGACGAGCCCGCCGCTCTCGACCTCCTGGCCGTCGGCCAGCTCCACGTCCAGCTCGCCGAACAGCTCGCGCTCGGCGCCGTGGCCGCAGACCGGGCAGCCGTGCTCCGAGCGGTACAGCTCGTTGTGCTCGACGTGGTCGATGTGGTGGTGGGTGCACAGAACGTGGGTGACTTCCAGGCGATGGGCATCGATCGCCGCGCGGATCGGCTCGACGGGGCCGCCCGTGTCGATGACGACCGCGTGGCCTCCGGGCTCGTCGGCTACGAGGTAGGTGTTGGAGAGCCAGCCCTCGCTCGTGGTCTTCTCGATGATCACGTCGTCTCCTCCGGGTTCAAAAGCAGATCACCGAACGCACGCCGTCCTGCGCTTCCATGAGCTCGAAGCCGCGATGGACCTCGTCGAGGGCGATGCGGTGGGAGACGAAGGCGTCCAGGTCGATCTTCCCCTCCAGGTACATCTCGACCAGACGCGGCACGTCGGTGCGCCCGCGGGCGCCGCCGAAGCTCCCGCCCTGCACCTTGCGGCCGGTGATCAACAGGCGCGGCGTGACCGAGAGCTGCTCGCCCTTGCCGGCCACCCCGAGCACGGTGCAGACGCCCCAGCCGAAGCGGGAGGCCTCGACCGCCTGCTCCATCACGTCCACCCGCCCGGTGGCCTCGAAGGTGAAGTCGCAACCCACGCCGTCGGTCCCCTCGAGGATCTCGTCCACGACGTCCGCCGAGGCGACCAGGGTCTCGGTGGCCCCGTGGTGGCGCGCCAGCTCGAGGCGCTCGGCGGAGAGGTCCACGGCCAGGATGCGCGCGGCGCCGGCCCGGCGCGCGCCGACGAGCGCTCCCAGACCC
>JASLMK010000025.1 GCA_030746555.1 Planctomycetota bacterium | reverse complement strand
GTGACCGTGACGCCGAACACCCCCGGCGTCAGCCTGAGCGTCACCGAGAAGAGCAGCGCGGGATTCCAGGTCACCGCCACCGGCGGCGAGCTCGGGTTCGCGTTCGACTGGATCGCCATGGCCCGGGTGCCCTCCACCGCGCAGGCGACCGACGTGCGCCAGGAGGTGCCTGCGGGTCTGCTCGACCAGCTGCACCTGCCGGACTCGGCCCGGGCTGACCTCGAGGCCGCCCGCGAGGCGATCCGCAACCAGTCCGCTGAAGGCCAGCGGGCATTCCAGCGCCGGCTCGAGGCGCATCAGGAGCGGCCCGCCCGGCGAGGTGAGCGGGAGTGAGCCCCACGCGGGGTCGGGGGCACGGGCTCCCGACCCCGCCGCCGATCCCCCCCAGGCCGAACCGGCGGCGCGCGCCCGCGGGGCTGCGGCCGTGGGCCTCACTCGTGGCGACGGAGGTCTCCACGGTGAGAGGATCGACCTCGGACGAAAACGACGGCGCACAGGGTCCCACCGGACCCGCTCGGATCCGGTTCCGCACCCGACCGAGGCTCACCCCAGGACCCGGGCGGACCAGCGGGGCAGGTGCCACGGGATCATGGGCACCAGCGCACTTCGAGGCCGTCGCTCAGGTTGAATCCGCTCCCCCCCCGGCCGCGGGGGTCGGCGTACCACAGCTGGAAGTGCCAGGTCGAACCGGGGGAGAAGGCGGCGCCCGGACCCGGTCCGGCCGCCACGTCCAACTCGCGCACCACGACCCCCGATGGACCGGTGTCCTCGGGGCCCAGGCGCCACGCGGGCGCGCCCACGCACCGGAACCCGTCGCCGAAGGGAACCTCCAGGCGGGTGGGACCGCAGAAGAACACGGCCACCTCGTCCGCCGGCAGGTGGACGGCGACCAGGGCGAAGTCGTCCCACCCGACGCTGGTCGAGCCCTGGTGGGAGAGGAAGCTCCCGGTGGGATGGACGGAGTTGGGCGCCGCCGTGCAATAGGACCGCGGCGCCGTGCAGCCGGAGCCCGCGGGGGCCGCCGGAGCCGGCGCGAGGACGGCCACGAGGAAGACGGAGGGCAGCAGGCGGCCGGTCATGATGGGAGGACGGGACACGAGCCCCACCCTCCGAGCATACCCGCCCCTCACCATCGGGGGCGCCTCAGTCCACGTCCCGCGGACCGACCATGCGGGAGGGATCGACCGCGGCCTCGAACCCCTCGGCGGTCATCAGGCCCAGGGCCACGACGGCCTCCACCAGGGTCGTGCCGTCGGCGTAGGCCTTCTTCGCCACCCGCGCGGCGTCGTCGTAGCCGACGTGGGTGTTCAGCGCGGTCACCAGCATCAGGGACTGGCGCATCAGGCCCTCGACCCGCTCGCGGTCCAGCTCCAGGCCCTCGACGCAACGCACGCGGAACGAATCGCAGGCGTCCGCCAAGAGAGCGATGGACTCGAGGACGTTGTGGACGATGACCGGCTTGAAGACGTTGAGCTCGAAGTTTCCCTGGCTCCCCGCGAACCCCACGGCCGCGTCGTTCCCCATGACCTGGACACAGACCATCGTGAGCGCCTCGCACTGGGTCGGATTGACCTTGCCGGGCATGATCGAGCTGCCCGGCTCGTTGGCCGGCAGGCGCAGCTCCCCCAGGCCGCAGCGCGGCCCCGACCCGAGCCAGCGCAGGTCGTTGGCGATCTTCATCAGGGCCGCCGCCGCGGTCTTCAGCGCACCGTGGAGGAACACCAGGGCGTCGTGGCCGGCGAGAGCGGAGAACTTGTCGGGCGCGGTGACGAAGGCCAGGCCCGTCTCGGCGGCGATCCGCTCCGCCGCGACGACCGCATAGCGCGGGTGGGTGTTCAGGCCGGTGCCCACCGCCGTCCCCCCCAGGGCCAGCTCGAAGAGGCCCGGCAGGGTGGCCTCGACCGCCCGCACGGCGCCCTCGACCTGGCGCGCGTAGCCCGTGAACTCCTGGCCGACGGTCAACGGCGTGGCGTCCTGCAGGTGGGTGCGGCCGATCTTGACCGCATCCGACCAGGCGGCGGCCTTGGCCGACAGGGCGCCGCCCAGGGCGCCCAGGGCGGGCAGCAGGCGCCCGACCGCCTCCTCCGCGGCCGCCACGTGCATGGCCGTGGGGAACACGTCGTTGGAGGACTGGGAGCGGTTGACGTGGTCGTTGGGGTGGATCGGCGTCTTGCTCCCCAGCTCACCCCCCAACAGGGCGATGGCCCGGTTGGAGATCACCTCGTTGGCGTTCATGTTGGTCTGGGTCCCCGAGCCGGTCTGCCAGACCACGAGCGGGAACTGGTCGTCCCACTCCCCGGCGATCACCTCGTCGGCCGCGGCGCCCACCGCGTCGCGCTCGGCGGGCGAGAGGGCGTCGAGCTCGCCCAGCTCGGCGTTCGCCAGCAGGGCGCACTTCTTCACGATCCCCAGGGCCCGGATCATCGGGCGGGTGAAGCGCTGGCCGCCGATCCTGAAGTTCTCCACCGAGCGCTGGGTCTGTGCTCCCCAGAGGGCCGTCTCGGGGACCTCGACCGGCCCCATGGAGTCCCGCTCCGTCCGCGTGCTCACGGAGTCACCTCGGCCGCGAACCGTCGCGATTGAAGGCCCAATCCGCTCACAGCTGGCCGAGCTCCCGCAGGGTCTCCAGGTCTCCTTCGATAGCCCCGGCGGTCTTGTGCATCAAGGCCCGCGCCTCGGCCGTGAGGGGCAGCTCGACGATGCGCTCGACCCCCCGGCGGCCGAGGACCGCCGGAACGCCCATGTAGAGGCCCTCGAACCCGAACTCTCCGTTCAGGTAGCAGGCGCAGGGCAGGAGGCGGCGCTGGTCGCCGAGGACCGAGGCGGCCATCGCCACCGCTGCGGTGGCCGGAGCGTACCAGGCGCTGCCGGTCTTGAGCAGGCCGACGATCTCCGCCCCGCCGTGGCGCGTGCGGTCCGCCATCGCGTCGATCTCCGCCTCGCCGACCAGATCGCCCAACCCCACGCCGTTGACCGTGCAGTAGTGCGGCATGGGCACCATCGAGTCCCCGTGGGCGCCGAGCACCATCGCGTCCACGTCCTGCACCGAGGCCCCCGTCGCCTCGGCGATGAACGAGGAGAAGCGCGCCGAGTCGAGGACGCCGGCCATGCCGATCACGCGCCGCCCCGGGAAGCCCGTGCGCACGCGCATCAGGTGCACCATCACGTCCAGGGGGTTGGTGACCACGATCACGATCGCCTCGGGGGAGAGCTCGCGAACGTACTCGGCCACGGCCCCGATCACCTTGCCGTTGGTCCCGAGCAGGTCCGAGCGGCTCATGCCGGGCGTGCGCGGCTTGCCGGCGGTGACGATGACCAGGTCGGAGCCCGCCGTGTGCGCCGGGTCGTTGGTCCCCACCACCCGGGCCCCGGTGAAGTCCACCGCCGCGGCCTGGTTGAGGTCGAGGGCGATGCCCTGGGGCCGCCCCTCGAGGATGTCGATCAGGACGACCTCCGTCGCCAGCTCCCGTAGGGCGCACAGCTGGGCGCAGGTCGCGCCGACGAAACCGGCGCCCACGACGGTGATCTTGCGCTGCTGGATCGAGCTCATGGTCGGCGGACGGGGACCCATGGTAGGACCCGGCGCAGCGCGGATCGAGCCCGCTCCCAGCTTCCGCACGGACCCACCGGAGGGCGGGCGGACGACCGCACGGTCATCGGGTCGCGGGCGCCGGGCGCCGGCCCCCCCAATCCCGCTCAGGCCCCGACGGTCGCCAGGGCGTCGATGATCGCCTCCCCCATCTCGCGCGTCCCGACGGCCGTCGGGTCGTCGCGGCTGGGCTTCATGTCGTAGGTGACCTGCTCGCCGCGGCGGATGACGTCGGCGATCGCCTCCTCGAGCCGCTCGGCCGCCGCCCGCTCGCCGAGGTGGCGCAGCATGAGCACGCCGGACAGGAGCATCGCCGTCGGGTTGACCTTGTTCAGCCCCTTGTACTTGGGCGCCGAGCCGTGGGTGGCCTCGAAGATCGCGATCCCCGAGTCGCCGAGGTTCATCCCCGGCGCGACGCCGAGCCCGCCGACCAGGCCCGCGCCCAGGTCGCTCACCACGTCGCCGTAGAGGTTGGGCAGCACCAGGACGTCGTACAGCTCCGGCTTCTGCACGAGCTGCATGCACATGTTGTCGACGATGCGGTCGGAGAACTCGATGCTGGGGTAGTCCTCGGCGACCTCGCGCGCCACGGCCAGGAAGAGGCCGTCGGAGAACTTCATGATGTTGGACTTGTGGACCGCGGTGACCTTCTTGCGCTCATTGGCGATCGCATACTTGAAGGCCGCCGTCACGATGCGCCGCGTGCCCTCGACGCTGATGGGCTTGATCGAGATCCCCGAGTCGGGGGCGATCCGCCGGCCGCTCAGGTGCTCGATGCTGTCGATGAGCTCGTGGGTCTTGGGGTCCCCCCTCTCGAACTCGATGCCCGCGTAGAGGTCCTCGGTGTTCTCGCGCACGATCACCAGGTCGATGTCGCTGTAGCGAGAGCGGACTCCGTCGAAGCTCTTGCAGGGCCGGACGCAGGCGTAGAGGTCGAACTCCTTGCGCAGGGCCACGTTGACCGAGCGGAACCCGGTCCCCACCGGGGTCGTGATGGGCGCCTTGATGCAGGTCTTGGTGTTGCGGATCGACTCCAGCACCTCGTCGGGAAGCGGGGTCCCCGCCCGCTCCATGACGTCCACGCCCGCCTCGACCTCCGTCCAGTCGAACTCGACTCCGGTGGCGTCCAGGACCTTGCGGGTGACGGCGGCCAGCTCAGGGCCCGTGCCGTCCCCGAGGATCAGGGTGACGGGGTGCTTCATGGGTTCGTCGTGTACTCTTCTGGCCGAGTTCGGCCGGCTGGGGAAGGCGGGAGCGGGGGGAGGTGTTCGCGGCCCGGCGAGACGGGTCTGGGGCCCCGGGGGGCTCTCGGGCCCCTGTCTACGGTCGTCCTCATTCTACGCGACCGCACCCCCTCCGACTACGGTCGGGGTGGCCGGAAGGTGCCGCGCGGCAGTCGCGGAGACCTCAGCCGCTGGGTTCGAAGCCGTCGCGGGCCTTGCTCCACCACTGGCGCCAGGCCTTGACCTTCTTCGCCCGGTCCGAGGCCGAGCCCACGGCGTCGAACTTGAAGTTGCGACCGGTGATGTCGCGCAGGGAGACCATCGCCGACTCCCGGACGACGGCCTCGGAGTCCTCGAGGGCGTCGATCAGCCGGTCCACCGAAGTGGGCACCTTGAGGTCGCCCAAGACCCGAGCGACGGCCATGCGCACGAAGACGTCCTCGTCGCCCAACAGGTCCAGCAGATGCGGGACGACCGCCGGGTCGGCGGTCTCCCCCAAGGCCTGGACCGCGTTCCAGCGCGTGCCCGCGTTCTCGCTCGCGAGCCCCTCGAGCTCTCCGTTCCAGGGCGGGAGGATGGCCGCCGGCGGCACCGGCTCGACCGCGACCGCCCCACCACCGCCGGTGCGCTCGACGCTACCCATGCGCTCGGCGAGCGAGCGTACGTCCTCGCGGCTGGAGCGCAGCTGGAAGGCCAACTCCCCCAGGCGCCGCTCCAGCTCCGCGTCGGAGTCGGTGCGCTGGCGGTCGACGCGCGCCAGGCGCGTCTCGAGGTCCGTGGCGACCTCCCCCGCGGCGGCCAGGTCCCTCCCGAGCGCGTCGAGCTCCCCCGCGAGGGCCTCGCGCGTCTCCTCGATGCGCGCCTCCATGCGGGCGGTGAGCTCGCTCCCCAAACTGTCCACCCTGCCCAGGACGCGCGCCATGTCGATCCTCACGCCGGTCACGCCGCCGTCGAGGGCGCTGCGCTCGTCGCTCGCCGTCCGCCGCAGGTCCTCGAGCTCTCCCCCGAGGTAGACCGCCGCGGTGACCGCGAACACCAGGGCCACAGCTCCCACCACCAGACCCCGTCCTCCCCGCGACGGCGGGGCGGGAGCTGAGGGCGGCGACTGGGGGGTGGGTGAGCGGGGCACGCCTTGGGAGAAGGGCGGCGGCTCGGGAGCGGGTGGCGGGCTGGGGGTGCTCTTCGCTTCGCCGGCGAGGCCGCCCATCGACGCCTCGCAGGAGGCGCACACCACGCGCCCCTTCAGGCGCACCGCGCGTCCAGCGCAGAGGTCGGACTCGGGCACCGACTCGTTGCACAGATCACAGAACAGGATCTCCATGACTCGCCTTTCTCCCACGCTCATTCGGCCTCCGGCTCGTGTGTGATCGCCGCCGCTCCCCTCGCCTTGACAGGAGCGCGCGCAACCCGGACCCTGATAGCCGCAAGCGGCCGGTCCTCCGAAGCGGATTCTGCCTTTCCCGGCCCCCTCGGGCCAGGATCGAGCGCCCAGGAGCCCCCCACCGGCGCGAGGACCAGTCCCGTGCGCACCGATCCCATCGACCCCGACCCCCGGCTCCGTGAGACCCTCGACCGGGTGGGAACGCGGTTCCTGACCATGTTCTTCGAGATCGAAACCCACCGCCATCCCGACAACCTCGACGCCCTCGCCGAGCTCGGCCAGCTCTACACGCGCCTGGGGCGCTGGGAGAACGGCCTGGGAGTCGACCGCCGGCTCGTGCGCCTCGTGCCCCACAACCCCACGGTGCACTACAACCTCGCGTGCTCCCTGGCCCTGCTCGGGCGCAGCGACGACGCCCTCGACGCCCTCGAGCGCTCGGTTGAGCTGGGCTACGACGACTTCGAGTTCCTGCAGAGCGATCCCGACCTCGTCAGCCTGCGGAACGAAGCCCGTTTCCGCGGCCTGGTGCGCCTGCTGCAGACCGACCCGACCTGAACGAGTCGCCCGCCGCAGCGCCGCGCCTCAACCGCCGCCGGTCAGGATCGGATCGGCGGAGCGGGCGCTCCACCACTCCTGCCAGCGCACGACGCCGAAACGCCGGACCGGCTCGCTCTCGCCCGGGTGGTAGTCGAAGTCCTCGTGGGTGGCCTCCTGCAGGGCCTGCAGGCAGAGGGTGCGCACCATGAAGCTCTCGTGCCCGAGGCCCTCGATCAGCCGCGGGATCATGCTCCAATCCCCCAGGCGCAACAGGGCGCGTGCGCGCTCGAGGCCGAGGGCGTCCTCGCTGTCGGTAGGCCAGGGAATCCGGCGCAGGGGCTCGACGAGGCGGCTGTCGCGCGTCGCGCCCAGGGCCGCCAGGGCCGCGCCCGCTACGTCGGAGCGCGGATCGGCCACGAGCTCGAGGAGCTCCTCGTAGGCCGGCTCCCCCACGCTCGCGAACCAGTGGATGGTCTCCACCCGCTCCAGACCGTGGGTCCAGGGCAGGCGCGTGATCTGGTCCTGGATCTGCTGGGAGAGGTTTGGGGACGCGGCCAGCCACGGGCCGACCGACTGGGCGGTGCGGGCCTCGCCCGCGGTAGTCGCGCAGGAGGCGGCGAGCGCCAGGGCGCCGGCCGCGAGAGTGAAACGCAGGTGCATGGGGTGCCTTCCCGTCGACGCGCCAAAGGGACGCTCGTGAACCGAACGGCCACGGTTGGGCCGCCGGCTCTACTTCGTCAGGATGGGCCGCGAGCCTGAACCCGACCGGCGGAAGATCCCCGCCGCCCCCGCCGCGAACAGGAGCAGGAGGGCCGCCGTGAGGACCCTCCCCGCCGCGGGGTGGGCCCGTCGCCGGGCGACCGCGCCCTCCCGCCCGGCCGGGTCCGGCAGGTCCCCCAGACGTCCCGTGCGCGGGGAGAACTCGGGCGCGCGGGCCAGGACGAGGGGGGCCTGCCCCAGGTAGCCGCCGGCGGCGTCGGCGACCTCCAGGCGGACCACGCTCCCGGGGGGCGCTCGGTCGATGAAGGCCGGCAACGGCGCCGCACGCAGGGCGGCGGGATCGAGCCCGGCCGGGGTTGGGGGGGGCGCGAGCTCGAGGACGCCCAGGACGCCCTCGAGCGCCCCAGCGCCCCCGGCGGGGCGGGAGGAGAGCAGGACCTTCGCGCGCACCAGCGCGGGCCAGTCTGCGGGAACCGAGGTGAGGACGAGTTCGCCCCCGACCACCTCCGCCTCGAGCCGCTCCCCGCCGCGGTCGCGCCGCGCCAGGACGCGCAGCAGGGGCGCGGTGAGCGCCGTCGCCTCCGCCCAGCGCGGAGACCACTGGGCCAGGGGAGCGCTGGCCCAGGCGGCGGTCAGCCCCGCGCCGACGCGCTGCACCGCCAGGAGGGGGTCGCCCTCCTCGCTCTTCCAGAGCACGCCCGCACCCTCGCTCGCCTCGCTGCGCACGGCGCGGCGGAAGGTCGGCCAGTCGCCCGCCGCCACCGTGCCCTGGGCCGCCAGGGCCTCCGCCGCCGCCGGCAGGCTCGCCAGGCCCGCCGGGTCGGCGGGGACGACCCGCAGGCCGGCGCCTTCGAGCACCCGCTCGCGGTGGACCTCGAGGTGGAAGATCTCCGCCAGCTCCCCGAGGTCGCCGGCGGAAACGGGCTCGACGCCGGGAGGCAGCAAGGCGCCCAGCAGGGCGCGGTCCGCCCGCTCGCCGACCGCCACGACCGCCAGGCGCGTGCGGCTCGCGGCCAGGGAGGCGCGCAGGGCCGCGGCGCGCTCGGGGACGTCGAAGGCCCCCGCGTCGTGACCGTCGGAGAGCAAGATCACGACGCCGGGCAGGGCGGCGCCGGAGCGCCGGCGGGCGAGCTGCTCGAGGGAGTAGAGGATGGCCGTCGGCCCGCCGGGGACGGTGGTCGCCAGCAGCCGAGCGAGGGAGGTGCCGCCGCCGAGGGGCAGCGGGTCGCCCAGGGCGCCGGTGAACAAGCGCAGCTCCATGTCGTCTCCGGGCCCCGCCGCGTCGGCGAGCTCGATCAGGGCGAGCTTGACGCGCTCGAAGGGCTCTCCCGCCATGCTGCCCGAGCCGTCGATCAGGAACACGATCGAGCGCTCGGGAGAGTCGGGGGTCGCCGGGCGCAGAGGGAGCAGGGAGGCCGTGTCCAGCGCGGACCCGGTGCCCACCGCGGAGTCGTCGGCCGCGCGCCCCTCTCTTCCCCGCGCCTCCAGCCAGCTCCAACCGGCGCAGTGCAGCCATCCACCTCCGGAGGCGACGAAGCGCTCGACGAACCCGGCGGGGAGCCGGGAGAGGGACAGGTCGAGGGTCAGGAGCAGGTCGAGGCGCCCGGCGAGGGCCCCCAGCTCGTCGGGGCGGCGCACGAGCCACTGCAGGTCGGAGACCGCGGCGAGCTCCTCCAACCAGGCCGTGAGGTCCGCGCCCGCCTCCTCGCTCGCCACGGCCACGGCCAGGGGGCGTTCTCCGGCGGTCACCACCGCGGAGAGGGCGTCGTTCTCCCCTACCGGATCGCCGCCGCGCAGGGCGCCGGGGCCCTCGACCAGCAGGCGCGCGCGCACGAGGGTGCGTCCCTCCGCCACCGGCGCCAGGTCGACGCGGACCGGCCAGCGCAGGACGCCGTCGCGGTCGATGTGCGGGTGGGCGGGGGCGACCAGGGGGAGGTGGTGCACCCGCTCCCCCGCGGTGGAGTCGGTGCGCAGCTCCAACCGCGGGGCGCAGGCCTCGAAGAAGGCCGTGGCGCCCCGCGCGCCGGGAACGAGGGCGAGCTCGACGGCGACGGCGAGGGGCTCGCCGACCGCGGGCGAGCGGGGAGTCGAGAGGCCGTCGATCGACAGATCCGGCAGGTCGGTCGCCGGCGGCGGGAGGCGCTCGATCGTCACCCCGGCGCCGGCCAGGCGCGCCAGCGCCCCGGCGGGATCGCGCCCGGTCCAGGTCCCGTCCCCCGCCAGGAGCAGGCGCCCGGGGCCGCGCTCGGCGGCGGACAGCTCGCCCTCGACGAGGGCCACGGCGGCGGCCAGCTCCGAGGCCGCGTCCCCCCGGCCCTCGAGGAGTAGGCGCGGGGGCGCGCCGGCGCGGCCGGCGAGCAGGTCCAGGGCGCGTTGGGGCGGACCGGGGTCCAGGAGCGCGGCGGTGTCCGCACCGCACAGCACGACCGCCAGGTGCTCCCCGGCCTCGGCGGCTGCGCGGGCCTGCTCGTCGAGGGTGCGCCGCGCCCATCCGCTCCAGGCGGAGCGCAGGCGCGTGGCGCTGGCGGAGGCGTCGAGCACGACGGCGCGCAAGGCGGGCCGATCGTCCCTGGCGCCCGAGGCGCGCGGAAAGGTCAGGGCCGCGCCCAGGCCCAGGGTGAGGAGGCCGGCGGCGGCACAGGCGCGGGCCCAGCCTCCGCCGGAGCCGGCGAAGAGGTTGCGTCCGCGTTCGGCGCGGACCCGCGACGCCCCCCGGGTCCCTGCGGCACGCCCGCTCACCGCGCCGGCGGGGCCGCGGCCTGGACGCGTTCGGCGCAGCGAATCCAACCACCGCCGAGCAGACGGTCGCCGTGGTAGAAGGCCGCGCCCTGGCCGGCGGCCACCGCGGGCTGGGGCTCGTCGAAGACGACGCGCGCCGCGGGGCCGCCGTCGGACGAGGAAGCCAAGGACACCACCGCCCCCACGGCGGCGCTGCGGTAGCGCACCTGCACGAGGCAGGGCAGCTCGCCGCTCTCGGGGGGGTCGAAGCCGATCCAGTTCACCGCGTCCACGTCACAGGAGGCGAAGCAGGCCTCCTCGCGCGTCCCCAGAACGACCGTCCCCCGTGCGGGGTTCACCTCGACCACGTACAGAGGCGTCCCGCCCCCGATCCCGTGGCCGCGGCGCTGGCCGACGGTGAAGTGCTCGGTGCCGGCGTGCTCCCCCAGGGTGTTGCCCGCCGTGTCGAGCAGGCGGCCGGGGTGGAGCTCCACGCCACGCTCGGCGAGCAGCTTGCGGTAGTCCCCCGAGGGCACGAAGCAGATCTCCTGGCTGTCCGCCTTGGCGGCGGTGCGCAGGCCCGCGTCCTCGGCGAGGGCGCGCACGGCGCGCTTCTCGAGGGCGCCCAGGGGCAGGCGCGTGCGGGCGAGGTGCTCCTCGGCGACGCAGAAGAGCTGGTAGGACTGGTCCTTGTCCGCGTCGACGCCGCGCCGCACGACGACGCGCCCCTCCTCGATGTCGAGGCGCGCGTAGTGGCCGGTCGCGACCCCCTCGGCGCCGAGCTCCTCGGCCAGCTTCAGTAGGCGATCGAACTTCAGGTCGCGGTTGCACACGGCGCAGGGGTTGGGCGTGCGCCCCGCGCCGTAGTCCTCGACGAAGGCGCGCACGATGTGCTCGAAGTCCCCGGCGAGGTCCACGGCCTGGAAGGAGACGCCGAGGTGCGCCGCGACCATGCGCGCGTCCCGGGCGTCGTTCGCCGAACAGCAGGACTTGTGGCGCGCGGCCTCCTCGGTGACCTCGACGCCGTTGCGCATGAACAGGCCGATCACCTCCAGCCCCTCCCGCGCGAGCAGCAGGGCCGCCACCGAGCTGTCCACGCCGCCGCTCATGGCGACGACG
>JASLMK010000024.1 GCA_030746555.1 Planctomycetota bacterium | reverse complement strand
CGCGCGCTGCGTTCCCGCGCCAACTCCTCCGTTGCGCTCGCCGCCCGCACCGCCTCGTCCGCTCCCGCGAGCCTCGCACGAGCGATCGCCAGGGCGCCGAGCCGCTCCTCGAGGGTCGCGGCGGCGGCGGCGCGCTTCTCTCGCGCGCGGTCCACGGTGCTCTCGGGCGCGTCCCCCCTCTCCCCGAGCCGCTCCAGGCGCGCCTGTTCGCGCTCCGCCAACTCCAGGGCCTCGCGGGCGGCGGGGACGAGGGCCTCGGCCTGATCGCGCACCGCGGCGGCGGCCTGCGCTCCCGCGCGGGCGCGGTCGAGCTCGGCCGTGGCCACGGCCAGCTCCCGGTCCAACAGGGTCGCGTCCAGGCGCAGCAGGACCTCCCCGGCCGAGACCGGCGTCCCCCTCCGCCAGGGCTCGCGCACCCAGTCCAACCTCCCCGAGACCTCAGGAGCGACGTGCGCCTGGCGCAAGGGCTCGAGGGTGCCGTAGGCCTCGACGGCCACCTCGGCCAGGGCCGGCACGAGGCCCCGCACGGCGACCGGGACCGGACCGGCCCCCTCGGGGGATCTGCGCTCGGGCTGGGGGCTAGCCCACTGCAACCACCACAGGCCGCCGGCGGTGACCGCCGCCACGCCAGCCACCGCAACCAGGCTCAGGAGGGCTCGGGACATCGCGGGATCAACTCGTAGGGTCGGGCGGCGGCAGCGGGAGGTTAGCATACCCACCGGCCCGCACCGCGCCCCGAGGTCCTCCCCGAGCGTGTTTCCGCCCGCGCGCTGTTCACCCGGCTCCCGTGGAAGTAGATTCCCGCCCGAGCCGTTCCTCCCCACTCGGTCCCAGCATCCGGAAGTTCGTTTCGTGGAAGTCAACGTCGACAGAACCGGCCCTTGCGAGGCCACGATCTCCCTCACCGTCTCCAGCGAGGAATTCGAGCGCCAGGCCGCCGCGGTCCTCAAGCACCACGGGCGCAACGTGCGCATGAAGGGCTTCCGCCCGGGGAAGGTCCCCCTGGGGGTCCTCGAGAAGCAGTTCGGCGAGGGCGCCCGCAAGGAGACGGCCGAGCACTTCCTCGGCATGGCCCTGCGCGAAGCGATGACCGAGCACGATCTCCAGCCCATCGGACACCCCCAGGTCGACCCGGCCTCCCTGGAGGTGACCAAGGGCGAGGAGTTCTCCCACAGCTTCGACGTCAACCTCAAGCCCCAGATCGAGCTCGGTGACTACAAGGGACTCTCGATCGAGAGCGAGCTGGAACCGGTGCTCGAGCAGGAGATCGAGAGCGCCGTCGAGTCCATGCGACAGTCGAACTCGCGCCCCGAGCAGCTCGAGGAGGGCGGCCTGGAAGAGGACGGCATGGCCCTCTGCAAGCTCGCCTGGAAGGTCGGTGAGGAGGCGATCTTCGAGCGCGAGGGCATGCGCCTGTCGGTGTCCGACGACATCCCTGGCGTCGCCGAGGGCGTCTGGAGCGAGCACATGACGGGCGTCGCCGCCGGCGCGGAGGTCGAGGTTCCCATGACGGTCCCCGACGACTTCGAGCGCGAGGACGTGCGCGGAGCCGAGGGGATCTGCCGCGTCGAGGTGGAGACGGTCTTTCGGATGGTGCCCCCCACCGACGAGGAGCTGTGGAAGCTGGCCGGGGCCGAGGACGCAGAGGCCTTCGCCACGCGGGTGCGCGAGGACATCGAGCGCTTCAAGGCCCAGCGGGAGGAGTCCCGCGTCGAGGGCAGCCTCCTACAGCAGGTCATCGCAGCCCACGACTTCGATCTGCCCGACGCGATGGTCGAGATGCAGCTCCAGGGCCGCCTGGACGCCCTCCGAGGCCAGCTCACCGAGCAGGGCCAGTCCGAGGAAGAGGCGGCCCGGCAGGCCGAGGAGGAGGCCCCGAATCTGCGAACCTCGGTCGAGAAGGGCGCTAAGGCCTTCTTCCTGGTCAGCAGGATTGCCGAAGAGGAGGGGGTGAAGGTCTCCGACGCGGACATGACCGGCGAGCTGGCCCAGATCGCTCAGCGCAACCGTGCGAGCGTGGAGGAAGTCCGGGACTACTATCGCGAGAACGGCCTGCTCGACCAGGTCGCGATCGAGCTCCTGGAGCGCAAGGTGCGCACTCTCCTGCGCGAGAGCGCGAACATCGCCGAACCCGGCTGAACGCCCGCGAGACCTCCACCGACGAACCGTCGCCGCCCCGGCGCCCGCCCCACCGGAATCTGAAAACGCCCACCAGGCTCAGCAACCACGCCATGAACGAAGTCAACTACTACGTCCCGTACGTGATCGAGAAGACCGGCCGCGGGGAGCGGACCTACGACATCTACTCCCGCCTGCTCGAGGACCGGATCATCTTCCTGGGGACCGAGATCAACGACACGGTCGCCAACTCGGTCATGGCCCAGCTGTTGTTCCTCGACAAGACCGGCCACTCCCAGGACATCAAGGTCTACATCAACTCCCCCGGCGGCTCGGTGACCGCCGGCCTGGCGATCTACGACACGATGCAGCTCGTAGAGCCCGACATCGCCACCTACTGCCTCGGGCAGGCCGCGTCCATGGGGGCGATCCTCCTGGCGGGCGGCGCCAAGGGCAAGCGCTACGCCCTGCCCCACTCCCGCGTCATGATCCACCAACCCTGGGGCGGAGCTCAGGGCACGGCGATGGACATGGAAATCCAGATCACCGAGACCCTCAAGCTGAAGAAGAAGCTCGAGGAGATCCTCTCCAGCCACTCCGGCAAGACCGCCAAGGAGGTCGCCAAGGCCACCGAGCGGGACAACTTCCTCTCCCCCGAGGAGGCCCAGTCCTTCGGCTTGATCGACCACATCGTCGCGCGAGCCGGCGATTCCGAGTAGATTCGGAGGAGGCGGGGTGCGTCGGCGCCCCGCCCCAGAGACACACAGATGAGCTCCACCGGCCGCGGAAGACACGTCGAGCGCTGCACCTTCTGCGAGAAGCGGCGACACCACGTCAGCTCGCTGATCGCGGGACCGCCGGGAGTCTACATCTGCAACGAATGCATCGAGATCTGCAATTCGATCCTCCAGGAGGAGCAGCGACGCTCCCCCGGCGCCCGCCCCGAGAATGATGCGAGCGCGAGCGGAATCCTCGACGAGCAGGGCTCGAGCCTGCCGACGCCGATCGAGATCGCCCGCCGCCTCGACGAGTACGTCGTCGGCCAGCAGCGGGCCAAGAAGGTGCTCTCGGTGGCGGTCTACAACCACTACAACCGCCTGCGGCACCAGGCGAGCGCGACCGACACAGAGGTCGAGATCGAGAAGTCGAACGTGCTCCTCGTCGGCCCGACCGGCTCGGGCAAGACCCTGCTCGCGCGCACCATGGCGCGCATGCTCGACGTGCCGTTCGCGATGGCGGACGCGACGACCCTGACCGAGGCCGGCTACGTCGGTGAGGACGTCGAGAACATCCTGCTGAAGCTGTTGCAGTCGGCGGACTTCGAGGTGGAGCGCGCCCAACAGGGGATCATCTACATCGACGAGATCGACAAGATCGGACGCACGACCGCCAACGTCTCGATCACCCGCGACGTCTCCGGCGAGGGCGTGCAGCAGGCGCTCTTGAAGATCCTCGAGGGCACCGTCGCCAACGTACCGCCCCAGGGCGGGCGCAAGCACCCCGAGCAGGCCTACATCCAGATTGACACGCGCAACATCCTGTTCCTGTGCGGCGGCACCTTCAGCGGCGTCGAGGAGATCATCGCCAAGCGCGTAGGCCGCGACGCGATCGGATTCGATCGCCAGGCGGCGGCCAGGGAGAAGGCGCGCACGGTTCGCGGGACAGCGGAGGCCGAGGAGACCGAGACGCCGGGCCTGCCGTCCCTGAGCGAGCCGGGAGCCAGGGACGAGTACGTCCGCTACATGATCCCCAAGGACTTGATCGAGTTCGGGCTGATCCCCGAGTTCGTCGGGCGCCTGCCGGTCGTCGCCAGCCTCGAGACCCTCGACGCCGACGACCTCGTGCGCGTGCTCACCGAGCCCAAGAACGCCCTAGTGCGTCAGTTCCAGACGATCTTCGAACTCCAGGGGAAGCGCCTGGAGTTCACCCCCGAGGGCCTGCGCACCATCGCGCAGACGGCCATCGAGCGCGAGACTGGCGTGCGCGCCCTGCGCTCCATCCTCGAGGAGATGCTGCTCGACCTGCTCTACGAGCTGCCCGCACGCAAGGACACGGACACCTTCGAGGTGGACGAGGACGTGGTCGGGGGGCGCAAGAACCTCGCCCGCGGCCTGACGGCCGAGTCGCCGGAGGCCGCTCCGGGCGGACCCGCCGCCGACGAGGATGGCGACGAGGTGCCTCCGGTCGAAGGCGCCGATCGCGAGAGCGCCTGAGGGCGAAACGCTTCCCCGTAGTCTCGCTCCGGGGCGCCTTCGGGCGACGGCCGCGGCAGCCGCGCTGTCCCTCAGAAGGAGAGGCCGAGGCCGATGTACGGCCCCGAGAAGCTCATGTCGGCGTTCACGGTGGACTCGCCGGTGTCCACCGTGAGGTCGATGCTCGTGTAGCGGTACCCGCCGAGCAGGGCGAAGTGCACCGAGCTGTCCTCGGGGAGCAGCCACAGGGTGCCCTCGAGCCCGGCGTCCATGAAGCTCAGGTGGTCGCCGTCGATGTCGATGTCCATCCCCGAGAGGTCGAGGGCGATCGAGAAGCGCCCGAGAACGGCCGCGAAGCGCAGGACGAGCACGGGCACGGGAGCGTCCGAGGCGGCCTCGAGCCGCACTCCCGTGGGGACCAGGATCTCCTCGCCGGGATCACCGACCTCCTCGAACTCGTCGATCCCCGTGTCGAAGGCCAGAGAGGTCGCGCCCAGGCCCAGGCCCAGGGTGACGCTGTCCTCGGAGACCACGTCGTAGATCACCTGGAGCTGATGCAGGCCGAAGTGAAAGTCGGTCTCGACGAACGCGTCTTCGCCGATGACGACCTCGCCGTCGGAGATCCCTGACTCCAGCTGGCCGGCGCCCTGGTGGGCCGAGCTCTGGGTCGTGAGCGAGAGGAGCAGGTCCCCCATCTCCAACTCGACGCGCCCGCCGTAGTAGCCGTCGTTCTCGCCCACGCCGATCTCCTCGACCGTGTTCCTCTCGTTCGCCGGCGGCACTTCATCGGCGTTGATGTCCAGGGAGCCGCTGACCGCCAGAGAGGTGCCGTAGCGCGGCTGCACGGTGACGCCCGGCACGCTGCACGCCGCCAGGGAACACAGGGCCGCGAGAGCCCCTGCGACGATCCGCGCACCACGGCGGCGATCGTCAGGACGCTGACCGGAGTTCATGCGGCCCTTATGCCCGACCACGGCCCCCGGCTCAACCCGCAGCCGGGCTCAGTCCCCCGCCTCCCCGAGGGCGGGGAAGGCCTCGCCGTAGGCCGCGCCCAAGGCGCCGCCCTCCAGGCCGCCCTCCAGGGCCTCCAGGAGCCACTGCACGCGCTCGGCCACCCAGGGATCGTCCGTGGGCTCGGCGCGCGCCAGGACCTTCTCCAGGGCCCCGCGCAGGGCCTCGACCTCCCCGGCCAGGCCGCGCTCGGCACGCACCAGGCGGTTGGCGACCCGCAGCGCCGCCCGGTAGCCCTTCGACTCGGCCAGCTCCCCCGCCGCCTGCTCGGCGGCCTCCCCGCCCGCGGTCGACGCGAACTCGTGCGCCGCCCGGCGTAGGACGTCCATCGCCTGCAACCTGCGCCCCTCGCTCTCCAGGGAGCGGGCCGTGTCGAGGCGATCCGCGGCCAACAGCGCGAGCCGCTCGATCCCGGCTCGCGCCCGGACCACGACCGCCGCGCCGGCGTTCTCGATGGCGGCGATCGGGCGCCACAGGCGCCCGGCCTCGGCGTAGCGGCCAGCGAGCCAGGCCGCCTCGGCCGCCTCCTCGTCCGCGCGCGCGGCCAGCAGGCTCGTCAGCTCCTCGCGCTCGACCAGCTCGGCGAGAGGTTGGTCCACGTAGGTCCCGAAGTCGGGATGGTAGTCGGGGTTCCCCTCCCAGGCGACACGCCCGTCGGAGCCGATCACCAGGACGCGCGGCAGCTGCACGGTGGCGTCGGCGATGGCGTAGTCCTCGTAGGCCTCCTGACCGTAGCCACTTCCCACGGGCCAGGGGTTGGGGCGCTCGGCGAGCCAGGCCGCGAGCACCTCCGGGGGCTCGTTGTCGACGAACAGGAGCGGGATCTCGTGCTCCCGGCAGAGCTCCTCCACCGTGGCCAGCCCGTCCAGCAGGCGCGTGGTGCCCGAGGTCTCCACGAGCGTGGTCCAAAACACCAGGACCACCGGCCAGCCGAGGAGCCGGTCGAGGTCACCGCCCCCGGGGGGCTCGCCGTGCCACTCGAGCCCGCGCAACAGGGGCGGCGCCTGACCCAAGTAGCGCGTGCGGCCGGCCGGAGCGCGCTCGCCCGCGCCGGTGCCTCCCGCCAGAGGCGCCGTCGCTCCCGCCCGGCGCCCCACGCGCAGGCGCCGGGGCAGGCCCCGATCGTGGTCGAGGATCTTCACCTCGCGGAAGGACGAGCTGCCCGAGCCGGCGAGCAGGCCGAAGTCGCCCCGCAAGGCGGCGCGCGATGGGAAGGAGTACTCCAGCGCCTGCTCACCGTCTACCGAGACCGTCAGGTTCGTCCCGGTGACGTCCACGCGCAGGGTGCGCCAGCCTTCGGCCTCGGCGACGCCGACGCGCACCAACGGCCGTCCGTCGGCGCCGAAGGACGAGAGGTCGAGGTGGCCGCCGGGCAGGAGGGCCACGCCGTGGAACAGGCCGTCGGCCTTCTTGCCGAAGCACACGCCGGCCATGCGACTGTCCGCGCCCATGGCGACCTGGGTCTCGACCGACCAGTCCCCCGCCGGCTCGTGGTCGATGAACAGGCGCCGGAAGACGAAGACGTCCCCGTCGGTCTCGACCGGCCCGGTGGCGGGTGCGCCGCCCCCGGCCTCGTCGGCGTCCACGCGGGCCAGGATCACGCCGTCGCGGACGCTGAAGCTGCCCTCACCCCCGCCGTAGAAGCCCGTGAGGTCGCGCTCGTTGAACAGCAGCTTCCAACTCGCCAGCGTCAGGCCCGTCGCGTCCTCGATGGCGAAGAACAGGGCGCGCGCCTCGGCACTGGGTGGCACCGCGGTCGCAGGACCGCGCAGGACCCGCAGGGCGGTGCGCGAAAAGCCCAGCTCCCGGTAGCGGCCCGCCAACTCGACCGACTCTCCATGAAAGCGCGAGCGCACCGCCGCCAGGCGGCGCGCCGTCTTGTCCAGGCGCCGCAGGCGCGCCTCGGCCTCGGCCACCCGCCCCTCCGCCGCGGCCGCTTCCCCCTCGAGCAGGGCGACGGCCAGCCACTGGCGCAGGGCTCCCGCGGCCCGGTCGGGTCGGTCGTCCTCCTCGAGGGCGCGCGCCAGCTTCCAGAGCACGCCGGGATGGTCGGGGTCCCGCTTCAGGGCGCGGTCGTAGAACTCGACCGCACGCTCCCAGTCCTCGCGCGCAGCCTGCAGATCGCCGCGCTCCTCCATCGCTCGCGCCGCGTCCACGAGACCGCGGTCCTCAGCCTCGAGGCGCTCGACAAACGCCACGAAGCGCCGCTCGAACTCCTCGAGGGAGTCCACTCCCTCGACCGCGGCGCGGGTGACGAAGAAGGACTCAAAGCGCGCCAGGTGGTCGGGGCTGTCGTACTCCTGGAAGTACTCGCGCATGAGCGAGCGGTACAGGAGCCGGCCCGTGTCGTCCTCGGCGTTGTAGAGGTAGTAGCAGATGCCCCAGCCCCACGGATAGTAGACGCGGTAGTCGTCCACGGCGCCGGTGATGACCCGCCGCAGGTCGTGGGGCCGTGCCGAGCGCAGGTCGTCGAGCAGCGGGTAGAGACGGCCGGGCGCGACGAGGTTCCACTCGATGCGCCCGTTGGACAGCAGGCGTGTGCCCTCGAAGAACGACGCCATCCCCTCGTTCAGCCAGGCGGGCACGGCCGAGCCGCCGGCCAGGGAGGTGAACTGGTGGCTCGCCTCGTGGAAGAGGACGCCGAGGGTGTCGCGCAGGGAACCCTGGCCGCCCTCGCGCTGGTCGTAGGTCACGACGTTCGTGCCGTTCCAGTGGCCCGCCGCCCAGTCCACCGGCGAGCCGCCCAGGCTGCGGTACTCCGAGCGGTTCTTGAAGATGTGGACGCCGGCCACGGGGACCGCTCCGCCGTCGACCTTGTACTGGTGGAAGATGCGGTAGAAGCGCTGCATCTGCTCCATGGCGTGGCCGACGGTGCGCAGCACCCGATAGCCCGCGTTGGTGCGGATGCGGTAGTGCTCGGTCTCCAGCGTCCAGGCGTCGGCCCAGGCCGCGTGCAGCGGGTCGTTCTCGGCGACCCACTCGGGCGAGACGTCGCCCAGGGGATCGGCCCCGCCGGTCTCGTCCTCGACCGCCAGCTCGTTCCCGCCCTCCAAACGGATGCGCTCCAGGCCGGCCGCCAGGTCGGGGTGCTCGGGGTCGGTGACGAGCGCCTCGCTGAGCATCGCGCGGGCGGAATGCCAGGCGCCCTTGTCCATCTGGCGCGCGGCCAGGGAGAGCAGGCTGCCCACGTAGGAGCGCCGCAGGCGCTCCAGATCCTGCCGCAAGGGATCGGCCTCGCGCACCCAGGCAGCCAGCTCGCGCCGGGTGTCGAACAGCTCGCGGGGCGGCTTGCTGCGATGCCGCCAGGCGTCGAGGAACCGTCCGGCGTGGTCGACGGCTTCGTCCGTCCGGCCTCCCTCGCGCGCCAAGCGCGACAGGGCCGCCAGGCTGACCAGGTGGCTCGAGTCGCGCTCGAGGACGCGCTCGTAGTGGGCACGGGCCAGCGCCCCGTCCCCCGCGGCCTCGGCGGCTCGCGCCAGCTCGAGATGGCGCTCCACGAGGCCGCCGCCCTCGCCAGCCGCCGAGCGTCCCTCCCCCACCGCGCCCGCCATGACCACGGTGCAGACCACGGCGGCGATCGAGACCCATCGGGGGCGGACCATCCCCAGAGTGTCGCGGGCGCGTCCGTCCTTGGCAACCGGCCCCGCCCACGGGCCGAGGGGCGATCGTGGAGCGGGCTGGCGGGGGCCCCGACCTGCACGCTATCCTCCACGGCTCGCGAGCGCGGGTCGGCACGCCCGAGGGGACGCCACCCGCCACCCGCCACCCCTCGCATTCCGCCGCATTTCATGGACTCCCTCTGCATCCACTACCACCGCGACTTCGACGGCCTGTGCTCCGCCGCGATCCTGGCCACCGTGCTGAGCGAGCGCAGGGGCGAGGCGTGCACCTGGGAGAGCGTGAACTACGACCAGCGGCGCGACTGGGACGGCTTCGGCGCGGGAACACGCTTCGCCATCGTCGACTTCCACTTCCATCCCGACGCCGAGTACTGGTTCGACCACCATCCGACCACGTTCCTCTCCCCGAAGCTGCGGGCCCTCTACTCGCCCTCCGAGCGTTGGGCCTGGGACGAGACCTCGCCCTCCTGCCCGCCCCTGATCCTGCGCCACGCCCGCGAGCACTGGGACTTCGACGCGCCCGCGCGCTTCGAGGAGATGGCGCGCTGGTCCGACATCGTCGACGCCGCGCGCTACGACGACGTCGAGCAGGCGGTCTTCGGCGACGAGCCCGCCCTGCGCGTCGCCCGCGCCCTGACCGTTGCACCCAACAACGACTGGATCGACGCCATCGTCGGTTCCCTCGTAGAGAGCGACCTCGAGACGGTCGCCTCCTCCGCCACGGTCGAGAAGGCGCACCAGCGGGCGGCGCAGAACCGCGACCGCGCCCTCGAGCAGTTCCCCCAGACCGTGATCGGCCAGCGCGAGGGCGTGCTGCTCTACGACGCCTCGAGCAGCAAGATCCGCCGCGAGCGTTTCGCCGCCTTCTACCACCACCCGGTCATCCACTACGCGGTCGGGGTCATCCCCACGCGATCGGGATTCCACGTGACCTGCGGCGAGAACCCCTGGAACCCGCCCGGCTCCGCCGGCCGCCACATCGGCGAGCTGATGGAGCGCTACGGCGGCGGCGGGCATCGTGCGGTGGGCGGCGCCAACCCCGACTCCCTCGACGACGCCCGGCGCGTCGCGGCGGAGATCGCCGGGGAGCTGGCCAGCGCCCTCAGCCCGAGCTGACCGGCGTGGCGGCGAGCCTGCTGGCCCTCTCCGAGGAGGAGCTCGAGCGGCGGGTCGTAGCCGCCGGCGGAAGGCCCTTCCACGCGCGGGTGATCGGCGAGCAAGTCCTCGGCGCGGGCGTGCTCGACTACGCCCGGATGACCGCGCTTCCAAGAAGCCTGCGTGGGCGATTGGCCGCGGAGCTGCCGATCCTGGCGTCGGTCGAGCGCGCCGCCGTGCGCGCCGCCGACGGGACGACGCGCCTGCTGCTCTGGTTCCCCGACGCCGACGGCGGCGGGGCTAGCGTCGAGACGGTCCACATCCCCCCACGCCCGCGCTCGCGGGCCGAGCGCGCCGGGAACGGGGCGACCCTGTGCGTCTCCACCCAGGTCGGCTGCCCGGTGGCCTGCCCCTTCTGCGCCTCCGGCCGCGCGGGCCTGCGGCGCAACCTCACCGCCGGCGAGATCACCGAGCAGTTCGTCCGCGGCCGGGCCCTCGGTCCCCTCTCGCGGGCGGTCGTGATGGGCATCGGCGAGCCGTTCCTGAACCTGCCGGCCCTGCTCGCGGCCCTGGAGCGCGTCCGCGCCCCCTTCGGCCTGGGCACGCGCAAGGTGACGGTCTCCACCGTCGGGTTCCCCGAGCGCCTGCGAAGCCTGGCGCCGACGCGCCCCCCCTTCCAGCTCGCGATCTCCCTGCACACGCCCTTCGACGCCCAGCGCGACGAGCTCGTGCCCGCCATGCGCGGGACTCCCATCGAGGAGGTGCTCACCGCCGGGGACGACTGGTTCGAGCGCACCGGCCGCGAGGTGACCTACGAGATGGTGCTGCTCGCCGGCGTGACCGACACCGCAGACCACGCCTCGACCCTCGCCCGGCGCCTGGGCGGCCGGCGCTGCTCGGTCAATCTGATCCCCTTCAACGCCGTCGAGGACTCCGGCTTCCGCCGGCCCGCCCCCGCCGCCGTGGAGGCCTTCCGCGGGCGCCTGACCGACGCCGGCCTCGTGGCCACGGTGCGCCACTCCCGCGGCGCGGAGAGCGACGCCGCCTGCGGCCAGCTGCGCCTGCGCTCCGAGGCGTGATCAGGCGCCAATGCCCGAGGGCACGCAGGCCGCGACGCGCTCGAGGGCCAGGCGCACCTCGTCCTCGCTGACGACCAGCGGCATCCGGAAGCGGATGGTGGCCTCGCCGCACGGCAGGGCCAACAGGCGCCGCTGCCGCAGGTCGGAGAGCACCTGATCGCGCAGGCCGGCGCTGTCGAGGGTGAAGGCGACCAGCGAGCCCACACCGCGCACGTTCGAGATCTGGTCGCGATCGGCGGCCAGCTCGCGCAGTCCCTCGACCATCTGGACTCCGCGCGCGGCCACGTTCTCTCCGAGGCGCTCGGCCTCGATGATCTCGATGAAGCGCCGGGAGCGCACCATGTCCACGAGGTTGCCGCCCCAGGTGGAGTTGATGCGGCTGGAGCGGCGGAACACGTTCGACTCGACTTCGTCGATGCGGCCGTTGGAGTAGAAGCCACAGATCTGGCTCTTCTTGCCGAAGGCGACCAGGTCCGGCGCCGTGCCCTTGGTCTGCCACAACCAGGGCTGGCCGCTGCCGTAGAACCCGGTCTGGACCTCGTCGAAGACCAACAGGGCCTCGTGCTCGTCGGCGAGGCGGCGCAGGGCGGCGAGGAACTCGTCACGGAAGTGGTTGTCGCCCCCCTCGCCCTGGAGCGGCTCGATGATGATGGCCGCAACGCGCCCGGCATGGCGCTCGAAGGCCTCCTCCATCTCCGCGACGGCCCGCGCCTCGTCCGCCTCGGGGTCGCCGAGCAGGCTGCCGTCGCCGGCGAAGGCGAGCTTGGGATTGGAGATCCGCGGCCAGTCGAACTTGGGGAACAGCTCGACCTTGGTGGGGTCGGTGTTGGTGAGGCTGAGGGTGTAGCCGCTACGCCCGTGGAAGGCCTCGCGGAAGTGCATCACGACCAGGGCGTTGCCGTCGTCGACCACGTCCACGCCGAGCTTGTGGGCCTTCCAGTCGAAGGCGGCCTTGAGGGCGTTCTCGACCGCCAGGGCGCCCCCGGCGACCCAGAAGTGGTGCGGGTACTCCGCGGGCGTGACGCGCGTGGCGAAGGCCTCGACGAACTCCGCCATCTGGGTCGTGTAGAGGTCTGAGTTGGCCGGGTTGTTGGCCGCCGCCAGGGCGAGCTCCTCGCGGAAGGCCGGCTCCTCCAGGCCCGGGTGCGCGTAGCCGACGGGCCAGCTCGCGAAGCAGGTGAAGAAGTCGAGGAACTCCTCGCCCGAGCGGGCGTCGTGGAGGTATGAGCCGTGGGAGCGCGCCAGGTCCACCACCATCGGAAAGCCGTCGGCCAGCTGATGGCGGGACAGGATCTCGTGTACGCGCTGGGGCTCGGTCATGGGCGAGGGCTGGGGTCGGATGCCGCGCCGGGAGGCGCCGGGAGGTCGAGTTCGTCGGTCAGGGAGCGGGCCGCGTCGTCGTCGCCGGCCCGCAGGAGACACAGCACGGGAGCCGGGCGCCGGGCGGCCGCGAGGCGCATCGCGGGCTCCACATTGGTGAAGACGCAAGGGGAGAGGATACCCCGCCCGCGCGGGCCGCGCGAGCCCGCTACAGGCCCTGAGGACCCCGTCACGAGCGTCGCCCCCTCGTCGAGGCCGAGGTGCAGGCGCTCCTCCCGCTCGCCCGCCAGGCCGGCGTCGAGGAGAGCCCCCCGAGGGCCGAGGCCCTCCACCGCCTCCAAGAGGGCGGCGGTGAACTCCGAGAAGCTCCGCTCGTGGACGACGGCCCGCCCCACTTGCCCGTCGCGCTGCCCCGAGAATGCCGTCGCCGCCCCCAGGGCGCGCCGGACGAGGGTGCGGGCCGCCGCCGCGGGGTCGTCGCCGGCGAGGACGCAGGCCGTGCGGTTGGCCGGTGAGCGCAGCGTGACCGTCGACCGCGGCCGGTCGACGACACCGGCCCCGAACGGCTGGGGCGCGCCGAGGGCGGCGCCGCGCAGGCTCGCCAACCACTCGGGCGGGCCGCAGAGGTCTGCCGCCGCCAGGTCGGGGCGGGCCAGGGCGGCGCGCAGGGCCGTCAGGCCGTCGTCGTGCAGCACCGAGAGGGCGCCGGGCGGCAGGCCGGCCCGGTCGAGGGCCCCGGCCAGGGCGCAGGCAGCCGCCGGCCAGGCCGGATCGGAGACCAGCACCACCGCGCCGCCGCCGGCCAGGCCTGCGAGGACGGCGCGGGACAGCCCTTCGAGACCCTCGACCGCCGCGGCGCGCACGAGGCGGAAGGCGCCCGCCGGCGCGGGCTCGGGCGGCCCGTCGGCGGCGCCGGCCGCAGCGCGCCGCAGGGCGGCGGCCGGGTCGGCGGGGCCGTCCCGGCCGGGCTCGCGGTCGGCGTCCAAGCCGCACTTGCGCGTGCGGTCGAGGCCGAGGTCGCGCCCCAACACCCCGGCCATGCCGGCCAGGACCGCCAGGGAGTCGGTCAGGACGGCGCGCCGGCGCTGTGGTTCGACCGACCGCCACGCGCCCGCCCCCGTGCCCGCCTCGGTTCGCGCCCGCTCCAGGTCCTCGGCGCTCGATCGCGGCCACGCCGGTTCCTGCCGCCGGCGGGGGCGGCGGTCCCCGCTCTCCTGCTTCTCGTGCCCCTGCGGCCCCGCCCCGGCGGCGAACCTCGCCCCGGCGAGGGCGGGGCGCCACTCCCCACCGATCCAGTTCGCGCCCTCTCCATCCGTTCCGGTCCGCTCGTCCAAGGCCGTGGCGTATCCTACACCGGACGCCCCGACCCGGCGCACCCCGGGCACCTCGACCTTGGAGCACAGCTTCCGACCCCACCACCGGATGAAGAGCGCGCGCGACTTCGCCCGCGCCTACCGCCACGGGTCCCGGGCGCGGGGCGCGATCCTGCGCGTCGTCGTCGTCCCCAACGGCCTGGAGCACACCCGCCTGGGGCTCTCGGTGGGGCGCGTGATCTGGCGCAGCGCCGTGCGCCGCAACCGGGTGAGGCGCATCTTCCGCGAGGCCTTCCGCCTCGAGCGCCACGGCCTCCCCTCGGGGATCGATGTCGTCTTGATCCCCGCCGAGAAGGGCCTGGATCCGACCCTGGAGCGCACGCGTAGCGAGTTGGTGTCCCTGGTCGCCAAGGCCTGGCGGCGCCACGGTGAGAAGGCCGCAACGGAGGACGCGTGAACCTCCTGCGCCGCGCGGCGATCGCGCCGATCCGAATCTACCGGCGATTCCTCTCGCCCATCACGCCCCCGATGTGCCGCTTCCGCCCGACCTGCAGCGCCTACGCTCAGGAGGCCCTCGGCGTCCACGGCCTGCTCCGCGGAGGAGCCCTGGCGTGCTGGCGCCTGCTGCGCTGCCACCCCTTCGGCAAGGGAGGCTTCGACCCCGTCCCGCCCGCCACGGAGCGGGGCGAGGGGGGCGGCTAGCTGATTGCGGGGCGGTGGTGGTCCGCGCTAGGCTCTCGCGATCCATGAAGAGCCCCCACCGCGTTCTGATCGTCGCCACCCTCACGTCGGCCCTCGGCACCCTCGCCTGTCGGACGACGGGTCCCACCGACCTCCTGCTCGGGAGCGCGCGCCCGGCCGACCACCTGATCCAGCCGGGCGAGGAGCACTTCGCCCACCTCTGGCAGCTGACCGACGGCGGGGAGAACGCCGAGGCCTACTTCAGCTTCCGCGGCGGCCAGCTCTCGATGCAGCGCCGCTGGGAGGGTGTTGACTGCGACCGCATCTTCGTCATGAACGCCTTCGGCGAGCTGCGCCAGCTCTCCAGCGGCCGCGGCACGACGACCTGCGCGTTCTTCCTACCCGACGACGAGCGCGTCCTGTTCGCCTCGACCCAGGCCGTGCACGAGGACTGCCCGCCCAAGCCCGACCGCACCGAAGGCTACGCGTGGGCCGTGTACCCCGAGCACGACGTCTACGTGCACCACCTCGGCTCGGGAGAAGAGCGCGTGTTGATCGGCGGGCCCGGCTACGACGCCGAGGCCACGGTCTCCCCGCGCGGCGACCAGATCGTGTTCACCTCGACGCGCTCGGGGGACGCGGAGCTGTGGATCACCGACATCGAGGGCCGCAACCCGCGCCAGGTCACCGACGAGCTCGGCTACGACGGCGGCGCCTTCTTCAGCCACGACGGTCGCTGGCTCGTCTTCCGTGCGACCGCGTTCGACGAGGAGAACCTCGAACAGGATCACGACCGCTACCGCCGCCTCCTCGCCAAGGACCTCGTGCGTCCGCACTCGATGGAGATCGCCCTGATCCGTCCCGACGGCAGCGGGCGGTTCCAGGTTACCGACCTCGGCGGAGCGAACTGGGCGCCTTACTTCTTCCCCGACGACCAGCGCATCATCTTCTCCTCCAACCACCACGACGGTCCCGAGAACGGCATCGACTTCGAGCTGTTCGCGATCGACGTCGACGGTCGCAGGCTGGAGCGCATCACCCACTACGACGATGGGCCGGGGAAGAGCTTCGACAGCTTCCCGATGTTCAGCCGGGACGGGCGCTACCTGGTGTTCTCCAGCAACCGCGGTGACGGCCCTCCGGGAGACACCAACGTCTTCATCGCCGAGTGGCGCAACTGACCCGCCGGCGGCTACCGGCTACTCCACCTCGCGCGATTCCAGGGTGACCAGGGCGCGCTCGGTTTCGCCGTCGCGCAGGAACTCCGCGCGCACCACGTCGCCGGGCTTGTGTACCTGGAGGAAGTAGACGAAGTCGTACATCGTCTCGATCTCCATGTCCCCCAACCCCACCAGGACGTCGCCGGCGATCATGCCAGCCTTCTCGGCCGGGCTGCCCGCCGAGGTCCCCGCCAGGCGCACGCCCGGCCCGTCGAAGGCGTAGTCGGGGACGGTGCCGAAGCGCACTCGGAAGCCCCTCGAGCGCCGTTGGTCCGCCTCCCCCGCCTCGCGGGCCGGCTCTACGTAGGCCAGCTCCTCCTCGCCCTGCATTCGCCCGATCAGCTCCAGGGCCAGCTCGCAGACCCGCGCCGCGCCGCGAGCCTCGAAGGCCTCGGTGTCGTCGCTCGGTCGGTGGTAGTCTGCGTGCAGGCCGCTGAACAGGTGCAAGGCGGGGATCTGCCTTCGCAGGAAGCTCTGGTGGTCGCTGCCGCCGATCCCCTGGCCTGAGAGGGAGACGGACAGGTCCAAGCCCGCCGCCGCGCCCGCGCCGTCCATCCAGCCCGCGAAGGCGGGCGAGGTCCCCGCGCCCAGGATCGTCAGGGCCCCGTCGTCGGCGCGCCCGACCATGTCGAGGTTCAGGTTGGCCGCGATGGTGTCGAGGGGCACGGTGGGCAGGGCGCACCAGTGTTCGCTGCCCAACAGGCCCAGCTCCTCCCCCGACCACAGGGCGAAGATCACGTCGCCGGCCGGCGGCGTGGGGCGTTCCGCCAGCGTTCGGGCCAGCTCCACGACCACGGCCGTGCCGCTCGCGTTGTCGTCGGCTCCGTTGTGGATCCGGCCGAGACCGTCGGGGGCCAGGGACCCGGTCCCGCCGCGCCCGAGGTGGTCGAAGTGCGCGCCGACGATCACCGCCGGCCCGTCACCGCCGGGCAGGACGCCGAGGACGTTGTGTGCCGTCCCCGTCTCTCGCCGCACGTCGCTCTCCAGGGACACCCACAGGTCGGCGGTCGGCGCCGCCGCGGAGCTCGAGCACGCGACCCGATCCGCGGCGCGCACGCGCTCGGCGAAGTCGGGCACGAGGCGGGCGGCGAGCCGAGCGTCGACGAACAGAGCCGGGATCCCCGCGCGCGCCCCGCGGCTGGGATCGAACGCCAGGAGCGCCTCGCCCTCGTCGTCGGGGTGCTGCGCCACCAGCACCGCCTTCGCGCCGCGACGCTTGGCGTTCATGACCTTCGTGAAGATCGATCCGCCGTGGCCCCACCCGGTGCTCGTCTCTGCGGCGCCGTGGTCCCCGTGGGACTCCCCCGCCGCGCGCTCGGGAGGCTCTGCGGCGCGCGGCGTTCCGCGCAGGACGACGGCGATCGCTCGCTCGGGGAGGGGGCGCTCGCCGAAGTCGAGCCAACCCAGATCGGCGTCCTCGATGCCGTAGCCGTAGAACACCGGCGTCCCCTCGGCGGCGCCTCCCGCCGAGCAGAACAGGGGCGCCAGCCCCGTCCGCGTGCGCTCGGTGTCCAAGGAGCCGCCGGCTCCGCTGACGGCGAGCCAGGACCCACCGCCGTCCGCCGAGGGCAGGGGAACGGGAAAGCCCTGCAGGAACGAGCCGTCCTCCCCGGCGGGTTCCAGTCCCAGGTCCGCCATGCGCTCGGCGAGCCAGCGCGCCGAGGCCTGCTCCCCGGCGGTCCCGGCCCGGCGTCCCTCCCGGGCGTCGTCCGCGAGCCACGCGACGTCGGCGGTCAGCCGCGCGGCGCGGGCATCCAGCCCCCCGTGCGTGGCGGTGAGGGGAGCGCAGGCGGCGGCGAGGAGCGGGAGAGCGTGGAGGAGCCATTTCATGGCGAGCATGGTACCTGCCCGCGCCGCGGCTTGCGCGGGCGGTTGGGCACCGGTAGAAGAGGGCGCGATGGTCGCCTCCTCCCCCCCCGGTTCCCTGGCCAAGAAGCTCACGATCGCGGCGGTGTCCGTGGTCCTCGTCCTCTCCCTGGCGGAGGCCGGCCTGCGCCTCGCCGACTTCCGCCACAAGCGCATCGAGGTCCCGCTGCTGATCTGGAACCCGGCCGAGGACAAGGTCATGGAGGAAGGCTCGGGCCTGCACCTGTTCGATCCCGGCCAACTGTGGCGGCCGCGGCCCGGGGCGCCCATCCCCTGGGGGGAAGATGAAGTCGTCAACGAGGGCGGCTGGCGCGGACCGCTCCGCGAGCCGGTGGCCGCCGAGGACACGCTCCGGGTAGTCACCCTGGGCGACTCGTCGACCTTCGGCCTGGGGGTGGCCTACGGGGAGTCCTACTCTGCGCGGCTGGAGGAACGCCTGCGGGCCGCAGGCCGCGAGGCACAGGTGATCGACGGCGGCGTCGTCGGCTTCACCGTGCGCCAGGGCCTGGAGCGCTACCGCGACACGTTCTCCGCCTACCGGCCCGATGTGGTCGTGGCCGCCTTCGGCGCCGTCAACGACCACTACAGCTGCCTCGACCTCTCCGACCGCAGGAAGATCGAGCACGAGAGGGCCCAGCTGTCCTGGGGCAAGCGCCTCTCGGACTGGCTCCGGGACGAGGTGCGCCTGCTGCACGCGGTCTCGTGGTTGCAGCTAGAGGCCCACGGTGGGAAAGAGCGCCTGGCTGAGCTCTGGCTGGCGACCAAGCGCCGAGAGCACGAACTGATGAAGTCCTCGGGGCGTGTGGAGTGGCCCGGAGAGCGGCGCGTCTCCCTGGAGGACTTCAGCGCGGCCTTGACGGAGCTGAAGGACCTCGTCGAGGGCGACGGTGGTCGGCTCGTGCTCGTCAGCATGCCACGCAAGGCTCGCGCCGAGCGCGACCGCCCGGTCCTGACCCTCTACAGCCGTGCCGTGATGACCGTCGCCGCCCGGGAGGAGCTGCAGGTCGCGGACGCGCGCGGGGCGTTCCACCGCGCGATCGCCGGCGGCGGGTCCGAGGACGCCTTGTTCGTCAACGACTTCTGGCACCCCTCCGCCGCCGGCCACGACCTGATCGCCGAAGGCTTGGCGAGCTTGATCCTCGACGAGTCCGTGCCCCGTTGGGGCAGCGGGGACTGAGGACGAGCCGGTGCGCCTGCAGGTCCTCTCCAGCGGGAGCGAGGGCAATGCCTGCCTCCTGCGTGCCGGCGAGGTGACCGCCCTGATCGACGCCGGCCTCGGCGTCCGCGCCCTCGCGGGGCGCATGGAGTCCGCGCGCGTCGCCCCGCGCGCTCTCGACCACCTCTTGGTGACCCACGGCCACCTAGACCATTCGCGCAGCGCCGGAGCCGTCGCCAAGCGCCAGGGCGCCGTCCTGCACTGCGCCGAGACGATCATGACCCACCGCGCCCTGGCTCGGGCGCCGCGCAAGGCGACGCTGCCCATCGGGAGCGAGTTCCGGCTCGAGGGGCGTGCCGGACGCGGCGAGTTGACGGCCAAGGCGGTCCTCCTCCCCCACGACTGCGACCCCACGGTGGCCTTTCGGTTCGAGCACGAAGGGCGGGTCGCGGCGATCCTGACCGACATGGGGCACCCGCGCGACGAGGTGGCGCGCGCCCTCGCCGGCGCCCACGTCCTCGTGCTGGAGTTCAACCACGACCTCGACCTCCTGCGCGCCGCGCACTACCCGCCAGTGCTCCAGGACCGCATCCGGGGCGACCGCGGCCACCTCTCCAACGCCCAGGCGGCGACCATGCTCGAGGCCCTCGCACACGCCGACCTGCACACTCTGGTCCTGGCCCACCTCTCCAAGCGGGCCAACCGTGAGGAGTTGGCCCTCGCCGCCGCCCGTGCGGCCCTGGGGCGCGCCGGCCTGCCCCACGTGCGCGTCCTCGCCGCCTCCCAGGACGAGGTCGGCCCCGTGCTCGAGGTCTGAGGCGCGCTCAGGCCGGCTCGTCAGCGTCGGCCTGGGGCGGGGGCGGTTCGAAGAGGTTCCAGCGCAGGATCGCCCCCACGGCGATGAGCGCGTCTACCGGCCCGATCTTCTTGCCCTCGGTGTAGTCGCGCCCCGCGTATGAGATCGGCACCTCGTACACGCGCACCTTCATGCGTGCGATCTTGGCCGTCATCTCCGGCTCGACGGCGAAGGTCCGAGACTGGATGTCCAGGCGCCGCGCGACCTCGACCTTCATGACCTTGTAACAGGTCTCCATGTCGGTCAGGTTGAGGTTCGTGAACATGTTGCTGAGCAGGGTCAGCATGCGGTTGCCCAGGTAGTGCCAGTACAAGTGCACGCGCACATAGGCTCCGCCCAGGAAGCGGCTGCCGTAGACGACGTCCGCCTTCCCGTCGAGGATCGGCCGCAACAGGGCGCCGTAGTCGCGCGGGTCGTACTCGAGGTCCGCGTCCTGAACGACGACGACGTCGCCCCGCACGTCGGCGAAGCCCGTCGCCAGGGCCGCCCCCTTGCCGCGATTGCACTCGTGGTGGAAGCAGCGGATCTCGGCGTGGCGCTCGGCGAGCTTCCGCATGATCTGCGGGGAGGCGTCCGACGAGGCATCGTCGACGAGCAGGAGCTCCTTCTCGTAGGGCGTCGCCAGCACTGCATCGACGATCGCTTCGAGGGTGCGCTCCTCGTTGTAAACGGGCATCACGACCGAAAGCTTCATGGCTGCTATTTGTTCGGTTCGGGGCCGGCCTCCGAGAGGCCTGTGAACAGCTCATCGATCCCACAGAACTCCGTCAAGCCGGCCTGGAGCTCCCCGTAGGCGGGCTCGTCCTCCACGCACCACTGCGGGCGCAGAAAGAGGCTGAAGAGCTCCCGGTCACTCCGCCGCCGGAGTCCCTGCACCTCGCGCCGCCGCGCCATCCAGTGCTCCCAGCGCCCGAGCAGGTCGTTCACGCCGATCATATCGGCGGCGGACACCTTGCGCACCGGGACGGCCTGGTTCACGCTCGTGCGCGCCTTGTCCCAGGCCCGGCGCACCCGGCCGCGCTTCCCGCGGCCGGCGTGCTCGATGCGGAACGGGGTGTCGTCCTGCAAGCCCGAGACGAGGAACATGCGCCGCATGGCGAGGCCGAGCATCGCGGGCAGAATCCGCTTGAGGTTCTCGTCCGAGTAGTTCTTGAAGCACGTCAGCATCGGGTTGCGAACCTGAAGCACGCGGATCATCTCGGGCGGGAGCCTGCCGCTCGTGCTCGAGTGGTGGTGGTAGCACTCCGCCGTCGGCACGTACCAGACGTCCTTGCCCGCCAGCCAGGTTCGCCAGCCGAGGTCGACGTCTTCGTAGTAGGCGAAGTACTCGTCGTCGAAGCCCCCGACCTGTTCGAAGACCTGCGCATCCATCGCCATGGCACCGCCGCAGGCGAACAAGGTCTTTCGCGGCTGCTCGTAGCTCGGGCCGGGCTCCTCGAGGTAGCCGCGCTGGATCCCGATCCCGTGGAAGTTCATCCCTCCGCCGGCGCTGTTCATCAGCTTGCCGTCCCAGGAGTACATTCGCGCCGTCGTCGCGCAGCACTCCCCGCGAGCGATCGGGGAGACCAGCTCGCGCAGCCACGACGGCTCGACGCGCATGTCGTTGTTGAGGAACACGAGCACGTCTGCATCGGAGGCGAGGTCCGCCCCCTGGTTGCATCCGCTGCTGAACCCGACGTTCGTGTCGTTCTCCACCAGTCTCACCCAGGAGTGGTCCCGCTCGACGGCTTCGACGCTGCCGTCGGTCGAGGCGTTGTCGATCAGGATCACTTCGACACGATCCTCGGGGTAGTCGAGGGCGCGCAGGGCGGAGAAGCAGGGCTCGAGGTGGTGCTTGCCGTCGAGGTTGAGGATCACGATCGCGCAGCGCGGCAGGTCCGCGTCGGCCACGGCCTCGCCTAGCTCGACCGAGAGGTCGGCGGGTTCGACGGCCGCGGGCGCTTCGACGGCGCGCGGACGGGCCGTCTTGCGCTGGCGGGCACCACGCTTGCGGTTGCGGCGACGGCTGCGGCGGCTCACGACGGCCCCCCGACGGACTCCGCCGCCTCACGCAGCCGCAGGCCGCTCAGACGCAGGTGGAGCCCGGGCGTGGGCTCCACGCGCAGGCAGCGGGCCTCGGCGTCGAGCTCCACCCTCAGCACCCTCTCGCTGCGGGTGTCGCCACCCTCGGGGAGCACCGGGCCGACGGTCCCGACCTCGCGCCCGTCGACGAGCACGCGCGCGCCCAACGCCAGGTCCGGCTCGCCGCCCAGGGCCAACACCTCCAGCGCCAGCTCTCGCTCCCCTCCGCCGGCTCCTGCCAACTCGTACTCCACGGCTGCGCCCGGGCGCAGGAGCAGGAGGTCGGGGCCCTGCTCCTCGACGGGTCCCTCCCGCTCACTGGTTCCGTGTGCTCCCAGCGCCAAGAGCGTGCGCGGCCCGCGCTCGCGCACCCGACAGGCCAGGGCGCGGTAGCGGAACTCGGTCTCCGCCGCGTTCTGGTCGATGGTCTTGATCTCCATGAAGTCACGAGAGAGGTCCGCGGCGAGGTTCGGCTCGTCGATGAAGCGCCGCATCTTGGCCGCGAGATCCTCGGGGTTGCCGACCTCGAAGTGCAACCCGTCGACGCCGTCGCGCACGAACTCCGCCATGCCCCCGATGTCGCTCGCCAGCACCGGGGTGCGGGTCAGGAAGGCCTCGTGGATGGTGATCGGCGAGTTCTCGAACCAGATCGAGGGCACGACCAGGACGTCGATCTCGGCGTAGACCTCCGACAGTCGGGCGTTGTCGAAGCGTCCCTTGAAGACCACGGGCGCGCCTTCGGCCCGGCGCGCGAGCTCGGCGTGGTGTCGGTCCTCCTCCGGTCGAAAGTCTCCGTACACGTTGAGCACCGCCCGGGTTCCCCTCAGGAGCTGCATGGCGCGTACCATGACCTCGTCGCCCTTGTACCACACCAGGGAACCGACGAAACCGAAGCGCACGCGGCCCTCGGGATCGGGCGTCTTCTCCAGGGCGCGCACGTGATCGGTGCGCATGCCGTTGTCGGAGAACAGAAACGTGTGGGGATCGAACCCCGCGCTCTCGACGTGTTTGGAGCGCAGGAATCGGCTGGGGCTGATGCGCAGGTCCGCCGCGGCGTAGGCGCCGACGACGAACTCGTGGCGCGCGCGCATGTCGCCGAAGCCCTCCCAGCGCCGCGCGGCGCGCTCACCGAGGGCGCGGCCCCGGCGCAGGCCGCGGGCCAGACCGTCGAGGAGGCCTCCCGCCACCCGGTCCAAGCGGGCGAGGCGCGGGATGTGCGCGAAGGTGCCGGGCTTCTCCTTCACGCAGAGGAAACAGCCGCTTCCCATGTTCTGGTCACACCGCACGCCGTCGGGTCGGATCAGCTGCACGCGGGCGCACAGGGCCCAGTAGTCGTGGCAGTGGACGACCGTCGCAACCCCTGCCTCGCGCGCCACGTCGACCAGGCCGGCCGAGGTGTGGATGAGGTGCTGGAAGTGGACCACATCGGGTCGCTCGCGCAGCAGGATGCGGCGGAAGGCCTCCTCCGCCCGCGGCTGCTGGTAGCTCTCGCGCAGGTTGGCGTGGCGCAGCCGGTGCGTCATGCGCAGGACACGCAGGCCCTGGAACTCCGACTCGGCCACGTCGAAGTCCTCGGGGCCCTCGTCACCCTCGGGCGCGGGAACGCGCGCCAGGATCGTGCAGCGGTGGCCCCGGCGCTCGAGCTCGGAGGCCAGGTTCTGGGTGTAGATCTCGGTCCCTGCCCAGGTGTCCGGCGGGAACCCGTGGACCACGAACAGGGCCGACAGCTCGGTCCGCTCCAAGGCCCGCGTGGCCGGGTGGCGCACGGCGCTGCGCCCGCCTTCCCAGAGGCCCACGAAGGTCGCCCTGCGCAGCTCGCGGGCCCTGTCGAGGCTGCGCCGAAGCTCCGCTCCGGCGCAGCCCGCCTCCTCCAGGGCGCGCCGGTCGAGCACCAGCTGACGCTCGGTCAGGGTCTCCGCGTCCGCCCGCGAGGCGACGCACACCCGGTCGAGCCACTCGGCATTGAAGCGCCCGTCGATGCGCGCCCGCTCGCGACACTGCTCGGCGTCGTAATCGTGGCTGTGCTCGACCGCCGCCTCGGCGTCGTAGACGACCGTGAAGCCGGCCTCGAGCAGGGCGCGCGCCATCAGGACGTCCTCGCCGAAGGCGGTGCGCGGAAAGGGGTGCCGCTCCCACAGCTCGCGGCGGACTGCCGAGGCGACGTCGTTGAAGTTGTAGAGCAGGCGGCGCTGGTGGGGATCGAGGGCGGCGTACTCGGCAGCCTCGGGCAGGCGCGTCTGGCGGCGTTGGGCCGCGTAGCCCGGGTCCGCCTCCGCGAACACCCGCGTCAGGACGTCGGCTCCGGGGCGCACGACGTTGCGGCAAGTCGCCGCGCCCACGCTCGGATCGTCGAAGTTCCCAGCGAGGGTCGCGAGCCAGTCCGGTCCGATGGGAACGGCATCCTGGGTGAGGAAGCACAGCAGGTCGCCGCTCGAGCGCGCCGCCAGGAGGTTGCGCGTGTCGCCATGGTCGAACTCGACCGGATCGATGCGCTCACGGGCGAGGGGGACCGGGAAGGTCTCGGCACGCTCCCCCAGCAGCTCCCAGGTGCCGTCGTCCGAGCCCGAGTCGATGACCCACACCTCCCAGGGAAGCTCCAGCTCCTGACAGGCAAGGGCGTCGAGCAGGCGGGCGAGGAACTCCATCCCGTTGAGGGTCGGGATGAGCACGGAGACGGACTGGATGGAGCTCATCAGCACGGCCGGCCGCCCTCGCGGCGCCTGAGTATCAGGAGTCTCCGAGTCGATCGCAATGCGGCCGGGGTCATGTCAGCCTCGACTCCCCAGGTACTGCCCGAGGACCTGGGCGCCTCTCAACAGCGGCGAGCGGAAGGTGTGACGCCAGCGGGAGCCCGGGCGATTCCTGGCCAGGAAACGCAGGTCCTCGCGGACCTCGTGCAGGAAGCCGCGCGCCACCGAGAGCAGGTCGGGCCGCACGCGGCGCCCCCAGCGCTCGCGCTGGAACGCGGCGTCGGTGCGATAGCGACGGAACGCCTCGCGCGAGCTGTAGGCGTGGGCGTGGCGGGCAATGCTCGACGGGCAGAAGTACAGGCGATGCCCCGCGGCCAGGACGTCTTCGGCCCAGGCGCAGTCCTCTCCGAATCCCACATCGGGAAAGGGCAGCTCGCGCAGGACCTGCGCACGAACGGCACTGGCCACGTTGTTGAAGCGCAAGGCGGCGGGGTCGCCCGCGTCCGCCGAGGCGAGCTCCGTCGCCTCGTCGGCGCCCTCGCCTCCGCCGGCCTCGGGCAGGGACAAGACCGTTCGCGCGGTGAGGGGATCGTCGCCGGCGTGGGGCAGGATGCGGGCGCAGGTCCCGGCGACACGCGGGTCGTCGAAGGGCGCGAGGAGTTCGCCGAGGAAGCGGTCGCCGTCGGGCAGGGCGTCCTGGGAGAGGAAGACCAAGAGCTCCCCCCGCGCCTGCTCGGCGCACAGGTTGCGGGTCGGTCCGTGGCGGAAGGCGGCGGCATCGATGCGCACGACGCGGGCCCCGGCGCTCTCGAGGAGCTCTCGGGTCCCGTCCTCGGAGTCCGAGTCCACCGCCACCAGCTCGACGCCGCCATCGAGGCGCTGAGCGGCCAAGGCCGGCAGCAGGCGCTCGAGATGCCCCGCTGCGTTGCGGGTCACGAGCAGGATCGAACAGCGCGGGTCGGCCATGGAGGGGACGGAGGAGGCGGTGGGCCCCCAGTATAGATCGCGTCTGGGCCCCTCCGGGCTGAAGTGGCCCGTCGACGGATCCGCCCGGAGAGCCGATGCCGGGGCTCGCGCCCTACTCGCTCGCCCCCGTCCCGCCGCGGCGGGCGTTGTGGAAGAGCAGGCCGCCCAGGACGAGGATCCCCGCCACGCCCGCGCAGACCTGCACGACGCCCAGGATGGCGACCTCCCCCGCCTCCTGGGCGCTGCTGAACAGGCTCAGCTTGGAGGGGTCGAAGCGGAACAGGATCGCAATCCCCAGGAGCAGTTCCAGGGCCGCGGCGCCGGTGATCAGGCCGGCCGCGGCCAGGATCGACTCGTGGGTGCGCTCGCGGCGTCCGGTGTCCTTCTCGCGCGCGCGCTCCCCGAAGGCGCGGCAGAGCGCGCCGATCAGGATGCCCACACCGAGGTAGCCGGGAAGGTAGATCCCCACGGCCAGGGCCATCGCCGGGAGCTGCAGGCCACGGCGCGACGCCACCACGTCCATGCCGACGGCCACGGCCCCGACCGCCAGGCCGAGCAGGATCGGGTGCCACGGCAGGGCCTCCTGGATCAACAGTCCGTCCACCAGGGTGGCGAACATCTCCCCCTGGGGAGCGGTGAGCTGGTTCGTGCCCAGTCCGTAGGCCTCGTGGGCCACGTAGATCGAGAGCGGCACGACGATGCAGCCGGCCACGAGCCCCCAGATCTGGGCTTTGAACCCGTCGCGCGGAGCGACGCCGCACAGCTGCAGGGTCTTGTAGTCCTGACTGGAGTCGTTGGCGGTGCAGACCGCGACGCAGGCGCCTACGAGCAGGGCCGTGAGGATCGGGACGTCTTCGATCGAGGCCCGACCGACGGCGAGGGCGACCAGACACAGCACGAGGGTCGTGACGAAGATCGTCCCGGAGACGGGCGAAGCGGAACTCCCGATCTGGAGCGAGAGGATCGCGCCCAGGGTCACCATCAACATCGCCATGACCAGGATCGCCCCGGTCATGGCGAAGGCGAAGGGCGTCGCGCCGTCGGCCGAGACGAGCCAGGCGATCAGGATCGCGACACCCAGGGCGATGCACAGGCCGAGACCACGGCGCACGCCCGGCTCGATCTCCAGCAGGGAGTCATCGGCCTTCTCGCCGCCGACCGTCGCCGCGCGCGGACCCATGAACTTCACCAGGGAGTAGGCGACGGCGACGGTCATCGCGCCCCCGCCGACCCAGCGCATGGAGTTGGCCGGATAGAGGGCCGCGAGCTCGGCGGAGCCGGCGATGCTCGCCAGGGCCCAGTCCCCCGCCAGCCGCAGGGAGGACCCCGCGAACACCAGCAGGGCCGTCGCCAGGGTCAAGAGGCCCCCGATGCCGATGTAGATCGGGGCGAAGGGCAAGTCGAGCTGGAACGAGCGGTCCCCGAGCTTCTTGGAGAACAGGACGATGTGCTCTCGGGCGAGGGAGAGGTGGACGAGCAGCGGGCTCACGAAGCTCGCCACGAGCCCCAGGACGAGGGAGGCCCCCAGGGCCGGGCGCCGGGCGGCCTCGGCGGTCGCGGTGCGGATCATCGTCTCGCAGGCGCGCGCCTCGGGGGCGGGCAGGGTGGGGTCGGTCAGGAACTTGCGCGTGGCCAGTCCGACGAACCCGTAGCCCATCAGGGCGCCTGCCAGGCTCATCACGATCAAGACCCAGACGTCGACCGCGGGCACTGCGAGCCCGTGGGCTGTGAGCACGGCGGTCGCCTCGCTCCAGGGCAGGGCGCGCAGGTCGTCGGTCCAGCCCGCAGCGCGCAGAGCGTCCTCGGCGCGAGCCAGGTGGAGGTGCTGGAGCAGGGGCGCGGTGAAGATCACCCCCGCCACGATCGCCATGCCCGCCGAGCCCGCCACCTGGGCCAGGTTCAAGAAGCGCCGGCCGCCGATCCCGCGCGATGCCGCGGCGAAGGCGCCCCAGGCGCACAGGATCACGAGCGGGCTCACGCCCGGGGTGATCCCCGCCTTCAAGCCCGCCACGACCATCGTCGCCGACAGGACGGCCGAGATGCCGACACCGAAGAGGATCGCTCGCCTGTCCGTGTTCATGAGGCCGTCCGTGGATTCGGGATGGGATCGATCGAGAGCCGCGAAGCCCTCAGCGCCCGCAGAGCTCGCGGTAGTTGCAGGTGGCGCACTCCCGCGACTTGGGATCGCAGATCATCGGGAAGGTCTCGCTGTCTCCGTCGCCAGAATCGGCGTCGAAGTGCAGGGCGCGCATCTCCTCCATCGACTCGGCGATCCGCTCCTCGACGCGCTCCACCTCCTCCGCGTCGAAGCGCTCGACGGTCAGCTCGCCGTCTTCCAGGTACACGTCGCTGCAGGTCACCTCCTCGGGGCGGGCGTCCCACTTCTCGCGGGCGTACAGCACGTAGACCGCCAACTGGAAGCGATCGGCTTTGCGGGGACGACCGGTCTTCCAGTCGTAGATGCGGATCGCGCGTCCGTCGCTCGTCGGCACCTGGGTCGCGAAGTCGGGGATGCAGTAGACCTTGGAGCCGGAGAGCTCGATGGTCCCCATCTCCTCGAGGGCCAAGAACGCCGCCGGATCGACCGTGCGCGCCTCCTCGAGCCCGTCGAGGGCGAAGAACTGGTTCACGCAGCGGCGGATGCGGTCGCGGTAGCGACCGCCGTACTCCGCGGCGCGGCCGCCCTCCTCCGCGATCACCGCCTCGCCGTAGTGGTGCTCGGCGAGATGGGTGAACTTGGCCGGGCGCGCCCGCCATGCACCGTCTCTCGACTCGCGGTAGCCTGTCCGCAACCACCCGATCGCGCGCTCGGTCACCTCCTCCTCCGACGCCGTTCGACCCCGGGCCCGCCCTTCCATCCACTCCGCGAGGGCGCGGTGCACGCAGTCCCCCGCCAGCATCGGCATGCGGGTCATCTTCTTGAGCAGGTAGGTCGTGCGCCGCCACTGGGGAGCGCGGGAGTCCCAACCCCGCCAAGAGCCGTAGTAGTCGTGGAAGTAGCGCCTCCGGCAGGAAGCGAAGTTCGCGGCCCGTGAGGCTGACCAGGAGAACTCGTGGACCAGGCCGCTCATGGAGCGATGCGCCAGAGGGTCGCGGTGAGCCCGAGGGGTTCGACGTCGAGCACGTAGAGGTCCCCCGCCGCAGACTGGCACACCGAGTGCGCGCCTGTCGCGCCAAAGCTCGGCGCGGCCACGGCGGCGTCACAGTCGCTCGCCAGGGGGCAGTCGACGTCGCGTCCGCTCCAGCGGCGCAGGACGCCGGTCTGCGAGTCCACCCAGTAGACCTCGCCGTCGGTGGTCGAGAGGGGGGCTGTGGGGCCCGCGGCCAGGGCGAGGTCGTCGGCGGCTTCCTCGCCGGTGGCGTCCACGCCGGACCGCGTGTCCGCGTTGCCCGCCTCCCCCACCAGGGTCTCGACGAACCCGTCGGGGCCGAAGAAGGGGTTGGAGTCGGAGAGCACGGTGACCCCGCGCAGGACCGCGCCTGAGCCGAAGTCGCCGCGCTCGGAGACGATCAGGGTGTCGAAGCAGGTCGAGGTGACCCCCGTCGGCGTGTCGAAGGCCGCCGCCTGGAGGACGCCGTCGGCGGTCAGCGGCGCACCGATGCCGGCCAGGGTGGTCACGACCCGGGTGAGGGTCCCGTCCTCGTCGACCTCGTCGGTGACCAGCCGCAGAGCGTGGTTCCCCGGGTCGGCGACGAACACGCCGTAGCTGTTGGGGCAGATGCCCGCCGCGGTCCCGAAGCTGAAGCGCGCCAGGCCGGCGATGCCGTCGGCGTGACCGGGAGTGACCAGGGGAAGCCCCGCGTAGAGCGAGACGGTGTCGGTCGTCGTGCGGTCCACCGCCAGGATCACGTTCGTCGCCAGCTCCGCGACGAGCAGGGTCTGCGCGTCCAGGACGGCCAGGCCCGAGAGGGCCGGGACCACCGTCGGATCGACGCCCATGAGGGCCAGGGCGGCGGCGACGACTCCGGGGGAGACGAGCACCTGCTCGATCGGCGCGGCCGGGTCGGCGACGTCGACGACCCACACCGAGGCGTCCGAGCCGCTCAGGTAGAGGGCGTCCTGGTCGAGGGCCGCCGTCACCTGGCTGGCGTAGCCGGGAGCGAAGCTCGCCAGGGGGACGGCTTGCGGCGCGACGGAGAAGGAGGCTGCCGGTCCCGAGCAGCCGTTGGAGCCGCTGGCGTTGGGCTCGAAGGCCAGGGGCGCGTCGACCGACTCCCGGGCGTCCCGGCAGGCGCCGGCGCAGAGGCACAGGGCGAGGGTCACACAGGCACGCGCGGCGGGTGAGGGCATGGGCCCGAGTGTGGCCGCGCGCGGGTCGCGGCGCAAGCGCCGGGGACCTCCCGCGCCGGAGTTCAGCCGGCCCGCAAGCCTTCAGGGCCGTCGCCGGCCTCGCCCCCGCCGCCGGGGACCTCGACGATGCGGACCTCTCCGTCCTCGGCGGTCAGGCGCCGGCCCCCGTCGGCCTCGCGCGTCAACAGGTGCACCGCCCGCCCCCACAGGGAGGCTAGCTGCTTCAGGAGCGTGCCGGCCTGATCGAGCTGGAGCTCGCGGCCGTCGAAGTGGTGGCGCAGGAGGAGCTCGCCACGGCCGAAGTGGTCGGGGTCGGCGAGCTCGATGCGCGGCAGGCCGCCCCAGGAGAGGCTGCGCAGGAGCTCGTCCTTGGTCTCCCGCCAGTCGCGCCGGACGGTCTCGGTCCTGCCGGTGCGGGAGTTGCGGTCGTAGACGAACAGGCGGCTGCGCTCGGCGAACTCCTCGTCGATGACCGCGTCGATGAAGCTCACGTCGTTGTGCACCGCGCGCAGGTGGAAGAGGTCCATCCCCTTCTCCTCGGCGTAGCGGAACAGGTCGATGCCGAGCTTGTAGGGATTGAGCTGGCCGGGAACCGTCGCCGTCGCTCCGCTGTGGCAGTCGGCGAAGTCGACGATCTCCTCCACGCCCAGGACCCCGCGAGTCAGGATGCGGCTGTGCCAGAACGAGGCCCAGCCCTCGTTCATGATCTTGGTCATGCGCTGCGGTGCGAAGTAGTACGCCTCCGCCCGCACCATGCGCAAGACGTCCCGCTGCCACTCCTCGAGATCCGCCCGTTCCGCGAGGAAACCCAGCAGGTCGAAGGTCGCCGCGTCCCCAGCCCCCGCACCCCCCGGTTCCGCCGCGGCCGTCCCGCGCGCCACGGGCGAGGAGCACGCCACGTCGAACGAGCGCCGGGCCCGGGAGAGGTGGTCCTCGCGCTCGGTGTCGCCCAGCCCCGCCCGCAGGCCCCGCACGGGCAGGTAGGGATCGATGAGCGTGTCGAGGGACAGGGCCAGGTCCAGGAATCGCTCGACGCAATCCTGCCCGAAGGCGTCCACGTAGCGGCGCATCCGGGTGCCGTGGCTCGCCATGACGTCGACCATCTGGCGCTCGGTCGGCCGGAACCAGACGTTGTGCTTGAAGAAATCCGCATGGCCGAAGACGTGCGCCATGACCAGCTTCTGCTCCATCAACGAGTTGGACCTGACGAGGTAGGCGTAGGTCGGGTCGTTGTTGATGACCAGCTCGTAGATCTTGGAGAGCCCGAAGCGGTAGCCCTTCTCGAGGCGCTCGTACTCCATCCCGAAGCGCCACGAGGGGTAGCGCACGGGGAAGCCGCCGTAGGATGCGATGGCGTTCACGTCTCCCGCGTCGAGCAGCTCGAAGACGACGTCGAAGAAGTCCAGGCCCGCGTCGCGCGCCACGCCTTCGATGGCGACGGAGAGGTCGCCGAGCTCGCCGGTCAGTCCGCCATTGGGGCGCACGCCTATCTCCCGCTCCCCAGGAACGCGCGCACGGCGTCGGGGATCCCCTCGCGGTCGTCCACCGACGCCGTCACGAGGCGCTCCTCGTCCGCCAACGAGGAGTCGAGGTCCTTCTTGAACTGCCCGGAGCCGTAGGCGCTCTTGACCTGCCCGTAGCAGAACTGGTTCACCCGCGGGAGGACCTCGTCGCGCAGGATTCCGACGCAGCGCTCGGTGTCGCGCGCCGACCAGTTGTCGCCATCGGAGTAGTGGAACGGGTAGATGTTCCACTCCTCGGGGCGATAGCGCTCGCGGATCAGGTCCAGGCACAGCTCGTAGGCGGAGGAGATCTTCGTGCCGCCAGACTCGCGCAGGTGGAAGAACGTCTGCTGGTCGACGACCTTGGCCACGGCGTCGTGGACGACGTAGACGACCTCGAGGTTCTGGTACTGGCTGCGCAGCCAGGTGTCGATCCAGAAGGCCTTGATGCGCACGACGTCCTTCTGCTCCCGGCCCATCGAGCCGGAGACGTCCATGATGTGGAAGATGACCGCGGAGGACTCCGGCCGCGGACAGGTCCGGCGCCAGCGGAAGCGCTCGTCGTCCCCTTGAGGCACGACGCGCGGATCGGCGGAATCCCACTCCCCGGAGGCGACCGTGCGCTTGAGGGCGTTGCGAAAGGTGCGGCGAAAGTGGCGCAAGGAGCGCGGTCCGGCCTGGCGAATGCCCGAGTAGCGCCCGCCTTCGCTCGAGAGCAGGCGGTCCCCTCGCGGCTGGATGTCGGGCAGCTCCAGCTCGTCCCCGAGCATCTCCGCGAGGTCCGCGAGGTCCACGTCGACCTCGAGGATGTGCCGGCCCTCCTGGTCCCCGGCCCCGCCGGCGCCCTCGCCCTCGGAGGCCTCCCCGTCTCCAGGCGGCCCGCCGTCGCCGTCGCCCTGACCGACCCCGCGCTTGGAGTTGTCGCCAAACCGAAAGCGCGGCAGCTCGACCTGTGGGATCGGGATCGAGACCGCCTTGTCGCCGCGGCGACCGATGAGCTCCGTGCTCGACAGGTACTTGCGCAGGTCCTGGCGCAGCTTCCCGCGGACGATCTCACGGAAGCGCGCCCGGTCGCGTTCGATGCGGAACATCGCACCGCCTCAGGCGGCGACCTCCTCGTCCCCCGCCTGCGCCTCGCCCCGCGAGAACAGGCTCGACACGTGCTGGAGAACCTCATCGGCGGAGACCTCGTCGTAGCCGAACTCGCGCATGAGGCGGTCGCGGATGACCGCGATCTTGTCCTGGGTGTCGGGGTCGACGACGGTGGAGACCAGGCTCGTCAGCTGGATCGTGTCCCTGCGGTCCTCGAAGACCTTCAACTCCAGGGCATTCCTCAGGCGGTCGTTCTCGCGATAGTCGAAGGTCTCACCATCAAGGTGGACCGCTGCGATGTAGTTCATCAGCTCGTGGCGGAAGTCCTCCTTGCGCGAGTCCGAGATGTCGATCTTGCTCTCGATCGAACGCATCAGGCGCTCGTCGGGGTCCCGCTCCCGCCCGCCGGCATCGAGGACCTTCTCGCAGGTCACGTGGGCCTTGACGTTGTCGATGTACTTGCTGCAGAGCCTGTCGACGGCCTCGCGGTCGGAGGCGATCGCCAGCTGGACCTCGCGCTTGATGATCTCCTCGTACTGCTCGCGAGCGATGGAGAAGAGCTGGGTGTAGCGCTTCCGCGTCTCCTCGTTGGAGAGCAGGCTGTGGTGTCGCAGCCCCTGCTCCAGGGAGTCGAGCACGTCCAGGGGCCCGATCACGGCCCGGTCCGACACCATGCACGCGGCGATCGAGTCCTGCACGTAGCGCGGGCTGATGCCACTCATCCCCTCGCGCGGGTTGGCTTCGCGCATCTCCCGCACGTGCTCGGGGGTGAAGCCCGAGACGCGCCCACCGTCGTAGAGGTAGGCCTTCTGGAGCAAGGTCAGGTTGGGATGGGTGGGCTCCTCCAGGCGCGTCAGGACGGCCCAGGTGGCCGCCATCTCCAGGGCGTGCGGCGTGATCGAGCGCCCAGGGCCGGCCCCTTGGCGGAACTGTCGCCGGTAGATCCGGACCTCGTCGGCGATCGAGAGGTTGTAGGGGATGTCGATCTTGATGGTGCGGTCCCGGAAGGCCTCCATCAGGTCGTTGTTCTGCAGCTTCTTGTACTCGGGCTCGTTGGTGTGCCCGATGATGACCTCATCGATGTCGGTCTGGGCGAACTTGCGCGGCTTGATGCAGTGCTCCTGGGTCGCGCCTAGCAGGTCGTAGAGGAAGGCGACGTCGAGCTTGAGCACTTCGACGAACTCGAGGATCCCGCGGTTGGCCACGTTGAACTCGCCGTCGAAGTTGAAGGCCCTCGGGTCGGAGTCCGAGCCGTACTCCGCGATCATGCGGTAGTTGAGGTCCCCGGTCAGCTCGGTCGAGTCCTGGTTCTTCTCGTCCTTGGGCTGGAAGGTCCCGACGCCGACTCGATCGGCCTCTGAGAACACCAGGCGCCGGACGCGCACGTGCTCGACGACCTTCCGCCAATCTCCGTCATAGCGCCTCATCAACTCGCCGTAGTAGTGGCGGCTGACCGGATCGAGCTCCCCTTCGATCGAGATGCGGTACTCGCACCGGGCGCTCTCGTTGAGGCGCTCCTCGACGGGCCCCCTGGAACCGGGCGGGATCAGGACGAGCGGATCCTGGTTCATGGGCGAGGGGATCACCTCGCCGTCGACGTGCCAGCTGAAGGTGTACAGCGCACCCGCATCCGAGCGCGTGTAGGCCTCCAGGGCGCGCTTGATCAGTCGCGCGATCGTGCTCTTGGCCGAGCCGACGGGCCCGTGCAGGAGCATCACTCGCCGCTCCGGCCCGAAGCCGCAGGCCCCGGCCCGGATCATCTGCACGAGCTTGCCGAGCGGTGCGTCGAGGCCGAAGACTGCGTCCCGACCTCCCCCCTCGGGGTCGTCGAACAACCTCCAGCGCCGCGACGACCGGTCCCCGTCGGCCTCCTCGAATCCGTAGGACTCGATCATGTCGTACAGGCGCTGCCAGGCGTTGCGAGCGGCGAGGGGGTCGCGCCCCAGGAGCGCGAGGTACTCCTCGAAGCTGCCCTCCCATGCGAAGGCCCGGAACTCCTCGCGCTCGCGCTCGCTGTAGACCAGGTCGAGGAAGGAGCGGTCGGGGTCGCGGGCGGCTTGATCACTCATGACGGCGCACGGCGGTGTGGGTTGGCGGGGACGTGGACGAGGGAGCAGGACGGACGGGGAATCGCCCATTTCCATGTCGGTACAAAGGCCCTCGGGGCTGAACACCGACCGCCGCCCGTTCCCAGGGCGGCGACCGGGAGCCCGCCCACAGCCGGCGCGGGATCGCCCCTGGGGCCGGCGGACGGTCCCCTCGGGGGCCCGCGGCCGCTATCCTGCAGCGATGTTGCGCTCTCCCAGCCTCTGGGGTCTCCCGCCCGTCCTCATCCTCGTGGCCTGCGCCGCGGTCCCGCCCATCGCCTGTAGCGGCGAGAACGGCGCAGCGCAGGCGGGCGAGGCCCTCGTCCTCGACGCCCACCGCGCCTGGGCCCACCTCGAGGCGCAGGTCGCCCTCGGTCCCAGGCCCGCGGGAAGCGAGGCCGCCGAGGAGACGCGGGCCTACATCGAAGCCGCCCTCGAGGGCTTCGGACTCGAGCCGGTGCGCGAGGCGTTCACCGCCTCCACGCCGCGCGGCCCGCTCGCCATGGCGAACGTGTACGTCGACCTCCCCGGCCGAGAGCGGGGCGGCGAGCCCCCCCCGATGGTGCTGGTCGTCAGCCACTTCGACACCAAGAGCTTCGCCGAGCACTGGGATCCGCCCCAGCGCAGAGTGCCCTTCGTGGGCGCCAACGACGGCGCCTCCAACACCGCCGTACTGCTCGAGCTGGCCCGCGTCCTGGCCGCGGGCGGGCCGCGCACGGTCACCTACCGCCTGCTGTTCGTCGACGGCGAGGAGGCGGTGCTGTGGAACTGGGACGACGCCCGCGAGCAGATCGACAACCGCTACGGTTCACGCCACCACGCGGCGTCCCTGAGGCGGTCGGGCCTGGCCCGCAGCGTGAAGGCCTGCATCGTGATCGACCTCGTCGGCGACGAGGACCTGGTGCTCAACGACGACATGAACTCCGATCGCGCCCTGATGGGGATCTTCCGCCGGGCCGCTCACGCCGAAGGCCTGGGGGCCCACGTGGCCGGGAGGCGCATCCCGATCAAGGACGACCACCAGTCGTTCCTGGAGATCGGCATCCCCAGCGTGGACTTGATCGACCTGGAGTACGGTCCGGACAACCGCTGGTGGCACACCGGCGAGGACACGCTCGAGCATTGCTCGGTCGAGAGCCTGGACGTGTTCGGCAGGATCCTCGCGCGCGGCCTACCGGGGGTCGAGAGCTTCGCGCTCGGAGGCTGACGCCTCGTGCCGGTCGCCGGGGGCCGCGGACACGCCGGCCGGCGTGAGCTCCTTCACGGGCTCGCCGCTCTCGACGTCGATCTCCCCGCGCGCGTTCGCCCGCTGCGCGCCGGATGCGTCCGGCACGATCTCGTCCACCTCGTCGAGCTCCACCCGGACCTGGCGCGAGACCCCCTTGGTGGCCATGGTCACGCCGTAGAGGCTCTCGCAGGCCGTCATCGAGCCCTTGTTGTGGGTCACGAGCACGAACTGCGTCGAGCGCCGGAAGGTCTCCAACATGGCCAGGAAGCGCTGGATGTTCGCGTCGTCGAGGGCGGCGTCCACCTCGTCGAGGACGCAGAAGGGGCTCGGGCGCGCCTCGAACACCGCGAACAGGAGGGCCAGGGCCGTCATGCTGCGCTGGCCGCCTGAGAGCAAGCCGATGGGCAGGAGCTCGCGGCCGGGGGGGCGCGCGACGATCTCCACCCCCGCGTCGAGGACGCCGACGCCCTCCTGCAGGGTGACGTCGGCCCGTCCCCCGCCGAACAGCTGGCGGAAGATCCTCCGGAAGTTGCCGCGCACCTCCTCGAAGGTCTCCACGAACAGGCGCTCGCTCTCGCGCTCGATCTTCCTGAGGGTCTCGTCGAGGACCTTGCGCGAGCGCGCGAGGTCGGCGGTCTGCTCCTCGAGGAACTCCAGGCGCCCCCCGACCTCCTCCAGCTCGCCCAGGGCGTCCATGTTCACCGGTCCCAGCCGGTCCAGCCCGCCTCGCAGCTCGGCCACCTTGCGCTCCAGGCCGTCGAGGGCCGTGTCCCCCGCCAGTTCCTCCTCGGGCTGGAATCCCTCGAGGAGTCCCGCGCCGTCGAGCTCCAGCTCCTCCTCGGCGCGCCGCAGCACCTCCTCCCGCGCCAGGGTGGCGCGCTGCTCGGTGAGGCGGACCTCCGTCAAGGCCGAGCTCTCGCGCTCGTGCTCGGCCGCGCTCTCGTCGCGCCGACCGCGTAGGGCGTCGAGGATGCGGTCCCCCTCGCCGGCGTGCTCGCGCAGCCCGCGCAGGCGCTCGTCCGCCCGCGCCCGCTCGTTCAGGCTGGCCGCAGCCTCCCGGGCCAGCTGCTCTCGCTCGGCGCGCGCAGCGACGGCGCCGTCGGCGGCCTCGATCGCCAGGCGCCTGGCGCGCTCGAGCTCCGCCTCGTTCTCCGCTCGCACCGCCCCGAGGTCGTCGATGCGCCGGTCCAGGCCACCGAGTTGCTCCTCGATGCGCGTCAGCTCGACCTGGCTGCGCCCCTCACGGCGTCCGAGGTCGTCGCGCGCCTCCTCCTGGCGCCGGCGCTCGACCTCCAGGGTCTCGAGGATCGAGTTCTCGCGCTCGAACTCCGCCACGGTCTCCTGCCTGCGCACCTCTGCCGCGACCAGGGCCTCGTGCAGGCGCTCGCGCTCGGTGAGGACCTCCGCGCTCTCGCGTTCGAGGGTCTCCAGGGCGGCGCCGCGGTCCTCGGCGCGCGCCGCCGCCGTGGCAGCGGCACCCCGGGCTCCCGCCAGGGCCTCGCGCTGTTCCTCCAGCCCGCTCTCCTGGCGCGCCTCCGCCTCCCGAGCCTCCTCCACGCCCGCGCGCTGTCGGTCGCGCTCGCCCTCGGCTTGGCGGCGTCGGTCCTCGACGGCCGCCAGCTCCTCCTGCAGGTCCGCGGCGCTGGAGCGCCGTCCCACCGGGCCCTGAGCCAGGGTGCGCTCGCCCGCGATCACTCCGGCCGCGTCGACGAGCTCCCCCGCCGGCGTCACGCAGCGGCGTCCCGGCGCCGCGCGCACGACCTCCAGGGCCGTCGCCAGCTCCTCCACGACGAGGACGTCGCCGGTCAGGGCGCGGGCCAGGGACTCGAAGCCCTCGTCGACCTCCAGCTCATCGGCGAGCACGCAGCGCGTCAGGGCCGCGGTGGCGGGGTCGAGCTCCGCCGGCGCGGGGGTCGGCTCGCCGAGCAGCTCGGGGACGCACAGGGCCGCCTGCCCGCCGTCACCACTCCGCAGCCACTGCGCCAAGGAGCGTGCGGTCCGGGCGTTTCCGATCACCAGCGCCCGCGCTCGCTCCCCGAGGACGACGTCCAGGGCACGAGCCAGGTCCGTCCCGCAGCGCAGGTGGTCGGCAACCAGGCCGGAGAGCTCCGCCGCCGGGCAGTCCAGGGTCCCCTCCTCCGCCGCCTCCAGCAGGCGCCGTGAGCCGACCCCCAGGTCGGCGCGCTCGCGGTCGCGATCCAACAGCGACTCGATCGCGCTCGAGCGGCGGGCGACATCGAGCTCCAGCTCCCGCAGGGCCTCGGCGCTCTCCTCCAGGGCGCTCGCCAGCGCGGTGGTCCGTGCCGCGCTCTCCTCGCGCAGCGCCTCGCGGCGCACCAGCTCGGCCTCGGCCCGCGCAAAGTCGTCCGCCCGGCTCTGCGCCTCCTCGCGGGCCGCGGCGACCTCCTCGCGCACGCCGCACAGGCGCGCCTCGACCCGCTCGCCGCGCTCCTCCACCCCCGAGCGTCCCTGCTCGAGGTGGTGGAGGGTGTTGGCGGCCTCGGTCTTCTCGTGCAGGTGGCGCAGCACGACGGTGTTCTGCTCCTCCGAGCGCGCCCGCAGCTCCCGGGTGGCGCGGTCGACGCGCTTGCGCTCCCCGGAGCGCTCGAGCACCTCCTCGCGAGCCCCCTCCGCGCCGCCCGCGAGGTCCTCCCGCGACCTCTGCAGCTCCTCGAGGTCACGCCCGCGCGCCTCGAGCCCGGCCGCGAGGACCGCGGCCCGCTCCTCCTCCGCGCGGGAGGTCCGCTCGAGCCCCGCGATGCGCAGGTCGAGCTGCCGCTTGCGCTCGTCCATCGCCCGTCCGTCGCCCTCCAGGCGCGTGACGTCCGCCGTGACGCGCTCCAGCTCCGCCGCGAGGGTCGAGCGCTCGCCGCGTCTCAGGCCGAGCTCGCCCTCCAGCTCCTCGCGTCCCTTGCGCAGGGAGGCGAGCCGTTCCTCCCGGGCGCGGATGTCGTCCACGCACTCGGTCAGGCTTCTCTCGAGGGAGTGTAGGCGGTGTCGCAAGAGGCGCGCCTTCTCCCGCTGCCACTCCTCCTTCGCCGCGACGAAGCGCTCGGCGCGTCCGGCCTGGATCTTGAGCGAGCGCACGCGCGTGCGCAGCTCGCCGGTCACGTCGTCGAGGCGCGCGAGATCCTGGTGGACGCGGGCGAGGCGCAACTCGGTCTCGTGCTTGCGCTGGCGATAGCGGCTGATGCCCGCCGCCTCCTCGAAGATCCTGCGCCGGTCGACCGGGTTGGCCGACAGGACGGCGTCGATGCGCCCCTGCTCGAGGACCGAGTATCCGCGGCTGCCGAGCCCCGTGTCGAACAGGAGCTCTCGCACATCCTTGAGGCGCACGCGCCGGCCGTCGATCAGGTACTCGCCCTCGCCGCTTTGGAACACGCGGCGGGTGATCTGCACCTCCTCGCCGCAGTCGGGCAGCATGCGACCGGCGTTGTCGAGCACGACCGTCGCCTCCGCCACGCCGAGGGCGGGCCGGCTCGCGCAGCCCTTGAAGATGACGTCGGTCATCTCCTTGCCGCGCATGGACGTCGGACGCTGCTCGCCGAGCACCCAGCGCAGGGCGTCGACGACGTTGCTCTTGCCGCAGCCGTTGGGGCCGACGACACCCGTCTGGGTGTCGTCGCCGAACTCGAAGACCGTGCGGTCCGCGAAGGACTTGAAGCCGAGCAGCTCGAGGCGATGGAGGCGCATGAGGGGGGCGGGGGCAGCGGCGGAGGTCAGGCCTGGGTCCGGTGTCGGTCCGCGGGATCGGGGGAGTCGGGGAGGGGGAAGAGCGAGCCGGCGCCGAGTCCGGGCCCGCCGACGGGCGCGGACCGGCGGGCCTCGCGCAGGGCGTCGAAGCGCTCCCAGTCCTCGAGCTTGCCGGTCGTCTCGCCCGCGCCGGCCTGCACGAGCGCGCCCCGGGTCCACACGCCAGTGGCGACGGTCGAGCACAGCTGGGCCTCAGCCTCGGCCCGGTCCTCGTCGGTGCGGTCGTCGAGGGAGCCGGCGAGGTCGAAGCCGCGCGCGTAGGGGCCGGGACGCTCGACGCCCTCGCCAGCCTCGCCGAACAGGGTCGATTGCACCAGGCGCGGGCGCTCGGCGTCGAGGCTTGCAAAGCGCCGGGCTGCCTCGGCGCTGAAGCAGGGCGAGAGCTCGACCGACAGGCCGTGCCGGGAGCCGAAGCGGCGCGCCGCCTCCGAGCACAGACCCAGGATCCGAGCGCCCTGCTCGGGCTGTGGCTCGCCGTCGCCGAGCAGGCGCAGGGCTTCGGGCAAGCCGACCGGCGCCAGAGCATAGGCCACGCGACCGCGCGCCTCCCCCGAGCGCGCCCGGCGGTGCTCGCGTTGGAAGGCGGCCAGGCGGGCGAGGGCGTCCACGGCGCGCTCCACCGCGGCGGCCAGGCCTGCGAGCATCGCGTCCTCGCGCCAGGGCCCGGCGGCGCGCGCCAGGCGCGGCAGGTTCACGGCCACGGCCCCGCCGCAGGCCAAGGCCCCGCGCTCGCGGTGTCGCCGGCGGCAACCGGGGCCGCAGACGCGCTCGCCGGGGCCGGCCCAAGTGGGCAGGACGAGACCGGCGGAGAGGAGGCGCTCGAGGGTCGCCCGCGCGCGCTCGTCGTGGTCCAACAGGGCCGCGAGCTCCTCGCGGTCGAGGAACAGGCGCGGACCGCCCCCCGGGGCCAGGCCGCGCTCGATCTCTCCGAGGGCTTCGACGACGCGCGCGATCAACCCTGGGGAGCGGGCGCCGAGCCCGGACAGGTCGAGGTGCAGGGCTCGGGCGTGGGCCAGGGCGCGCAGGGCGCACAGCCAGCTCGCCAAGGGGGACAGCTCTGTGCCGTCGGTCTCCAGGCCGCGACGCCCGCGGACCAGCGGCTGGAGGAAACCGCCCGCGCCCTCGAGCACGATCCCGCGCGACACGCTGCCGGTCAGCGGCGCCAGCTCGCAGAGCAGCTCGAAGGCGGCGCCCGGTCCCTGAGCGCGACCGGCGAGGAGATCGGCGGGAACGGTCTGTACCAGGTGCAGGTGCGGGCGCTCGAGGTCCTCGACGTGGAGGTCACCGCCCAGGTGCGCCTCCGCGCCGACCTCGTCGAGCAGGTCCTCCAGGGCGAAGCGGCGCAGGATCCCCCCGGCGACCGCTCCCTCGACGGAGTGCTCGCCGAGGCGCTCGCCGGCCTGGGTCCGCGGAGGGCGCTCACCCTCGGGAGCGACCGCGGGCGCATCGAACAGCTCGCGCAGGTCATGGCGCGGCAGGGCGACGGGCTTGTGCCGCGCGAGGGCCGATTCCAGTCCCATGGCCACGAGCTCGTTGTCCACGAGCTCGCGCACGAGGCCCGTGCCGAGGCGGCGCAGGCCCGAACGCAGCACCCGCGCCTCGACTCGCCCGGCCACCTCCTCCGCGCGCTCGCGGGAGAGCCGCGCCTCGTTCACCAAGGCGGCCACGATGCGCGTCTTGCTCCAGGGAAAGCGCCCCTGGGCATCGCGTACCTGCACGCGGAGGCCGGCGACGTCGTTCCCGTCCGAGGAGGGCTCCTCGCCAGACCCGCGCGCCGAGCGCACCCTCGACCGCCGGTCGCGGTAGAGGATGTAGGCCTTGGCCACCGGCCCCCGGCCCAGCTCGATCAGGGCCTGCTCGACGAGATCCTGAACCTCCTCGACCTCGCAGAGCGCCTCGCCGGCGACCGCATCCCCCGCCAGCCCGTGGCGCCGGCGGAGGGCGAACTCCACCATCTCGGCCACCTCCGAGGCGAAGCCGGGGTCCTCGTCCCCCACCGCCGTCTGGGCGGCCGCCACGGCCGCGGCGATCTTCGCGGAGTCGAAGTCCACGACGGCGCCGTCGCGCTTCTTGATGCGGCGCACCCTCAAGCGCCGCCCTTCCCGCTCTCCAGCATTGGCTTGAGCTCGTCGAGGAACTGGGACACGTCCCGGAACTCGCGGTAGACGCTGGCGAAGCGTACGTAGGCGACCTGGTCGAGCTCACGCAGCTCCTCCATCACCGCCGTCCCCAGGACCGTGCTGGGGACCTCCCGGTCGTAGGCCTCGGCGATGCGCGCCTCGATGCGGGCCGTCGCCCGTTCGAGGTCCTCGATGGAGACCGGCAGCTTCTCGCAGGCCCGCACCATGCCCTCGAGCAGGCGCTCGGGGTCGAAGCGCACCCGCTCACCGCTCTTCTTGATGACCCGCATCGGAGTCTCCTCGATGCGCTCGTAGGTCGTGTAGCGCATGAAGCAGCTCAGACACTCCCGGCGCCTGCGGATCACGCGCCCCTCGCCCGAGGTGCGGGAGTCCACGACCCGATCGTCGTCGTGCTTGCAGTGCGGGCACTTCATCAGAACCGGAGGCGTCTGGTACGGGAGGGGGTCCACCCGCATGCGGCTCGCCCGCCGGCACCTCCACCGGCCTCCGAGCGAAGGAGCAGGAGACCACGCAAGATGTGGTGTGTCAACGAGCCGGCCCCCGCACCGGGTGCGGATCGCGCCCCACGCCGTCGGGGGCGCGCGGCCCTCCTACTTCCCGATGCAGAAGCGGTCGAACAGGCGGTCGAGCACGGCCTCCGAAGTCGTTCGGCCGTCGATCTCGTCGAGGGCGTCGGTCGCCTCGCGCAGGTGCGCCGCGAACAGGTCGAGGGTCGCGCCGCCGCTCCAGGCGTCGAGGCCCGCCGCGAGCGCGTCGGCCGCGGCGCGCAGGCCCGCGCCGTGGCGCTCGGACAGCTCCCGCGGCAGGCCCCCCAGGCCCAGCGCGCCGGACTGCGCCGCGCCCAGTCCCAGGACGCCGGAGCAGGCCGCCGCGAGGTCATCGAGGCCGGTCCCGGCCACGGCGCTGACGGCGGCCCAGAGCGCCGGTCGGCCGGCGGCCAGCACTTCCTCCGGCGGTCGCGGGGTCGCGCAGGCCTCGTCGAGCCGGCTCCAGGCCAAGACGCACGGAGCCGCCGCGGGCAGGCCCGCGGCCTCGGCGACGATGGCGGAGGCGTCGGTGCGCGCCGCATCGACGACCCACAGGACCAGGTCAGCAGCCTCCCGAGCTCCCCGGGCGCGGTCGCGGGCCAGGGCGTCGACCGTTCCCTCGGTGACCTCCTCGCTCCCCTCGCCCGCGCCGTCTACGAGCGTGACCCTCGTCCCGCCCAGGGTCCAGGACCCCTCGATGACGTCGCGGGTCGTCCCGGCCTGTCCGCTCACCAGGGCCGCTCCGTCCTCGGTCAGGGCGTTGAAGAGGGTGCTCTTGCCCGCGTTGGGGGCTCCCGCGAGGACGACGCGCGCCTCACCGGAGGACGGTGCCCGCCGCCGTTCCCAGCGCAGGGCCTCGGCCAACGCCTCGGCGACGGCGCGCGCGGCGCGCTCCAGGTCGGCGCGGGGGACGTGGCCCGTCTCTGCCTCCTCGAAGTCGAGGCTCGCCTCGCAGGTGGCGCGCAGCTCCTCGAGGGCCGAGCGCAGGCCGCCGACCCGCTCGGCCAGCCCCCCCGCCACCAGCGCCAGGGCCGCGCGGCGCTCTTCGGCGCAGCGGGCCCCGACGAGGGCCAGCACGCCCTCGGCGCGGGTCAGGTCGATGCGGCCGCTCTCGAAGGCGCGGCGGGTGAACTCGCCGGGCCCGGCCGGCCGCGCCCCGGCGGCCACGAGGCGCTCGAAGGCGCAGCGCAGCAGGGGCGGTGACCCGGGCAGGTGGAGCTCCGCCACATCCTCGCGGGTGTAGGAGCGCGGCCCGGGCATCCACAACAGGAGCGCTGGCTGGCGACCGCGGCCGTCGTCGATCCTGCCCGAGCGCACTGCGCGCGGCTCGCCGGCGCGCGGCGCGTCCCCGTCAACCCACAGGGCACGCACCACGTCGAGAGCCGCCGGGCCGCTGACGCGCAGGACACCCCGCCGCCCCGGCCCGGGCGGGCTCGCGATGGCGCAGATCGTCTCGCCAGCCGTGGCCGTCGCCTCCTAGCCCGGGTTATTCATGAAGACGTGCGCCAGACACAGCAACTCGGTTCCTGGTGGTGCTTTGCGGGTTCTGGCGACGCAGGCGACCCTGAACGGGTCGTCGAGGAAGCCAGGTTTCGCAGAGCGCCGCCAGGGGCCGAGAGGCCGTCGAAGACGGCCGGTTGCGAAGTCTGGTGTGCGGGTACATGAATCATCCGGGCTAGCCCGGGTGATTCATGAAGACGTGCGCCAGACACAGCAACTCGGTTCCTGGTGGTGCTTTGCGGGTTCTGGCGACGCAGGCGACCCTGAACGGGTCGTCGAGGAAG
>JASLMK010000023.1 GCA_030746555.1 Planctomycetota bacterium | reverse complement strand
ACTTCGCAACCGGCCGTCTTCGACGGCCTCTCGGCCCCTGGCGGCGCTTCTCGGAACCCGGCTTCCTCGACGACCCGTTCAGGGTCGCCTGCGTCGCCAGAACCCGCAAAGCACCACCAGGAACCGAGTTGCTGTGTCTGGAGCACGTCTTCATGAATAATCCGGGCTAGCGCGCCGTGGCGTTCACCGACCAGGAGATCCTCGAGACCATCCGCATGGTCGAGTTGGAGACGCTCGACATCCGGGCGACGACCCTGGGGATCAACCTGCTCGACTGCGCCGACCCAGACCTCGAGAGCACCTGCGAGAAGGTCTACGCCAAGATCCTCCAGCACGCGCGCAACCTGGTCGAGGTCGCCGAGTCGATCGCCGACGACTACGGCGTCCCGATCGTGAACAAGCGCATCGCCGTAACGCCCGTGGCCTGGATCGCGGGCCCGTCGGGGGCCGAGGACCTGACTCCCCTGGCCTTGGCCCTCGACGCCGCCGCCGCCGAGGTGGGCGTCGACTTCATCGGCGGCTTCTCGGCCTACGTCCACAAGGGCTTCACCAGCGCCGACCGGGCCCTGGTCGAATCGATCCCCTCGGCCCTGGCGGCGACCGAACGCGTCTGCTCCTCCGTGTCGGTGGCGAGCACGCGCGCGGGCATCAACATGGACGCGGTAGACCTCTTCGCCGGTGTCGTCCTCGACGCCGCGGCCCGCACCGCCGACCAAGGCGGCCTCGCGTGCGCCAAGCTCGTCTGCTTCTGCAACGTCGTGGAGGACAACCCCTTCGTCGCGGGCGCGCACGTGGGCGTCGGCGAGGCGGAGACCGTCCTCAACGTGGGGGTCTCCGGTCCCGGTGTCGTGCGCTCGGCCCTCGACCGCCTCGGGCCAGAGGCCGACCTGCTGGCGGTGGCGGAGACCATCAAGCGGACGGCCTTCAAGGTCACCCGCATGGGTGAGCTCGTGGGCCGGGAGGCCGCCCGGCGCCTGGAGACGGCGTTCGGGATCGTCGACATCAGCCTCGCACCCACGCCGGCGGTGGGGGACTCGGTGGCGGACATCCTCGAGCTCGTCGGCGTCGAGCGCGCCGGGGCGCCTGGGACCACCGCGGCCCTCGCCCTGTTGACCGACGCGGTGAAGAAGGGCGGCGCCATGGCCTCCTCCAGCGTCGGCGGCCTGTCGGGGGCCTTCATCCCCGTCTCAGAGGACCGGGGCATGATCGATGCCGTGGCCGAAGGCGTCCTCTCCCTCGAGAAGCTCGAGGCCATGACATCGGTCTGCTCGGTGGGCCTCGACATGGTCGCCGTCCCCGGGGACACGACCCGGGACGTGATCGTCGGCATCATCGCCGACGAGATGGCGATCGGGATGGTCAACCACAAGACGACGGCCGTGCGCCTGATCCCGGTGCCGGGCAAGGGCGTGGGGGAGACCGTCGAGTGGGGCGGCCTGCTCGGGACCGCCATCGTGCAGCAGCCCGGCACGCGGGGCTGCGGCCTCCTGCAGCGTCGCGGCGGGCGCATCCCGGCGCCGCTGCAGGGCTACCGCAACTGACCGCGCCGAGCGCGGGGTTCGCTCAGCCTCCGCCGAGCCCGGCCTTGAGCAGGGCGAGGTTGTTGCGGCTGTCCCGGCGCGCGATGCGGTAGAGGTCGCGCAGCTCCTCGGAGAGGTCGTCCCGGGCGAGCTCCTCCTCGGCCCGTGCGAAGGCGCGCTCGTACATCTCCGCCGCCAGCTCCAGGTCGCGCTCCAGGCAGTAGTGCAGGATGACCGCTCCGTCGTTGAGGTAGGCCGGGTTCCCCGGGTCCAGCTCCAGCGCGGTCGAGTAGCCGACCCAGGCGCGCTCCCAGCAGGCCTGGCGCAGGGTACGCTCGCTGGTCTTGGTGGCGCGCCTGAGGGCGTCGCCGGCGTCGCGGTAGAAGAGACCGACGTAGCTCCAGTAGAGCGCGTTGGTCGGGTCGGCCGCCACGTAGAGGTCGCAGAGCCTGGCGGCCTCGAGGTTGCGTTGCTTCTCGGCGCAGCGACCGACGAGGAACCCCAAGATCGACAGGTGCAGCCCGCGGTTGGCGGCGACCAGGGGGCCGCCCGCGGCTGCGTCGCGGGCCTGCAGCTCGGCGAGGGCTTCGATCGCTCCGTCGAAGTCCTGCTGGTGGTAGCGCGCGAGCCCGAGGTACCACCAGGTGGCGTGGTAGGCGGGGAGCTTCTCCAGCGCCTCCTCGAAGAGCGCCTGGGCCTGGGCGTGGGCCTTCTCGGTCAGGCTCGCGTAGGCCAGCCACCAGACCATCGTCCCGTCGCCAGAGCCCCCGCCCCAGACTTCCAGGAACCCGGCGCGGCCGGCGGCGACGCAGGCGGTGAACTGCTCGGGGGTGACCGCCGACCAGAGGCTGCCGAGGTCGACGACGGTCGGATCCCAGCGCAGGGCCGAGGAGTACTGGGCGAGCATCTCCTCGCTCGTGCCCTTCCACTGGTGGGCGTAGGCCAGCTGCAGGTGGGCCTTCGCCAGTTGCTGGCGGCTCTCAGCTCTCTGGGGTTCGCCGGCGTTGGCGATGGCCGAGCCGAAGGCGTCGACCGCCGCCCGCCACGCGGCCTCGGCCTCTTCGGCGCGCGCCGCGTCCCCCTGGGCCGCGGAGTACTGCGAGAGCGCGATGCGCCCGAGGATGTAGGATTCGAACACGCCGTCGGGGCGCAGCTCGCGGGCGCGCAGGGCCGCCCCACGACCGACGTCGAGGTCCCGTGCGTACCAGGCCGACTCCGCCAGGGCGGCGTAGGCGTCGGGGTAGGCCTCGCCGTCGGCCTCGGTGGCCGCACGTAGGTAGGTCATCGAGTCGCGGAAGTTCATCTCGACCATCTGGCCGTTGCTCGCGAGGCGGATGTACTCCTTGGCACGGCCGTGGAAGGCGAGGCCGTAGAGGTAGTCCATGTGAGGGCCTTGCTCCCCGGCGCCGCTGAGTTCGTCGCAGGCGTCGAGGGCGTCGTTGATGCGTTCGCGTGCGATCCAGCAGCGCACGACCCAGACCCGGGTGCGCGCGCGCCCCTCGTCGAGGGCGAGGGCCTCGTCGAGCAGGGCCTGGGCCCGCTCCGCCTCGCCCTCCTGGATCAGGGCGCGCCCGCGTTCGACGAGCCCGGAGACCTCCGCGCTGGGCTCGTCGAGGGTGACGGCATGGGGGGTCGGCGCGGTGAAGTGCGGTTGCCACGCGGCGGCGGCGGACAGGAGGAGGGGGAGGATCATGTGCATCGTCTAGCGTAGCGCGTCGCGCAGCCTGAGTTCGGCGTCCAGCTTCTTCAGCACGCGCTGGGGGTCCAGGTCGTTCCAGTAGGAGGCCGTGGCGACCAACTCGATGTCGATCTCCCCGGCCGCGACTGCTCTGCAGGCGGGCAGGTAGAAGCGGGTCACCTCGGGGCGCGTCACAGAGGGTGGCCCGATCGCCAGGCTCCTCTCGAACCACTCGATAGCCCCGGCGGCATCGCCGTGGACGGTCAAGAGGAGGACGCCGATGTTCTGGTGCGCGTCACCGACCGCCTCGGTCAGGTTGGCGAGGGCGCGGCCCTCGTCGATGCCGGAGGCGAGGCGCTCCTGGCCGACGGCGATGGCCCGCTCGAAGTACTCGCGTGCGCGATCCGTGTCGCGCTGCAGGTAGTAGGCCAGGATCAGGCCGGTGTCGTTGATCACCCGCGCGTCACCTGGAGCGAGGCGTGCCGCGACGACGTAGGTGCGGTAGCTCGTCTCCATGTGCTCGTGGGCGCGCGCGAGCTGGGCCTCGGCCTCGGCGCGCAGGGCGGTGCGTTGCGCGTCGTCGAGGGGCTCGGGCCCCGCCGTCATGCCCGAGCAGCGCGCGAGCAGCTGCTCGGCCCGCAGCTCGAGGGCGACGCCCGCGTCGCGGTTCAAGAAGCCCGCGTCGTTGGCGATGTCGGGATCCTCGGGCAACAGCTCGTGCAGGGTGCTGCAGATCTCCGCCGCGCGCGAGGCGGCCAGGACCGCCTCGTCCTCGGGGAGCTCGGGGTCCTCGGCGCGGCGCTTGTAGGCCGTGGCCACGCGGCGCAGAGACTCGATGCCGTCGAAGAGCTTCCCCGGGTAGCCCCAGCGCAAGCCGCCGGGGAAGAGCTCCTCCATGGACAGGAAGGCGTCACGGGCGCCCTCGAGGTCGTCGGCGTTGGCGCGCGTCCAGCCGACGCCGCTCCGGCACAGGGCCTCCCGGCCCAGACAGGCCTCAGCGTAGGTCTCGTCGAGCTCTCGGCAGCTCCTGAACGCCTCTTCGGCTTCGCCGAACAGCCCGGCCGCTGTCGCCTCGTCGGCCTCCAGGGCGACGACGGCCTGCTCGAGGCGCTCGGCGGCGAAGTACCAGTGGGCCAAGGCGAGGCGCGGGCGGCGCTCGATCATGGCGGCGTAGTCGGCGACGACCGCGCTCGATCCGCCGACCGCGCGGGCGGTGCGCACCAGGGCCTCGTGCAGAGCCACGGATTCGGGGCAGAGGACGAGTCCGTTGAGAGCGCACTCGCGAGCCTGCTCGTCGCGGCCCTCCCAGGAGTACAGGTCGGCGATGCGGTTCCAGGCCCAGGGGTCCTCGGGAGCTTCGCCCAGGACGCTCTCGAGGGCTTCCAGGCCCCAGGCGAACAGCTCGGCGGTTCGCTCGGCATCGGTCCCGTCCTCGCGGGATCGGGTGTAGGCGAAGGAGGCGATCTCGGCCCAGGAGCGCAGGGGCGAGGGATCGAGGAGCGCCGCGTCCGCGTCGTCGGCGTCGACCGCCGCCCGACCGCGCCGCGCGTGGGCGACGGCTTCGGCGAGGAGGTGGGGATCACCGCCGTCGAACCAGGCGAGGTAGGCCGCCCGTCCCGCGCCGGCCCAGGCCGCCGGTGAGGGGCCTGCCCCCGCGGCTGCCAGGAACTCGGTGTAGGCGTCGGTGAAGAAGAACGGATCCCCCTCGGCGAGGCCCATGCGCAGGGCGCAGACTCCGCGCAAGAAGCGCAGCTCGCCGTTCTCCTCGTCGAGCTCGAGGCCTTCGTCGAGGACCGCCATCGCCCCGGGAGGGTCGCCGGATACGAGGAGCGCCCGACCTTCGCCCAGGACCTCGACCAGCAGCAGGGCGGCGACCTCGTCCGCCAGCTCGCCGGCCTCGCCGGCGCCGGCGCCGAGCTCGCGGGCGCGCCGGGCGTGCTCCCAGGCGGTGCGCGCGTCGCCCGCGGCCAGGCTGCGGCGGGCCGCTCCCAGCTCGTCGGCCTGCCACAGGCGGGTGACCGCGGCGCGAGCTCCCTCGAAATCCCCCGCTTCGAGAGCGGCGGCGACCTCCTCGCCCGCTCCAGGCGGGTCCGTCGCCTCCGATGAGGTCGCGCAGGCGCAGGTGGCGAGGAGTGGGAGGAGGGGGCTGGTCGGGCGCATGGGTGTCGAGCGTGGGCGTCGCAGGGGGGCGGGGAGGCGGCGGATTGTACGGTGAGAGCCCACGGCCGTCCCAGGGGAGGTCGAACCGGGCCGAGTAGGCACTCCCGTGCCTCCGAGTCACACTTTTCGGGTTGCCCGCTTCCACCACCGCCGGCACCGGGGGACTATTGGGTTCGGTGGGAAGATCCCGGGTCGGCGGGCAGTCAGAGGGAGTGTCGGTCCCGGCCCGGGAATCGCCTCGCAGGCGCCCGCCGCCCTCGGTCCCCGATCGTTCCCATGCAATCGACCCCCAAGCGAATCGACTCGTTCGCCCTGTTGCTCGGCGCGAGCGTCCTGGCGGGCCTCTGCGCCCTCTCCGGCTGCGACAACCCCGCCTGCGTCTTCGGCGGCGACTGCTCCACGGCGGGAGGCTCCGGCGAGCCCGGCGCCCAGGAGTTCCCGGCCGTCTTCCCCGAGGACGGCGAGTGGCTGGATTCCGCCTCGCCGACGGTCCAGGCCGTCTTCCCGGCGGCCGACGCCAGCCCGACCAGCCCGGTCGTGATCACCTTCTCCGAGTCGATGGCGCCCGACTCCCTGACGGACGCCTTCGAACTCGTCCAGGACGACGGCGCGGGCGGCGGCATCCCCCTGCCCTTGGCCGGCAGCGCCCTGCTCGGCAACGGGCGCTTGATCGTGCTCATCCCCCCGCCGCTCCTGGCGGGAACGACCTACACCCTGCGCGTGGCCGAGACCGCAACGCCCCACGACCTGACCGGCCACGGCCTGCTCGCCTCGGCCGACCGGGTCCTGGGGAGCTTCGGCGTCGCGTCCAGCCTGCCCACCGATCCGCAGCTCGTCGCCACCTGGCCCCCCGCGGGCGGCGTGGACCAGGGCATGACGGACGAGGTGGTCGTCGTCTTCGACCGGGTGATGGACCCCACGACCGTGTCCGACAGCTCGTTCCGCGTGACCGTGGACGGAGAGGACCCGACGGAGGATCCCGAGCCCGCGGCCCTGGTGCTGACCGAGTTGGGCGGCTCGCCGGTCGTCGAGCCCCGCGTCTACACCTGGCGCAGCGCAGACTCCGGCGGCACGCCCGTGGCCCTGGGGGCGCCCGGGGCGGTCGTGCGCGTGGAGCTCTCGCCCCTGGGCGGGACCTCGATCACCGGCGCTACGGGCCAGGCCCTGCCCAACACCGCCTTCGACTTCGATCTGGTCGCGTTCCCCACGCCTCTCTCGGCCTCCATCCTGAGCCTGCCCCCCGACGCGATCGGGATCGACAACCTACTGGGGGCGACACCCTTGGAGGTCGGCGTTCTCCTGGACGCGGAGGCGTCTGCGGGGGACGAGCTGGGGATCTTCCTGTTCGGCGTCGACCCCGACGACGAGTCGAGCTCGGTCATCGCCCTGGAGCGCACGGCGCCCCTGTTGGAGGGTTCGACCTCACGCATCCTCGACGCCGAGGAGCTGGAGCTGTTGGTCTCGACCGCGCCCCTGGAGGCGGTGCTGGCCGACGGTGACCTCGCCCTGGCCTTCCAGGTGCGGCGCGGGAACGCCGCCGGGCCCGTGACCCTGCTCGACGTCGTCGCCGAGGCCGCAGGCGTGCAGGACGCGGTGCTCGACACGATCCCGCCGAGTCTCCTGGGGCTGGGCTCGGACGGCAGCCAGCTCTCCGAGTACCGCTACGACCTGCGCGAGCTGGCCGTCGTGGGGCTGTCGAGCGAGGAGCTGCGCAGCGTCGAGGTCGTCGTCACGACCGACGCGGGGAGCTTCTCCAACGGCGTCCTGCCCGCCGTCCTGGGCAGCGACACCGATGGCCGCTTCGTGGCCGCGTCGGTGCCCCTGGGGCAGCTGGCGGCGGCCGAGCTGCCGGCGCTGCTGAGCGTGCAGATCTACGACCGCGCCCTGAACTCGGCCGACGAAGCCGTGCTCGAGCTGGTGCAGCTCGGCGCCAGCGGGCCCGGCTCCGCCCTCCCCGGCGGCGAGGTCTCGGTGACTGTGTTCGACGCGGGCACCCGCGCCCCGGTGGTCGGCGCCCAGGTATTCGTCCACGAGGAGATCGGGGGCAAGCTCGATCCCTCGCCCGTGGACATGGAGTTCACCGACGCCGGCGGGAGCACGGTCGTGGACGCGGCTACGGTGGGGGAGACGGTAGTGACCGTCGACGCGTCCGGCTACGACCTGTTCACGTTCCAAGGCGTGCCCACCGATCGGCTGGACGTCCCGATGACCCAGAGCGGGTCGGCGCTCACCCCGGTCACGGCCGGAGCCCTCTCCACCTCGCCTGCGCTGGTGGAGTTTGAGAGCCGCTTCGCCGACAGCCGCTCCCGCCTGGTCGAGGCCCCCCTGCCCGGGACCGAGAGCGGGCCGGTCTTGAGCGGCGATGCTTGCGTGTTCGATCCGTTCCTGGGCCAGTCGGTGTGCACGACGAGCCCCTACTCGGTCGCGCCCCTGTCCCTGGGCGCCCTGACCTTCTTCGCCGTCGACCAGGCCTCGACGATCATCGACTGGACGCCCGAGGGCTTCCTGCGTGCCTTCGAGCTCTCGTTCCCGCGCCCGGCGCTGGCCCCCGGTACGGGGGGCACGGAGGGCGTGACCCTCGACGGGCTCACGATCTTCGGCGGCGTCGCCGACGAGGCGAGCCCGATCGGCCTCTCCCTCTTGCCCGTCCTCGATCCCTCCGCATCGGGGCTGGCGGGGCCCGCTCCGTCCGTGCGGGTCGAGGCCCTGGTGGCGGGCGTCGCCAACCCGGTGGTCGTCGGCCTCGGCCAGGCCTTCGACAGCCCGGTCCCGGCGGGTTCCAGCTTCCTGCGCGCGGCCTACCCCGGGGCCGTGGACGGGATCTCCGACGACGCCGAGGACGAGCTGGGCGAGTTGGTGACCCGCGGTGTGGTGGACACAGACCTGTTCCTGCACGCCGAGTTCGACGGCGGGACGGCCCGCACCGGCCTGCGGCCGCGCTTCTCGGGGCTTCCCGCCCTGCCCACGGCGACCCTGACGCCCCTCGCCGTCCCGGTGGTGACGGCGCCGGCGGCCAGCACCGGCGGCCACGCCTTCGACATCGAGTTCGACGACGTCCTCGCCGACGCGGAGGGCCAGTCTGGCCTGTACAGGGCCGTGATCCGCGACGTGCTCGGGCGCCGCTGGGTCCTCTGGCGCACCGACCCGGCCGATGCCGCCGGGGGTGAGGTCGAGCTGCACGTGCCCGATCTCTCGCTCCTGGGCGATGCTTCTCCCCTGGAGGAGGGCTTCGTCAGCCTGTCGGTCTCCCTGTTCGCCTGGCCCGGCCTGGACGCGGGCGAGTTCCTGTGGTCCGACGTCGAGCGCTTGCACGAGGCCTTCGCCCACGGCCCCGAGGAGATCCTGCTCCTGCCCTGAGGGCGCCGCTTTCGGCTTTCCTGGTGAGCGCCCGCCCCGAGGGACGTTTCTCTCCGGGATCGGAGTTGCCTATACTGGCCCCGGCGTCGTCGTGCGGCGCCGACACCACACCGCCTCAGGGGAGATCCGAGATGCGCATCCACACCGCCCGCCGAGCCCTCGCTCCGCTTTCGCTGCTGGCGTTGTTCGCCGCCTGCCAGACCGTTCCGGACTACCCCGGCGAGGACGTGGAGGTCCTGCACCAGGGAGCCCTGGAGAGCGTGCAGCCGGCGGACATCGTGCTCGCCCCGGTCACGGTGAGCGCCGAGACGCCCGAGGTGGTCCCGACCGCCAGCCTGCGCCGGGGATTCGCCAAGGCCCTGGTCCGCCGCCGCTACAGCCCCCTGGCCCTGGAGTACGTCGATCGCGAGGTCGTCGAGGCCTCCTACCGCTCCGGCGCGCTCGACGAGGACGGCGTCTTGCGGGTCGAGGTCCAGTCCTGGGAGACGTCCCTGTGGGTCTCCCACGGCGTGCTCTCGGTGGTCATGGACGCCTGGATGATCGATGCCCGCACCGGCGAGGAGCTGTGGGGCGGGCGCATCACGCGCCGGGTGCGGACGCGCTTCGAGGGCGCCTCCTACCCCACCGAGCAGGCCCTGATCGACGTCGTCTGCGATCGTCTGGCGGAGGATCTGCTCGAGATCATGCCCGCTCGCACCCCTGGGGCCTGACCCCGGGGCTCCCCGGGGAGGGCGAGAGCGGCCGGAATCTCGGCCGGGGCTTGTGGCGGAGTGCCCGAGCCCTACACTCTTTGGCGCTGATCCGGGCGGAGGTCGCCAGCCCCGCCCGCTACCGGTTTCCAGTCGCCACGCTGGCGACGCCGGTGCACCCGGGACTCGGGGGCCTCCCTGGGACTCGGGCAAGTCGCCCAGCCAAGCCGTGAGAAGAGGACCACCGTCATGGCCATCGAAGCCGCTCGGAAGACCGAGCTGATCCAGGAGTTCGCGCAGGGGGAGGGGGACACGGGTTCGCCCGAGGTCCAGATCGCCGTCCTGACCGAGAACATCAAGAACCTCACCGAGCACCTCAAGGTGCACAAGAAGGACTTCACGTCCCGGCGCGGCCTGCTGATGATGGTCGGGCGCCGCAGCCGCCTCTTGCGCTACCTGCGACGCAAGTCCCCCGACCGCTACACCGACATCGTCGGCAAGCTCAATCTGCGCCGCTAGCCCGGGTTATTCATGAACACGCACACCAGACTTCGCAACCGGCCGTCTTCGACGGCCTCTCGGCCCCTGGCGGCGCTTCTTGGAACCTGGCTTCCTCGACGACCCGGTCCGGGTCGCCTGTGTCGCCAGAACCCGCAAAGCACCACCAGGAACCGAGTTGCTGTGTCTGGTGCACGTCTTCATGAATGATCCGGGCTAGCCGGCGTTCACAACCCAGACCAGCCCGCTTTGGCTCCCGCCGGACCCTCCGGCCACGGGAGCGAGCGGGACGCCCCGCCGGCGATTCCGGCCGGGCGATCCGGTCGCCGCGCATCGTGCCGGCGGCCGACTTCCGCCCGGGGCCGGGCCCCGTGCGGCACCGGACCGCGCCGCCAAGAAGAGAAGAAAACAGGCGCGGTCCCCAAAGACAGAAGAGGAAAACGAAGAGATGACAGACACGAGAAAACGAGTGGAACGGACGATCGGCGGGAGAAAGATCTCCCTGGAGACGGGCCTCGTGGCCCGACAGGCCAACGGCAGCGTGATCTGCGCCGTGGACGGCAGCATGTGCTTCGCCGCCGCGACCGCCGGCGGGATGCGCGAGGGGCTGGACTTCTTCCCCCTGCAGGTGGACTACCGCGAGAAGACCGAGGCCGCGGGCAAGATCCCCGGCGGCTTCTTCAAGCGCGAAGGCCGTCCGAACACCAAGGAGATCCTGACCATGCGCATGATCGACCGGTCCATCCGGCCGATGTTCGCCGACGGGTTCAAGCAGGAGACCCAGGTGATGTGCACCGCCCTGTGCTACGACGGCGAGAACAGCAACGACATCGCGGCCATGATCGCCGCCTTCGCCGCCGTGCGCATCAGCGGCCTGCCCTTCGACGAGACCCTCGGCGCCGTCCGCATCGGCCACGTCGACGGCAAGCTCGTCCCGTTCCCCTCCGACGAGGACCTGCGAGGCGGCTCGCGGTTGAACCTGGTGGTCGCAGGCCACGCCAAGGGCATCGCGATGGTCGAGGCCTCGGCCTGCGAGCTGACCGAAGCCGAGATGCTCGACGCCCTCGACCTCGCGGGCGAGATCATCGGCGAGATCGTCTCCCTGGTGGACGAGCTCAACGCGCAAGTGAACAAGCCCGCGCTCGAGTGGACCGCCCCCACACCCGACACCGCGCTCGCCGCCGAGGTCGCTCCCTACCACGACAAGGTCAAGGGCGTGATCTTCACCTCCGGCAAGCACGCCCGCGATGCGGCCATCAAGACCGTTCGCGACGAGTGCGTGGCGGCGCTGACCGCGGGGATCACCGATGAGATCGAGCTCGGCAGACGCACGAAGGCGGTCAAGAACGCCTTCAGCGAGCTGAAGGGCAACGTGGAGCGCGAGTGCATCCTGGAAGGCAAGCGCACCGACGGTCGGGCCACCGACGAGATCCGCGAGATCACGATCGTCCCCAACCTGATCCCGCGCCAGCACGGCTCGGTGCTGTTCACCCGCGGCGAGACCCAGGCGCTGGTCAGCACCACCCTGGGAACCCCCGACGACGAGCAGATCATCGACGGGCTGGAGAAGGAGTACCGCAAGAACTTCTACCTGCACTACAACTTCCCGCCCTACAGCGTCGGTGAAACGCGGCGCATCATGGGTCCCGGTCGGCGTGAGATCGGCCACGGGATGCTGGCGGAGCGCGCTCTCTCGGGAGTGCTCCCCTCCAAGGAGACCTTCCCCTACACGGTGCGCATCGTGTCGGACATCATGGAGTCCAACGGCTCCTCCTCGATGGCGAGCGTGTGCGGCGGCTGCCTGTCGCTGATGCTCGCGGGCGTGCCCATCAGCCAGCCCGTGGCGGGCATCGCCATGGGGCTCGTGCAGGAAGGGGACCGCACCGCGATCCTGTCCGACATCCAGGGTTCCGAGGACCACAACGGCGACATGGACTTCAAGGTCGCCGGCTCGGGCCTGGGCATCACGGCCCTGCAGATGGACATCAAGATCAAGGGCGTGAGCCGCCAGCTCCTCGAGGCGGCCCTCGGTCAGGCCTGCGAGGGCCGGCGCTACATCCTGCGCAAGATGCTCGAGGCCGTGCCCCAGCCCAGTGCCGACATCTCCGAGTTCGCTCCGCGCTTCGAGGCGATCAAGATCCCCGGCGAGAAGATCGGGTTCCTGATCGGTCCCGGCGGAAAGAACATCAAGGGCATGCAGGAACAGTACGGCGTGCGCATCTCGATCCTCGACGATGACGGCAACGTGCAGGTGTTCGGCACGGACAGCCCTCAGGTGACGGCCTGCGCCGAGGCCATCCAGGCCATGTGCGAGACGCCCAAGATCGGGACGCGCTACACCGGCGAGGTGAAGAGCGTGCGCGACTTCGGGGCATTCATCGAGATCCTCCCCGGCGTCGAGGGCCTGTGCCACATCTCCGAGCTCCGCGAGGGGTTCGTGGACAAGGTGAACGACGTCGTCGACGTCGGCGACTCGATCGAGGTGGTCGTCATCAACGTCGACGACCGCGGGAAGGTCAAGCTGTCGGCCAAGGCCGTCAACTCCGAGACCGTCGCCAACTGAGCGTCCCGAGAGCGGAACGCCGTCCACCCCGCGGGGGATTTGGACGAATCCCGCGTTCCGTTCGCTTCCGATTGCCGTTTCTGTGTGTGTGCCGCGGCGAGTCCTCGCGACTCGCCGCGGTCATAACGAGGGGTGGAGGAGAGGGCGCCCTGTCGCCTGCACCGACGCCTCGACGGCTCGAGGTCCCACGCCCGGAGCGACCCCCCGCGGGGGGGCAGCGTACGGGCTTCGTAAACAAGGGACTCTGCGGTCGTGATAGGCTAGAAAGCGTGGAAATCGCTACTCCAATGGGACGGCACACGGATACTTGCAGCCAACCGAGTACTGCGGTACAGACTGCCGCGCCGCCCCGGGCAGGGTAGCAGGCAGAGAGGGAACACAGGCAGGATGAACACACGAGGGATAGCAGTTTGCCTCGCGATGGGATTCGCGAGCGGGACCGGCGGGGCGACGACCCCCGACCGGACCGGACCGGCCGAGACCTGCCGACAGGCGGTGGAGCCGGCTAGCGACTGGGTCGTCGACGAGGCCGACAACGTCTGCGGCCTGACCGACCCCCGCCACCTCGCCCGCCCCGGGGTGATGCGCTACGACACCGTCCTCAACGGGACGGCGGAGATGCGCGAGATGGCACGCAAGGGGATCGACAAGGACTCGCCCGAGGGCCAGGTGCTCTACAACAAGGCGGTCGACCGCGTCAGGCGCGCCGCGGCGGCGGTCATGAAGGAGCGCAAGCTCGACAGCGTCTGGAAGAAGATCTCCAACAAGGACCCCAAGCAGCGGGCCCTGGAGATCACCGACCAGGTCCGCAGGAAGCTGGACGTCAGCGCCTAGGAGCCCGTCGCGGCAGCCATGGCCACTCCCCGGGGGGTACGCGGCATCGACGCCGCCTCGGGCGCGGCCGCGGCCGGCCCACCATCGACCACGCGGAGATCCCCTGGGGGTCTCCGCTTCGCGTTCAGACGACGGCGTCCGCGAGGAGATCCCGGCATGCGACGCACCCAGCGAGACTCTCGGCGAACCACCTCGGGCGGGATGCGCGCAGCCGCGTGGGGGCTCGGTCTGTGGTGCGCGTGCGCGGCGGGCTTCGCCTGCCGCTCCTTCGACCCGCCCCATCCGCCGCGGCCGCGGCAGCTGACGATGGAGATGTTCCGCGAGCTGATGCAGCGCGGCACCCTGACGCCCGTCGACACCATGGGCGATCCCTTTGCGGAGATCGAGCCCGCGATGGGGCGCACGCCCGAGGAGCTGGCCTCCTACGAGCGCGAGGCGGCGGAGCGCGCGGCGATCGCGGCGGAACTGGCGGTGGAGGAGGAGGAACCCCTGGCCGTCCCGCAACCGGAGGCGGAGGGGGAGGCCCTCGCCCAACCCGAGGGCGAGGCGGAGCCCGTCGCGGAGCACGCCACGACGGACCCGCCGCCGGTCAATCCATTCCAGGCCTTCGGCTCGCGGATCAAGGTGCACGAGGAGACGGGCCTGATCACCAAGCCCTACTCCTTCCGCGTGGGCACCGGCGCTCGTGTGGTCGAGTTGCTGCGCGCCTACGGAGACTTCGTCGAGTGGACCCCCGAGAAGGCCGCTGAGCTCGGCCCCCAGGGACGGGCGACCGTGCGTATGGACCTCCTGGAGAAGTTCGACTCGGAGATGCTCTCCCCGAACCTGCGCGCTCCGGCGCCCTCCGAGAGCATCGCGCTCGCGATCGCCGACTGGGTCATCGTCACGACCGGGCCGGAGCTCTTGACGGAGGTGGAGTACTTCATCGACACCTTCTTCGCGGGCCCGCGCCAGGTGGAGATCGAGGCCAAGATCGTCGAGTGGGTGACGCGGGACAGCTTCGACATGGGCATCGGCGCCCAACCCGGCGTTCCCCTCCTCCAATTCCCCGAGGACGGCCTGCTCGAGAGCGCGACATGGGACTTCCCCAACCAGGGGAGCTTCGGCCCCGGTGAGTTCCTGGGCATGCTGGGGACCGTGCACGACGGAGTCACCTACTCCGCGATGCTCGAGCTCCTGTCCACCTTCGAGAACGTCTCGATCATCTCCCGGCCCAAGGTGGCGGTGCGGGAGGGCGGCAAGGCCCGCATCGAGTCGATCGAGAAGATCCCCTACTCGGAGGTCATCGTCACGGCCTCGGGGTTCACGACCGCGGCCAAGTACCTCGAGGTCGGTGTGCGGCTCTTCGTGACGCCGCGCCTGGTGGGCAGCAACACGGTCTCCCTGGAGATCGACATCGAGGCCTCCCAGCAGACCGGCAGCGCCGCGACGGTGCTGACCAACTCGGGGGACATCATCTCCAACCCGGTGCTCGCTACCCGCTCGGCGACGACCCAGGTCTACCTCAAGCCCGGGCAGGCCGTGATCCTGGGCGGCCTGATCACCGAGCGCACCGTGGACGACGAGAAGGGGATCCCGATCCTCAAGGATCTGCCGATCCTCGGCACCCTGTTCCGCTCCAGCTTCAACTCGATAGAGCAGGCCCAAGTCCTGTTCTTCATCCGACCCAGGGTGCTGGAGGGCGTCGACCTCAACCGCGAGTTCTGAGCGCGGTGGGTGCCGGGGGAGAGGGCCCCGGGGGCCTTGGGGGGAAGCGATTCCCCCGCGGAAGAAAGAGGCTACCCTGGTCGTCCGAGGTCCTCCCCGGCCCATGAAACCCCTCCACCGCCTCCAGGGCCGCCCGCATCGGCGCGGCACGGCCCTTCTGCTCTCGATCCTGGTGCTGTTCGTGGTCATCACGATCGTGTTCCAGATCAGCATCGGCTCCATGACCGACGCCCGCGTCGCTCGCAACGACGTGCGCCTGACGACCATGGACCTGGCGATCGAATCCGCCTCGTTCGACATCTTCGAGCAGCTGCGCGCCGACGCCGAGGCGGCGGGGGACGCGGGGACGGACCCGACCGATCCCGCCGCGGGGATGGGCGGTGCCGGGGGCGCCGAGCCGGGGATGGGCGCTGGTGCCACGGGTGCCGGCGAGGAGGGCCAGCAGGCTTCGGACTCCCACGAGGACGAGTGGGGCCGCCCCCAGCGCCACGAGATCAACCAGGTCGACATGCGCATCCTCGTCCAGGACGAAGACAGCAAGGTCAACGTCCTGAACATGCTCAACGCCGACGAGGAGGTCGCCGAGGAGGCGTTCCGGCGGGTTGTGCGCGTCCTCGACCTGTTTCGCGAGGGAACGCTCGAGGATCTGGGTGGTCGGGAGGCGGAGGACCTCGCCGAGGCCATGCGCGACCACATGCTCGAGCGCGATCGCTCGCTCTTGCCGCGGCCGGAGCTGTTGACCGACGACGAGGAGAACGACAACCTCGGCCTGCCCCTCTCCCTGCGCGAGTTCGTGACCCTCGCCCCCTTCGAGGAGAGGCACTTCCGGGACTACCGCGACGAGGACGGCACGCCGGTCCACTCGATCAGCTCCTTCCTGACGGTGTTCTCGTCTCCGGCGACCTTGTCGAGCGCCACCTCGTCGCCGGCCGCCTCCACCCCGGGAGGTGGCGTCGACGCCTTGAGCGCGGCGGGCGGAGGCATCACGACCGCGACCGCATCGAAGAGCGGGACCGAGGTGACCGAACAGGGCGGGGCCGTCGACGCCGCGGGGGCGGCGGCCGCCGCGGCGGGAGGAGCAGGGGGAGGAGCCGGCGGCGGGGGAGCGGGCGGCGGCAGCGAGCCGACCGCCGCCTCGGCCGGCTTCGGCGTCAACCTGAACACGGCGCCGCCGGCCGTCCTGAAGGCCCTGTTGGACGATCGCGACGTCTCCAGTCGCTTCTGGGACGAGGTGATCGAGTACCGCAACCTCGAGGAGGAGGAGGACTACGACGACGAGGAGGACGACGAGCCACTCTACGACGAGTACGGCGAGGAGATCATCCAGCGCCAGGTCTTCGACAGCCTCGACGAGCTCGGGGAGTTGCGCGGGTGGGAGGACCAGGACGTCGAGATCCAGGAGCGGATCGAGGACCTGCTCACCACGGAGAGCCACGTGTTCTCGATCTACATCACAGCCCGCCTAGACACGGGCGTGGAGCGGTTCGAACAGCAGGCCATGACCGCCGCCGAGGTGGCGCGCATGGAGGAGCAGTCGGGCAGTGCGCTGGTGCGGACCGTGCGCATGGTCGTTTGGCGCAGGACCGGCGGAGAGGAGATCGAGCTCGTCCCGATCATCCCCTGGGAGGTCCTCGACTACGTGCCCTACGAGGTACTCGACTTTCCCGACGAGGATCGCTGAGCGCGCATTGGCGGACTCCGGACCCGACCGACTGCGCCTCGAGGTCTTCCACCACCTCTTCGCCGCCACGGCCGAGGAGATGGGCGTGTCCCTGATGCGCTCGGCCTTCTCCCCCAACATCAAGGAGCGACGCGACTTCTCCTGCGCTCTGTTCGACGGCGAAGGACGCATGATCGGTCAGGCCGCCCACCTGCCCGTGCACCTCGGCGCCGCTCCCCTCTCCGTGGCCGCCGTGCGCGCGGCCGTTCCGCTCGAGCGGGGGGACGCCGTCCTGCTCAACGACCCGTTCGAAGGCGGTACCCACCTGCCGGACCTGACCCTGGTCTCGCCGGTCTTCCTGCGGGGAGCGGGCGAGCCCGAGTTCTTCTGCGTCAACCGTGCGCACCACGCGGACGTCGGCGGACAGCACCCCGGCTCGATGGCGCCGGCTCACGACGTCCATGGCGAGGGCCTGCGCATCCCGCCCACGCGGCTGGTGCGCGGCGGAAGGATCGACGCCGATCTCCTGAGGCTGCTGCTCGCGAACATGCGCGTCAGCGAGGAACGAGAGGGCGACCTCCTGGCCCAGTGGGCGGCCAACCGTGTCGGTGAGCGGAGGCTGACCGCCATGGCACAGGAGCACGGCGTGGGGCAGCTGACTCGGCGTGCGGGGGAGCTCATGGACTGGACGGCCGAGCTGACCGCCGACCTCTTGGGGAGCCTGCCCGCGGGGGCGTGGTCCAGCGAAGCGGAGCTCGAGGAGGAGGGTTGCGGCGGGCGGGGCCGCCCGCGCATCAGGGTCACCCTCAGCCGGCATCGGGGACGGCTGCGCGTCGACCTGCGCGAGACCGACGACCAGGTCGCCGGGTCGGTGAACACCACTCGCGCGGTGGCCGTCGCGGCCGTGTTCTACCTCGTGCGCCTGTTGTTGCCGGATGGAACGCCGACCAACGAGGGGGTGATGCGGCGCGTGGAGGTCCTCACGCGGCCGGGCAGTCTCGTCGATGCCCGCTACCCCGCGCCCGTGGCCGCGGGCAACGTAGAGACCAGCCAACGCCTCGTGGACGCCCTGCTCGATGCCCTGCAGCAGGCCCTGCCCGAGCGCATTCCCGCCTCCAGCGCCGGGACGATGAGCAACCTGACCTTCGGCGGGCGTAGTGGGGGACGGTCGTTCTCCGCCTATGAGACGATCGCGGGGGGAGCCGGGGCCGGGCCGGGCGGTGCGGGAGCGCACGCGATCCAGACCCACATGACGAACACGCGCAACACGCCCATCGAGGCCCTCGAGACGCAGTTCCCGGTGCGCGTCATGGGCTACACGGTGCGCCGCGGCTCGGGAGGCGGCGGGCGCAAGCGCGGGGGCGACGGGGTCGTGCGGCGCTTGAGGTTCCTCGTAGACGCTCAGGTGGGCTGGATCGCCGAGCGCCAGGAGCGCGGCCCCCGGGGACTGGCGGGCGGCGCGCGGGGGCGCCCGGGGCGGGCTCGCCTGCTCCTGCCGGGGCGGTCGACGGAGCGGACCCTGGGAGGGAAGGTGTCCCTCGCGGTCCCGGCGGGCTCGGAGCTCGAGGTCCTCACCCCCGGCGGCGGAGGCCACGGGCGCGCACGGGCCAGTGCAAGCTTGCCCCGCTCCGGAAGGTGAGTGAGAATCCGCGCCCGGGAGCGCGGCCCTCTCCGCCGGGAGGGGCTCGCCGTTTCCCGCAATCGCCCCCACACCCCCCAGGGACCCCCCAGACCTTCATGCCCTCACTCAGCGTTTTTGGTGTCCAGTGGGGCGACGAGGGCAAGGGGAAGATCATCGATCGCCTCGCCGCGGACGCGGACGTCGTCGTCCGCTACCAGGGCGGCGCGAACGCCGGCCACACGATGGTGGTCGACGGCGAGAAGACGGTGCTGCACCTGGTCCCCTGCGGCGTCCTCCACCCAGGGACCAAGAACGTGGTGGCCAACGGCGTTGCGATCGACCCGATCCAACTCCTGGCGGAGGTCGACGGTCTGCGCGAGCGCGGCGTCGAGGTCACCGGCGAGACCCTGCGCGTCTCCTCGGGAGCGCATCTGATCTTCGAGCACCACCGCCAGATGGACCGGCTCTCGGAGCACTGGCTGGGCGACGGTCGCATAGGGACGACCGGCAGGGGCATCGGACCCGCCTACGCCGACAAGGCCTCGCGTGTGGGCCTGCGGGTCGGAGACCTCCTGGATCCGAATCGCTGCCGCACGCGCCTGAGCGCGGCGTTGGCCGAGAAGAACGCCACCATCGAGCGCGTCCACGGCGCTCAGCCCCTCGATCTCGACGCTGAACTCGAGAGCGCCGTGGCCCTGGGTGATCGCCTGCGGCCCTTCGTGGGGGACACGGGCGCCGAGGTGCGCGCGGACTACCGCGCGGGCAAGCGCATCCTGTTCGAAGGCGCCCAGGGGATCATGCTCGACATCGATCACGGGACCTATCCCTTCGTCACCTCATCGAACACCGGTACCGCCGGCATCCCCGCTGGAGCCGGCTTCCCTCCCGGCCACATCGACCGGGCCATCGGGATCGCAAAGGCCTACTGCACACGCGTGGGCGAGGGGCCGTTTCCCTCCGAGCTGGCCGGCGAGGTCGGCGAGGCGATCCGCGCGGCGGGCAATGAGTACGGCGCGACCACCGGCAGGCCCCGCCGCTGCGGCTGGTTCGACGCCGTGGCCGTGCGCTACGGCCTGGCTCTCAACGGCGCCGACGGGTGGGTCATGACGAACCTGGACGTGCTCTCGGGGTTCGATGAGCTCTCGGTCGCGACCGCCTACGTGGTCGGCGGCGAGTTGACGAGCGAGTACCCCGCGCACCCCCCGGCGCTCGACGGCTGCGAGGTCCGCTACGAGACCCGCCCCGGCTGGGAGGGCGACATCAGCGGCCTGCGCCGCTACGAGGACCTGCCCGAGAACGCCCGGGCGTACGTCGAGTGGGTCGAGGAGCTCGTCGGGACACCGATCGTCATGCTGTCCATCGGCCCCGATCGCGAGCAGGTCATCTCGAGGGGGCTCTGATGGCCTCCTGCCCGCCCAGCCCGATCGAGCGCCCCGACCTGGGAGGGCCCTTCCCCGAGCACGTGGCCGTGATCATGGACGGCAACGGCCGCTGGGCCCAACGCCAGGGACTGCGACGCATCTTCGGGCACCGCGAGGGGATCGCCTCGGTGCGCGAGATCACGACGGCCTCCGCGCGCATGGGGATGGAGAGCCTGACTCTGTACGCGTTCTCCGTCGAGAACTGGAAGCGTCCGCGCAAGGAGGTCGAGTATCTGATGCGCCTCCTGCGTCGCTTCCTCGTCGCCGAGCGAGACACGCTGATGGACAATGGCGTGCGCTTGATGGGAATCGGGCGCCTGGACGAGTTGCCCGAGGATGCGCTCGGCGAGCTGCGCGAAACCGAGGCCCTCACGAGGGAGAACACGGGCTTGCTGCTGCGGCTGGCCCTCTCCTACGGCAGTCGCACGGAGCTGGCCGACGCCCTGCGCAAGGTCGTCGCCGACGCGGCCGCGGGGAACCTCAACCCCGACGACGTGGACGACCACACCCTGCGGGATTACCTCTACGATCCGCAGACTCCCGATCCCGACCTGGTGATCCGCACGGCAGGCGAGATGCGCCTGTCGAACTTCCTGCTCTGGCAGGCCTCCTACTCGGAGCTCTACGTGACCGACGTGTGCTGGCCGCAGTTTCGTGAACCGGACCTGTTGGAGGCCTTGCGAGCCTACGCCCACCGCGAGCGCCGCTACGGTGGACTGATCGACGTCCAGCCCCCGGACCGGGGTTCGGAGAAGGCCGTTTGAGAAACGGCACCGTGTCGCCCCCCGGAACACGGGCCGCGAAGATCTGGAAGCGGACTTGGGTCGGGGGCTGCCTGACCGCCTTGGCCGCCGGCTGTCTGTGGTTGTCCTTCGCCGAGTGGGGCGGGACACTGGTCCTGGTCGTTGCGAGCGCCGTCACGCTGTTGGTCGTGCGCGAAGTTGCCTGCATGGGGCGCCTGGCGGGCCGCTCCATGTGGGTCGTTCCGATCGTGTCCGGAGTGGTCGCCGCCGGCCTGACCGCTCGATCGGCCCCGCCGGGCGCCTTCGCCTTCGAGCCCCTCGCCCTCTACGCGCGGGTGTCCGCCGTCGCCCTGCCCTCCGCGCTCGCCTGGCGTCTCGCCACCGGCGCCCGCAACGGCTGGTCCGACGCCGCCCGGGCCGTGGGGCTCTCGCTCTGGATCGTACCCGCCCTTCCCTCGCTCCACTGGGTGCGGGCCGAGTTCGGGGCGATCGGGCTGGTGGCCCTGATCCTGCTCTCCAAGATCGGGGACGTCGCCGGCTACTACGTGGGCAACGCCATCGGGCGCAGCCACCCCTTCGTGCGCATCAGCCCGGGCAAGACGACCGCCGGCTGCGTGGGTTCGGTGGTCGCCGGTTCGGCGGCCGGCGTGGGGTGCGTGGCGGTCGGGTGGCTCCCCGCGGCGCCCTGGGGCTGGGCGGGCGGCCTGGCGGCTGGCGCGGCGGTGAACCTCGTCTCCCAGGGAGGCGACCTCCTGGAGAGCGCCGTGAAGCGCTGGGCCGGCGTGAAGGACTCGGGGAGCGTGCTCGGACCCGCCGGGGGCCTGCTCGACCTCGTCGACAGCCTGCTGCTCAGCGTTCCCGCGGCGGCCCTCCTCTGGCCGCTCCTGTTCTCCGGCGCTTAGTGCAAGATAGACAAGGACTTGGAACGCGAGCCCCGCTCGCTGGTCCCCGCTGATGCCACCGCGGGCAGAGAGGGGGGGCGTCTCGCGCGTTGACAGGTCCGCTCACCTGCCGCGATGCTCTGCGGCGTCCAATCCTCCATAGACCCCAGAGCCCTTGGCCGAGATCACCATCCCGCTGCACTCCCACGACGAGGCCGTCCTCGTCCTGGGCCCGTACGATCGCTACGCGAAGCTCCTGCGCAATGCTCTCGACATCGAGTTGTACGCGCGCAACGGAAACCTGCGCTTGGAGGGCGAGGCGACCGACATCGCCGAAGCGCGCAGGCGCATCGACCACCTGCTGGGGAAGTCCCGCAAGCATCGGGAGCTGGGCGTGCGCGAGATCGAGGAGATCCTCCTGGGCGGGCCCGCAGGCGTCACCGGGCGCGAGCCGGCCCGAGAAGCCGTGCCGGGTCCGCGACCCGCGCCAGCGCGCGAGGCCTCGCACCCGCGCGGCGGCGCCGCGGAGGCTCCCCTTCGGTCCAGGCCAATCCAACCTCGCACGGAGAACCAGCGGCGCTACCTCGAGCTGATCGAGAAGCACGACTTGACCTTCGGCGTGGGCGCCGCGGGTACGGGGAAGACATTCCTGGCCGTGGCCAGCGCCGTGAAGGCGCTCCGCTCGGGAGCCTGTCGGCGCCTCGTGCTGACGCGTCCGGTGGTGGAAGCGGGAGAGCGCCTGGGGTTCTTGCCCGGAGACGTGCAGGCGAAGCTCGATCCCTACATGCGCCCGCTCTACGACTCCTTGCACGCCTTGCTGCGCTACGAGGATGTCGCCCGCCTCGAGGAGTCGCGCGTGCTCGAGATCGCGCCCCTGGCCTACATGCGCGGGCGGACCCTCTCCAGCGCCTTCGTCATCCTCGACGAGGCGCAGAACACGACCGTCGGGCAGATGAAGATGTTCCTCACCCGGCTGGGCGAGGACTCGCGCATGGTCGTCACGGGGGATCCGAGCCAGAGCGACCTGCCCGAGGGCGAGCGCAGCGGGCTCAACGACGCCATCGAGCGCCTGCGCTCCTACGAGGAGGTCGGTGTGGTCGAGTTCACTTCGACCGATGTCGTGCGCCACCCGCTCGTGGCGCGCATCGTCCGGGCCTACGAGCAACCCCGACGCCGCGAGGCCGGCGGCCGGGAGGGCGGCGGGTGAGCCGGCTGCGAGACTGGTTCGGCGGGCGCGCCCAGTCCGGCTTGCGGAGGGTCTCCATCGAGCGCGCGCGAGCGACCGGCCCCGCTCGGCGCCGCCGGCCGATCGCCCAGGCCGGCGAGAAGATCCTCGCCGCCGCCGCGGCGGCCCTCGCCCTCTCGGTCCTCCTGGGCGTCGGCGCGGACCTGACCCCGGCGGGCTGGTTCGGCCTCTTCGCCCTGGTCTGCCTCGCGGTCGTCCTCTTCGAGAGCTACCTGATCGACTTCCGGCGCGCGGCCCTCGCCAGCCTCTCGCGCGTCGTCGCCCTGGCCGCCCTGCTCGTGGGGGTCCTCGGCTGCGTGCGCGCATTCGACGAGCTCGTCGGCCTGGACCAGGCGGCCTTCCTGCCCCTCGCGTTCGCCAGCCTGGTGATGGCCCTCGTTTGGGGACGGGCCCGGGCCTTGGAGTGCACCGTCTTCGCCTCGGTCCTGATCGGGTTGTACGCCTACCTGCATCAGCCGGGCGCGCAGGGCGCGGGAGGGCTGGTGGTCGCGGCCACCGGCGCCTTCGTCGCGGCCCTGGGCGCCGCGGAGGTGAAGCGCCGCCAGACGCTCGTGCGCCTGGGGCTCGTGATCGGACTCACTCAGGCCGCCACCGCCGGTGCGTTCCTCCTGATGGACCAGGCGGACGGCGTCGGATCCGAGGTGATCGGGACGCTCGTGCTCCTGGGGTTGGAGGGTCTGGTGATCGGGTTCCTCGTCTCCGGCTGCCTGCCGATCATCGAGGACCTCTTCGGCGTGACGACCGACATCAGCCTGCTCGAGCTCGGCAACACCCACGAGCACCCGCTCTTGCGCAAGCTCCTGCTCGAGGCGCCGGGGACGTTCCACCACTCCTACATCGTCGGCCTGCTCGCCGAAGCGTCGGCGGAGGCGATCGGCGGCAACGCCCTGCTGGCACGCGTGGGGGCGTTGTTCCACGACGTCGGGAAGCTGAACAAGCCTGAGTACTTCGCGGAGAACTCGACCGAAGCCCGCGGGCGCCACCGGGACCTGACGCCGGAGATGAGCATGCTGATCATCTCCGCCCACACGCGGGACGGCGTGGAGCTCGGCCGCTACCACGGTCTGCCCCAGGCGATCCTGAACTTCATGCCCGAGCACCACGGCACCTCGTGCATCGAGTACTTCTACAACGCTGCACAGACCATGCGTGGCGCCGAGAACGTCTCCGAGGCGAGCTTCCGCTATGCGGGGCCCAAGCCCCAGAGCGTCGAACCTGCGATCGTGATGATCGCCGACGCGGCCGAGGCGATCAGTCGACAGATGCCCGACCCCAACCCGGCCCGCCTGCGCGAGATGGTCCATGAGGTCGTCCTCAAGCGCCTGATGGACGGCCAGTTCGAGGAGTGCCCCCTGACCCTCGCGGATCTGGCCAGGATCGAAGAGGCCTCGGTACGGGTGCTCTCGGCGATCTACCACCAGAGGCCGACCTATCCCAAGGGGCGGCCCCATCCGCTGGACCTGTCGCAGCCGCGGGAGACGCGCACGCCGCAGGGCGTAGGCGACGCACGGCCGGTCGGCCCCGATCGCGCCCTGCGCGGGGACGGCGCTTGAGCGTCGGGCTCCACTGGCAGGCGCAGGCCCCCGAGCTCCCGCCGGACGCCGGGCGGGCGGCTGTGGAGGCGGCCCTGCGCCACGGGGGGCGCTGGCCGGCGTCCGTGGACGTCGTGTTCGTCGATGACCGAACCATCGGCGAACTGCACGGCCGCTTCCTGGGCGATCCCTCGCCGACCGACGTGATCGCCTTCGACCTCGGCGACGACGGGGGGGTGGAGGCGGAGATCTACGTCAGCGTCGAGTGTGCGCGGCGGGTGGCCGCGGAGCGCGGCCTGCCCGTGGCCCGCGAGTTGGCGCTCTACGCCGTCCACGGAGCGTTGCACCTGTGCGGCTTCGACGACGTCGATGATGTGCAGCGGGCCGCGATGCGCGCCGCGGAAGCGAGTGTGCTCGCGGGGCTTGGGTACGAGTGCGACGATGCCGAATCGCACGGAAGCGGAAGTGCCCGAGAAAAATCCTGAGAAAAAAAACGCGCGCGCCGCGGGCATGACTCCGATGCGAAACAGCACAGAGGGGCCGTCTCTCGCGCGTTCGGGGCGCTTGCGGTGTGATGCTCTTGGGTGCGTGGTGCGCAGACCGCCACATCGAGCGCATCTTGCTTGTTGAACCTCGCGTCAGATTCCGTATTCAGGGTTTCGCTCCCCAGCGGGATTCCCGCACGCACGGGTGTCGCCCTCGTGCTCGGAGCCGTGAGGTCCCGTTGAGCAAGCACACATGTCCCCAAGGCACCAAGCCGCGCTTCGACGCCGCGGAGAACGAGCGCAGGGTGCAACGCGAGGAGCTGTGGCTCTCCTACCGCAAGGACGAGTGCGACCGGACTCGCAACCACCTGGTTGAGTACTACTTCTCCTTCGCCAAGGACCTGATCCGGGGGTTCGCCTCGCGGCTGCCGCGCAGCGTGGACCGGGGCGACCTGGAGACCGCGGCCCACCTGGGCCTGATGAAGGCCATCGTGGGTTTCGATCCGCGCCACGGCGTGCGCTTCAAGTCCTACTGCGCCACCCGCGTGAGAGGATCCTGCCGGGACGAGCTGCGAACGCAGGACTGGCTGCCCAGGCCCCACCGCCAGCGGCTCGAGCGTCAGAAGCGGGTCGTCGAGGGCCTGCGCGCCGAGCTTGGCAGGGAGCCGCACGACGAGGAGGTGGCGGGGGAGATGGGCTTGGACATCGAGGCCTACGAGCGCCAGTTCGGCGTCGTTCCCCCCGGCGTGCCCTCGGGCTCGATGCCCCTCGGAGCCACTGACGACGAGCCGCTGCTCGGCCTCGATGCGGTGCCCGACCCCGACGGAGACGCACCGGGAGACAGGCTCTCCCGGGACGAGAAGATGGGGTTGATCCTGCGGGCCACGGACGAGCAGGAGCGTCGCATTCTGCACCTGCGCTACTTCGAAGGCTGGTCGATGAAGGACATCGGTGAGGCGCTCGACCTCTCCGAGTCCAGGGTGTGCAAGATCCACGCGCGGCTGCGCGAGCGCCTCAAGGGGCGCTTCAGTGCCCAAGTCTCCGGCGACTGAGCGAGCCGCCGGGACGCGGCCGGCGCTGGGAACGCGCAGACGAAAAAGAGCGGGGACGTGAGGCACGGCCCCACGCCCCCGCGTCCCGGTTTGCGCTCACGATGAGCGACCGATCGCGTGGTTCCCACTCAGGTCATCTCGTCGATGTCCTCCACGCGATCGCGTGCGCTCGAGCGCCGCAACCGAGGTGCGCGAAGGTGCGGCCTGTCCCCACGGGCCTACACCCTGCGCTGCTCCTCCCTCGGCCGCCGGACGGCTTCGTCCCCACATCGCCGTCGGCGGATTCTCTTCGGCTCGTCTCCGTCATCTCGTGTGGCTTCCGGTTCCCCACGGAGACGGCGAGCGTCGCGGGGACGGGGAGCGGTCGCGACTCCACGAGGCGAGTCCCGATCGAAGGCGCCGCCGATCCGCGGCGGCCCGTCCCCGGCGCACCGTGCCGGAGGCGCGGGAGAGTACTTCGAAATCGCAAAGAGGCAAGCGGCGCCGCCGGCCTTTCGCCCGGAACCGTTTTCCGTGCGGTCCCAAGCCGTGTCGAGGCCGTGCTTTGCGCGCGCGCGACGGTCGGAGCGGGGGTACGATCGTGCTCGGGACGACCGCGCGTCCACCCCAGCTCCACATGATCATCGTCCCCGGTCTCCTGGCGATCGTGCTCGCCTGCCCCCTCTCCGACGAAGAGCCGCCCGAATCGCCCCGCCTGGTCGTCGTCCTGTGCGTCGACCAGCTCATCCCCGAGCAGCTCGAGCGCCTCGAGCCTTGGCTCGACGGCGGGCTGGCGCGGTTTGGTGAGCGGGGCCGCACCTTCAGCGCCGCAGAGCTCGACTACTACCGCTCCGAGACCGGGCCCGGCCACGCGACCCTTGCGACGGGCCTCTTGCCGCGCCACCACGGCATCAGCGCCAACGGGATGCTGGACCCCCAGACCCAGACCAGGATCGAGTGCACGGTCGACCCGACCGTGGCGACCCTGGCGCCTGGGGGCGTGCTGACCGAGCCCGAGACGGGCGGTTCCTCGGCGCGCCACCTGCTGCGACCGGGTCTGGCTGAGTACCTGCGCGAGCGCTGGCCCGCCTCTCGTTCGGTGTCGATTTCGGGGAAGGCCAGGGCCGCTGTGTTCCTCGCGGGCCGCGCGCCGCAGTGGGCGCTGTGGTGGGATCGCCGGGCCGGCGGCTTCACGTCATCGAGCGCCTACGGCGAGCTCCTGCCCGACTGGGTGCTCTCCTGGAACCGGGGGTGGTCCGCCCAGGCGAACGGGCGCGACTGGCGCTGTTCCTTCGAAGGCGAACTGGATGGTTCGGGCACGGCCCCCGACGAGCGGGCGGGGGAGAGCGCCATCGGCGCGGGCGTGACCTTCCCGCGTGCGGCTCCGCGCCTCACGGACGACCCTCGTCCGATCGAGTATCAGAGGCTGGCGGGTTTCGTCTCGGCCACGCCCCTGCTCGACCGCTTCGTCATCGATCTCGCCCTGGCGGCAGTCGACTCCCTCGAGCTGGGGGCCGATGGGGACGTCGACCTGTTGGCTCTGGGGCTGTCCGCCTGTGACAAGGTCGGGCACCGCGCCGGGCCCTACAGCCGCGAGGTCACCGACACTCTCCTGCGCCTCGACGACGAGCTCGGGCGCCTGTTCGGGCTCCTCGACGAGCGCCTGGGACCCGACGCCTGGCTGGCCGCCCTGGCGTCCGACCACGGAGTGATGGAGCTGCCCGAGGCGCTCGTCGAGCGCGGCATCGCCACTCGGCGGCTCGGCACGAACGAGACCCGCCGCGCATTGGCCGCTGCGCGCGAGGCCCTCTCCGAGCGCTTCGAGGGCGAGTTCTTCGGCCTGCGTTCGAGCGGTGACGGCCTGATCCTGGATCGTGAGCTGGTGGCGGCCGCGGGAGCCGACCTCGCGCAGGTCCGTGCGCTGGCACGCAGCGCGTACCTGGGCGTCGCCGACTACGCGGCGGACGCCTACACCTTCGACGAGCTGGCATCCCCCCAGCCGCCTCGCGATGCCTTCGCCGCCTTGGCGCGCAACAGCTTCCGGCCGGAGCACGAGGTCGACGTGGTGCTGCGGTTCCAGCCGTGGCTGCTCCACGACTGCCGCCTCGGTACCGACCACGGATCGCCATACCCCTACGACCGGCGCATCGTCCTGTCGTTCTTGGGGCCGGGCTTCGCGCCGGCCAAGCGCTGGGAGCGTGCGAGCCCGACGGACCTCGTTCCGACCTTGCTCGAGCGCCTGGGAGTCCCCCTGCCCGAGGGACTCGACGGTCGGCCACTCGACTGACCCGCGCTCGCGCGTCCTACTCCGGCCGGGAGAGGGCGCCGTGGATCGCGAGGATCCCGTCGAGGATGGCGGGGAACTCGTCCAGGCGCACCATGTTCGGCCCGTCCGAGGGGGAGGAGTCCGGGTCGGGGTGGACCTCGAAGAAGAGGCCGTCGACGTGTCCTGTGGCTACGGCCGCCCGTGCCAGGACGGGCGCCAGGGTGCGGTCGCCGCCGGTGCTGCCGCCCAGGCCGCCGGGCGACTGCACGGAGTGGGTGGCATCGAACACGACCGGATGGCCGCTCTCGCCGAGGTGGCGGAAGCCGGTCATGTCGACGACCAGGCGTCCGTAGCCGTGCATCGTCCCGCGCTCGGTGAGCATCACCCGCGGATTGCCGCTCTCCACGACCTTGCGGGCGGCGTGCTCGAGGTCCCAGGGCGCAAGGAACTGCCCCTTCTTGATGTTGACTGCGCAAGTCGTGCGGGCGGCCGCGATCAAGAGGTCGGTCTGGCGGCAGAGGAAGGCGGGGATCTGCAGGACGTCGGCGACCTCGGCGGCGGCGGCGCACTGCTCGGGATGGTGGACGTCGGTCATGATCGGCAGGTCGAGGGCCTTGCGGACCTCCTGCAGCCACGCCGCTCCGCGCGCTAGCCCCGGGCCCCGCTCGGCGCCGAGGCTCGTGCGGTTGGCCTTGTCGAAGCTCGCCTTGAAGATCAAGGGCACGTCGCGCTCGCGGCAGGTCCCGGCCAAGGCGGAGGCGAGCTCTCGCGTCAGGGCGGCGGACTCCAGGACGCAGGGTCCGGCGATCACGAACAGGGGGCCTCCGCCGAAGGTCTTGCCGGCGATCTCGACGGTGCGCGGGGTTCGTTCTCGTTCCATGGGTGGTCGCTAGGGAACCAGGATCCGGTGGCGCGTGTCCAGCACTTCGAAGACGACCGGCGTCACGCCCGCTGGATCCCCGTCGATGTGGCAGGGAGCGGGCGTCTTCGAGGTGATCCGGACCTTTCGGGCGAGGCGGATCTCGCTCGTCGCGTCAGGCAGGCGGTGCACGATGGCCTTGAGCGCGTAGCCGATCATCCCGAGCAGGCTGCCGCGGCGAAACAGGAACACCTCGAACCGTCCGTCGGCGAGGCGCCGCTCGGGGCAGATGCGGACGAGTCCTCCGTAGTGGATGGTGTTGCTCACCAGGACTTGGCCGAAGGTCCCTTCGATGGGTTCGCCGTCGAGCTCGACCGAGAGCTTCACGGCGCGATGGCGGAGCATCGCGCGCAGGGTTGCGGGGAGGTAGGCCCACTGGGTCATCGGACCCGAGCGCTTGCGGTGCACCTCGTCGACCACGGCGGCGTCGGGGCCGACGCCCACGACGAGGAAGGAGAGCTTCCCGTTGACTCGTGCGACGTCGATCTCGACCGTCTTGCCGCCGGTGAACACCGTCAGGGCGCGGTCCACGTCGCGCGGCAGCCGCAGGTCCGCGGAGAGGGCGTTGCCCGTGCCCAGGGGCAGGACGCCCACGTCCACCTTGCGCCCGAAGAGGCCGGTGAGGACCTCACCGAGGGTGCCGTCCCCCCCGACGGAGATCACGAGGTCCGTCTCGTCGGTGAGGGCCCTGGCGCGCCGCTCGCCGTCGCCCGCGGCCTGGGTCAAGAACAGCTCCGTCGAGATGCCCACCCTCTCCAGCCCAGAGCGCAACTCCTCGCCGGCCGCCTTCCCGTGGCGGCGGCCCGAGACGGGATTGGCGATCACCAGCGCCCTCCTGTAGGGGGAGTCGCGCTGCGGGGCTTGCGGGGTCGCGGCCTCCGGGGGCATGGGCAAGATCCTACCGCTCGCCTTCCCGATCGCGCAGAATCCCCGCGGAGTGGGAGCAGCGGACAGCGAAGCGACCGTAATCCTGGGTGGCAGCGGCTTCCTCGGCGCGCACGCCGTGTCGATGGCCCTCAGGAGGGCGGACATCGACCATCCGGTGGTCTCGGTGAGCCGCGAGCCGCGCAGTGGTCCGCTCTTCGGCCGACAGCGCAGCCAACCGCAGTTCGAGCGCTCCGACGCCCGTGAGCCGGCGGAGCTCCTGGCCGCCTTGGAGGGATGGCGCCCGGCACGGGTGATCAACTGCCTCGCCCTGGCCCGGGGGGACGACTGTGAGGAGGACCCCCTGCTCGCCAGCCTGCTCAATGCCCAGGTTCCCGGGCAGCTGGCCCGCTGGTGCCGACGCAACGGCTCGCGCCTGGTCCACGTCTCCACCGACCTGGTCTTCGGAGACGAGCCGCCCCCGTCGTCGCGGGGCTTCTGCGAGGACGATCCGCCCGCTCCGATCAGCGCCTACGGGGCGACCAAGGCGGCGGGGGAGGAGGCCGTCCTGAACGCCTTTCCACAGGCGCTGGTGGTGCGGCTGCCCCTGCTCTACGGCGCGTCGGGTGGCCGGGAGCTGGGGGCGTCCGACAGCTTCCTGGGGGCCGTGGAACGTGGCGACGTACCGTGCCTGTTCAGCGACGAGTGGCGTACGCCCCTGCTCGTCGAGGACGCCGCGGGGGCGCTGTTGGAGCTGGCGTGGGGCACGGGCGGGGGAGTCCTGCACGTCAGCGGGCCTGACCGGGTGAGCCGCCTGCAGCTCGGCCTGGCCTTGTTGATCGCGAGCGGGCTCGCGCCGGGGGATGCCCAGGTGCGGGTCCGTGCCGGGCGGCGCGGGGACGCGGGGCTCGTTCCACCGCGCCCCGAGGACACCTCCCTGGACTCGACCCGTGCGCGCTCGATCCTGAGGACACGCCTGCGGGGGGTTCGGGAAGGCGCTGCACGGGCCTGCGCGCCTTGACCTCGGCGGCGGGTCCCGGTGAAGTGTGGCCCCGCTTCACGAGGACACCGATGGAACTTGCCACCCGCTACTGCGCCGACGAGCACGAGCGCGAGATCTACCGGCTCTGGGAGGAGAGCGGCGGCTTCCAGCCGCGCCCCGACCCGACCGGACGAGACCGGCGCTTCACGATCATGATCCCGCCGCCCAACGTGACGGGCGCCCTGCACATGGGGCACGCGCTCAACGGGACGATCCAGGACATCGTCATCCGGCACCGGCGCATGTGCGGCTTCGAGGCGCTCTGGCTGCCGGGGACCGACCACGCCGGAATCGCGACCCAGGCCGTGGTCGAGAAGCGCCTGTTCGAGGAGGAGGGCCGCAAGCGGGAGGAGATGGGGCGCGAGGCCTTCCTGAAGGAGGTCTGGGCCTGGCGCGAGCAGTACGGCTCGCGCATCTACAACCAGTTCCGTCGCCTCGGTGCGTCTTGTGACTGGTCGCGGACCGCGTTCACGATGGACCCCGATCTGCGGCGGGCCGTGCGCGAGTCCTTCGTGCGCTTGTGGGAGCGCGGTCTTCTCTACCGCGGCTATCGCATGATCAACTGGGACTGCGTGTTGCAGACGGCGATCTCCGATGACGAGATCGAGCACGTCGCGCGCAAGACCAGGCTCTGGCACTTGCGCTACCCGATCGAGGGCTCCGACGGTGAGTTCCTGGTCGTCGCGACGACGCGCCCCGAGACGATGCTGGGGGACACGGCCGTGGCCGTCCACCCCGACGACGAGCGCTACCGCCCGCTGGTGGGCAAGCACTGCATCCTCCCGATCCTGGAGCGGAGGATTCCGATCATCGCGGACGAGTCGGTGGATGCGGGCTTTGGGACTGGCGCGGTCAAGGTGACGCCGGCCCACGACAAGGACGACTACGAGCGCGGCCTCCGACACGAGCTCGAGATGATCAACGTGCTCGAGCCCAACGGGCGCATCAACGAGAACGGCGGGCCCTACGCCGGGCTCAGCCGCGAGGCGGCGCGCAAGCAGATCGTGAAGCGCTTCGAGGAGCTCGACCTGCTCGAGCGCATCGAGGACCACGAGCACAACGTGGCGCTGAGCGATCGGTCGAAGGACCCGGTCGAGCCGCTCCTGTCCCACCAGTGGTTCGTGAAGATGGAGCCCCTCGCCCGCCCGGCCATCGCAGCCGCGAAGAGCGGCGAGCTGACGTTCGTGCCGCCGCGCTGGTCCAAGGTCTACCTGCAGTGGCTGGAGAACGTCCACGATTGGTGCATCAGTCGCCAGCTGTGGTGGGGGCACCGCATCCCGGTCTGGTACGACGAGGACGACGTGCCCTACGCCTCGCGCGAGGACGTGGAGATCGGCTCGGTACACCCCGAGACGGGCAAGCCGATCGTGCGCCAGGACGAGGACGTCCTCGACACCTGGGCCAGCTCCTGGCTGTGGCCCTTCGCCACCCTGGGCTGGCCCGAGCGCACGGAGGACTTCGAGCGCTACTTCCCGACCCAGTTCCTCTCGACCGGCCGCGACATCATCTACCTGTGGGTGGCGCGCATGATCATGGCGGGGTTCGAGTTCTGCGACGATGTGCCCGTCGAGCGTCGCTGCGCCTTCGCCGTCTGCAACGTCCACGCGACGATCCTCGATGCCAAGGGCCGCCGCATGTCCAAGTCGGCGGGCAACGGGATCGACCCGATCGACATGATCGAGAAGTACGGCGCCGACGCCGTGCGCTACAGCCTGATCCTGTTGACCAAGGAGGGGCAGGACACCAAGCTCGCGCCCGAGAAGCTCGAGCAGGGGTACCGGTTCGGGAACAAGGTCTGGAACGCGGCCCGCTTCGTGCTCATGAACCTCGGCGGCGAGCGCTCCGATCCGGGCGGGGCCGAGACGGCGCGGGTCGAGGATCGCTGGATTCGATCCCGGCTGAAGACCGTCCTCGCCGAAACCACCGAGGCCCTCGAGGGCTACCGGTTCAACGACGCGGCGATGGGGCTCTACCGATTCGTGTGGAATGACTACTGCGATTGGTACCTGGAGCTGGCCAAGCCGCGCCTGCTGGACGAGGACGATCCCAGCGGCTCCCAGGCGCGGGCGACCCTCGAGCGCGCCCTGCGCGACATCCTGGCGATGCTGCACCCCTTCACGCCCTACATGACCGAGGTGCTGTGGGGGAGCCTGCACGAGACGCTCGGCTCCCCGCCGCCGGCGATGTTGATGAACAGCCCCTGGCCCGACGGGGAGGGGCTGGATGCGGATTCCGGCGCCGAGGCCGAGATGGACCTGGTGCGGGAGGTCGTGGGCGCTGTGCGCCAGGTGCGGCACCTCACCTTGCTCGACGAGCGGCGCCCCCTCGGCGCGATCCTGGCCGTCGCCGACGAGAGCAAGCGTGCGTCCTTGGAGCGCAACGCCGCCGCCGTGCGGGCCTTGGCCCACCTGGAGAGCTACGAGGTGTGCGAGAGCACCGAGCGACCGCCCGCGTCGGCGGTCGCCGTGGCGGGCGGGCTCCAGATCTTCGTGCCCCTCGGCGAAGGCGTGGACCTGGGTGGCCTCAAGGACCAGCTCACCAAGCGCCTGGGGAAGGTCGAGAAGGGGATCGCCGGCGTCGACGGCAAGCTCGCGAACGACCGCTTCCTCGAGCACGCCGAGCCGAGCGTGATCGCCGCGGAGCGCGAGCGCCGCTTGGAGCTCGAAGACGAGGCGGAGATGCTGCGCGGCAATCTCGCCGGCCTCTGAGCCGGCCGGGCTAGGAGCTCCAGGAGTCCTTGAGGGTCTTCCCTTCCAGGCGCACGCCGAAGGTCGTCTTGAGGCCCTTACGCGTGCGCCCCTTCACGAAGACGTCGAACTCCAGCCACTCCTGTTGGACCTCGATCTCCTCCTCGTCGACGATCTGGAGGATCGTGCGATCGCGGAACTCGACCTTGGAGTCGAGGCTATTGGGGTTTCCCCAGATGAAGCGGGTCACCGGGAGGGCAGCCACGGGCGTCCCTTCCATGTCGATCAAGATGAAGTTGTCGACCATCTCGTCGAACTGAACGAGCTCGGCGAGGGGCTTGGACTCTTCCGTCTCGGCCTGCTCCTCGTCCCCCTCGTCCTTCTCGGGCTCCTCGGGGGACTTCCCCTCGCCGCGGAAGGTGACGAGGTAGCTCCCCGGCTCGACCGCCGGCTCCGCCAGGGCCTGGTCGGTCGAGAAGAGGCCGACGTGGATCACGCCCTCTTCGACGGATGACTTGCGCAGGTCGGTCGGGTTGACCGCGTGGATCTGCTGGATCGGGACGAACATCGCATGGTCGTGCCCGGCGATGACCTGATAGCCCTCGATCCGATCCAGGTCGCTCTCGCGCGTCTGCCAGCGCTGCAGCGCGAGGGCGGCGTTCACCTCGTAGCTCATCGGCCCGTTGGAGTCTACGGGGCGGACCGCCGCCGGCATGGCGTCCAGGATGCGCCCGGCCAGGTCGAGGCCGGGCTTGGGGCTGGCGGCGCAGCGGAAGCCCACGGAGTTGATTTGCTGGAAGCGGTCTGTCCCGGCCCGAGTCGTGCAGCGTGCCATCAGGCGCGGGTTCTGGATGGAACCGCCGACGACGACGCGGCGATCGGGGTTCCAGCTCGGCAGGTTGTCGATCTTCTCCTTGCTCCGACCGCGCCCGACGGTGAGGGTGATCGGCTTGAATCCCGCCAGCGCCGTGTAGCGGCTCTGAGTCCACTCCCAAACGTTGCCCGCCAGGTCGTGGATGCCGTCGCTGCTGGCGCCGTCGGGGAACGTTCCCACCGGGAAGATGTCGCTCACGCGCTTCATCTCGCTCGTGGCGGCGTACTTCCCGTCTTCCCACTGGTCGCCCCAGGGGTACGGCGCGCTCCCGTCGCCCCGCACCGCCCGCTGGTACTCGAACTCGGTCATCAGACGCAGCCCCGCCCAGCGCGCGTACGCCTGGCTGTCCTGGTAGTCGATGTACACGACGGGCTTGTGGGCCAGCTCCTCGGGGACGCTCCACTCGACCTTCTTCCAGTTCTCGCGCCACCACTCGGCGGCCTCGAACTTCACCCACGCGGGAGGCGTCTCCCCGCGGTCCTTGGCGGCCTGGCGGACCTCGGCCTGCCCGGCGAGGTCCGCCTCGCGTGCGGAGTTGATCGAGTCGACACCCCAGTTCTGGGGCGGACGACTGCCCGTCGCTTCCACGAAGGCGGCGAACTGCTCGTTGGTCACCTCGTTGACCATCAGGAAGAAGCTCCCCACGTCGATCCTCTTGCGAGGGGTCTCCGCGATGAACGGCCCGGCGTGCTTGCGCATGGCGGGGTACTCGTTCAGGAGGGCTTCGATCTCCTTGGGGTCTGTGCCGACCTCGGTCTTGCCTCCCGGCACGAGGACCAGCCCCGGCGGGGGCGCGGGGTCCTCGACGGGCGCCGGGCCGGCGGTGAGGAGGGGCAGGACGAGGGCGGCGGAGAACCAGGCGGGAGTGATCAGCACGTGCGCACCTCCATGCGCGGGGAGAACATGCCAGGGTAGGAAGACGGGGCTGAGATCGGGCTCTTTGGAGTCGCGGCCGAGCTGCTCGGGCCGACGGGAGAGTCGTCTCTCCCCCCGCGCTCCTCTAGGTCCCGAGCGCAAAGATGTTACGGGTCGCCAGCGAATCTGCAAGCCGCCGGCTCCCCCTCGGGCTCCCCGTCGGGGGGAGAGGCGGGCGGGGGGGGACCGCCTCGGGCTGCGAAGAGGGGTGTGTGGCGTCAGCCGCGGCACTCCAGGCCCGCGGCCCGCAGGTCCTCCTGGGGCGCGCGCATCCACTCGGGGCCGTGCTCGTCGAGGAGTTCGAGGAACAGGTCGCACACCTCAGGGTCGAATGCCTTCCCGCGCTGGGCGGCGAAGAACTCCGTCGTCTTCGGCAGCTCCCAGACGTCCTTGTAGGAACGCCGCGTGGCGAGGCTGTCGAAGACCTCCACGACCCCCAGGATGCGGCCGGGAAGGGAGATCTCCTCGCCGGCAAGGCGACGGGGGTAGCCCGTGCCGTCCCACTTTTCGTGGTGCTCGGCCACGAACTGGCACACGTCCTCGAGTTGGGAGTGGCCTCCGAGCTTGTCGGCGCCCAGGCGCGGGTGCTCCTGGACCGCGCGGTACTCATCGGCGGTCAGCGGCCCCTTCTTGGTCAAGAAGCCGAGGTCGTCGAGGTAGATCTTGCCGTAGTCATGGGCGATGGCGGCCAGCTCGAGGCGCTCGGTCGCCGTCCGCTCCAGCCCGCAGCGCTCCGCCAGCATGCGGCAGTACTTGCGCGTCCTCTCGCCGTGGCCCGCGGTGTAGGGGTCCACGCGCTCGATCGAGTTGGCGACCATCTCCGAGAGGATGTCCACCAGCTCCATGAACTGCAGCTCGCCGCCGCTTGAGCGCAGGCGTGCCTCGCGCAGTCCGCCGCGAATCGTCGCTCCCAGCGTCTCGGGATCCACGGGCTTGCGCAGGTAGTCCAGGGCGCCGCCCTTGAGGGCGGCCACGGCCCGGTCCACGTCCCACGCCTGGCGGTAGCCGGTGATGAGCAGCACGACGGTCTGCGGGCGCAGGCGGCGTGCCGCCTCCAGCACGACGGCTCCGTCGGAGTCCCCGTCGAGACAGACGTCGCACACGACCGCGTCGAAGGCGAGCGTCTCCAAGAGCCGCAGGGCCTGGACCTGGGTCGAAGCCAGGGTCAGGCGGAAGCCCTGGCGCTGGAGTGCGGCTCCGAGGAGCTCGAGGAGGCATTCGTCATCGTCCACCAGCAGAACGGAGATCTCTGCGTCCATCGCCTCCATGTAGCAAACGGGCCGACCCGAAGGAAGAGGGACAATGATGCTCGGCCGGGCGTCCTGCGCTTTCCACACCGGGGTCCGGACTGCCCCCGAACGCAGGGGGCGGCGGCGCGGGAAGGAGAAGTCGCGGGCGGCCCTGGTAGAGTGGACGGGTGGATGCAGCCCGACGGAGGGTGAGCCGCGCGGTTCCCGCCGAGCTCGACGGCGAACGCCTGGACCGAGCCTTGGCCCGTTTGGTCGCCGGCGCTTCGCGCTCGGCGGCACGCCGCTGGGTCGAGCAGGGGCGCGTGAAGGTCGAGGGGCAGCCTCACGAGCGCCCCGCGCGTCCGGTTCGGACCGGCGAGCGGATCGAGCTCGAGCCCGAGCCCCGCGCGGAGCCGGTCACCGCGGAGCAAGCGGCCGAGACGCTGCCGATCCTGTTCGAGGACGAGCACGTCGCCGTTGTCGACAAGCCGGCCGGTCTGCTGACCCATCGCGCCGGGGCCGGTCTGGAGGTGTCCGTGTCCGAGCTCGCCGTGGAGCTCTTGGGTCCGTTGCCCGACGGCCAGGGTGAGGGCCGTCCGGGCATCGTTCACCGGCTCGACCGCCAGACGAGCGGGCTCTTGGTGGTCGCGCGCAGCGAGGCGGCGCAGGTGGAGCTGATGCGCCAGTTCCGCGAGCGTGAGGTCTCCAAGACCTACTCCGCCCTCGTGCACGGAGAGCCGCGCTTCGACTCGGAGTGGATCGAGGAGCCGATCGGCCGCTGTGAGCGTCACCCCGACCGCATGGCCGTGCGTGACGGCGGTCGAGAGGCGTCGACCTTCTACGAGACGCGCGAGCGCCTGGCCGGGTTCTCCCTGCTCGCCGCTCACCCTCACACCGGCCGGACGCACCAGATCCGCGTGCACCTCGCGTCGATCGGCCACCCGGTCGTGGGCGATCGCGTCTACCGCACCGCCGGGGCGCCCCCCCGCGCGCTTCCGCCCGGTGCGCTGGACCCCCAGCGCCAGATGCTGCATGCCGCCGAGCTGATGTTCCGCCACCCGACCGAGGGCGACCGGCGCTCATTCTCCTCTCCGCTCCCCGACGACTTCGTCGCCCTGCTCGCCGCCTTGCGCGCCTTCGCGGCCGACGGCTCCTGAGGGTCAGCGCCTGCGCAGGAAGGCGGGATCGATGAAGCGCGTGCCGCGCTCGTGGGCCAGAGCGCGTTCGGCCGGCGTCGGCACCCCGGCCGCGAATCGCATTCCCTGGGTCTGTGCCAGCGCGCGCTCGAGGGCATCGGCCAGCTCCCGCACCTGGCTGCGACCCGTTCGTTCACCCACCGTGGCGATGTCGCCCTCGAGCGGGGTCGTGCCCAACTTGATCGAGCCGTGGTGCAGGACGCGGCCCCTCCGGCGGCGCTGCGCCGAGCCCACTCCCTTGCGCCGGTCCCACACCAGATCGAGGGCCGTCGAGGCGTGGAAGCACATCCCGGTGCCCTCGCGATCCGACTCCACGGCGGCCTTGCCGCGCAGGTCGGCCTCGACGCCCAACTCGCCCAGCGCGCGCGCGACGGCCGAGTGCACGCGGCGGTAGGAGTCGGCGATCGGGCCACGGTAGAGCGGGTCGTTCGCCGAGGTCGTCAGGGAGAAGGTCAGCTCGTTGGCGTGGTGGATCGCCCCGCCGCCAGTGATGCGCCGCACGACCGACTCGGCGTGCTCGGCGGCGGGAACGTCGGCGAAGCGCTGGAAGTAGCCCAGGCTGAGGGTCTGCGGGTTCCAGGTGTACAGCCGCAGGGTGGGCGGGCTCTCCTCGCACTCCAGGAGCGCCTCGTCCAGACCCATGTTGAAGCCCGGCGGCGCTTCCCAGGTCGTGATGCGCCGCCAGGGGCGCGCGAGGGTGCTCTCCGCGCCGGTTTCAGCCACGCCGGAAGCGCAGGACCGGCTCCTTGACCGCACGCCCCTCGTCGAGGCGTCCGACGGGCGTCGTGACCGGGGCGTCGTGGAGTCGGTCGGGGTGCTCGCGCGCCTCCTCGGCGATGAGCAGCATGTCCTCGACGAAGGCGTCGAGCGTCTCCTTCGTCTCCGTCTCGGTGGGCTCGACCATCATCGCCTCGTTGACCACGAGCGGGAAGTAGACCGTCATCGGGTGGTGCCCGAGGTCGATCAGACGCTTGGCGACGTCGATCGCGTGCACGCCGCCGGTGCGCTGGTGGCGGGTCGTGGCGACGAACTCGTGCATGCACAGCCCGTCGAACGGCACGTGGAAGGCGTCGCGCAGGCGGACGCGCAGGTAGTTGGCGTTGATCACGGCGTTCTCCGCCACGCGCCGGACGCCCTCGGGCCCGAGGCGGCGCATGTAGGCGTAGGCCCGCAGGATCACGCCGAAGTTGCACGACCAGCCGCGCAGCATGCCGATCGAGTCGGGCGCGTCGGTCTCCAGGCGGAAGCCGCCCTCGTCCTCCACCACCCGTGGAACGGGGAGGAAGCGACCCAGCTCCTCGGTGACGCAGATCGGTCCCGCTCCCGGGCCGCCGCCGCCGTGGGGCGTGGAGAAGGTCTTGTGGAGGTTGGTGTGCATCATGTCCACGCCGAAGTCGGCGGGACGAGCGATCCCCATCAATGCGTTGAGGTTGGCGCCGTCCATGTAGACGAGCCCGCCGACCGCGTGCACCTTCTCGCAGATCGCGGCGATCTCGGGCTCGAACAGGCCGAGAGTGTTGGGGTTGGTGACCATGAACACCGCCGTGTCCGCGCCGAGCTTGGCGTCGAGGTCCCCCACGTCGACGAGGCCGTCCTCGCCTGAGCGCACGGTCACCGGATCGAGCCCCGCGACCGCCGCCGAGGCCGGATTCGTGCCGTGGGCGGAGTCGGGGATGAGGACCTTCGTGCGGCCGCCGTCGCCCCGGGCTGCGAAGTGGGCGTTGGCGACCAGCAGGGCGGAGAGTTCGCCTTGGGCGCCGGCTGCGGGATGGAGCGTCACGCACGGCAGCCCCGTGACCGCCGCCAGGAACTCCTCGACCCGCTTCATCACCGCCAGCACCCCTTGGCAGCGCCCGGCGTCCAGGAGGGGGTGGGCCGCCCGGAACCCGCCGATCCCCGCGGCGGCCTCGTTCGCCACCGGGTTGTACTTCATCGTGCACGAGCCCAGCGGGTAGAAGCTGTCGGCGATCGAGACGTTCTTCTTCGACAGGCGGACGTAGTGCCGGACGAGCTCGAGCTCTGCGATCTCGGGCAAGTCCGGCGGGTTCTCGCGTAGCGGGAGGTCGCTCGTGTCCGCGGCGGGGACGTCGAGCTTGCCCAGTCGCAGGGTGCGGCGTCCGGCGCGCGACTTCTCGTAGAGCAGCAGGTCCTTGTCCATGGGATCAGACGGCGACGGTCTGGGAGAGGCTGGAGAGGGTGTGGAGCAGGCGGTCGATCTGGCCCCTCTCCGTCAGCTCGGTGAAGGCCAGGAGCAGGGCGTTCTCCCCCAGGTGGGGGCAGTGCTCGGCGACGTCGACGCCGCCGAGCATCCCGGCGCCGTCGATGGCGCGGTTCACCTCGCGCGCGGGCACCGGGCAGCGCACGGCGAACTCGTTGAAGAAAGGCGCGTCGGGGAAGAGCAGCTCGAAGCCGGGGATCCCGGCGATCTCCCCGGCCGCGTACTGGGCCTTGGCGAGACAGTGCTCGGCCACCTCGCGCAGGCCGTCGGGGCCGGCCGACGCCAGGTAGATCGCGCCGCGCAGGGCCATCAGGGCGTTGTTCGTGCAGATGTTGCTCGTGGCCTTCGCGCGCCGAATGTGCTGCTCGCGCGTCTGGAAGGTGAGGGTGAACCCCCGGCGTCCGTCGCGGTCGACGGTCTCGCCGACGATGCGCCCGGGCATCTTGCGCACGTGGGCCTGGCGCGTGGCGAACAGGCCGAATGAGGGGCCGCCGAACTGCACCGGCACGCCGAGGGATTGGCCGTCTCCCACTGCGACGTCGAAGCCCGCCTCGCCGGGACTCAGGAGGAGCCCGCACGCGATCGGGTAGGCGCTGCAGATCGAGAGGGCGCCCGCGTCCGCGGCCGCAGCCGCCAGCGCCGGCAGGTCCTCGACGACGCCCAGGAAGTTGGGGTTCTGGACGGCGACGGCGCAGGTGTCCTCGTCGAGGAGGCCGCCGAGGGCGGTGCGCCCGTCCGAGCCCAAGGGCGCCTCCACGATCTCCAGGCGCGTCCAGCGCAGGATCGTCGCGAGGGTGCGCCGCGTGTGGGGGTGCAGGCCCGCCGAGACGACCACCTTGCCGCGCTTGCGGGCGAGGCTCATGGCCATGAACACCGCCTCGGTGAGGGCCGAGCAGCCCTCGTACATGCTCGCGTTGGCGACCTCCATGCCCAGGAGCTCGGCGACCATGGTCTGGAACTCGAAGAACGCCGTCAGGGTCCCCTGGCTCGCCTCGGGCTGGTAGGGCGTGTAGGCCGTGACGAACTCCTGGCGCGACTGGAGCGCGTCCACGACCACCGGGATGGTGTGGCGGTACATCCCTCCGCCGAGGAAGCTGCCCTTCTCGGGCGTGCTGTTCCAGGAGGCGAGCTCGCCGAGCTCCCGCATCAACTCGTCCTCGGAGAGGCCGGCGGGTACGGGGAGCAACTCGGTCAGCCGCAGCTCCGCGGGGATGTTCTCGAACAGCTCGGCAACGGACCGCACTCCGATCGCCTCGAGGAGCTCTGCGCGATCGTCGTCGGTGTTGGGGATGAAGGGCATGGGCCGCGGTCGTCTTCGTGGTTCAGCTCTGCTCGGCGAGCATGGACTCGTAGGCCTCGGCGTCGATCAGGTGGTCGACGCTCTTCTGGGTGAGCTTCACCTTGATCATCCAGCCCTGCTCCCAGGGATCGCTGGAGAGGATCTCGAGGTGGTCCTCGATGGCCTCGTTGACCTCGATGACCTCGCCCTCGACGGGCGAGTTGAGGTCGGCGACGGCCTTCACCGACTCGATCTCGCCGAAGGTCTCACCGACCTCCAGGGTCCGCCCGGTCTCGGGCAGGTCGCAGTAGACGAGGTCGCCCTCGTTGCCGCTGCACAGCTCGTGGATGGCGAAGTCGGTCAGGCCGATCAGGGCGGTGTCGCCGGAGACCTTGGCCCATTCGTGGGTTTCGAGGTACTTGCGATCGTCGGGGCGCATGGTGGGTACGAGGGTTGGGGATCGGGTCCAGGTGAAGGAGTGGGATCGGACGGGCCGTCAGCTCTTGGGGCGCGTCCGGGAGTAGAACGGCAGATCGCACAGCACGACCGCCTGCCGGCGGCCGCGGATGTCCATCTCCAGCCGCGTGCCGGCCGAGGCCAGCTCGGGCCGCACGTAGGCCGTCGCGATGTTCGTGTCGAGCGTGGGGGAGACGGCGCCGGAGCAGACCTCGCCGGCGGGCTCGTCGCCCTGGAAGAGGCCGTAGCCCCGGCGGGGGACGCGCCTGCCGTCGGTCGTCAGGCCGACGAGCGCGCGGGTGGGGGCTGCGCCGGCCGCCCGCAGCGCCTCGCGCCCGATCCAGTCGCCCTTCTCCGCGCTGAAGGAGATCGCGAACGAGAGGCCGGCCTCCACCGGGTTGTGGGTGGGGTCGATCTCGTGGCCGTAGAGCGCCATCCCCGCCTCCAGGCGCAGGGTGTCTCGGGCCCCCAGACCGATCGGGCGCACCGCGGCGTCGGCGGCGAGCAGCCCTTCCCAGACGCCCCGCGCGTCGTCGTTGGCCACGTAGATCTCGTAGCCGACCTCGCCGGTGTAGCCGGTGCGGCTGACGCGGGTGCCCGCGACGCCGCACACGCTCGTCGTCGTGAACTTGTAGTAGCCCAGGGCCTCGATGTCGCCGGGCGAGCAGACGCTCGCCAGCACCTCGGTGGAGCGCGGCCCCTGCAGGGCGAGCATCGTGGTGGACGCCGTCAGGTCCTCGATCACCGCGTCCGCTTCGCCGAGGTGCTCCGCCATCCACTCCAGGTCGGCGTCGGTGTTGGCGGCGTTGATCACCAGGTAGACCGATTCGGGCTCGCGGTAGACCAACAGGTCGTCGATCGGGCTGCCGTCGGGGCGACAGAACAGGGCGTAGCGGATGGAACCCTGGGGGATGCGCTCACAGTGGTTGGTCGCGATCCTGTCGATGTAGCGCAGGGCGTCGGGACCCAAGACGCGGACGCGCCCCATGTGGCCGAGGTCGAACAGGCCCACGCGCTCCCGGACCTGGCGGACCTCTTCGAGGATCGGGCCGTACTGCACCGGCATGCTCCACCCGCCGAACTCGATCATGCGCCCGCCCAGCGCTTCGTGGCAGTCGTGGAGGGGAGTCCGCTTCATGGGGAGGTGCGTCGGAGCCGGAGTCAGGGGCGAGTGGGCCGGGACAAAAAAACAGGGGCGCTCCGGCCTCGCGGCCGCTGCGCCCCTGTCCGTCTCGTCTCGGGCGCCGCGGCGCCGCGATGGGTGATGTTCAGGAGGGAACAGGCCTGGGTCCTGGTGCCTGAGAGATTCGCGCGGCGCTCTGGCCGGCTTGCCCCTTCGGCGTCCAGCAGGTCCGAAACTCGCTCCGCGGGGGGGTGGCGGGCGTCGGACCCCTGGATCTCTCCCGCAGGCCTGCGGGTGATCGGTGGGCCTCAATGTAGGGCACTGGGGCCCGCCGTCCAAGCCCGGACCGCCCGGCCTTCCCCCCTCCCAGGGCGGGGTTCAGGGGTAGGCTTGGGGTGAGCCGCCGGACCTCCCCGCCGGCACCCCCAAACCATGAACCGACCCGTCCTTCCCGCCGCGGCGAACCTCCGTCTGGCGGCCGCCCTGAGCACCCTGGCCCTGACGTCGAGCCCGGCGGGGGCCGTCGGAGACCCGTTCCAGCCCGGTCTGCGCTGGGTCCACGCGGCCGAGCTCTCAGCCCCCTGGCTGCCGGCCGAGGTGAGCCTGACCGCCGGTGGCGAGCTCGTCTGGGCCGCCGGCTTCCCCGGCGAGGCGCGCTTGATGGTCCTGACCGCCCCGGGCTCGGGCGCGATCGAGCCGCTGTTTGAGGACCTCGCCCTGGGCACGGTGACCGGCGCCCTCTCGGTCTGCTCGGGGGAGGACCCCACGCGCCTGTTCGCCCTGGCACAGTACCCCGCGGCGCAGGGCGCGGCGCGCCGCACCCGGATCAGTCGCTACGACGCACTCGCGGCGGGGGCGGGCCAGCCCTTCACGCCGGGTTGGACCACGGACCTGTCGCCCGACTCCAACGGTCCCGCCCTGTTCGCCTGCGATGCCTCGGGAGGGCGCGTGGTCGCGGCGACTTGGGACGACGCCGCCGGCCGGGTCCACCTGACCTGGTTGGACGGCCACGACGGCGCCGCCCTCGCGGAGGTCGACTACGCCGCGCCGCCGTTGACGGCCTTGTCCCTCTCCGCCGACGGCTCACGCCTCGTCGTCGCTGCCGGTCCGCAAGTCCGGATCCTCGACGCCGCCGGGGCCGTGCTCCACGTCGAGAGCCTGCCCGCGCCCACGCCGACGGTGGCCCTCTCCGCCGACGGTGGCCGGGTCGTCTTCCCGCGCTTCGACCGTCTGGCCGTGCTCGACGAGGTCGGCGGCGCCTACGTCGAGGTCGCCGAGCACGACGGCGCCGGGAGCGAGCTGGCCCTTCGATGCGCCGTGGCCGCTGACGGCACGACCTACGCGGTCGGCTGGTGGGAGTACGTCTCGGGAAGCGGTGTGCGCCTGGAGACCTTCGAGGGGACAGCCCACCAGCGCGTCCACGAATTCGTCCAGCAGGGCTCGGCGGCGGGCCTGCAGAACTCCCCGGCGGCGGTGGCCGTCTCGGCCGACGGCCGGCGCGTGGCGTTTGGCTGCTGGGGCGCGGGGGACGACCGGCCGGAGCTGATCCTGGCCGACATGGGAGAGGCGCTGCCCGTCCTGGAGGTCGACCTGCCGGGCAGCGTCCTGGGGCTCGCCCTGGAGGACGACGGCGCGAGTCTGGTCCTGGCCGCGAAGAACCTGCACGCCAACCAGGTCGGCTCGACCGGCGAGGTGCGCCTGTACGACACCCGGCCCAGGGATCTGGCGATCCTCGCCCCCGCCCAGGTCGGCGGGACCCTCGAGCTCGCCGCCCGCGCGCCCGGCGGCCAGTGGTGCCTGTTCCTCCTGGGCCGGCGGGCGGCCCAGCCCACCGTGTTCCCCGGGGTCGGTGGAGGACTGGCCCTCGACCGGACCCTGCGCCTGCGCGTGTTCCCCCGGGCCGTGGACGCCGCGGGACGGGCGGACTTGGTCCTGCCCCTTCCCGACCACCCCGCCCTGCGCGGCCTGGACGTCTGCGCCCAGGCCTTCTTCCGTGGGCCGGGCGGCTCGAGCTTCACGCTCGACGTGGTCGATCCTCTGATCCTCTGAGGGGACCTCCGGCGGGCGGGCGCACTCCACGCTCCCGCCGCACGCCCGGCTCCGCGCGGGCGCCGACCCGCGCAAGGAACTCGCAGGTCGTCTCAAGACCGGGAACGCGGGAGTCGATAGCGCTCCCGTACGCCCTGGGGCCCACCCCTGGGCTTCCCCGAGAGACTCGGCATCCGTCAGGTCACTCCCGCGCCCACTCGGGCCCGGGGGCGGTGGCGGGGCCACCCAAACGACTCACCTGAGGATTCCTGCATGAAGCGCCTCACCGGCATCACCCACCTCTTCGCCTGTGGTCTCGTGTTCCTTGCGGCCGGCTGCTCCGGCGGTTCGTCCACCGCGGGCGCGGACATCAACATCGAGCACGTCTCCCAGGACCTCTCCGCCGATCCGGACGGCCTGACGACCCGGGTCACCCTCGACACCGAGCCGCTCACCGCGCCGGCGGCGGCCAACTTCGAGGCCAGCGGCGGGCAGTCCGCATCCAGCGTCTCCAGCACCGGCGCGGACTTCCTCGTCGTTTGGGACGAGCGCGTCACGCCCTCCCACCAGGTCCGCATCACCGGAGTCGGAGCGATCGACGACGGGTTCGTGGACGTGACGACGACGGACGGCGCTGCGCCCACCTTCAGCGTCACCGACGGGATCCAGAATCCCGGGCTCGGCGGCGACTGGTTGGAGGTCTCCTTCTCCGGCGCGCGCGTGGTCCCCGAGCAGGCGACCGATCCGGCGAACTGGCTCCTGTGGATCGACGGTCAGGCGCTCGACCTCGCAGGAAGCACCATCGACTTCGACGTTGCGACCCAGGTCGCCTCGCTGACTCTCGGCAGCGGCGCGAACCTGCACCCCTCGTTCCAGGTCGCCGTCGCGTCGATGTGGAGCGTGGCGGACGTAGCCGTCTCCGACCTGCCGGTCGACGGGACGGCCGCGGGGGACAGCACCTCGCCCAACCTCGTGCCCGACGGCGCCGCTCAGAACCTCGTCGAGGACGAGTACGGCCGCGTCTTGGACTTCACCTTCGACGAGGCCATGGACCCGATGACGTGCTTGAGCGTCACGAACTTCCTCCTGCCTCTGCCCGACATCGCACTGAACGTCACCCAGCCCTCGCCCGAGACCCTGCGCGTGACCTTCTCCACCGCGGTCATCCCCGGGGTGGACCAGGTGACCCTGCTGAACCTGACCGACGTCCACGGGAACCTCCACGCCGGGGGTCCCCAGGACATCGTGCAGCTCGCCCCGGTCGAGAACGCGTTTGCGGCCAGCGAGGCGACCACGGTGGAGAACGAGGGCGAGGACTACCTCTCGCTCAGCTTCGACCAGGCCTTCGATCCCGACGCCGCCGTCGACTCGGGGAACTGGACGCTCACCGTCGACGGGACTCCCGTCGACCCTGCCGGGCAGACCTGGACCTACGACTTCATCGAGAAGACCCTCCGGGTCGGCCTCGACTTCGACATGAAGAACGGTGACGCCTACCAGTTCGACGCCCTCGCAGTCCTGGACGTCGACGGCCAGAGTTTCACGGCCAGCGCCACGGGTGTCGTCTCGGGTGACGAATCCGACGTCTTCGTGACCAGCGCCATCCAGAACCGCTCGCTCGACCCGTTCGGGAAGACGATCGAGGTCACGCTCTCCGAGGACGTCGAGCAGTCGGCGGCCGAGAACGCCGCCAACTGGACGTTCGTTGGCGGGAGCGTGAACGTACTGGCCGCGACCTTGCAGACCGGGCTCGATCGGGTGCGCGTGCTGACCGACGCCCCTCCCACGCCCGGGGACCACACCCTGACCGTGTCCAACCTCGAGGACCTGGCGGGCAACGTGATGGCCGCCCCGCAGACGGCGATCACGATCACGTCGACCGATTCGACTCCCCCGCGGGCCACCCACGCCACGGCCTCGGCCATCGAGGGTGCCAACAACGACGAACTGCTCGTTGCGTTCAATGACGACATCATCGCCACAGAGGCGATCGACGATGCCAACTGGAGCGTCGAGTCGCCGGTCGGGACGCCGGTCAACACCACCGGCGCCTCGATCTCCTACGACCCGACCATGAGGCGGGCGACCCTCGTCTTCGCCGACGCTACCGGCGTCAACCTGCAGCGCGGCGACGACTACAGCATCACCCTCTCCGGCATGCGTGACATCGCCGGCAACGAGGTGGTCAGCGCGGCGTTGACCGGGATGGTCGTCGCCGAGGAGAACCTGCCCGCGGCCCACACGGGTTGGCGCGACTCGATCGTCCTCGACGAGGTCGTCGTGCGTTTCAGCGAGCACTGCTGGGGCGTAGCCGACCTGTGGGACGAGCTGGGCAACGTAGAGGGAACCCGGTACGTGCTGCGCGACTCGCTCGGCAACCTGCGCGGGACGCCGTCCTCGGCCGTCGAGCTCGACGACGGGCTGGGCGTGCGCCTGAGCTTCGGCTTCACCGTGAACGCCGGCGACACGCTGGACGTCTGGGGGACGACGGACCTCGTCGGGAACTACATGTTCCCGGTCACGGCCATGCCCCTCGCGTCCGAGGACCCCTCCGAGCCACTGATGAACCTCGGTGTCGACGTCCTCGAGGCGCGCTCGGGAGAGTCGAACGACATCATCACGATCGACTTCGACAGGGGCATGAGCCCCTGGGATCTCACGGACTGGTCGAACTACACGGTCACCGACGGCGGAACCGAGATCGACCTCTCCGGTGCGAGCTTCGGTTTCCAGGAGCCCTCGACCGTCTCGATCGAGTTGGACTCCCTCAGCGCCGACAACCTGCAGGTCCCCAACGCCTACACCGTGTCGGTGGACGACGTCCAAAGCGCTCAGGGAGTCTCCATGAGCGCCGCCGACTCCGTTCCGGGTGTCAGCGTGAGCGGTGACCTCGTCGACCCCAGCGTCGGTGTCGACGGCATCCGGAGGATGGACGCTGACTCGTTCTCCCTCCTGTTCCGCGCCGACGAGGCGCTCGACCGCGAGTACGCCTCCACCGCGGGGAACTACAACTACAACAACGGGAACTTCGGCCAGACCGCGGTGCTCGTGGGCCCGCGCGTGGTCCGGGTGTCTTTCGCGGTCGAACCTCAGATCGGGTTCCCGATCGCCTTTGGCATGACCGACCTCGCGGGGAACTTCACCGGCGCCCTGGTGAACAACGTCGCCGGATCGGATTCCGCCCCGCCGCTGTTGGTGTCGGTGGACGGGACGTCGGTTCCCAATCGTGGCGGGGACTTCGTCTCCATCACCTTCGATGAGCCCGTGGAGGTCGTGACCGCCTTGGACCTGTCGAACTACACCGTGACGAACGGTGCCAACAGCGTCAGCCTGGTCGGAGCGCTCGCACGCTACGTCAGCGGGTCAAACTCGGTCGACATCCACCTCGGTGTCGACTCGGACCTCGATCCGAACCAGTCCCTGACGATTGCCGTCGCCAACGTCGCCGACCACAGCGGTAACGCCATGTCCTCGACGCCCGTCCCCCTCAACGGGACGATCGTCGGCGACGCGGACGCGCCGGGGATCGCCGCGGCCTTCGTCAACCGTGACGAGGATTCCAGCGGCCTGATCGTGGACGTCCTGTTCGACGAGGACGTGGACATGAACTTCGCCACCGACGCCCTCAACTGGTCCGCTTCGGCGGGGCAGGTGATCGCGGGCGTGCTCGACGTCGACCCCAACTACGTGCGCGTGGTGATGCTCGAGGCGCTCGAGGAGGGCGACTGGCTGGACCTTGCCGCAGGGCTTCCCGACCCCGCGCGCAACACGGCGGGAGCCCTGAGCGTGACCCCCGAGCTCTAGGGAGAGCGTCTGCCCCGCCCCACGGCGGGGGAACGCGAGTGCGACGCCGGCGCGCCCGAGAGGGTGCGCCGGCGTCTTCGATTCCTGGCGCGGCGGTTCACTCCGACTTGGGCAATTCGCTTCAGATCGCGTCTTCGGGGGCCCGATACAGCCCTTGCGCCGCCGGAGCTCCGCTCCCGCGGTGGGCCGCGGAGCTTCCAGGAGAGGACGCCGAAATGACCCCGAGAGCAACCCTGGGGAGCCTGTCCATCGACGAGTGGATCGACACCCTCATAGGGGCCGAGGAGAGCGAGGGCCGGACCGGGCCCGAGCTCTCCGACCAGATCCAGAACGCCGCGGAGGAGTTCGATCGCCGCACGGCCGCCCTGTTGGCGCGCTGCCTCGTGGAGGGGCTCTGCGACCACCCGTCAGACGTGCGCCGCCTGGAGAGCCTGTTGATCTTGGGGATCGCGCATCCGCCCGTTCTGCGCAAGTACCGCATTTCCCTCATCGAGGAGGGCCGCAGGCTGGCGGCCTTGCTGGAGAACCGGGGCGATGCGGAGCGCGCCCGCGGCGTGCTGGAGGTGCTCGCCCAGCACGCGCCGGAGGCCCGCGAGGTCGAGCAGGACCTCGCCGGTGTCCTGCGTCGCAACGGGGACGTGGGGGAGATGGTCGAGCGTTACCTGCGCCGCGCCGAGGAAGCGGCCGCCGATGGGCGCCACAAGGACGCGATCAACGCCCTCCAGGAGGTCCTGCTGCACGACCGAACGCGCCGCGACGTGGCGCGCATGATCAGGGACCTGCGCTACGAGCAGATGGAGTGCCGCCGGCGCACCTCTCGTCGGCATCGGCTGGCGGTCGGGGCGATGGCCGTGGCGGGGTTGCTCTCCTCCCTCGCTCTGCGGGAGCGCCAACTCCACGAGGAGTACAGAAGCCTGCCGGGAGCCAGTGACATCGCCTCGGGAGAGGAGCTGATCGAGCGCCACGCGCGCCTGGAGGAGATGCTGGTCGAGAACCGGCTCTGGCTCGGCGGTTTGGCCCGCCGCGGCGAGATTCGGGCGCTCGGAGAGCGCGTCGTGAAGCTGGAGGGGCGCGTCGCGGAGAAGGCGCGCGCGGAAGCCCTCGAGCGCGAGCGGCGCCGGCTTGTCGCCGAGGCCTCGCGCGAACACGGCTTGCTCGCCATCCAAAACGGCGAGCTCCAGGCGGCCCTGGCCCACATGCGGCGTTCGGCGGCCAATGCGGCCGAGGACTGGGAGCACTCCCCGCGCGTCCTCGCGGACTTGGCGGCCCTCGAGGCGTTCATCGAGGAGGGCCCGTGACCCTCTTCGGACGCTTCCTGTCCCGTGGGCGGACACGCGCCGCGGGCCGGATCCTCGCCCGGGATCCCTCCGCCCGCAACTACGCCCGCATGGCCCATGCCTACGCGGCCAGCGGGAGGCTGGAGGAGGTGCGCCGGATCTGCGCCGAAGGCCTGGAGAACCACCCCGAGAGTACCGAGCTGCGGCGGATGCTCGACCGCACCATCGAGCTGTTGCGCGAGGATCGCCTGCGTGCTCTCCAGGGGGAGATGCGCGTCTCCCCGCGGCCGGCGGTCTGGCGTGAGCTGTGCGAGCTGCACCTCGAGGCAGGCCGCGTGGCGCGGGCCGAGGAGACGGCCTGCGAGTGGCGCGCTGCGAATCCGAAGGACGCCGAGGCACTCCTCTTCCGAGCGCACGCGCGCGTCGCGCGCTTCGTTGCGGACCGGCGGCGCGCCGACGGCGAGGAGGCCTTCGCCTTGTTGGACGAGGCGGCGGCCTGCATGCCCGGCGAGCTCGCGCCATTGCGACTGCGCCTGGCCCTGGCTTCCCGTGCCGGAGCCTGGATCGAGGCCCGCCGCACCGTGGCCCGCATGTTGGAGCTGTTGCCCGGCGACCCGGCGCTCGAGGCGCGCTTTCGGACCGTCGCTTCCCTCGCCGAGCAGGGTGGGGACGTGGACGAGGCCTTGCGAACCGTGGAGCGGACTGGACGGTTGGCGGACGAGACCGGTGACGCCCCCCAGCGGGCGACCGAGAGGTCGGTGCGTCCCACCCTCAAGGCCCTGGCCTCCGACGTCGGTGTTCGGGCGGCCTTCTACGTGCGCGGCGCAACGGCGCTCGTTCAGGGGCAGCGCGGCGCGACGGCGGAGCGGACGGCTCGCTGTGTACGGGACGTGATCGACCACTCGCGCTCGGCGGCCCGAAAGCTCGGCCTCGGGCAGCTGCACTTCGCGCAGGTAGAGGGGGAGTTCGGAACCCTCGCCTTCGCCGCCGGCGAGGTGGGCGCCGGAGCCGTGTGGACCACCGAGCAGCCGCAGCGGGCCCACGTGCGGGCGGTGGAGGAGCTCGCCGGGGAGTCCGGCGAGCAGGGAGAATCGGCATGAACGAGGTCCTCGATGCCCTGACTCGCGAGCCTGGCGTGCGCCACGCCCTGCTCGTGGCTCCCGACGGCGTGCTGATCGCGGCGGCGCAACCGGGGGTGGACGAGGCGCTCGCGGCCTCGGTGGCCGCGCTTGCGGCGGGCTGGATGCAGGGCATCGAGCGCGACTTGGATCCCCTCGCCTGGGGCGTGCCCTCCCGCGCCGTGATGCGCGCCCAGCGCGGCGGGTTGATCCTGCTCGCAGCCCACCATGCCATCCTCGCGGTCGTGCTCGAGCGTGGCGCCGCCCCACGGGAGCTGCGCCTGCCCATGGAGGCCGCGGCTGCCCGGCTGGCCCGCCATCGTCGCCGACCGGCGGACTCGGCGCCCGACGACCCGCCCGCCGCCGCGGGGCTCAGAACACCTCGGGAAGCGTTCCCGGGGGCGTGCCCGTCGCCTCCTGGAGGGACGGGCTGGCTCGACAGGACGGGCGACTCGGTCCCCGAATCAAGCAGGAACAGCTAGATGGTCCAGATCAACTTCGCTCAGAAGCAGGTGAACGCGAAAGTCGTCTACTACGGCCCCGGGATGTCCGGGAAGACGACCAACCTCGAGGTCGTTCACCAGCGTGCACCCCAGGAGAACCGTGGCGAGCTGACCAGCATCAGCACCGACGGCGACCGCACGCTCTTCTTCGACTTCATGCCCCTCGACCTCGGCACCGTGGCGGGGATGAAGACCTGCTTCCAGATCTACACCGTGCCCGGGCAGGTCTACTACAACTCGACGCGCAAGCTCGTGTTGCAGGGGGTGGACGGCGTGATCTTCGTCGCCGACTCGTCCGCCTCGATGGTGGAGGAGAACCTCGAGTCCCTGCGCAACCTCGAAGCGAACATGGCCGAGTACGGGCGCTCGCTCGCCGACCTGCCGATGGTCATCCAGTACAACAAGCGCGATCTGACCGACGCCTTGCCGATCGAGTCGCTCGAGCGGGAGCTCAACCCGCGCGGCCTGCGGAGCTTCGAGGCGACGGCGCACACCGGGCAGGGCGTGTTCCCGACCCTCAAGGCCCTGGCGGCCGCGGTCCTCGAGAGCATCCACAGCCAGCAGCAGTCGACCAACGCCGACCGAGCGCCGGTCGCTCCCGCGCCGAGCCCGCAGCCCGCGGCGGCCCCTGTCGCACCGGCGGTTGCTCAGGCACCCGCCGGCGCCGCGATGCCCCCCGTGGCACCCGTGGCGGCCGAAGCCTCGTCGACGGCGCCCGCGCCCGCGCCCGCCGAGGACGATCCGCGGGCCACGGAGCCGGCGTCCATCCCGCTTCCTGTCTCGCCCGCTGCTGCCCAGCAGGCCCCGCCTCCCGCCCCCGCGCCCCATCCCGTGCCGACTACGCAGCCGGCGCGATCCTCGATCCGCCTGAGCGCCGCCGAGCCCGAGCAACCGTCGCAGCCGGCGCCGGCTGCGCCGCAGCCGCCGGCCTGCGCCCCCCCCGCGCCGCTCACTCTCGCCTCCGTGCCGACCCCTTCCGTTCCGCAGGCGGCGACTCCACCGCCGCAGCCGGGCCTCGACGCCGCGCACACCGCCGCCGCCACTCCCGTGGTCGCCGACACGCGCACCCTGATGGAACCCGACCACGATCTCGTCGCTCCGCCGCCGCCTCGGGCCGTCGTGCACCCGCTCGGAGTCGCCGACGAGGCCGCCGCTCGCCGGAGCGCTGCTCGTCCGACCCCGGTCGTGAGCCCTGGGCACCAGAGCGCACTGGTGACCGGCGTGATCGTCATCGTCTCGGTCGGCCTCGGTGCTGTCCTCGGCAGCCTGGCTCTCTCCTTCTTGCAGTAGGACACCCCGCGATGGTCTCAGACGATCAACTCCGAGCGGACAGACTGGTCTTCTACGCCGACGACGTGGATCGCATCGACCACGAGCTGGACGGGTTCCTCGAGACCTCCGGCGCGCGTTGCGCGATGCTCATCGACGAGAGCGGCCACCTCGTGACGCGCCGCGGCGAGTCCGTGGCCCACTCACCAGAATCCGTGGCCGCCCTGGCGGCGGCGTCCTTCGCGGCCACGCGGGAGATGGCTCGCCTGCTGGGGGAGGAGAGCTTCAGCTCCCTGTTCCACCAGGGCGCGCGCGAGAGCGTCCAGATCGAGCACGTCGGGGGCCGGGCCCTGTTCACGGTCGTGTTCGACGAGCGCTCGAACCTGGGGCTCGTGCGCTACTACGCCCGAGAGCGATGCGGGCACCTCGAGGCCCTCTTGAGGGAGATCGCCTCACGCCCGGCGGGCGGTGACGGCCGAGAGGGGCTGGCCGAGGACTTCACCTCCAGCGCCGCCAAGGCCCTCGACGACCTCTTCTAGGCCCCAGAAGGCCTTTCCCGTGGGTCCCGGCCTTGCGCCGGCCTCGCCGGCGCGCTAGATTCTTCGCCCGATCCTCGCGGGAGGTGCTCGGCCGACCCACGGCCGCAGCCCCGCGGAGGGTCCTCGGAGCGATTCCAGTACGGGGCGAAGCGATATGGCACGGGTCTGCGATTACTGCGGCAAGGGAACGGTTTCGGGTGGTTCGATCGCCCGGCGCGGGCTGCCCAAGAAGAAGGGTGGCGTCGGCCTCAACATCACGGGCCGGAGCAAGCGCAAGTTCAAGCCCAACATCCAGCGCGTCCGCGCCCTGGTTGACGGCCAGACCCGGCGTGTCAAGGTCTGCACCCGCTGCCTCAAGAGCGGCGTGATCCAAAAGCCCGTCGCCCAGGCGCAGATCGTTCGCTAGGCGGAAGCGTCGTCCGCGCGTGCGGACCCGGCTTGCCGTTCCCTGGGCGGTGATGGGCTGCTGGCCCGGGTCGCGTTGTTGAGAAGCTGTGGACGGGTGCGCGCGCCACCACTCCGACCTTCCTCGTATCCGGCGGACCGGTCCCGCGCACGAACGAACCGTGGCGTTTTCGTTCCAGGCGAGGGGACATCGTCGGAAAAACACGCGCTCCCGTTGCGTTCGAGAGGACCTTGCAAGCGGGCATGATCCTGCAAACGGGAATGATGGTGCTGCTCCCGGTGACGCCCCGAGCCGTCGCTACCGAGTAGGGGGGCGAGGGGTGCCCACGACGGTGCGGATCCCGCCAGTCCCGGTGCCGCCTCGATGGTGCCCGCGACCTCTCCGGTGCGTGCGGCCCGTCTGTAGGCCAAACGTAAGCAGCGTTCTGTGCATGGCTTAGAGGAGGTGTCGGCCAGGCGGTGAGGCTCTCTCCGCCCGTCTCGTGGGGGGGGCATCCGCCAGAATGGGGCCGGGTGCGCGCCACGAGGCGGAGAGCGCCTCACTCGCGATGAACCGAGGCAGAACATCGCCCCCGTGCCCTCAGAGGGTGCTGGACGCGGCGAAAACTCGGTGGAAGCGGGGCAAGCACTCCCCCGGCGCTACCGATTCGACCGCTTGATGTCGTGGAATCTGCGCCCGTGGGGCGCATCCGATCGGAAAACACATCGAGGAGACAGTTCCTGATGGCCAAGAAAGCCAAGCGCAAGGCCGCCAAGCGGAAGACCACCCGCAAGAAGGCCGCGAAGCGCAAGACCAAGAAGAAAGCCGCCAAGCGGACGACCAAGAAGAAGGCCAAGAAGAAGGCCAAGAAGAAGGTGACCAAGAAGAAGGCCAAGAAGAAGGCCACCAAGAAGAGGGCCAAGAAGAAGGCCACCAAGAAGAAGGCCAAGAAGAAGGCCAAGAAGAAGGCCAAGAAGAAGGCCACCAAGAAGAAGGCCAAGAAGAAGGCCAAGAAGAAGGCGACCAAGAAGAAGGCCAAGAAGAAGACCAAGAAGAAGGCCAAGAAGAAGGCCAAGAAGAAGGCCAAGAAGAAGACGGCGCGCCGCCGCTAGGCCCTGCTGAACCGAGGGCTTGCCGTGAACAAGAGCCACCTGGTTGCGTACGTGGCGGGCGAGTTGCAGACGTCTCGGCTCCAGGCCGCGCGCCTGGTCGATACGGTCCTGGCCGGGATCCGGGACGGTCTCCAGCGAGACCAGAGCGTCACCCTGAGCGGGTTCGGCACCTTCGAGGTGAAGGCTCGCAAGGAGCGCGTCGGACGCAACCCGCAGACAGGCGAACCCATCAAGATCGCAGCCGGAAGGAGGGTCGGCTTCCGAGTCGGGAAGGCCCTCAAGGAATCGGTCTGATCCCTAGCCACGGGAGTTCACGGACGGTCGCCCGGCGCTGGTCGGGCGGCCGTCCTTCTCGTTGGGTCGCGAGCGGCGCGACGGACACCATAGGGGATCGGCCGCACGAGGCCGGAGAGACGGGCAGTCGAGTTGGCCCGCGTGCTTCGTTGGACCCGTAGCGGACTCGGCGCTAGGCCCCGCTGCGTTCCCCAGCCAGGAACTCGAGCTCCTCGGTGACGATCGCGTCATCGAGCTTGCCGAACAGGGCGCAGACCTCTCCGAGGCCTTGACCGGTTCGCAGACCGCGCCAGGTATCCGCCGCCGGCGTCCCCGGCGAGCCCGACTCGGCCACCCGTCCCTCCCCGCCGAGCATCTCCCAGATGGCCTGGGCCTTGCCCGGCATGAACGGGACCATCCAGCGCGCCAGCCAGGCGATCCACTCGCAAGAGGTATTCAGGATGGAAGCAGCCAGGAGCGGGTCGGTCTTGTTCGCCTTCCAGGGAGCCATGCGGTCGACGAACACGTTGGCGACCGCCGCGTTGGCCAGGAGCTGCTCCGCGCCCCTGCGCATGCGGAACTCTCGAATGTGGATCGCCGGATCCGCGAACGCACCGCACTCCTCGAGGATCACGCGGTCCAACTCGGCGCGGTGGGCCGGATCCAGGGCCGGGATGCGACTCTCGAAGTGCTTGTCCACGAATCGCAGGACGCGCGTGACGAGGTTCCCGATCGTGTCCGCTAGCGAGGAGTTGACCGTGCGCTGGTAGTCTTCCCAGCGCCACTCGCTGTCCGCGGTCTCCGGCGCACTGGCGATCAGGTGGAAGCGGGCGGCCTCTGCGTCATGGCGCGCGAAGAAGCGCTCCATGTCGATCGTGTGTCCCGAGGAGGTCGAGAACTTGCTGCCCTGAAGGTTGTAGAACTCGTTGGCGGCGACAGCGGATGGCAGCTGGAAGCCGTCCTTCACGCCGTAGAGCATCGAGGGGAACACGAGGGCGTGGAAGGGGATGTTGTCCTTGCCGATGAAGTGCACCAGGCGCGAGTCCTCGCTGCGCCAGAACTCGTCCACCGCGTTCGGGCGCCCGACGGCGTCTCCCCACTCCTCGGTCATCGAGACGTAGCCGATCGGAGCGTCGAACCAGACGTAGAGCACCTTCCCAGTCTCCTCGCCCGCCAGGTCCGCGGGGAGCGGCACACCCCACTTCATGTCGCGCGTGATCGGCCGCGGCTGAAGATCGGCGAGCATGCGGCTGATGAACGCCTTCACGTTCGGCTTCCAGTCGCCGCGCTCGAACCACTCCCCGATGTACTCGTCCCGTAGCTTGGGGAGGTCGAGGTACCAGTGCGTGGTCGCCCGCTGCTCCGGCTCGGTGCCGCACACCTTGCACGAGGGGTGCTGCAGCTCCTGGGCGTCGAGCCAGGTCGCGCACGCGGGGCACTCGTCACCCCTGGCGCCCTCGTGTCCGCAGTGGGGACAGGTACCGACGACGAAGCGGTCCGCGAGGAACATCTCGTCGCGCGGACAGTAGAGCTGCTCGGTGGTCTCCTTGAACAGGAAGCCGTTGGCGTCGAGGCGGCGGAAGAACTCCTGACTGGTGCGCTCGTGGTGAGGGCAGATGCTCGTCCCCGACCAGACGTCGAACTCGATCCCGAAGCGGTCGAAGGTCTCCTTGATGACCGCGCGCCAACGAGCTACGTGCTCGGCGTAGGGCACGCCCTCGCGCTCGGCACCGATCGTGATGGCGACGCCGTACTCGTCTCCCCCGCAGACGTAGCACACCTCCTCGCCCTGCTGGCGCAGGGTGCGAACGTAGACGTCGGCCGGCAGATAGGCTCCGGCGACGTGGCCGAAGTGGATCGGGCCGTTCGCGTAGGGCAGTGCACTGGTGACGAGGGTTCTGGGCACGGTTCGGACTCCTCTGGCGGGCATCCTAAGGTCGGCACGGGGCGGGACGCGCCGGAAGGCGGCGGATCTGTAGGCCCTGTTCAGGCCTGCGGCGGCGGGGCGGCGACGCGCACGTCCTTGGGACGCAGGGAGCTCTTGTCGAGCCTGCAGACGAGCCACTGGCCGCCGATCGAGGCGGCGGGGACCATCAGGATCGGCCCGAGGACGGGGATCAGGAAGAGCAGGCTGGCCACGGCGCCGTAGGCGACCGTCGGCAGGAACTGGTGCACCACGAATTGCAGGCGCTTCTCCAGGGGCCACTGGCGGCGCGAGAAGGGGATGTCGAGCAGGGTGATCGCCGTACTGAAGCCGGCGAGGGCCACGAACAGGGCGTAGCCGATGACGGGCACGAACTTCAACCAGAAGAACATCACGAGCACGAGCAGAGCCAGGATCGAGGCCTTCACGCTCACCCACAGGGTGTGGCCCTCGACGCGCACCACCCACCACAGCCAGACTCCGTACTCGCGCTCGAGGACGACGGTGACGGCGACGACGAGGGGCACGGCGAGCAGGGCCAGCCAGGCGGCCGGGGCCGAGAGCGTCCACCAGGCCGCGACGGCGGCGGCGGCGACCGCTCCCACGATCGTGCTGAGGGCGATGCAGCGATTCACCCCCAGTTCGGTGGGACGCTGGATCGTGTTCCGCGGGTTGCGCCCGAACCAGCGCTCTTCCAGGCGACCCTGGATCTCGTCGAGGAACGGCCCCGACAGGGCCTCGTAGGCGACGGAGAAGGTGTAGAGGGCCACCAGGGAGGACGCCAGCAGGAAGACCAACCCGCCCGAGAGCTTCGCGGTCCACACGACGACCTGCTTCTCGATGAGCCAGGTGGCGGCGTCGCGCACCCAGCCTGCCTCGAGGTCGAGTGCCGAGAGATCCTGCAGGTGCGCGGCGTCGAGGAGGGCGCTCAGCCCACCCCAGGCCCACCAGAACAGCACGGCGAACAGGGCCAGGGTCAGGACGAACGGCGGGACGAGGAAGCGCTTGACCCCCGACGTCCTCGCCAGCAGGAACAGGCCCGTCGGCACCGCGCGCAGGCCGTCGAGGATGGCGAGCAGGATGCCGGGGCGCGGGTCGGCCAGGGAGGGCTCGGCGGAGGTGTGGCCGCAGTGGACGCACTCGGCGTCGGGAGAGTCGTAGCCGCAGAGGTGGCAGGGAACGGTCGGCATGTGGCGTCAGGGTTCACCGGGCGCGTGTGCGGAGCTTCCTCGCGGGCTCCAGGCCGTCTAGAATGGCCGCTCACCCCATCCGCGAACCACACCAGGCAGTATACGCAGGCCACAGCGCTCCATCTCCTCATGGGACCCTTCCGTCCGCTCGATTTCCTGGAGCTCGAGGAAGAGCTCTCCGAGGACCAACGCATGGTGCGCGACGCGATCCGCGCCTGGGTGTCCGAGCGCTTCCTGCCGGGCATCGCCGACCACTTCGAGGCCGGGGAGTTCCCCCTCGATCAGGTCGGCGAGTTGGCGGAGCTCGGTGTCTTCGGCCCCAGCCTCCCCGAACGCTACGGTTGCGCGGGACTCGACGACGTCTCCTACGGCCTGATCTGCCAGGAGCTGGAGCGCGGCGACTCGGGGCTGCGATCGTTCTGTTCGGTCCAGGGGTCCCTGGTCATGTGGCCCATCCACGCCTTCGGGAGCGAGGAACAGAAGGAGTACTGGCTGCCGCGCCTGGCCGCCGGCGAGGCGATCGGCTGCTTCGGCTTGACCGAGCCCGACCACGGCTCCAACCCCGGCGGCATGCAGACCCGCGCCGTGCGCGACGGAGACGAGTGGGTGCTCGACGGCCGCAAGATGTGGATCACCAACGGCACCTGCTGCCACCTCGCTCTCGTGTGGGCGCGCTGCGAGGACACCATCCGCGGGTTCCTCGTCCCCGCCCAGACGCCCGGGTTCAGCGCACCCGAGCAGAAACACAAGTGGAGTCTGCGCGCCTCGACCACCTCGGAGCTCGTGCTAGAGGGCGTGCGGTTGCCCGCGGATGCGATGCTCCCCGACGCGCGCGGACTGAAGGGGCCGCTGAGCTGTCTGACCCAGGCCCGCTACGGCATCGCATGGGGAGCGATCGGCGCGGCGCTGGCCTGTTTCGACGAGGCGCTCCAGTACAGCCGGGAGCGCATCGTCTTCGACCGGCCCCTGGCTGGCTTCCAGCTCGCCCAGCAGAAGTTCGCCCACATGGCCACCCGCATCACCCTCGCCCAGCTCGCCGCCCTGCGGGTCGGGCGTCTGAAGCAGGCGGGCAAGATGACCCCGGCGCAGGTCTCCCTGATCAAGCGCAACAATGTGGAGATGGCCCTGGAGACGGCGCGCACCGTGCGCGACATGCTCGGCGCGAACGGCATCAGCCTCGAGTACCAGACCGGTCGCCACATGTGCAATCTGGAGTCGGTCTTCACCTACGAGGGGACCCACGACATCCACACCCTCGCCCTCGGCCACGAGCTGACGGGCATCTCCGCCTATCGCTGACGCGGCCGCGGAGTCGTGCTTCAGGCGGGATCCTGTGCCGGATCCTCGCGCCCTGCGGTGTCCCCGATGCGCTCGTTCCAGGCCGCCTCGAGGTCTCCGACCAGCTTGTCGAGGTGCTCCTGCTCGTCGGGGTCGAGGTTCCCCTCGGTCTTCGCCTGCAGCATCGACAGGTCGTCGAGGAGCATCCGCGCGTTGTCCTCGTGGACCGTCGCCTCGCCTGTAAGCGGATTCTCGAGCATGCCCAACGAGATCAGGCCCTGGTACCCCAGGCGCGTGATGAACAGACGGAAGTTCCCCCCGGGGAGCGGGACGTCGGCGGCCGTGCGCTCGTCGCTCACGCCAGCTCCTCGATCAGCTGGGGGTGACTGTTGCCCCGCGAGTGGGCGAGCGCGGCGGCGACGAACCCACCGAAGATCGGGTGGGCGTTCAGCGGGCGACTCTTGAACTCGGGGTGGAACTGCACGCCGATGAAGAAGGGGTGCTCGGGAATCTCGACGATCTCGATCAGGTCACGCTCGGGGTTCCTGCCCGACAGGCGCATGCCCGAGTCGGCGAAGGCGTCGCGGTAGTCGTTGTTGAACTCGAAGCGGTGGCGATGGCGCTCGGCGGTGAGCTCGCAACCGTAGAGCTCCCGTGCCAGCGAACCCTCCTCGAGGGCGCAGTCGTAGGCGCCCAGGCGCATCGTGCCGCCCTTGTCGTCGACCTCCTCCTGGTCGGCCATCAGGCTGATCACCGGGTGGGGAGTGTGGGGCGAGTGCTCCAAGGTGTGGGCGCCCTCGAGACCGATCACGCTGCGGGCGTACTCGATGACCGCGCACTGCAGGCCCAGGCAGATGCCGAAGAAGGGCACGCCGTTCTCGCGGGCGTAGGTGATGGCCTGGATCTTCCCTTCCACCCCGCGCTCGCCGAACCCCCCCGGGACGAGGACGCCGTCCACGCCGTCGAGGACTCCGACGCCCTTCACCAGCACGTCCTCCGCGGCGACCTTGCGCACCTTGACGCGGCAGCGGTTCGTCCCGCCGGCGTGGGCCAGGGCCTCGTAGATCGACTTGTAGGCGTCGTGCAGCTCGATGTACTTGCCGACCACGGCGACTTCGCAGGTGACGTCTCCGTCTTTCACCTCGCGGATGACCTCGAGCATCTCCGACCAGTCCTTCAGGTCGGTGTCCTCCTCCGCGGGCAGCCCCAGGTGGCCGCAGATCAGCCGATCGATGTTCGCGCGCACCAGGTTCACGGGCAGCTCGTAGATCGAGAAGTCCACGTCCCGCTCCTCGATCACCGCTTCGACCCGCACGTTGCAGAACAGGCTGATCTTCTGGGCCATCTCCGCTGACATGGGCTGCTCGGTGCGGCAGACGAGGATGTGCGGCTGGATCCCGATCTCGCGCAGCTTGCCGACCGACTGCTGGGTGGGCTTGGTCTTCATCTCGCCCGACGCCCGCAGATAGGGGAGCAGGGTGACGTGGACGAAGAGCACGTCATCGCTCTCGTGCTCGAGGGCGAACTGGCGCACCGCCTCCAGGAACGGCAGGCTCTCGATGTCCCCAACCGTGCCCCCGATCTCGGTGATCGCGACGTCGGCGTCCCCGCTCGCGCCCTCGTGGATGGCCTCCTTGATCGCGTCGGTGATGTGGGGGATGACCTGCACCGTCCGGCCGAGGTAGTCGCCGCGGCGCTCCTTGCCGATCACCGACGAGTAGATCTTGCCCGTCGTGTAGTTGCTCGACTGGGTCAGCTCCGCGTGGGTGAAGCGTTCGTAGTGTCCGAGGTCGAGGTCGGTCTCGGCCCCGTCGTCGGTCACGTAGACCTCGCCGTGCTGGAACGGGCTCATCGTCCCCGGGTCGACGTTGATGTAGGGATCGAGCTTCTGAAGGGAGACCTTCAGACCGCGCCGCTCCAGGATCAGCCCCAAGGCCGCCGAGGTCAGACCCTTGCCGAGGCTGCTGACCACGCCGCCGGTCACGAAGATGTGCTTGACCATCCGAATCGAGCCTTTCCAGTCAGTCTAGGGGAGAGAGCGCTCCGCGGACCCTCCCGGAGGACGGGGCGGGGGAGTCTCGGTGGTGGGGTCGGTGCGTGGAGCGGGAGGAGTCGTCCGCGCGGTCGAGGCAACGAAGCGCGCGTAGTCCTCGACCGTGTCGATCCCCGCGGGGGCGCGGGCGGCTTCGAGGACGCGGATGCGCCCGCCGGCTTCGAGCCAGCGCAGTTGCTCCAGGCTCTCGGTCGCCTCCAGGGCGCCCACCGGCAGGGAGCAGAACCGCGCGAGCGCCGCCGGGCGGAAGGCGTAGACGCCGATGTGCCGCCAGGCCGGCGCGCTCGCGCCCGCGCGGGAGTGGGAGCGGTCGGGGATCGGCGCGCGCGAAAAGTAGAGCGCGTCGCCCCGTCCGTCCACGACGACCTTGACGACGTCGCGTGCGCCAACGTCGGCCTCGTCGACGAGGGGGGCCGCGAGGGTCGCCACCTCGACCTCGTCGTCGACGAAGGCGGTCACGAGGCGCTCGAGGTCGGCGGCTGCGACCTCCGGCTCGTCGCCCTGGACGTTGACGACGACGTCGGGCTCTTCGCCGAGCAGGCCGAGGGCCTCGTAGACGCGGTCGGTGCCGCAGGCGTGGTCGGGAGCGGTGAGCAGCGCCTCGATTCCTGCAGCCTCCGCGACCGCGAGGATCTCCTCGCTGTCGGTGGCGACCACCACGCGGCCGATAGCGTCACATGCGGTCACTGCCTCGGCGGTGTGGAGGAACAGGGCGCGTCCCGTCTCGGCGAGGAGCATCTTGCGCTCGAGGCGGGTCGAGGCGAGCCGAGCCGGGAGGATGGCCACAGCGCGCGGCGCTGAGGGCATGCCCGGCGCGGGGGGCGGCATCATCGCGTGCCGCCGCCCTCCGCCTTGGGATCGCGGAAGATCCCCGTGCCCCGCGAGTTGCTGACTGCCTGGTTCTGTTGGGTGAGCTCCTGAACCTGGAGGAAGGCGAGCAGGCAGCGCCGGAAGGCGCCCCGCGCTTCCTCGGGGGTCCGCGGGCCGTTCAACAGGTGCGTCGTGTGCCCATCGCTGTCGACCTCGAGCGTCTGATAGGTCTCCGGGGTGATCGCGACGGCCGCGCCGGCGGAGGCGAAGCGCCCCCAGCCCTCGTCCTCGAAGTGGTCGAGCATGGCCGCCATGACCTCGTCGGTCGTGACCTTGGGGCCTGGCCGGTTGCGTACCTGCGAGTAGAGCGCGAGGGGATCGGAGTGCGACTCGTTCACGAGCGTCATCGTGACGCCGTTGCGCAACTCGCTGAAGGTCACCCGGGCGGGCGCGCCGACGCCGTCGACGCTTGCGCCGGGCGTGGCCGCGCAGGCGGCGAGGAGCGAGAGGATCAGGATGCGGTGGCTCACGGTGTCTGTGGTCGGGGCGGGGCCGCAGGATCCGCGAGAGCCCACCCACGCCGGCACAAGATAGGAAGCGCGCCGGAGTCCCTCAAGACCGGCGGTACGATCGCGTGCCTCGCCGGCCGCCCGCGCCCCTCAGGGAGGATCGGCCCCACCGTCGTCCGGCCAGCGGAACCGGTCATGGACGGGGATCGTGAACGGCCCCACCCGGACCAGATCGTCGGGGCTCTGCAGGAAGCCCTCGGCACTCAGCACGCAGTTGCCGGGCATCAGCTGGGCGTCCTCCCAGTCGATCGCCTCGGGCGCCTCCCACTCGGCCGGGCGCAGGCGCACGGCGAAGGTCTGGCCCTCGCCGTAGACCGCCACGGTCATCCACAGGGTCACCGGGATGCGATCTCCCCTCCGATAGGGCCCTCCTAGCGGGACGAAGTCCTCGCTGAAGGGCTCCTCGCCGGCCAGGATCGGGTAGCTCTCGCGCACGACCCAGCCCGGCTCCCACTCGTGCGTTGGGAAGAAGCCCCAGCCTCCGCCGTGGTTGTTCTGCCAGGCGTGCTTGCCCTCGGCGGCGGTCACGCGATCGACGACCGTGTAGTCGTTGTCGAGGCCGGTCGGCGTCGTCCAGTGGTAGGTGATCCAGCCGTTCCCGGAGGCCGGCAGGGTCTCGTACCGCCAGCCCAACAACGTCAGCCGCCGGTCGAAGGGGCCGCCGGGGCTCGAGCGGCCCACGAAGTCCAGGGGCATGGGCAGGGCGCGGTCGAGCTGGAGGCTGCGGCGGTATCCGGTCGGATCGGGTCCCGAGCTGTCGACCTCCACCAGCTCGCGGGCGTCGGGGTAGGCGTCTGGCGTCGCCAGGACGTACACCGGCCCCAGCTCCGCGTCCGCCTCGGGGTTCCAGAAGTAGTCGGCCACGCCGAATCGCGTGCGGATCGCCTCGAACAGGGACCGCTCCTGTTCGAGGATCCCGCCGTGCAGGAGCAGCCAGTCCATCGAGCCGAGGTGGTCCACGACCTCGGCGCGCCGTTCCTGTTCGAGGTGCTTCCACTGGTCGAGGTGGTGGGGGAGCTTGAACAGCTCGACGTCCCCGCCCTCGCGGAAGGCGACCGCCCAGTGGTAGGCGCTGGTTACGACGGGTCGGCGCGTCACGTCACCGCCCTCGTCGGGCATGGGCACGGCGTGGTCCACGACGAACTGCATCGCCTCCCAGTAGGTGCCGAAACGCCGGGAGTTGAGCTGGCCCAGGCGCCACACCCCCAGCACCACCACGGCGGCCAGCAGGGCCCAGGAGCCGAGCACGCGCGGGCGAAAGACGCCGGGGGCCGCGCCTCGCAGGGCGGCCCAGCCGATTCCGCACAGGGGCGCGATCATCGGCAGCAGCGGCAGCCAGAGCCGGAAGGACTTCGAGCCCTTCATGCTCATCACGCCCACGTTGAGGACCAGGAGCGCGATCAGGATCGCCGCGCCGAAGCCCGGCTTGCGCCAGGAGCGCCACAGCCCGGCGGCCGTGAGGACCAGGGCAGGCCAGGAGAGCATCAGGTGCAGGTTCGTGAAGTACCAGGTCGGCGCCTGGAGCTGGCGGACCTCCTCCTCGGCGGCGGACTGTGCCGCCGTCTGGGTGAAGACCTCGCCCATGCGCTCGTAGATCGGGCGCGCGAGGGAATCGAGGCCGAGCTCGTGCAGGACGCGCACGGCGACGCCGCCCACGTTCTGGACGAGGTAGAACTCCAGGCTCATCCCCCAGCTGCCCCAGGTGAAGCGGTCGAGGGCGACCTGTGCCGCCAACGCCACGGCGACGCCCGCGCCGGCGGCCGCGATGCAGCGCGGCGCCCGCTTGCGGTCGCGCAGGGCGACCAGAGCCAAGAGCGGCAGCGCGATGACGAAGGTCTGGTAGGCCATCAGGAGCGCCCCGCCGAGCCACAGGCCGCCGACGAGGGCGCGCCGCTCCCCCTCGCGCCGCAGGAGCGAATCGATGCCCATGGCCGTGCAGACCGCCGCGGCGATCCCCGCGATGGGGGATACCGCGTACTGCAGGAAGATCGGGTTGGCGGCCACGACGAGCCCCGCAGCGAGGGCGGCCGAGCGCCCGTGCAGGCGGGCGGTGATGCGCATGATCGCGAGCACCAAGACCGTTGCGAGCAGGATCTGCATCAGGCGCACGGCGATCACGACCGGTCCGCGGTCGGCGAGCTGGAGGAAGTCCGCGACGGCGAAGAAGGGCGTGAGCAGGGCCGAGAACGCGAAGGAGCGGCTCGAGCCGGCCGGATCCTGGACGATCCCCTCCACCAGGGAGTGGGCCCGGTCCATGTACTCGACCGAGTCGGCCAGTTGGTAGCCGGAGAGCCTCGACCAGGAGAACAGGAGCAGGGCGACGGCCAAGGCGAGCACGGCCGCGACCTCGGGGTCGGCGGCGCGCGGGATCGGCTCGCCGTCGGCGCCCACGCCCGCGGGGCGCGGGGCGTCGTGCGCGTCGCCACGCGAGACGAAGGGCACGCGCGGCTCCCCGGCGCCCGCCGACCGTTCCTCGCTCATGTAGGACTCCTCGTGCCGTGCGCTCGACATGGTGCCGCCGCCAAGGATATCGGCCGAGCCCGCCGATTCCTTGCGCGCCGGGCACTCCCCGCGAGGTGGCCGCCCATGATGTGTGGGTAAGCGATCGGGACCCTCCATCTGGTGGAAAGCGCCCCTTTCCGTTTGACTGCGCCCCCGCCGGAGCGGATAACCGCCTTAGGAGTCCAAGGCGCCGGTCGCGGGTCCGGGCGGCGTCCCTAAGTCTCCGTTTCACAAGCATTTCCGCCGAAACGTCAGCCTCACCGGAAGTCGCCGCCACCATGGGTCAGTTCGAGAAGATCGTCGTCCTCACCGTCTTGTTCCTGGTCTCGGTGATCCTGGTGGTCTCCATGCGCTCGGAGGACGGAGACCTGCTGGCGACCGCGGTGGATCCGGCCGCGGCGCCGGCGGCGCAGGACGGGGCCGCGCAGGCGGCTCCTCCCGCTCCGGTCCGCCTGGCGGGACTGGGTTCGACCGAGACCGAAGCCGGCGGCCCGGCGGTCCTTTCCGACTTCGACGAGATCGTCGAGGACTCCGGAGCGAGCGACGCCCCCGACCCGGTCGCGGTGCGGGCCGATGAGGTGACCGCCGCCGGGGCGCGCGCCCCGGGCCTCTTGTTGAGCGCGAACATCGGCTCCACCGGAGACGAGGCGGTGCCCGACGACGAGCCGGCGGCGGAGGTCGCCCCCCGAGGGCTTCCCCGGGGCTCAGCCCTGATCACCCTCGAGGGGTTGGAGGAGACCCTTCCCGGCGGGGACCGGCTCTACACCTGGTGTGCCGGTGACAGCTTCGCGAAGCTCGCCCGGCGCTACTACGGCGACCCGGCGGCCGCGGAGCTCCTGCGCCGCGCCAACGAAGGCCGCGGAGAGATCGCCCCGGGCGAACAGGTCTGGGTGCCTCTCCACGACGAGCGCGCCGAGGGAGTCGCCGTCGGCGGCGCGGAGGGCGACTTCACCCTCTACACCGTCGGCGAGGGCGACAGCCTGTGGAACATCGCGAGCCGGCACTACGGTTCGGGCGAGAAGTACCTGAGCATCTTCAAGGCCAACGAGGACGTGCTCGTCGACATCGACGCGGTCCTCGTTCCCGGCACCGAGCTGCGCCTGCCCTGAAGCGAGGGTCCGGCACGCCGGAAGCGGCCCCGCGCGGCAGTACCCGCCCGGATCAGCCCCGCAGGTCGTAGCGGTCGAGCTTCTTGTAGAGGTGGCTTCGCTGCATGCCCAGGCGCTCGGCCGTGCGCTTGATGTTGCCCTCGTTCTCGTCGAGCTTGAGGCGGAAGAAGGCCGCCTCGCTAGCGTCCTTGAACTCCTCGAACGTGGCCGCGCCGAAGGGGTCCGCCCCCGCTGCGCTCCGGGCGGCTGCGGGGGATGCCGCGCCCGGCCCGGCGGCCAGGATCTGCTCGAGGTCGTCCAGGCCGACCTCGGGGCCGTCGGCGAAGACGCTGGCCCCCTCGAGGAGGTTGCGCAGCTGGCGGACGTTTCCGGGGTAGTCGAGGCCCTCCAGTCGCGCGAGCGCCTCGCCGGAGAGGTCGCGCTGGCTGAACCCGGTGCGCTCGGCGATCTGGTCGAGGAAGTGGCGCGCGAGGGGCCCGATGTCCTCCACGCGCTCGGCGAGGGGCGGAACGTGCAGGGGAACGACGTTGAGGCGGTAGAACAGGTCGCGCCGGAAGGCCTTGGTCTCCACCGCCTCGGCGAGGTCGGCATTGGTGGCGGCGATGACCCGGATGTCGACGGGGATCGTGCGGCTGTCGCCTACGCGCGTGATCTCGTGGTTCTCCAGGGCCCGCAGCACCTTGGCCTGGGCGTCGAGGGGCATGTCGCCGATCTCGTCGAGGAAGAGGGTCCCCCTGTCGGCGGCTTCGAAGTGGCCGACGCGCCGCTCGTGGGCGCCCGTGAAGCTGCCCTTCTCGTGGCCGAAGAGCTCCGACTCGATCAGCTCATGGGGAATCGCGGCGCAGTTGACCGTCACGAAGTTGCCCGCCGCGCGCGGGCCGAGCAGGTGCAGGTTGCGAGCGACGACTTCCTTGCCGGTCCCGTTCTCGCCGGTGATCAGTACCGCGGCCTCGGAGAGGGCGACCTGTTCGATCTGGCGCATCAGCCGCGAGGTCGCCGTGCTCTCGCCCACGATCGTCCAGCGGTCGGTGAGTTGGCGCCGGAGGCCCGTGTTCTCCTCCTCGAGGTGCTGCTCGCGGATCGCCTTGCGGATCGTGACCAGCACGCGGTTGTCGTCGAGGGGCTTCTCGAGGAAGTTCGCAGCGCCGTTCTGCATCGCCTCGACGGCGGTCGAGACGTCGCCGTGGCCGCTGATCATGATGACGGGCGGAGGGTCGGGCTCGGCGCGCAGGGTCGCCAGGAGCTCCATCCCGTCCATGCCGGGCATCTTGAGGTCGGAGAGGACGACCGCCGCCCGCCGCCCGCCGCCCGCCTCGCGCGCGTAGCGCGCCACCGCCTCCCGCCCGTCCCTGGCGGTCCAGACCTCGAATCCCTCGTACTGCAACAGCATCTCCAGGGCGGCACGGATGTCCCCGTCGTCATCGACGACCAGGATCGGGGTGGGAGTGGAGTCGGCGCGGCTCACGGGCGAGAGCCTAATCGACGGTGGCGCGCGACGCGAAGGGGCACGTTCGCGCTAGGCTGCGGCGATGCGGGAGCTCGTCGAGAGACTGGAGCGGGGGCGGGCGGTGGTGGCGGGGGTGCTGTCGGGGACCTCGGGCGACGGCGTGGACGTGGGGCTGGCGCGCTTCGCCGCGCGCCGCGGCGAGCGCGGGTTCCGCCTGTGGCGCTGCGAGCCCCTGGCCTTCGAGACCCTGCCGTTCCCCGGTGACCTCGCGCCGCGGGTGCGCCGTGCCCTCGACGGTGAGGCGGGCGGGGCACGCGAGCTCGCCCTGCTCCACCGGGACCTGGGCGCCGCCTTCGGGGCGGCGGCGGTCGCGGTCGCCGGGCGGGCGGAGCGGACGCTCGACCTCCTCGGCAGCCACGGCCTGACGGTCTACCACCACGACGGCGCCGAGGAGTGCGGCCCGGCCTCCCTGCAACTCGGCGACGGCGACTTCGCGGCCGAGGCGGCGGGGTGCTGCGTGGTGAGCGACTTCCGCCAGCGGGACATGGCCTGCGGCGGCGAGGGCGCGCCGATCTCCGCCCTGGCCGACGACCTGCTCTTCGCCTCGGAGCCGCGGCCCCTGGGCGTCCTGAACCTGGGCGGCATGGCGAACCTGACCCTGTTGCCCGAGAGCGGTGCCGAGACCCTCTCCTTCGACACCGGCCCGGCCGGGAGCCTGCTCGACGGGCTCGCGCGGCGCCTGCTCGACGCGCCCCTCGACCGCGACGGCGCCTGCGCGGCGGCGGGCCGGCCGGACGAGGCCTTCGTGAGCGCCTGCCTCGCCCACCCCTTCTTCGACAAGGCTCCCCCCAAGAGCACGGGCCGGGACACCTTCGGCGAGGCCTGGCTGGACGAACTCTGCGAGCGGGCGGCGGCCGAGGGGGTGTGGCGCCCGGGCGAAGACCCCGCCGACCTCTTCGCGGCGGCCGTGGAGGTCGTCGCCGAGGCCGTCGCCGGAGCCCTGGCCCGCCTGCCGGCGGCTCCCCGACGCCTGCTGCTCGCCGGCGGCGGCGTGCACAACCGCGCCCTCGTCGCGGCCCTGGAACGACGCCTCGGACGCCCCCTGGAGACCACCGCCGCGGCCGGGGTCGACCCCGACGGCCGCGAGGCCCTGGTCTTCGCCACCCTGGCCGCCCGCTGCCTGTTGGGGGAGGCCGTGACCAGCACGGGCGCCACGGGGGCCGCACAGGGGCGCGTACTGGGCAAGATCAGCCCGCCGCCCCCGTAGCCGGGCCGTCCCGGCCGGGTAGAGGGTTCCGATCGCGTCCGGCGGGCGCCAGAGACCTCGTTCTTGACCCTCCAGGCCCCTCCGGTATCATCCCGCGACCCTTCTCTTTGGCCATCTCCTCGGGCCCTCCGCGCCTCCGCGGCGTGGTCGAACCGATCGTGTTCGGGTGCCGGCGGCGAGCCGCCGCTCCCTCCCCGGTCCCGGCCCGAACCCCCTCCCCAGCAACGCGCCCCACGGCGTCCCACACCATCGCCCCCTCGGGCGTCTCAAAAGGAATCCCCATGATCGGCCTCTGCCGCGCTCTCGGTCTCGGTCTCGCCCTGGCGAGCATCTCCCTGCCGGCCTCCAGCCAGGACGCCGACGCTCTCTTCGCCGAGGGGGTCGAGTTCCTGCGCCAGGGGAAGGACGAGGAGGCCCTCGCGCGCTTCACCCAGGTCTTGGCCGCCGAGCCGGACCACGAGTCGGCCTACGAGATGTGGAAGTCGACCGACGAGGACATGTGGTTGACCATGCTGGTCAAGGGCGGGCAGTTCGAGCTCTTCGCCAAGCGCGTCATGAGCCTGAGCGAGCTGGCGCGCAGCGAGCGCGAGAACGACGCGGAGGGCATCCGCGCCCTCCTGCGGCGAGTCACCCCCGACAACGACGTGGTGGACCGCAAGCGGGCCGTGCGCGAGCTGGGCGCGAACTACGGCGAGTACGCGGTGCCGCACATGCTGTACTCCCTCGGCGACCCCGACGACGAGGAGCGCCGGGTGCTGATGATGCACTCGCTGACCGAGATGGACAGCGACGTGGTCCTGCCGCTGGTCGCCGCGATGAACACCGATGACGCGTTCCTGCGTCGCAACGTGGCCCTGACCTTGGGCTACATCGCCGACCCGCGCGCCGCCGGCGCCCTGACCTGGGTCGCCCTCAACGACGACGACCCCGGCGTCGAGATGGCCGCCAAGGCCGCCGCCATCAAGTGCGGCTCCAACGGCGATCCCTTGCCGCTCTTCGAGCAGCTCGGCGACGACTACCACCACGGCCGCGGGAACGTCCTGCGGGCGCACTTCCACAGTGACGTGGTCTGGAGCTGGGCCGACGACGGGCTCGTCGCGACCGCGGTCCCGCGCGCCCTCTACGCAGACGAGCTGGCCAAGGCAGCGTACTCCGACGCTCTGCGGGTCGATCCCCAGAGCGTCGCCGCTCGCGCGGGTCTGGTGCGCGCCTACGTCTCCCAGCAAGCCGAGATGGCCGCGCGCCTGGAGGCGGGTCTGGACGGGGAGGGCGTCGAGGACCAGCTGGCCGAGGCCTCCATCGCCGTCAACACCGCCGGAGTCTCCGCCCTGGACCTGGCCTTGGGCTGGAGCGTGGAGACCGGTGACGTGCAGACCGGCATCGAGCTCTGCCGCGTCCTCGGCGCGATGGCTCCCGAGCCCACCGCCGGCTTGACCGGCGCCCTGCGCAGCGCCGACGGCGGCCTGGCGGCCGAGGCGGCCCTCGCCCTGGGGACCATCGCCTACGAGAACGGTCGCGGCGCATCGGGGGACACGACCGCCGGTCTGGGCCGCGCCGCCGGGCTGGAGGTGCTGCGCATGGCCGTGGTGATCGACTCCGACGGCGAGCGTGGCGCCGCCGTCGCCGACTCCCTGGCCGGGCGCGGGATGATCGCCACCCACTGGGGCTCGGGCGCCAAGGGCCTGGCCCTGTTGCATCGCGTCCCCGGAGTGGACGCGATCCTGATCGCCGACCAGCTCGACGACCTCACCGCGGCCCAAGTGCTCGACAGCGTGCGCGGCAACGAGCGCACCGCCGAAGTGCCCGTGTTCCTGATCTCCGCGGACGCCGATGCCGGAGACATGTACGACGGGGTCGCGGGCACGATCTCCGGACCCGACGGCGCCGCCGCCGTCGAGGAGGGGATGAGCGCCGGCCTCGGCCACGACCGCGACCAGGCCAACGCCCTCGCGGCGCGCGCCGCCGAGACCCTGGCGGCCCTGGCCTACGGCGCCGGTGGCCGGGACATCTCTCCCGCCGTGGACGATCTGACCTCGACCCTCGCGGCCCGGCCCGACAGCGTGACCGTTCCGGCCATGCGGGCTCTCTCCGCGGCCGGCGGTGCGGCCCAGGTTCCCGCCCTGCTGGCGGTCCTGGGTGACGCGGGTCGCTCGGACGCCGCGCGGACCTCCGCAGCCGACGCCCTGGCCGGCATCGCCGGCCGCCAGCGGCTCGACGCGAACGAGGACATCCTGTCGACCCTCGGCGCGGTCCTGGGATCCGACGCATCCTTGGGCGTGCGCACCGCCGCCTCCCGCGCCCTCGGCCGTCTGGGGATGGACCCCTCGCAGCGCGCCGGGTTCACCCAGGGCGCTCGAGTCAACGTCAGCCAGTAGACTCCGGCGACGGGGTCGGCCAGACTGGGCAACCGAGCGCCCACGGCGGCTCGGGAACAGCTCCGTGCCAGATTAGCTCAGTGGTAGAGCACTGCTTTCGTAAAGCAGGGGTCATCGGTTCGAATCCGATATCTGGCTCCATCCCTTCCTGAGCCGGCGCGGGCCAAACGGCGCCGCCGTTGCGACTCTGCTGGGACCGGTGATCCGGTCCCCCTCCGCGGGGTCGGCGGCCGCGGCTGGCTGCAAATCGTCCGGCTGCACGTCTTCAGCAAGATCCCCGAGCTCGCGGTGTGGAAGGAGCTCGCGATGAACCCGATGCACCGGACCTCGAACTGGCCGTGCTCGTAGAGCTGCCTCATCGCCTTGATGACTCCCGGCGGGATCGACGGCGTCCGCGCGCGGATCGGTGGATCAGAAGGCGTAGATCACCACGCGACCGCGGCGGTCCTCGCCCGGGCCGAAGCGGGCGTCTCCCACCACCAGCTCCTCGGGACCGCCCGCATTCAGCTGGCCGCTGCACACGCCCTCGGCGAAGTGCCCGCTGGAGTCCGGCAGGGGCTCGATGAACAAGGGAGCGGCTTGCGGGGCCGAGCCGTCGTAGACCAGGATCGACATCCCGTGCTCTGAGTGGATGTTGAGGCCGAAGACGACGATGTCGGGGACGGTGTCGTCGGAGAGCACCTCCGCCAGAGCGACCCTGTATCCGTTGAGATCGAACGGGAGGTCGATCTCCAGGGGGTGGTCGGAGCGGCGCAGGATGCGTGGCGGCGCGCCGTCGTATTCAGGGCCCTCGAAGAGGAGCGCGCAGCCCGCGTTGTCCAACGACACCGGACCTGCCTCCTCGATGTCGTGGCGCGGAGCCCCCGCCAGGAGGAGCCCGGGCGCGGCGTTCAGTGACATGCCCAGGCGCGTCCCCTCGCCTTCCTCCCACTCCAACACGGGGCTCGAGAGCACTGCGGCCGGCATCGAGGCGAGGGGCAGGTCGTAGACGTAGATCAGGCCCGCGTCGGGGTGCCCCCCAGCCGGGTTGGCCAGGGCGGGCACGATCAGGTGCCTGGCGCTCCCGTGCTCGTCGGGCTCCACGGCCAGCAGGCGTCCGAAGTTGCCGTTGGCGGCGTCCGGCGTGGGGTTGGGGTTGATGAGCACGCGCCCCGACTGCAGCAGGCCGAAGGGGCCGATGTAGAAGAGCTCCACCCTCCCGCCGGTCACGCCCGGTACGCTCGTCGCGCCCCGCACGCCGACGGCGATCTGGGGCGCGCCGCGACCCTCGAAGTCGCCTGCGGCCAGGCTGGCTCCGAAGCGGGCGTCGGCTTCGGGTGCACCGGAGACGATGCGGATCGGCTCGTCGGTGAACGACAGGATGTAGGCGGCTCCGGCGGCACCAAGGCCGTCGGTGCGCTCCTCGGGTGCGCCCACGAGGAGCTCGTCCCCGCTAACGCCGTCGAGGTCACCGCCGTTGCGCACCTCCGAGCCGAACAGCCCGTCCATCTGGGGGTCGGGAGCCCCGATGCGCAGGTACTGGTCCTGGCGGATGTTGGGACCCCAGAACACGTAGACCGCGCCGCTCTGCCCCTGCTCGCCGCATGCGCCGACGGCGAGGTCGGAGTGGCCGTCGCCGTCGAAGTCGAGGATGCAGGTGGACGTACCGAACTCCGAGCCGGGGAGCTGATCGGGATGGTCGAGGAGCGCGAACTCGGGGGAGAGGTCCAGGCTCGACTCTCCACCGCCGTTCCCTCCCGGCGGCGGATCGCCGGCGTCGGGTGCGCCCGTCCCCCCTCCCCAACAGCCCGCCGCCAGGAGCGGGACCGAGGCCAAGAGCCCCGGAATCAGGCGGATTCCGGGCAGCTCGATGGGAGGGATGGGGACCATCGCAGGCCCATGGTAGGGCCGCCGGCCGCCGCGTAGTGAAAGGAGGACGTTCGAGACGGAACGGATCGAGGATCTGTCCGGCAGGCCCGTTACGGCCCCGTTACCAAGTCCCGGCGCCGTGCGTCGTACCTTCGCCTGACCGGGGAACGATGGACGCGCAACAGACGGAGAACGCGATGGGAATGCAACAACGTGGCGGATGGACGGGGACTTCCGGCGTGCGACTGGGGCTGGGCCTGGCGACCCTCCTGTTCTCGGGGGCTTCGGCGGAGCCGCTCGGCGCCCAGACGCGGGGCTCGCAGGGCCTCGATGCCATCACCTGGCTCTCGCGCTCGTCCCACGTGGTCGTTCCCCAGGCCCGCGGCTTCTCGTTCGAGCGCGACCGCTCCCCGATCCAGATCGAGTCTGTCGACGCCCGCGTGAAGATCGTCGAGCGCGCCGCCGCCACGACCTTGGAGATCGCCCTGCGCAACCCGGCCGGCCGGGACGCGGAGGCGGTCCTCTTGTTGCCCGTCCCCGACGGGGCGGCCGTCGGCTCGTTCCTCTTCGAGGGCGCCGCCGCCGAGCCGACCGCGGAGCTCTTGCCCGCGGACCTTGCGCGCCGCACCTACGACGAGATCGTGGCGCGCATCAAGGACCCGGCCCTGCTCGAGTTCGCCGGGTACGGCCTGATCCGCTCGAGCGTCTTCCCCGTCCCCGCCGGGGGAACCCAGCGCGTGCGGATCACCTACGAGCACCTGCTGGACGCCAGCGGCGAGCGCATCGACTACGTCCTACCGCGCAGCGAGTCCCTCGCCGCGCAGGTGCCCTGGAACGTGTCCGTCGAGATCAGCGCGGCGACGCCGATCTCGATGGTCTACTCCCCCAGCCACGACTACGACACACTCCGGCGGGATCCGCGCCACCTCGAGCTGGTCGTGCGCGATGCCTGTGTGCGGGATCCGGGGCCCTTCCTGCTCTCCATCCTCCTGGAGCGCGACGGCCTCTCCGCTTCGCTGGTGGCCTACCCCGATCCCGAGGTCGGCGGCGGCTACTTCCTGTTGATGGCCGGACTGCCCGTGAGCCACGAGGAGGCGACCAAGCGGATCCCGCGAGAGGTGACCCTGGTGCTCGACCGCTCGGGCAGCATGGCCGGAGAGAAGCTGGACCAGGCCCTCGCGGCGGCTCGTCAGGTGATCGAGGGGCTCGACGACGGCGAGGCCTTCAACGTCATCGACTACTCCAGCCAGGTCGCGATGTTCGCGCCGCAGCCGGTGATCAAGGACCGCGAGAGCATCGAACGCGTACGCGCCTACCTGGCCTCGATCCGCGCCCAGGGCGGCACGAACATCCACGATGCCCTCGTCGAGGCCCTGCGCCAGGAGCCGAACCCGGGCATGCTCTCCCTGGTCCTGTTCCTGACCGACGGCCTGCCCACGGTCGGCAACACCTCGGAGGTCGCGATCCGCGCGCGGCTCGAGGAGGGCAACGCCCACGGCCGGCGCGTCTTCACCTTCGGCGTGGGCAACGACGTCAACGTGCCGCTCCTCGACCGGCTCTCCGACGCCACGCGCGCCACCTCGACCTTCGTGCTCCCCGGGGAGGACGTCGAGGTCAAGGTGGCCGCGGTCTTCCGCCGCCTGCACGGCCCGGTCCTCGCGGGCCTGGCGCTCGGGACGCGCGACGAGGGCGGCGGGGTGACCACGCGCGCCGTGCGCGAGCTGATGCCCGAGCGTCTGCCCGATCTGTTCGAGGGGGACCAGCTCCTCGTCCTCGGCCAGTACCGCGAGGAGGGGCCGCTGCGCTTCACCGTTTCGGGGAACTACCTGGGCACCCCGCGCAGCTTCGAGTTCTCCTTCGGTCTGGCGCAGGCGAGCACGCGCAACGCCTTCGTTCCCCGCTTGTGGGCCACGCGCAAGATCGCCGCCCTGATCGACGAGATCCGCCAGGCCGGCGCGGCCGCGGCGGGGGCCGCCGTTCCCGGCGGCGCGCCGCTTCTGGCGGACCCGCGCTACAAGGAGCTCGCCGAGGAGATCCTGCGGCTCTCCTCGCGCTTCGGCGTGCTCAGCGAGTACACGGCGTTCCTGGCTCGCGAGGGCACCGACCTCGGAGACTGGAACGCCCTCCAGGTCGCCTGCGACGACAACCTGGAGCGGCGCGCCGTCTGGACGCGCTACGGCGCGGGGGCCGTGAACCAGGGGCGCAACTTCAACGCGAACAAGCTGCAGGCCAAGCTGGCCTACGACAACCGCTTCTGGAACGAGAGCAACGAGGTCGAGACCATCGGCGGCGTCCAGCAGCTGGCCGACCGCTGCTTCTTCCAGCGCGGCGGCGACTGGATCGACGGCAGGTTGGTCGGCGCCGAGATCGACGACGAGGCCCTCGAGGTCATCGAGTTCGGCAGCGCTCGCCACAAGGAGCTCGTCAGCGCCCTCGTCGACGAGGGCCGTCAGGGTGTCCTTTCCCTCCCCGGTCGCATCCTCCTACGCCACGCGGACGCCAACGTCCTGGTCGAGAACGGGGTCGGCAGATAACAGCCGGCACCATCGTCCACTCATGCCACGAAACCGACAGAAACGGAGTCCACCATGAACCACTTCATCCTGACCGGATCGATCCTGTTCTGCGCAGGCGCGACGGCCTCGGCCGCCCCCCAGGGCTTCACGCCCCCGGGTCTGGGAGCCGGCATCGAGGCGGCGCCGGTCGTCGACGTCGCTCACGGCGGCGAGGCCGCCGATGCTCCCGTATCCGCGGGTCGCGCCATCGACCTGGCCATCTGCCTCGACACCAGCGGGAGCATGGACGGCCTGCTCTCCGCTGCGAAGCAGAAGATCTGGGCCATCGTCAACGACCTCGCCCTCGCCGAGCCCCTGCCGCTGTTGCGCGTTGCCCTGTTCTCCTTCGGCAACGACGGGGACGACCCCGCCCGCGGCTGGGTGCGACGGCTCGTGCCGCTGACCGAGGACCTCGACCTCGTCTCGCGCGAGCTCTTCGCCCTCACGACCAACGGTGGTACGGAGCTCGTCGGGCGCGTCGTCCACAGCGCGACGACCGAGCTCGACTGGACTTCAGGGCCCGGCGTCCTGAAGCTGATCGTCGTCGCGGGCAACGAGTCCGCGGACCAGGACCAGCAGGTGCGCTTCGGCGACGCCTGCAAGTCCGCCATCGGGCGCGACATCATCGTGAACGCGATCTACTGCGGGAACCCGGCCGACGAGCTGGCCCCGGCGTGGAGGGACGTCGCCCGTCTGGCGGACGGCCAGTTCGCCGCCATCGACCAGGACCACGGCACGGTCACGATCGCGACACCCTTCGACGACCAGCTGGCCGCCCTCAGCGGGGAGATCAACGGCACCTACCTGGCCTACGGCGTGACGGGACAGGCCGCCGCGGAGAACCAGGTGGCCCAGGACGACAACGCCGCCGGGCTCAACCCCGGGGCCGTCGCCGAGCGCGCCGCCTGCAAGGCCGGTGGGCTGTACTGGAACGGGAGGTGGGACCTGGTCGACGGGTGTGACGCGGGGATCGTCGACCTGGCGACGCTGCCCCCTGAGCAACTGCCCGAGCAGATGCGGGCCATGAGTCTCGAAGAGCGCCGGGAGTTCGTGGAGGGCATGGCCGCCGAGCGCAAGGCGATCCAGGCCCGCGTGGGGGAGCTGAACGTCCAGCGCCAGGCGTTCCTCGATGCGGAGCTCCGTCGGCAGGGGCTCGAGAGCGACCTCGCCTTCGACGCGGCCATCCGGGCGGCCATCCGCTCCCAGGCCGGCACTTGCGGGTTCACGTTCCCGGCCGTCGAGAAGCCGCCGACCGCCGGCACCGAGGGTACGCAGGCGACGCCGGCGACTCCCGCCGCGCCTGCTCCCGGGGCGCAGCAGGCGGCGGTGCCGGCCCAGGCCGGCGCAGCGGTCAACTCCTGCGCGCCGAACGCGCACCCGCGCGCCCAGCAGGCGCAGGGCGGCGCGGCGGGCACCGTTCCTCCTCTCCTGCAGCGGCTCGACGTCCCGCCGGCCGCCGCGCCCCCGGAGGTGCCCGAGCCCGCGGACGCAACCGAGAGCGCGCCCCCGCCCGCCGGGTCCGCCGAGCAGGCCACCGGCGCGGGTGCGACCGGGCCCTGATCTGCCACAATGGTCGGGGAGCGTAGCTGGTGTCGAAACCCGTAGTCCTGGTGGTCGAGGACGACCCCGCCATCCGGCGGGGTCTCGTCGACAGTCTGCGCTTCGCCGGCTACGACGTGCTCGAGTGCGCCGACGGGTCGGAGGCTCGCCGCATCCTGCGCGGGGCGGCCCTGGACCTCGTCCTGCTCGACGTCGTGCTGCCCGGCGTGACCGGATTCGAGCTGTTGCCCGAGCTGCGCGAGCAGCACCCCAGCCTCCCGGTGATCATGGTCACGGCCCGGGGCGCGGAGGAGGACCGGGTGCGCGGCCTGCGGACCGGCGCGGACGACTACGTCGTCAAGCCCTTCAGCTCCAGCGAACTCCTCGCGCGCGTCGAGGCGGTCCTGCGCCGCTCCGCCGAGAGACCGGCGGACGTCGCGGAGCTGGCCTTCGACGGACTGGCCGTCCACCTCGAGCGCCGGGAGGCGCGCCTGGGTGACGGGGAGGTCCGCGCGCTCTCGGAGCGGGAGGCCGAGATCCTGCGCTACCTCGCGGCCCGGCGGGGGCGGGCGGTCTCGCGGGAGGAGCTCCTGCAGCGCGTCTGGGGCCTGGACACGCGCGGCATCGAGACCCGCACCGTGGACATGCACGTCGCCCGCCTGCGGGAGAAGCTGGGCGAGGACGCCGGCGAGGCGCGCGTGGTCGTGACCGTGCGCTCCAAGGGCTACATGCTCGGCGAGGGCGTGGAGGTCTCCTCGCCGTGAAGACAACGCGCCACGCCTGGTGGGTCGTCTACGCCGTCTGCGCCCTCCTCGCCCTGGGGGCGCTGGCCTGGACGACGGCCGCCGTCCTGGACCTGGAGGCCGCCGAGCGCGAGGCGACCGGCGAGGCCGAGCACCAGGCCTCGTTGCGTTTGGCCCTGTGGCGCATGGACTCGCGCATCGGTCCCTACCTCGCGCGCGAGGCGTCGCGCCCGTTCTACGAGTACGAACCCTACTTCCCCCAGCCGCTCTCCTACACGCGCATGCTGAGCAAGATCGATCCGGGGGAGGTGCTGATCCCCTCGCCGCTGCTCACGTTCGACTCGGAGCTGTTCCCCTTGCACTTCCAGGTCTCGACGGAGGGGCACTGGTCGTCCCCCCAGGCGCCGGAGGGGAACCTGCTGGACCTCGCCCAGGGCGCGGGCTTCGACGGCGGACGCATCGAGCGCGCCGGCCGCCGCCTCGCCGAGCTGCGCGAGCGCGTGGAGCACGAGACCCTGCGGGCGGCGATGGACCGCTCGGAGGGGGCCCTGGAGGCGTTGATGTGCGGGCCCCCCGACGATCTCGTCGCCGCCGAGGACGACGGAGGCGGCCCGGCCGAGTGGGAGCGGGCCGGCGAGAGCCAGCTGCTCCAGAACGCCGTCGAGCTCACCAAGCGCGCCCAGTCCCAGTACCTCGCCCAGGACGCCAACCTCGAGCAGTCGCGCAAGGACGTCAGTTGGTTGAGCCGAGCCCGCAGCGGCGTTCGCGTCGGGCCCTTCGTGCCCATCTGGCTGGCGCCCCGCGGACCCCAGATCGGACCCGACCTGCTCTTCCTGCGGCGTGTGACCGGAGGGCCTGTGGAGTTGCTCCAGGGGTTCGTCGGCGACTGGGACCAGCTCGCTTCCCTGCTCCGCGGCGAGATCGCGGACCTCTTCCCCCAGGCCTCCCTCGCGCCGCTGCGGGAGGCGACGCGCGCGGAGCAGACCGGGGGCGCTCACCTCGCCTCGTTCCCGGCCCGCCTGGAGGTCGCACGCCTCGCCGCCGCAGAGATCGAGGGATTCGGACCGGCGCGGGTCACCCTCCTGGTCTCGTGGATCGCGGCCATCCTGGCCCTGGTCGTCGTGGGCTTCACCCTGCGCGCCAGCATCGCTTTCGGTGAGCAGCGCAGCCGCTTCGCGTCGACCGTCACCCACGAGCTGCGCACGCCATTGACGACCTTCCGCATGTACTCGGAGATGCTGGCGGAGGGCATGGTCGCGCAAGACAAGCGCAGCGAGTACCTCGAGACCCTCCAGCACGAAGCGGCGCGCCTGTCGTGGTTGGTCGAGAACGTCCTCGCCTATGCGCGGCTGGAGGAGGGGCGCGGACGGGAGCGCCGCGAGACCCTGACCCTCGAAGCGCTCGTCGACCGCGTGCGCGCCGACCTCGAGCGCCGGGCGGCGGAAGCGGGCGTCGAGCTCGTCGTGGACCTCTCCGACGGGGCTACGGCGAAGGTCGCGACCGATCCCGAGGCGGTGGCGCAGATCCTCTTCAACCTCGTCGACAACGCCTGCAAGTACGGCGAGCCGCCCCTGGAGCTTGGAGCGCGAGCGGCCCAGGGCCGCGTCGAGCTCTGGGTCCGCGACCACGGCGCGGGGGTGCCCGAGCACCTGGCGCGCGTCGTCTTCCGCCCCTTCGAGCGCGGCGAGCGGGATCCGTCCGACCCCGAGCCCGGGGTCGGCCTGGGCTTGGCCCTGGCCCGGGGGCTCGCCCGCGACCTCGGAGGCGAGTTGGGCCTGGAGCAGGGCGAGGGCGGCGCGTGCTTCCGCCTGATCCTGCCGGGGTCCGCCTGAGCGACCCGCCGCTGCTCAGAGCCGCTCGTCCACCGCCTCGAGCACCTCGCGCTCCCGTTCGCGGGCGCGCTCCTCGAGCTCCCTCCCGCGGCCGATCGCCTGCTCCCGCGCCGCATCGTCGGCCAGATCGGCGGCGTTGATGCGGACGTTCAGGTAGGCCCCGCGCACCGCCGCGCGCGCGCACAGTGCGCCGACCCCCGCGTCCGAGGCGGAGGTCTCCTGGCCGTCGCGGGCCATGGCGCCCAGCAGCTCGAGCGATTCGAGGGCGACCTCCATCACCCGCAGGGGGACCTCGATCGCTCCCCGTGTGGCGGCTTCGATCGCCTCGGCCCGGGCGCGCCGCTCGGCCTCGCTGCCGCCCGGCAGGCGGTTCGCCGCGAGGACGGCGTTGAAGGCGTCGGTGTCGGCGTCGACCAGACCCGTGAGCTCCTCGTGGAGGCCCTTGCCCTTCTCGGCCCAGTCGCTGAACTCCTCCCAGCGCGCGTCCCAGCCGCGGCGGTGGGACGACAGATTGGCGACCATCGTGCCCAGGGCCGCTCCCAGGGCGCCCACCGCGGCCGACACCGAGCCCCCGCCGGGCGCCGGGGACTCGCTGGCGGTCTCCCCGACGAAACCCCGAAGGGTCGCGTCGACCAGGCGACGGGGGGCGTCCGCCTCGAGGACGTACTCGATGATCTTCTCCCGCGGCTCGAAGGGCGCCAGCTCGTCCAGGCCCAGGGAACGCACGGCGATCTTGATCAGCTCCTCGTCGCTGACGCCGACCGAGCGGTGCTGCTTGCGCAGGAAGTGCCGCCCCGCCGCGAGCATCGCCGCCAGGGGGATCAGCCCGACCAGCTCCGAACCGGTCACCCGCACCCCGCGCGTGTCGGCCTTGCGGCAGACCTCGTCGAAGGCGGTGTGCAGGGAGGTCTTGGAGATGTTCGTCAGGTTCATCGAGATCTGCGCCACGCCGTACTCCTCGATGAACCAGCCGATGGCCTTGACGTGCTCGAGGGAGCCGGGGGACCAGAGGGGCTCGCCGGCCTCGTCCCGAACGATCTCGCCGGTCAGCGGGTCGGGCTCGCGCAGGATGCGTCCCTTCTCCCGCACGTCGAAGGCGATCGCGTTGGCGCGCCGGGTGGAGGTCGTGTTGAGGTTGACGTTGTAGGCCACCAGGAAGTCGCGCGCGCCGACGGCGGTCGCTCCCCAGCGCGGATGGAACCGTGCCGGCCCGAAGTCGGGGCGCCAGGCCGGGTCGGCCAGGCGCTCCTCGAGCCCCTCGTACTCTCCGGCGCGCACGGCCGCGAGGTTGCGGCGCTCCTCGCAGGACGCGGCGGCCTCGTAGCAGAACACGGTCACCCCGAGCTCCTCGCCGAGACGCCGGGCGAGCTCGCGGGCGTACTCGGCGGTCTCCTCCATCGTCACGCCCGAGACGGGCACGAGGGGGCAGACGTCGGTGGCGCCGAACCGGGGGTGCTCGCCGCTGTGGCGGCTCATGTCGATCAGCTCGCAGGCGGTGCCGACGGCGAGCACCGCGGCCTCGATCACCTGTTCGGGAGGGCCGACGAAGGTGACCACGGTGCGGTGGGTGGCCGCACCCGGATCCACGTCCAGCAAGCGCACACCATCGACGCTCTCGATCTTCTCGGTGATGCGCGCGATGACGGCGGGATCACGACCTTCGCTGAAGTTGGGGACGCACTCGATCAGGCGGCTCATGGGGGTGCTGGGTGGGGGAGGGCGAGCCGAGGGTGGCTCGGTGCGAACGATAGCGGGCGGGCGGGAGGGGCACAAACGGACCCCGGTCGGCGGAGGCGGCGCGGCTCAACGCTCGCGCAGCTCGATGCGAGAGCACTCGCCGCCGCGCAGGCTCATCGTCACCGGCTCCTCGACCGAAGTACCCGCGGGGAACGGCAGACGCAGAGCGAGGCGGTAGGAGCCGGGCTCCAGGCCGTCGAGGCGGTAGGGCGCGGAACGGAAGTGCTGGCTCTTCCAGCCCTCCCGTGGGCTCTGCGCAGAGGCGTAGACCACCGACGCGCGCCCCGTCCAGGGCACACCGTCGGCGGTCTCGATCACCAGCTCGCACACGGCCACGGCGTCGAGATCGACGATGTAGCGCTCCGGGCGCGTCCCGATCTCCACCTCGTGCTCCTCGGTCATGGCGCGGGCCAGGTTGACCATGGCGCCGGGCGCTCCGAGGGAGCAGCGCCAGGTCCCGTATGGCAGGCCCTCGACGAGGATCCGCCCGTCCTCGAAGGGGCCGAGGGCGAAGGCGACGCGCACGCCGCGCACCGACTGCAGGTGGAGCGTCGCCCCGGGGCCGTCGGGGCCGACGAAGGCCGGACCGGGACCCCGCCAGCCGGCGAGCGTCACCTCGAGCTGTCCGAACCCCGCGGAGGTCGGCTCGACCCGCGCCGCGTAGCGGGCGAGTCCCTCGGTCACGGCGCGCGCCCGCACCTCCAGGCTCAGGGGCGCGTAGCCGGGGAGGTTGGCCTGGAACGTGATCGGGCCGAGCTCGAGTGCGTCCTCGGCGCTCGTGTAGAGCAGCGTACGCCGGCCGACGTCGCCACCGCGCAGGTCGTCGGGAGTGATGCCCGCCAGGACCGCGGCGGCGGGCGTGCCCGTGAGAGGGAAGACACCCGGAATCTTCAGCCGTCCCTGGCCCGCGCGCTGGCCGAGCAGCCCCGCGTGCAGGCGGATGGGCGCCCCGGAGGCCTCGGTGAGCGAGACCACGTAGCCGTACAGGCGCATCACCCGGTAGACACCGTCGGGGCGGTCGGTGTTGGTGATCCACTGGCGCTGGTGGCCGACGAAGCCGGCGCCGCCGATGGTGAGGGAGTAGTCCGCCGAGCGGCGCAGGCCGACGATGGTGAAGGCGCCGTCTCCGTCGGTCAGGGCAGCGGTGCCGCTCTCGGGCGCCTCCCGCAGCTGCTCGGCGAACTCCAGGGGACACTCGCCGCGACCGGGGGTGGCGACGACCAAGACGCCGGCTCCGGCGGGGGTGCCGTCGGGCAGGACGACCGTGCCGCGGATCGCTCCCGCGCTCGGATCGGCGCCGGCTTCCACCCGCGCGCGCCCTTCGCTGCGTTCGGGCGCTACGGCCCCTTCGACCGCTCCTCTGTCGCCGGCCGCGGGAGCCCGCAGCTCTTGACTCGCCTTCGACGCAGCCTGCGTGCGTTGCGCCGGCATGAGGGAGGCGTTCTCGTCGGTGGACCTCTCCTCGCTCGCAAGCCACGCGGCCAGGGCCAGACAGGAGCCGATGGCGAGCACGAGCGCGAGTGCGCGCGGATTGGGCCGTCGAGGGGTGGTCATGCCGGGAGGTGCGGGTGCGGGCCGCTCACGCATAGCGTACACGGCCCGAACCCGGCTCACCTTGACAGACCGGGGGAGGCCCCTGACGATGGAGCCGAGCTACCGCTCCCTCACTCCCGCGCACGATCCACCGCTGTGGGAGCCCATCACACCCAGGATTCCACTCCGATGAATCGCACCTTCCTCGTGGCGCCGGCTCTGCTGTTCCCCCTCTGCAGCTTCGCCCGGGCCGACATCGTCGAGGTCCACCAGCAGGGCTTCGACTTCTTCCCCCAGGAGGTGACGGTCAGCCTCGGCGACACCGTGCGCTTCATCTGGCACAACGGAGACCACACGGTCACCGAGGGCACCGACGGCACGCTGGACGGGAGCGAGGCCTTCCACTCCCTCCTCACCGCGACCGTGCCAGTCTTCGACGTCGTCTTCGACCAGGCGATGCTCACGAATTTCCCCCGTCCTGGGAACCGCTACGATTACCAGTGCCTGCCGCACGTGTTCCTGGGCATGGACGGCGTCGTGACGGTCGTCGAGGGGCCGGGGACCTCGTTCTGCTCCTGCGACGGTTCCGGCACCGCCCCGCCCTGCTCGAACGCGGGTCAGGCCGGCCGCGGCTGCGCCAACTCCATCAGCAGTCTGGGTGCGCGGCTGATCTCCGAGGGAAACGACAGCGTGGGCGCGGACGACCTCGCCTTCCACGCCGACTCCCTGCTGTTCAGTCAACCCGCCCTCCTGTTCTCGGGGAACAACGCGATCAACGGCGGCAACGGCGTCACCTTCGGAGACGGCCTGCGCTGTGCGGGCCAGAACGTCCGGCGCCTGGGCGTGGCCGTCCCCGACTCCCTCGGCCGCGCCCAATGGGGCCCGGGACTGGGTGCTGGGGGTGGCTGGAGCTCGGGGGACACCCGCAACTTCCAGGGCTGGTACCGCGACCCTCAGTTCAGTCCCTGCGGGTCGGGCTTCAACCTGACCAACGGCGTCGCCGTCACCTTCACTCCCTGACCGGGGCGGCGGTTGGCCGGACCACTCCTCCCGCGACTTCAAGCGCGGGTGAGGGAGGTTAGAGTGTCCGCACGAGGAGGGCCGCGCCGGCCCCCCGGCCGTGCAGACGATGGACACGACGCGAGAGGACCAGCCCGACCGCCACCGGGCCCGACTCCCCAAGAGGGGGCGGCGTGCCCTGCTGGCCGGCCTCCTGGGGCTTGCCGTGTCGGCGGGCGCCGGCGAGCTGATCTTCCGCGAGGTGCTCTTCGGTGAGGGCTTCCTGACCGAGCACCTCGGGGGTGAGGTGCGCCAGGCGGTGTTCTTCACCGATCCCGACGCCGACGGCGACTACTGGAAGCTCCACCACCTGTTCACCGACCGCGCCAGGCGCGACACGTTCGTCAGGAAGGACGAGCTGGTCGGTTGGCTGGACGACAACGTCGTCCCCGGTACCTACGAGCACGCCCAGAGTCGCTGGCTCGTGGACCGGCGCCCCGTCCTGATGTACGGCGACTCCTTCGCCGCCTGCGTCGTGCCCGACGCCTCCTGCTGGCAGGGCCTCCTGGAGAAGTCGCCCCTGCGCTCGGAGTTCATGATGCTGAACTACGGAACGAGCGCCTTCGGGCTCGATCAGGCCTACCTCCTGATGGGTGCGTCGATCGACCTCTGGATGGACCGGGACCCCGTCGTCGTCATCGGCGTCTTGGTGGACAACGACCTCGATCGCTGCCTGCTGGACTTCCGCGGCTGTCCCAAGCCGGTGCTGCGCCTCGCGGACGGGGAGCTCGCCGTCGAGCCCCCGCGCATCGGGGACGTCGACGAGTGGCTGGAGGAGCATCCTCCCGCGATCACGAGCTACCTGTGGCGGTACCTCGCCGTCCAGGCGCCCTGGTGGCCCGCGTTCCTCAGGCCGCCGCGCGGAGACGAGCCGGGCCTCGTGGCGCGCAAGAGCGCCATCTCGCGTGCGATCATCGAAGCCCTCGCCACCGAGCTCCGCGCCCGCGAGGTCGAGTTCTTCTTCGTGTTCTTCCACGCTCCCGAGTCGGCGGCCAGCGAGGGGCCGTGGGGCTGGCGCGAGGAGCTGCTGGTCGACGTCTGCACCGAGCTGTCGATTCCCTTCGTCTCCTCCAAGCGCGCCCTGCGCGAGGACCACGCGGCGACCGGAGGGACCTGGCAGGACTACTACGTCCAGGAGGGCACGATGCGGGGTCACCTGTCCCAGAGAGGCAACCGGGCCGTGTTCCCGGCGATCCTCGGAGGATTGCGAGGGGAGTACGACGGATGAGCGGGCACGGAGACGACTTGTTTCGACCCGCGCGCACCCTGATCGGTGTCTGCCACCTCGCGCCCCTCCCCGGAGCGCCGCGCCACGGCGGGGAGATGGGTCGCGTGATCGAGGAGGCGGTGGAGGACGCACGTACCCTGGCGGAGGGCGGCGCCCAGGCCGTGATCGTCGAGAACTTCGGCGACGCGCCCTTCCATGCCGGTGCGGTTCCTCCCGAGACCGTCGCCGGCCTGACCCTCGCCGTGCACGCCGTGCGCGAGGCGGTCGGCGCCCTGCCCGTGGGCGTCAACGTCCTGCGCAACGACGTGCGCGCGGCCCTGGGGATCTGCGCCGCCACCGGTGCGAGCTTCGTGCGGGTCAACGTGCACACCGGCGCGGCGACGACGGACCAGGGCCTCATCGCGGGGCGGGCGGCCGAGACCCTGCGGGAGCGGGCGCGGCTGTGCCCCCAGGTCGCCATCCTGGCGGACGTACACGTCAAGCACGCGACTCCGCTCGGCACCGAGAGCATCGAGGATGCCGCCCGCGAGACCCTCGGGCGCGGCCTGGCGGACGCGGTGATCCTGACCGGGTCGGCCACGGGCTGCGCCCCCTCGTCCGAGGATCTGATGCGGGTGCGCAGGGCGATCGGCGACGGTCGCCTGCTCGTCGGAGCCGGAGTCCGCGCGGAGGACATCGCTCTGCTGCACGGGGCCGACGGCGCGATCGTGGGGACCTCGCTCAAGCGCGACGGCCGGATCGAGGGTCCGGTCGACCCCGAACGGGTGCGGCGCCTGCGCGCGGCGATGGACGGGCTCCCCTCCCGCAGCGCAGATCGCGGCGACGACTTGTAGGGACCCGCCGGCTCCCGGTAGCCTTCGACGATGGGCCTCGTAGAGCACCGCGCCGCTTCCCCCGACCGAATCGCCTTCGCCGTCTGGACCTTCAGCGACACTCGTGACGCCTCGACCGATCGCGGCGGCGACTACCTCGTGGAGGCGATCGAAGCCGCCGGGCACCGGGTCGTCGAGCGGGGCCTGTGTCCCGACGACCCCGCGCGCATCAGCGCCGCCGTGCTGGCCGCGGCGGAGCGCACCGACGTCGACCTGGTCTTGACCACCGGCGGTACGGGCATCGCGCCCACCGACGTCGCCTACACGACGCTGCGCGGCCTGTTCGACAGCGAGATCCCCGGCTTCGGCGAGCTCTTCCGCCAGCTCTCCCATGCCGAGATCGGCAGCGCCGCCATCCTCAGCCGCGCCGTCGGCGGTTTGGTGGGGGATCGGGTCGTGCTCGCCATGCCCGGCTCCCCCAAGGCCCTGCGCCTGGCGATGGAGTCGATCGTCCTGCCCGAAGCCGGGCACCTCGTGTCCCAGAGCCGCGGCGGCTGAGGCGCCCGGCGTCAGCCGCCGGGCGATGTGTCGCCGGCGGCCTCGGGGGCCGGCGCTCGAGGCTCGGGCCCCGCCCGGCGCCAGGCCTGGGGCCCGGTGGAGGGCAGCTCGAAGCCGCGCTCGCCCTGCACGAGGCGCCCGTTCACGTAGACGTAGTTCTGGCGGAACTCGTCGTCGAGGCCGTCGAGGTCCAGGCTCGCGTGGGCCTCGCGCAGATCCGCCGCGATCCGCACGCGCAGGGCGCGCTTGCGATCGGAGGCCCGGAACAGGACGGTCAGGCTGCCGTCGGCTTCCTCGAAGTAGCGGTCCGGCGTGCCGAAGACCGTGATGGTCGGATCCTCGAGGGCGACCGCGCGCGCGAGGCCGTCGGCGTCGTCGGCGGCCACGACCCGCTCTCCCCGCCGCTTCCTGTAGTCGTCGATGGCATCGGCGCGCGCCTGCCACCAGGGGAGGAGGCGCTCGTAGGGCCGGCGGACCGCCGGCCGCCCCGGGGCGGCGGCGTTGGTCTTTGGATTCCAGACGCCGAGGCCGGCCTCCCGGGCGCGCGCCTGCGCCGCGACGAAGGCCCCGTGGCAGATCCTGCTGTTGCCGTACTTGTTGAAGTAGGGACTCCTGCCCTGCTCCACGAGGAGCAGGTTGAAGTCCGTTCCGTCGGGCAGCAGGACGTGGCAGAGCAGTCTTCCGTAGATGTCGCGCTCCTCCACGCCGGCGGGGAAGGCCAGACCGACCTTCATCACCCCCTCGACCGCAGCCCGCTCGGCGAAGAACTCGCGCGCCCAGGCGGCGCACTCCTCTCCGTAGACCGTCTGGGGTTTGGTGGGCGACCCGCGGTAGGAGGGATTGAACTTCTCCTCGGTGTCGACCGAGAGCAGCCGCAGCTTCTCCTTCGCGCCGTCACGCATCACGTGCAGGGTGTCGCCGTCGACGACCTTGACGACCTCGAGCAGCTCGAGATCAGCCGGTCGAGTCGGAGAGGGCGCGGGGGACGCGGGGTCCTGTGGGGCGCAAGCGCCGGCGAGGAGGAGCGGGAGGGCGGGAATCATCGGTGCGGGGGATCTGGGGGCTCGCTAGGATGCGCACGATCAGCATGCAGTGTACGCACGAGAGGACGGGGCCACCATGAGCGAGGGACCGGCACCCGCCGCCGCTGCCCCGGCGGGCGGCGCTGCAGAGGAAGGAGCGATCCTCGAGGGCACGCCGGTTGCACCGGGGCTGGCGGTGGGCGAGATCTATCGCAAGGACCAGGACCTGCAGCGGGCCGCGGCGCAGCGCGTCCCCCCCGACGCGGTCGAGCGCGAGCTCAACCGCTTCCACGAGGCACTGCGGGAGTCGCGCGCTCAGCTCGAGGGGTTGAAGCTGCACCTGGAGGGCAAGGTGTCGGCCGACCACGTGCGCATCCTCGACACGCACCTCGCCTACCTCAAGGACACGGTCTTCCTCTCCGACGTCGAGAACCTGATCCTCAACGAGCAGATGAGCCTGGAGGCCGCGATCGCCAAGGTCGTGGCGGACTTCGACCGCATCTTCCGCCTCGTGGAGAACAGCGTGCTCCGAGAGCGGGCCGTGGACCTGCGCGACATAGGTATCCGAGTCCTGCGCAACCTCGGAGGCGCCGAGGGGGCGGAGGAGCCTGCGCCGCGGGAGCGGTCGCGTGCGCGGGACTACATCATCGCGGCCCGCGAGCTGTCCATCGTGGACATGTTCAACCTCGAGAACGACCACGTGCTCGGCATCGTGACCGAGACCGGCGGCGTCACGAGCCACGCGGCGATCCTCGCCCGCTCGATGGGGATCCCGACGGTCACCGGCGTCGAGGGGCTGCTCGCACGGGTGGGCGACGGCGAGAGCGCCCTGCTCGACGCGAGCGAGGGCGTCTTGCGCATGGCGCCGACCGAGGCCCTGCTCGCGCAGTATCGCGACACCTCGCCGCCCGCCAACCCCTCACCTCCGGTCATCGGCGAGTGGGCGGGAGAGGAACTCTCGTGCGCCGACGGCACGAGGGTGGTCCTGACCGCGAGCTGCGGCAACCTGCCGGAAGTCTCCTCCGCCCTCTCCGTGGGCGTCGGGTCGGTGGGACTCTACCGGACAGAGCTGATGCACTTCGTCGGGAGCGAGCCTCCCTCGATCGAGTCCCTCGTCGCCCACTACCGCGCGGTCATCGAGGAGGCGCAAGGAGGAGCGGTGACCTTCCGCCTGCTCCACGCCGACTCGGGCCTGGGGCTGGCGTACCTGCACGAGCACAGGGAGGCCAACCCGGCCCTGGGCCTCGCCGGCGTGCGCGCCCTCCTGGCGCGCGAGGACGTGCTGCGCGCTCAGCTCGCCGCTTGCCTGCGCGTCGCGGGGGACAGCGGACAGGTGCGCATCGCCGTGCCCTTCGTGACCGATCGGGCCGAGCTCCTGCGCGTGGCCGACCTGTTGGCCGAGGAGAGCGCGCGCCTGCGCCGCGCGGGGGCACTGTTCGGCACCGAGCTCGAGCTGGGCGCCGTGATCGAGGTTCCCCTCGCCGCGCTCGCGGCGAGCGAGCTGGCGGCCGCCGGGGACTTCCTGATGGTCAGCTTCGACGCTCTCTCGCAGTTCGTGATGGCGGCGGACCGGCACGGTCACGCCCTGGACCACTACTTCGACGTCGCCCACCCGGCCATGCTGCGCCTGGTGCGCGAGGTCGTGCGCTCCGCCGCGCGGGAGCGCCGACCGCTCTCGATGTTCGGCGTGGGCGCTGTGTCCCCGGCCCATCTGCCGCTGCTGGTCGGTCTGGGCGTGGAGGAGTTCTGCGTGGCGCCGGCGGACCTGCCCGGGCTCGCGGAGCGCGTGCAGTCCCTCGACGCACACCGCGCCCGCGATCTCGCGCGGCGGGCCATGGAGGCGGGCGGCCGCGACGAGGTGCTCGACCTCCTGCGGCGCTGAGCGCCGCGCGTCAGAGGCGCTCGACTCGCGGCGCTCCGAAGACGGGGGCGAGGACGCGCTGTTCGACCCCGTCGCCCTGCAGGCCCCCCGCCAGGGCCGCTGCCACCGCGGGGCCGTCGTGCGCGTCGCAGATCGCGACCAGGCCCGAGCCGCTGCCGCTGATCGTCGCCGCGTGAGCGCCCGCCTCTAGCGCGGCGGCCAGGGCGTCTCGCGCCCCCCCGATGAGCGCCAGGCGGTAGGGAGCGTGGAGCCGATCCTCGATCCCCAGGCGGCACAATTCGGGGTCCCCCTCGCGCAGACCCGCGAGCAGCAGGGCCAGGCGTCGGGGATTCTCGACCGCGTCGGCGAAGGGGACGGACTCGGGCAGCACCGACCGCGCCTCGGCCGTCGGGGTCGGTTCCGCCGGCCAGGCCACGGGGAAGACCAGATCAGGGTGCACACGGGGCCGCACCACCGCCAGGTCGCCACCGTGGGGCACGCCCAAGGTACAGCCTCCGAGCAGGGAGGCGGTCGCGTTGTCGGGGTGCCCCTCGAGGGCGGTGCCCCAGCGCAGGAGCTGCTTCACTTCGACGGGCTGAGGCGCGAAGGACGCCCCCAGGAGCAGGCCGGCGGCGGTGGCCGCGCCGCTGCTGCCGAGCCCGCGCGCCGTGGGGATGGTCGAGTTCACGCGGAAGTCGCAGGCGGGAGATCGCAGACCCAGCTCGCCGAACACGTGGTCGAAGGCCGTCGGGAGGCAGTTTCCCTCCAGCGGCCAGTCGGTGGCGAACCCGGCGAGCTCCGCGAGCTCGTGGGCAGTGCGATCCGGACGCACATGGAGTTCGACCTCGAGTTCCAGGGAGAGAGCGAGGCCGAGGCAGTCGAACCCGGGCCCGAGGTTGGAGGTCGAACAGGGGACGCGAACCCGCATGCGCGGTGCGTCACCGAGGGAGTCGTTGAACATCGCACACCCATCATCCCGCGCGTCGTGGGCCGCGTCGAGAGGCCGCTCGCCGGTTGCGAACTTGCAAAGAAACGCGCCAGGTTGGGCTTGGATCGTCTCGAAACACCATATAGGGTGGCCTTCAAGGAGGGGTTGGACCGTCGACGGAGGGCGTCGACCGTTCGGGCTCCCGGGGCACTTCCAGACGAACCAGGCGCGCCCGCGGCGCACACCACGACCGGAGGGGGGACAGGATGGACACGCAGAACGGTGCAGTTGGGAGCGGTGCTCCGAGGTCGGCCGCCCCCGCCGGTGGAGTGAACGCAGAGGAGAAGGACCGGCTGACTTCGCGTCTGTCGGGCATCGACGGCGTGCGCACCTTGCCCTCGGTGGGCACCTGGATCATGCTGGAGGTCACCGAACCGACCGCGCTCGCGCGCAAGGTGAACCGTCGTCTCGGCCCCGGCTCGATGAAGGTCAACCGCGACGTCGCCGGGATGGTGCGCATCTTCGTCTCCGACCCACGCCACAACGAGGAGATCTTCCGCGCCATCAGGGAATTCGTCGCCTAGAGGACTCCACCCCGCACGCGTGAGGCGCTCAACCGCCGCTCATCCGAAGATGCCCTCACTCCACGCCCTCTGCCTGGTCGCGCTCTGTATCCCGACCGCTGCGCGCCCCCAGGATGCGCAGCGTGCTCCCGCGGTCGAGATCGCCCGTGTGGACCTCGAAGCCCATGTGCGCTTCCTCGCTTCCGACGAGCTGCGGGGCCGTGACACCGGCTCCGAGGAGCTGAACCGCGCGGCCCGCTACCTCGCCGACGTCCTGCGCCGGGGAGGGGTCGAGCCCGCGGGTGACGGCGACGGCTTCCTGCAGGCCGTGCCACTGGTGCGCGAGATCCGCTCCGAGCCGCCCGCGATGACCCTCTTCGACGACGCCGGCGTCGAGAAGGCGGTCGAGTACGGGGCGGACTTCACCCTGCTCGGAGGTGGCGTCGCCCCGCGCGAGGGCCTGCGCGTCGTCATCGTGCGCGGCGAGGACGAGCTCCCCGCCGAGCCGGACGAGGGGGCCGCCTTGTACGTCGCGACGCGCTACTCCACCGGCATGAAGTGGATCGCCTCCGCCGGCTACGAGTCGGGGGAGGGCTTCGGTGCGCTCCTGTTCCCCGGCTCCTCCCGCCCCGGCCGCAGCCGCTTCCGTCCCGGGGTCGGCCGACCGCGACTCGATGAGGCGGGCGCGGTGAGTTCGCCGCCGCGTGTGCGCGTCAACGGCGACCTGCGGGCGCGCTTCCAGTCGGGGCACTTCGCCAAGCTCGACCTCTCGCCGAACGTGGAGCTCGAGCGCGTCGAGACCTACAACGTCATCGGGCGCGTCAGCGGCGAGGGCGAGGACGTGATCGTCTTCTCCGCCCACTACGATCACATCGGCGCCGGGGAGCCCGATCCCGACAACCCAGAGCGCGACGTGATCCGCAACGGCGCCGACGACGACGCCTCGGGGACCGCCTGCGTCCTCGAACTCGCTCGCGCCTTCGCCCGCGGGCCCAAGCCGGCCCACACCCTGCTGTTCCTGCTCGCCACCGCAGAGGAGAAGGGACTGCTCGGCACCCACTACTACCTCGATCACCCGCCCGTGCCCCTCGCGAGGACCCTCTGCAACCTCAACTTCGAGATGATCGGGCGCCCCGATTCCCAGGCCGGCGGGGCCGGGCGCCTGTGGCTGACCGGGCACGAGCGCACGAACCTCCACGAGGCCTTCGTCGAGGCCGGGATCCCCATCGGGCCCGACGTCCGGCCCGAGCAGAACTTCTTCCAACGCTCCGACAACTTCGCCTTCGCCCTGCGCGGGATCGTGGCCCAGACCCTGTCGACCTACAACCTGCACACCGACTACCACCGGGTGACCGACGAGGCCGACACGCTCGACTACGAGCACATGGAGACCTGTGCGCGGGCGGCCTACGCCGCCTCCAGGCTCCTCGCCGACGGAGTGATCGTCCCCGAGTGGAACGAGGGGATGAACCCCGCGCGGCGCTGACGCGCAAGCTCCTCGACCTGTCCCTCGCGGACGGTGCGGATTCCGCTTACCATGCCCGATCCCCAGGCGGCGACCGAGAAGGAGAAGCAGTGAGCAAGGACAGCACGGTGATCACCGAGCGCGCCGGCAAGGCGACCACGAAGGGAGAGCGCAAAGCCGCCAAGCGGGAAGCGCTCCAGGCCCGCAAGGCCGAGGAGCGCAAGAAGCGCAAGAAGCGCAAGGGGGGCAAGCGGCCTTCCACACCGCCGCCCTTCACGGCCGCGACCGCCGACAAGTACGAGCTCTACCAGCTCGCCGTGCAGTCGGCCGACCTCGACGTGAAGTTCCTCGACAGCACCTACCGGTCGATCCGCGGACAAGGCCCCCGGCACCTGCGCGAGGACTTCTGCGGGACGAGCCTGCTCTGTTGCGAGTGGGTGAAGCTCGGCGCGGAGTACACCGCCGAGGGCTACGACCTCGACCCCGAGCCCCTCGAGTGGGGGCGGGAGAACAACCACTCCAAGATCGGCGCCGACGCCGAGCGCATCGAGCTCCACCTCGCCGATGCCCGCGAGGAGGGTGAGCGCCTCGCGGACGTGCGCATCGCCCAGAACTTCTCCTACTGGATCTTTCGCGAGCGGGCCGAGCTGCTCGACTACTTCCGGCGCGCCCGCGCGGGCCTCGGCGACGACGGCATCTTCGTGATCGACCTCTACGGCGGGACCGAGTCCAACGAGGAGATGACCGAGGACCGCAAGATCGAGGAGGGCTTCACCTACATCTGGGATCAGGACTGCTACTACCCCGGCAGTGGTGAGTTCCGCTGCTTCATCCACTTCCACTTCCGCGACGGGAGCAAGATGAAGCGCGCCTTCGCCTACGAGTGGCGCTTCTGGAACCTGCCCGAGCTGAAGGACCTGCTGCGAGAGGCGGGCTTCAGCAAGGTCACGCCCTACTTCGAGGGCGAGGACCCCGACGATCCCGAGGAGGGCAACGGGGAGTTCTCCCCCGACGAGCGCGGCGAGAACTGCGAGTCCTGGATCGCCTACCTCGTCTCCGAGAAGTAGCCGGCGAGCCGGCGCGACCTACTCCCGGCCGATCCCCTCGCGCGCGCCGGTGATCGTGCCGCCCTCCACCGTCAGTTCCCCAGGCGTAGTGAGCACCCACTGGGTGGTCGAGGGGAAGGTGACCTCGAACACGTGGCCGCCCGAGGGCTTCACGAGGCACTCGTCGTTCTCGGGCGTGTCGTGCTCCTCCACCAGGCGCACCAGGACGAAGGCCCCCGAGCCGTCGTCGGCCGCGGCCAGCTCGGCCAGGTGGACGGCGCAGTGGCTGCAGGTCTGGCGGTAGAACAGCCAGGTCGCGTCGGGCGGCAGGCTGTCGAGGTCGGGGACGGCCTGGCGCAGGACCTCGAGGTCGTAGACGAACTCGCCCTGCCAGCTCTCCACGTCGAGTTCGATGAAGCGCTTGCTCTCCAACTGCTGGCCCTCCCCGAGGCCCGCCGAGGGAATCAGCACGAACGGCGCGATCCACACCAGTGCGCCCAGGCCCGCCAACAGCCAGGAGGAGCCCGTCGGCGGCGCGGGGCGGCGCCAGGGCCTGCTCGCGACCACGGCGACCACCAGGATCGTGTCGATCAGGATCATCCAGCCCGGAGCGAGGTGGACGTTGGAGCCGAAGCAACCGCAGGAGGCCTCCTCGGAGAAGAGCGCCTCGAGGGTCGAGACGCCTTCGGACTCGACCAACATCCGTACGAGCAGCCACAGGACGAGGTCGAACACGACAAAGAGCGCCACCAGGATCGGCCAGGCCACCCGCGGGCGCAGGAAGGCGAGCAGCACGATCGAGAGCTCGACGGCGATCGCCAGGCGAAACGTCAGGTCCCGGCCTAGAAAGAACTCCTGCACCACCGGAGGCAGGTCGTTGGGAGTCCCGGCGAAGAGCTTGAAGAGGGCGCCCGCGGCGACCCACAGGGCGGCGACGCGCACGACGACGGCGGCCGAGCGCGGGGGCGTGGGGGCGGCGGATTCCATGATCTCGGGGGGGATAGGGCGTGGCGGAGGCGCCCGGTGGCCGCCGGAGCGCGCCCAGGGCCTACGCAGGCTAGTGGAATCGGTTGGCGGCTCAACCGCTTTCGCACCGCGAAGCTGGGAGCTCCCCGCGGCCGTGCGCTCGCGGGCGATGGCCTTCGAGCGGCGATCCCCGGGACGCCAGACTCGCGGGCAATGGCCTTCGAGCGGCGATCCCCGGGACGCCAGCCCGGATGATCCATGAACACGCACACCAGACTTCGCAACCGGCCGTCTTCGACGGCCTCTCGGCCCCTGGCGGCGCTTTATGAGAACCTGGCTTCCTCGACGACCCGTTCAGGGTCGCCTGCGTCGCCAGAACCCGCAAGGCACCACCCCGAACCGAGTTGCTGGGTCTGGTGCACGTCTTCATGAATCATCCGGGCTAGCCGCTCCCCGTCCAAGGTGGGTGTGCGGCACTCTCGTGTCGGTGAGGTGACGCAGTGCGTGCGACACCGTAGGTCCGCGCTTGTTGATGACCGGCGTCGACGCCGCCTCCATCGGCGTCATCAGCGCCATGGCCAGCGGCATGCTGACCGCCAGCGTGCTGGAGAAGCGCGTCTACCTGAAGATGGTCTAGGGGACGCAGGACGGGGCGGCCCCACCGCTGGAGGCCGCCCCGTCCGTGATGTCGTCCCGCGCCCTCAGGGGCAGAAGTGGATCTCGATCGCGTCGGTGAAGTCGAAGTTCGCTCCACCTGCGACCGGATCACGGAACCAGTACTGGAAGTTCCAGGTAGAGCCCGGGTCGATCTGGCCCCCGGGCGGGAGGTTCGTCAGGTCGGGGTCGTAGCTCGAGCTGCCCGTGCCGTCGCTCCAGACCACCGGCAGGCGTACCACTGAGCCGCCGATGCAGCGAAAGCCATTGCCGAAGGGTATCTGCGTCTGGTTCTGGCCGTAATAGAAGATCCCCGGCTGGCTGGAGGCGACCCCGGCGACGGACAGGTGCAGGTCGTTGTCGCCGACGTCGAAGCTGCCCGAGGCGCTGATCACCCCCGCCGCACCCGAGGAATTGGGCTCGGAGATGCAGTAGTTGCTCGCACCGCAGCCGCAGCCGAAGTCGGTGACCTGCAGGTCGTCTATGGCCGCTTCGACGTATGACCCGCTGCCGAGGTCAGAGGCTACGAAGCGTAGCTGGACAGCAGCCGTGGGCGTGACGAAGTCGGAGACGAGGAATGCGTGCTCGATCCAGCCGCCGTTCGTCTCCGCGCCGCTGGGGCCGACGGTCTCGACGTTCGTCCAGCTAGCGCCGCCGTCATTCGAGATGTCGATGACGAACACGTCGGCGTTGGGAGCGGGGTTGCTCCCACTTCCGTTGTTGTACCAGCGCCAATAGCTCAGCGTGGGATCGATCGTTCCCGACATGTTGTAGACGGGTGAGAGCAGAGTGGTACTGCCATTGTCCACGTCGTTTTCACCGTTTGAACCGCCGTTGGAACCCTGACCAGTTACCCAGCACTGGGAGCCCGGTGCCGGGGTGTGGTCGTCCTCGGGCTGGATGTCGGTGCCTATGGGATCGACCCGTGTCCACATACCGGTCGTGGCGTCGTCACCGGGAACTCCGCCGGTCCAGCCGGTGTCGCTCTCGAGGTCATCTGCCGCTATCTGGTTCACCACCCAGGCCAGGGACGTATAGGTGTCAGCTGGGGCTCCGGCGGGGGAGGAGTAGGTGCCGCCCCCCGTGAGGTCGAAGCTCACGTACCAGTCGAGTTGAGATCCGCAGTCCACGGCAGGGAAGTTCCCCTCGTGTTCGCCCGGAGCCGTGTCGGTCAGGGGGACCTGGGTCGGCTGGCCGGCGACGTTCACGTGCAGGATGCCGGAGCCGGGGATGGCGGAGTCGAGGCCCGGTGCGGTGTGCACCGACAGGGTGGTGTTGCCCGAGGGGTTGACCAGCTCAGGGATGCCCTCGGGGAAGCTGATGAACAGCGGCGGCGGATCGCCGCCGGGGCCTGCGACGCCGAACTGGATGACGTGGCTGTCCTTGAACATCCCGAGTTCGGCCGTGCCGGGCGTCGGCGGGACGTCGGCGTCAAACCCGAAGCTCCACATGTTCCCCCAGCGGATTGCGTTGGCGTTGGGGTTTTGGCTGAAGGTCTCGTCGGTCTGCCACGTGAGCATCCCGCCGGCCTGGCTGGTCAACCAGTCGTTGGAGTTGAAGGGCTCGCCGCTGTGGTAGGCGACGTCGTTGAAGTACAAGTTGGTCAGCGTCGCCGAGCTGCCCACCGGGATCGACAGGGAGCCGGCGCTGGAGTCGGACGTGCGGTTGTAGACGACGTAGGTGTAACGCCACGAGCTGCCGAGAGCCTCGACCTTGTAGCCCACCGTGTAGTGGCCGTGGATGGAGCTGCCGCCCTCGTCGACGTACATGATGTCCTGTACGTTGACCGAGCTGTCCTCCGACGCCCACGCGTAGGGTGCGCATTGGTCGACCATCGTGATCCCGCCGCCGTCGATGTTGCTCACCGAGACGACGTTCAGCTTGCGCCAGGCGTTGGAGATTCCGCCGTTACCGTCCTCTGCGGTGTGCTGTGAGACGTACTGTGCCTCGGCGAAGTACTCCGCGCCGGTGTTCAGCGTCGGGTCGATATCGCTGACCTGAACCTGCAGCCGCCCGCGGATGGTGGAGGGCCCGCTGGGACTCGGATAGGGGTGTTGGTGGACTCCACTGGTGGCGTTCACCTGGTACTTGGGTCCGCCGCCTGCGCCGTCGTTGAGCGTCGCCCAATACGTGTCCGCGCAGCCGAGTCCGAGGGTGTTGCAGGAGGTGCCCTGGCAGGAGCCGCAGCCGCTCTCGTTCACGGCGCAGAAGCCGTGCTTGAGCCAGCTCTGGCCGATCTGCTCGAAGCGACCATCCTTCAGCCGGAAGAAGTTCTGCCCGATGACGGGATGGTTGCTGCTGGTCCAGGTGACCACCTCCGTTCCCGGATTACAGGAGGTCGTGCCCATCGAGTAGGCGGCGATCCCGCCGCTCTGCCCGTAGTAGTGGAAGTCGTTCTGGTCTCCGCCGTCGATGCCGACCTTGATGGTCGTGATCGCGGCGCCGGTCTGGCCGATGGCGACCCCACCGAGGGCCGCGCTAGCCAGCCAGAGGGTCAGGGTCTTCGTCTTGTTCCATTTCATGGGATCACGCTTTTCGACGGATGCTGGGGGTGGGGAGTGCGTGTTCCTGGTCCTTGCCAGGTAGTCGCTCTCAATGGAGGGACGGTCCGTGTTCGGACGCCGCCCCTCCGTGGTGAATCGCTGCGCCTTCAGGGGCAGAAGTGGATCTCGACCCCGTCGGTGAAGTCGAAGTTCGCTCCACCTGCGACAGGATCACGGAACCAGTACTGGAAGTTCCAGGTCGAGCCCGGGGTGATCTGACCGTTGGGCGGAAGGTTGGTCAGGTCGGGATCGTAGGCCGCGTCGCCCGCGAAGTCGCTGTTGATGACCGGCAGGCGGACCACGGTGCCCCCGACGCAGCGGAAGCCGTTGCCGAAGGGGAACTGGACCTGGTTCGGTCCGTAGTAGAACAGTCCCGGCTGGCTGGGGGCGACGCCGAAGGCGGACAGGTGCAGGTCGTTGTCCCCGACGACGAAGCTGCCGGTGGCACTGATCTCCCCCGCCGAGCCCGAGGAGTTGGGTTCGGAGATGCAGTAGTTGTTCGCCCCACAGTCGTCGCAGGCCAGATCTGAGATCACCAGATCGTCCACGGCCGCCTCGACGATCGAGCCGAAGCCGAGATCGGAAGCGACGAAGCGCAGTCTGACCTGGGCGCTGGGGGTCACGAAATCGGACACGAGGAAGGCGTGCTGGATCCAGCCACCGTCCACCTCGGCACCGTCGGGTCCCACGGTCTCCACCGTCGTCCAGCTCGCTCCTCCGTCGTCGGAGGCGCCGATCACGAACACGTCGTTGTTGGGCGAGGCGCCGCTGCTGTTGGAGTACCAGCGCCAGTAGCTGACCGTCGGGTCGGTGAGGCCGGACAGGTCGTAGACCGGTGTGAGCAGGGTCGTGCTCCCGCCGTCCACGTCGTTTTCACCGTTTGAACCGCCGTTGGAACCCTGACCAGTTACCCAGCACTGGGATCCCGGTGCCGGGGTGTGGTCGTCCTCGGGCTGGGCCTGGGTGCCGATCGGGTCCACCCGCGTCCACACCCCGGTCGTCGCGTCGTCGCCCGCGACTCCTCCGGTCCAGCCGCTGTCGCTCTCGAGATCGTCGCTGGCGACGATCGCCGGGAAACCGGACACCGAGGCGTAGGTCTGCGCCGGGGCGCCGCCCGGGGAGGTGTGGGAGCCGCCGCCGGTGAGGGCGAAGCTCACATACCAGTCGAGCTGCGATCCGCACGCGGTCGCGGGGAAGTTCCCCTCGTGCACCCCCGGCGCCGTGTCCGTCAGGGGCACCTGGGTCGGCTGGCCGGCCACGGAGACGTGCAGCACGCCAGAGCCGGGGACCGCCGAGTCCAGGCCGTCCGCGGTGTTCACCGTCAGGGTCGTGGTGCCCGACGGCTCGACGTACTCGGGGATCCCGCCCGGGAAGGAGATGATCAAGGGCGGCGTCGCGAGGTCCGCGGACTGGTAGCTGTTGATGCGTCCGAAGCCGTAGACGTTGTCCTCGCCGGGGTCGCCCAGGTCGTCGCAGCCCTGGCGCAGGATGTCCTCGACCTCCGCTGGCGTCAGGGTCGTGCCCAAGGACCAGATCAAGCCCACCAGGCCCGCGGTGAGCGGGCAGGCGAAGCTCGTCCCGGACGCGGAGCTGTAGCTCGAGTTTCCGCCGTTGCTCGTCGAGTAGACGCTCACCCCGGGGGCGAAGAGGTCCACGAAGGGCCCGTAGTTGGAGAAGCCCGCACGGTCGTCGCCGGAGTCGGTGGCCCCGACGACGATGATGTTGTCGTCGCGGTTGCCGCTGAGGTTGTCGCCGTCGTTGCCGGCGGCCCACACGAGCCACGCGCCGCGATCGAGCAGGTACTGGCCGGTGACCTGCAGGCTGTTGGTCGTCACGCCCGAGTAGCTGACGCTCGCGACCCGGTCGCCGACGTCGGCGGCCGTCCGCGCGGCGAGGGTGAGGGCGTCGAGGGTGGAGTTACCGCTGCCGCTGTTGGACACGCGCATCATGCGGTGGCCGGTGTTCCAGCCCACTCCGGAGACCCCGACGCCGTTGTTGCCGTTGGCCGCCGCGCAGCCCGTCGTCAGCGTCCCGTGGCCGTTGACGTCATTGATCTGGCCGCCGTTGCTCTCCCACTGGTTGTCGACGCTGTTGAAGCCCTCGTAGCGGTGGAGTTGGAGGTCCTGGTGGGTCGTGCGCACGCCCGTGTCGCAGATTGAGACGACCACGCCCGGATCGCCCGTGCCGACGGTCCAGGCGTCGCAGGACTGCATGATGTTCGCGTCGTGGTGCCACTGGTTTCCTAGCAGCGGGTCCGTCGAGCAGCCGATGGGGTAGACGATCCAGTTCGGCTCGACGTACTGGAAGCAGCCGCTGGCGAGGAGTTGGGTCGCGATCTGGTTCTCCGTCGAACCGGCGGGGACCCGGATCAGGTACTCGTCGGTCTCCGTAACGTGGCGCACGAGGTCGTAGGCGCCGAGCAGGGCGACCGCCGTGTTGGCGCGCGCGCGGACCTCCTGGGCGGTGAGGCCGAGGTCGGGTGCCTGGGAGACCCGGAGCGGGCGCGCGGTGAGCTCGCCGCTGAACTCGAGCTTCCCGGGGACCTCCGTGTAGGGAGGCTTGCGGCTGGCTTCGACGTCGACGTCGCCCGCCGGGGCGAGGGCAGCCGCGGGGGAAGCGGAGGCAAACAGGGACAGGATCGCGACCGGGAAGGAGCGCAGTAGCAACGCACGCACGGGGATCGATTGCATGGGTATGGGATCGGAGCGGGGACTGATGTCGGATGCCCTGGGCCTGAGGTCGAGTCTCGCACATCGCGTCCGGGCCGTGGCCGGATGCCCGTCGAAACTTACATCGGCCTTGCGTCGGGATGGGCTCTGGGAGTCCTGGGGAGGGGCCGGACCGCGCGTCCTGCGGCGCCCGTGGACCTTCGGCTCTGCCGTGACGTTCCTACCCGCGGTCGGGCGGGCTACTCGACGTACCCGATCGCCCGCAGGTCCTGGAGGGTATCCGCCTCGACGTCTCCGGCGCCCACGCCCCGGTCGGTGAGATCGAATCGGCCGCGCAGCTCGTCGAGGAATGCCGCTGCGGTCTTCCTGCGGGCGGTCGCGGGTGCGCCGTCGCGGTCGATGAGGTGCTCCGCGCCCTCGGAATCCCACAGGAACTGCTGCGCGCGGGTCACGACCGCCTTCTTCGCCACGCCCACGTGGAACGTCTCCGCGAAGACCATGCGGTCGGGATCGGCCGGCAGGGGAAAGACGCCGTCGATGCTCGAGCCGTCGTAGGGGACGCCGGCGTGGGAGAGCAGCAGCGGGTAGAAGTCCACCTGGGAGATCATCCCATCGACCGTCCCGCTCTCCCCGGTGCCCCACAGGATGCACGGGATGTGGATCAGGCCCGCGTCCAGGTACGGAGGGTGCTCGACGATGCCGTTCTCTCCCAGGAGCTCGCCGTGGTCGGAAGTCACCAGAGCCACCAGGCCGCGCTCGCCGGAGGCGTCGCGCAGGTCGTCGAAGAACGAGCCGATCAACTCGTCCTGGTACATGCACTCCCCGTAGTAGAGGCAGGCGAGGTAGGTGAGCTCCTCTTCGGTGAACGGAGCTTCTCCCGCGTTGTGGCGTTTGAGTCCCTCCTTGAGGGCCGCGGCGCGCTCGACCTTGTGTCGATCGAGCCCCTCGGCCGCGATGTTCTCGGCACAGTCGGCGACCCACGGTTCGCGGCGGATGTAGGGGACGTGGGGCTCGTTGACGTTCACGAACAGGAACGAGGGGCGGCTCTCGTCCCGGCTCTCCAGCCAGCGCAGGGCGAGGTCGGTGATCTCGCGCGCCTGGGGCGGACCCTTCCCCAGGAAGTGCTGGGCGAGGCGCTCCAGCCACGTGTCGGTCTTCGACTCCAGCTCCAGGGCCACGGCGCGGTCGAAGCCCCGGCCGAAGCCCTTCGACGGCGGGATGGCGGCCTTGCTGGCGACGTACAGAGTCTGGTAGCCGGCGCCCGAGAGCGCCTCCGCCAGGGTCGGCCCACTCGCGTGGAGCAGCACCTGGTGTGAGTGGGTTCCGTGGTGCGTCGGGTAGAGCCCGGTGAACATCGAACCGTGGGTCGGCAAGGTCCAGGAGCCGGCGGCGATGGCATTGGTGTAGACCACTCCCTCACGCGCGATGCGATCGAGGTTCGGCGTCGTCGATCGGCCGCCGCCGTAGTGCGAGATCGCGTCGCGGCGCAGGGTGTCCAGGACGAAGAGCATCAGGTTCGGGCGCGGGTCGTCACCCGCGTCGCCCCCGCCACCGATGTCCAGGCAGCTCGCGGCGAGGGGCGCCCCGCCCACGAAGGCGACGAAGGCCAGGGCCGCGGCGCCGGCGCGCTCGCCGAGCAGGGCCTTGATGCCGATGAGGAACACCCAAGCCGCCTCGGCGGCGACACCGCCGACGATCAACAGCGGCCAGTAGGCCAGCGGTTCCGTCCGTTCGTGGGAGGGTAGACCGAGGTCGTAGAGGTGGAAGGCGCCCAGGCCCATCAGCCCCGCCGCGCTCAGGCCGGCCGTCCAGCCCTCCAGGGTGCCCAGGTCGGTGTCGGCCGGCGGGCGCGCGAAGAGGGCCCACGTGGCCGCCGCCGCCGCACCCACCGCGCCCCCCAGGGCGAGGGCCGCTGCCAGGGAGGCGAGGACCGCCGGAGCGTCGAGCCAGAACAGGCCCACGTCCCACACGAGCTTCGCGGCGTCCAGCGCCGCGGCGACGCTCCCGGCCGCCAGCCCTCCCAGGAATCCGAATCGTATTCTCTTCATCGCGTCTTTGAGGCGGCCCGGAGCCGCGGGATCGTAGGAGCGTCGGCGAGCGTGGTCAACGCGGCCGCGCCGGCGCGTCCCGGGGCGCCGTTCGGCGTGTATTGCGGAGGGCTTCCGGTACGCCGATTCTGCCGGTTCCCCCTGCGGCCAGGCCTTCGACCTCGCCCACGCGGTGCGCGTCGACTGTTGAGCGAGCGCCGGTCGGGGCACCCGCCTGCAGGAATCGGATTGTCCGTGGGCGCGCGAGTCGGCGTGCGGCCTACAATCCCCGACGGTGTTCGAGGCCAACGAGGGGAGCCCCGGTTCGCGCGGGTGGCGCCGGGCTCGCGCGGGAGACGCAGGCAGTGGCGGCGCCTCCGCCATTGTCCTGGCTCTGGCCGTGGCGGCCTGTGGGGGGGACGGCGCGGAGCGTCCCGACGTGCTGCTCGTGACCCTCGACACCACGCGGGCGGACCGGCTGGGGTGCTACGGGAACGAGCGCATCGACACGCCGCGCCTCGACGCCCTCGCCCGGGACGGCGTGCGTTTCGAGCGCGCCTTCAGTCCCGTTCCCTCCACCCTGCCGTCGCACTGCTCGATCATGACCGGTGCGTCGCCCGCCCGTCACGGCGTCCACGACAACGGGATCTACCGCCTCGACGGGAGCTTCACGACCCTCGCCGAGCGCCTCTCCGACCAGGGCTACGCCACCGCGGCCTTCGTCGCCGCCTTCGTCCTCGACCGCCAGTTCGGCCTCGACCAGGGGTTCGCGACCTACGACGACGAGATGACCGCGCCGCTGATCGACCGCGACCTGGAGGCCTTGCGGGAGAGCGGGGAGCTGACCGAGGAGCAGAAGAAGTGGTTCGCCCAGCAGGCCTCGCCCTACCAGCGTCGGGCGGAGGCCGTCGTCGACGGCGCGCTCGCGTGGCTGGAGACCGCCTCCGACGAGCCGTTCTTCTTGTGGCTGCACGCCTTCGACCCCCACGCGAGCTACCAGGCGCCGGGAACCTTCGGGACGCTCTACGACCCCGACTACGAGGGACCGCTGGACGGCGACCTGGGCACCTTCTACCGCGCCGCCGAGCAGCACTCCTGGCCGGCGGGGAGCGCGCCCGCACGGGAGATGGAGCACATGATCGCCCGCTACGACGGGGAGCTGGCCTACCTCGATCGGGAGCTCGGCCGCCTGTTCGCGGCTCTGGAGGCCGCCGGCCGCTGGGACGAGACCCTGGTGATCGTCGTCGGCGACCACGGCGAGGGCTTCGGGGAGCACGGCCAGCTCTGGGAGCACAACGGCGAGGTCTTCGACGAGGTGCTGCGCGTGCCGCTGATCGTCAAGCGTCCCGGCGGGCGCTCGGCGGGGAGCGTCGTCGACTCTCTCGTGCGCACGACCGACATCGCCCCGACCGTCCTGGCAGCGATCGACGCCCCTGCCTGGGCCGAGGTCGAGGGCGCGCCTCTTTTCGACGGCGACGCCCTCGTCCCGGGCGCGCCGCGCCGCATCCTCCTGCAGGCGCTGCGCGAGCGCCAGGCCTGGCCGTCTCCCCACTCGTGGCTCGGCCTGCGCTCGGCGACCGAGAAGCTCGTGCTCCTGTGCGACGCGACCGGCGCGGTCACCCAGACCGCCTTCTTCGACCTCTCTGCCGATCCCGGCGAGCACCGCCCGGTGGTGGCATCGGGCGACGCCGCACGCGCCGCCGAGTGGACCGCCGAGGCGCTCGAGCTCGACGCCCGGCGCAAGGCCGCGGCGGGCGGCCGCGGCTTCCGGGGCATGGACGCCATGACGAGTGACGCCCTCTCCGCCCTGGGCTACACCGATGCCGCCGACGGTCGGTGATGCCACGATAGAGCGGTGATCGCCCGCGCCGCACCGCTCGTCCGACCCCCACGGGGGGGCCGCGGCCTACTCGCGCCAGGCGGAGCCCTGTCGGTGGGCGGCGAGCTGGGCCTCCAGTCCCGTCGGCAGGCGGAGGCCCGCCTCCAGGAGTGAGGCGCGCAACCCCGCGAGGAGCTCCGTCGCCCGCGCCGGCTCGCCGGTCTCGGCCAGGGCCGCGGCACGCACGCGAGCGGAGGGTCCGGCGCCCGCGCCCGTCAGTCCCTCGACCCGTGCGAGCACCTCCAAGGCCAGGCCCCCGTTGCGCAGGCTCTCCTCGCGGGCCGTGGACAGGAACCAGGCGTACTTGAGCCCCGCCTCCAGGACGCTGGCGTCGTTCGGTGCTGCGCTCCAGGCGGCGGCGTAGTGCCCGGCGGCCTCGGCCGCGCGGTCGGTGATCCGCGTGCGGTCCGCGAGGAACAGGTGGGCGGTGAAGTGTCCGGGGTCGGCGGCGAGGGCGCGTCGCGCCCAGACCTCGGCCTGCTCACCGTGCCCCATGCGGTGCAGGAGGACGGCGGCCAGGGCCGGCGGCTCGGCCCAGCCCTCGCGCAGCTCGGCCGCCCGCCGCGCGTGGTCCAGGGCCGCCGAGTCCTCACCCAGGGTCGAGAGCACCAGTGCATTGTTCCAGCGGATCATGAAGTGGTCGTCCTTGCGTGCGACGGCCCCGGCGAGCAGGTCGCGCGCCTCCGCCAGCTCCGCCGTGCCCCGCTCGCGGCCGAGCTGGCGTCCGCGCTGGAGCAGGAGCGCCCCGAGCTCGGACTGGCACAGCCAGGAGTCGGGGTTGTGGGTGAGGGTGTGGCGGTAGAGCGTCTCGGCGTCGGCGAAGTGTGCGCTCTGGGCGACGGTCAGGCCGCCCGCGGCCAGGGCGGGGACGAGCAGCGCGGGCCGGGGCCAGGCGAGGCGGCGGACGAGGCTCGTCCAGCCCGCGGCGATGAGCACCAGGACGCCGAGGCACGGCAGGTAGACGAAGTGGTCCGCCACGAAGGCGAACAGCATCGGGTAGTAGGTGACAAAGCCCAGGGCGGGGAAGGCGGAGCCGGCGAAGAAGGCGAGGGCCAGGGCCGGGCCGCGCACGCCGCGCAGGTAGGTGCGGAGGACGACCAGGGAGACGCCGGCCACCGCGATCAGCGGCCACCACTGCCACGCCACGCTCGGATCGATCTCCCAGCGCGGGTAGTTGAAGAGCAGGGGCCAGGGCGCGAGGAGCTTGGCCGGGTAGAACAGGAGCGCGCGGGAGGCGATCAGGACGCGGTCGGCGGCGCTGAAGACGAACTCGTGGCCCTGGGCGCCGACCCAGACGCGCTCGATGTGGGCC